>CAZTYM010000031.1:0-29942 GCA_964617475.1 uncultured Thiotrichales bacterium
CTCTCCTCTCAACACTCTCTTGCCTTAACATGATTTATTCCGGACAGCAGTGCGCGAAAGCGGGAATCTGATTTTCCATATCACTTCTTTTCGCCGCTTCCTGCGGAAGCTTGCGCGACCTACTTTTTGTGTAAAAAGTCACCAAAACCACTGCTCCTGATCAGCCGCCCTACGGGTTCCCTCTATTTTCAGCTTAAAACATGCGCTGCGGAACTCGCCATGCTTCCCATGGCTCAGACAGTCCTCGCTTATTTCATGTTTGAAGCTATAAATAGAGGCGACTGATAAAGTCGCGCTAAAAAGCAAATGTAGCCCGGAGGGAGCGCAGCGTAGTCCGGGGTGGGAACAATGACGTGTAGCGTTTCCTGGATTCCGGGAGATGGTGTGAAAAAGCCCCTGGATTTCGCTGCGCTGCATCCAGGCTACAAACTAATAGTGCGGTTTTTCAAGGCCGGGAACGGTAATTTCGACGCCAGCCTTATCAAAAAACTTCTCAAATTGTATTAAAATCTTTTCACTATTCTTAGATAGGTTTCCATTGCTTTTTGCCCTATTCCAGATACGATAGAGAATTTCTCTCGCATTTAAAAACTCTCCACGATAGGCAATTTTTCTCTCAAGAATGTCTTTAGCTAGAGTTGGATCGGCTTTTTCGATTCTAAGACCGTTTAAAATTCTTCTCCCTGCAATGAGGTTTCCAAGTCCTGATGCTTGTAAGATAAGATGAAAAAGGCTTGAGTCTCTCTCTGATTTTCCGATTTTGCAGTTGAGTTCGAGGTAAACGTCACTTATTTTATAAGGGCCAATTCTTTCTAAAAACTTTAAGACTGTAGGAATTTTTCCGTTTTTTATGAAAATACAAATTCGTTTAACCTCTCTATCGTTAAGCTTAGGAGTTTCTACGCTGGCGACTTTTTGACTTGCTTGATCCGCCTGCGCTTGCATAGTCAAACCCATCATCGCTAATAGCACGGCGCTTGTTATGATTAATCCACTAATTTGACGTTTCACCCTTTGCCTCACTGAGCTATCTTTTTATTCTTTCAGTATGATTTATGCTCGCTGACTATAAACTTAACTCATCACCAAATGTAGCCCGGAGGGAGCGCAGCGCGACCGAAGGAAGTGCTTTAGCGAAGTCCGGGGTGGAAATAACGACATGCAGTGATTCCTAGAGATCATGTGAAAAGCTCCCCCGGATTCCGCAAGCTCCATCCAGGCTACACACTGGAAAACCATCTTGCGTAGCCATCAGCGGTAGCCTGGATGGAGTGAAACGAAATCCAGGGGCTTTTTAACACTTTAACACTATCTCCCGGATTCCATTACATTTCATCCGTGCTACATACAGGACACCACCTTGCATAGCCATTAGTCCTGTACCATTTATTCAATCATTTTAGTCTGAATGAAGCTCCGACACTAATAACCGCGACTTGATCAGCTGCCGAGCGAGTGCTTGAAATAAACGAATAGCGCGAGGACTGTTTGAGCCATGCGGAGCTTGGCGAGTTCCGCAGCGCCGTTTATTTCAAGTGCTTGCGAGGGAACCCATAGGGCAGCTGATTGGGAGTGGCCCAAGGCCATTTCCTCGTAACATGCTGCTCGCATGTTACTCACGGCACAAATTGAGAGCCACACTTTAATTTAATTCCTAGCTGGATCTTGCTCAGAATATGGCGAAAAAAAAGTCACTCGTCTAAAGCCCGCAGGGCGAGGCGAAAGGTTTTAGTCCCCGGATTCCACTATGTTCCATTCGGGCTACGACTGAATACAGCGTAATCGGAGGCTAGCCTAATTCATATCCATCGGATCAACATCAATCGACCAACGGACTTTTTTGGCAAGTGGTAGTTCACCGAGTTGTCTTACCCACCCGTAAAGCAGTTGGTGTAATGTTCGTCGCTCTTTGGCTTGAATGAGTAATTGTGCTCTAAACCTGCCAGCGCGTTTTGCCATAGGAGCAGGAATGGGACCTAGAATATGAATCTGAGCTTGCGGTGCAAGGTGTTGAGCAAATGCTTTTGCCGAATCTAAAAACTGGATTGGTAGCGCTTCGTTTGTTGCTTCGGCTCTTAATAAAGCCTGAAAGCTAAACGGTGGCAGTTCTGTTTGCTGTCTTTCTGTAATGAGCGTATCGCTAAAACTTTGGTAACCATCGTTGATCAGTGTTTGCAATAAACCGTGATCGGGGTGGTGCGTTTGAATAAATACTTTGCCCGGTTTACTGCCGCGACCTGCGCGGCCGATGACTTGTACGATGAGTTGTGCCAAGTGTTCTAACGCACGAAAGTCTGCGGCAAACAAACCTTGATCAGCGTTAAGGATCGCTGCGAGTGTGACATTGGGTAGATGGTGCCCCTTAGCGATCATTTGTGTGCCCACCAGAATATCACCACGCCCTTCTTCGATTTGGTGCAGCAATTTATCTATGCTGCCTTTGTTGGCAGTCGTATCACGGTCGATGCGGACAATATTTTGATAAGGGAAGAGTTTTTTTAATGTTTCTTCAACTTGTTCTGTACCAAAACCGGCGGTTTGAATGTCTTCACTGTCGCAGTCATCGCAGTGCGTACTGGCGCGCCGTTGTGCGCCACAGTGATGGCAGATTAAACGGTTCTTGGCCTGGTGCAATGTCATATTGGCATCGCAGCGATGACATTTGGCGATCCAACCACAATCGTGACATAACAATGCGGGGGCATAACCGCGACGATTGACAAAAACCAGTACCTGCTCGCCCTTTTCTAGGGTGGTGGTCATTTCGGCAATTAACTTGGGTGATAGCGCCCCTTTAAGTGATTGGCGGCGCATGTCGATGAGGCCGACAGAAGGGGGTAGTGCGCCACCACCGCGTTTGGGTAAATGCAGGTGCTGATAACGCCCCTTGCGTGCATTCTCACTCGATTCCAGAGACGGTGTCGCGGAACCCAGTACTATGGGTATGCCAAGTTGTTGCGCGCGGCGAATGGCAAGGTCTCGAGCATGATAGCGAAAGCCGTCTTGTTGCTTATAAGATAGATCATGCTCTTCGTCGATAATAATGATTCCAGCATTAGCAAGCGGTAAAAACACCGCTGACCGGGTGCCTACAATGATGTTGACTTCGCCGTTGGCGACGTCTTGCCAGGCACGAGCTCGTTCGCCTTCACTTAAGCCAGAGTGGTAACTCAAAAAGCGTTGCTGAAAACGCGACGCTAAACGCTGACTGAGTTGTGGTGTCAGACCAATTTCGGGCACCAGTAATAAGCATTGTTTGTTTTGTTTGAGCACAGCGGCCATAGCATCGAAATAGACTTCGGTTTTACCACTGCCGGTTACCCCCTCAAGTAAGGTGCAGTGAAAACTGTCTAGGCCGTCAGCTATGCGGTTAACAGCGTGAACTTGTGTATCGTTCAGTTGCATATGTTTCATGTCGCCGTTGGCTAGTGGCTGCCTGCAAGGTGTTAGCCACTGTTTATCTATCAGTTGATTGATAGCGGCTTGCCAATTGAAGTCACAGTCTGCCAATTGTTCTCGTTGCAAAATTCCTGCTTCGGCTTGCAGAAATAATGTCGCCACCGCCTGCTGTCTTGGGGCGCGCGCGAGCTCTCCTAGATCGGCGTCGCGACCTTTCTGGGTGAGTTGCCATGCACTGGGCGTAACCATGGGTACCGGTTTATCGCGACGTAATAAGCTTGGCATTGCGGTAGTGATGACGTCGCCGAGGGGATGATGGTAGTAGTCAGATGACCAGCGACATAATCGCAACAATTCCTCAGACAGCGGATTATCGGCTGTGCAGCTGAGTACGCGCTTTAGCTTTGCTAGCGGCAGCTCGCTGTCGTCGGCTTTTTCAACAATGACGCCAAAGCGTTTTCCACGTGCGAATGGTACTTGTACTCTCATACCAACGAATAATGCTGACATGTCACTATTTTCGGGCGGCAAGTAGTCGAATAACTGAAAAAGAGGGCAGGCAACCGCAACACGCAGAATACAACTCGGGGTATTTGATGCCATAGCCAATATTAGAGTGATTACTTCAAAAACGAACGTAAATGATTGTTTTTATCGCTAAGTGATTGTTCGTTAGCGTTATCCACAAAAACTGTGGATAAGTTTGTGGATACTTTGTCATTGTTAGCATAAAACACCCTATTTTATAGGCAATGTTACAAATTGGTTACTAAATGACCGATATAAAAACACAATAAAAATCAATGACTTAGTTTGTGGATAAAAAAATATGTGGTTTTCGTGCAAAAAGGGCTTGAAAAAAAATCAAATTTCTGCAGTTGTGCATAACTCGCTAAAAAAACCTGTTTTCGAGACGGATTTTTGACAGGTTTTAGTGCGACGATTATGAATTTCTATCAAAATGGTTTTACGACTACAAAGATGACAATACCAAATAAAGCGAGTACTGGAGCCTCATTGAGCCAGCGATAAAAGACGTGGCCACGCTCATTTTCATCGTTTTTGAATATTTTAACTATTTTGGCGCAATAAAAATGAAAACCGATTAAAGCTGCGACTAATATCAGTTTGAAATAAAGCCACAAATCAGCGGAATACAAGGACCAGACATTAAATAAAAGCCACAGGCCGCTTATCAATGTTAGCAGCATACCAATGCCGGTGATGGCGAGCAGTTTACGTTCCATCACTTTAAAGCGTTCCCGGCCGGGTTCATCTTCGGCCACGGCGTGGTAAACGAATAAGCGAGGCAGATAGAACAAGCCCGCAAACCAGGTCACCATAAATATGATATGAAAGGCTTTTAACCATTCCATAATCAATACTCCTTACTGTTGTCGATTGTCGCTGTTATAGCGGGGTCGTAATGCATAATTGGCTTCGATCGTATCACGGTTTAAAACACCGTAAATTTGATCTGACGCAAAGGGGCGTTGACGAATCACAAGCAGTGATTCTGCCTGAGAGCTATCCAGTGTTTCCAGCGCTTCTTGCAAGGTTGCTTGCGGTTCGATGGACGTCCACTGCCAACGCTGCGCGGGAATTTCTTCAAGCTCAATCTGCTCCTGATCATGTTGCTCAATAAAACGGGCAAGCTCAGCGGCGCGTAATAAGAATTGTTTGTCTGCTGCTTCGCGCACCACTACCCATTGCGGCTGACCATTGAGCAATGTCATCGCCTCAGTCACGGTAAGCTGGTTTTTGCTTTCAACAAAGCTTCTATCCATCACACTGGTCACCCCCACGCGACGCAAAGACTGAGCGACGGGGTTATTTCTATAATCAAGACCGCGTGTCTGCAACAGGGTGAGCACGATTGAAACCTTACCAAATATTTCTCTTGATGTGATGCCTGAACTGACCACAGCCAACATGGTGGGTAAGATGACTTGCGGGTTGGCGGTGAGCTCAACCATCGCGGTGAGTGCAGACAAGGGTGCTTGAAAGGTGGCCGCCATCATTGCTGCCAAGCCCAACATGGCGTAAAAACCACTGTTAGATACCTCGCCAGGAAAGATAAGACCAGCGATGACACCCAGTGCACCTCCGGCTGTGGCGCCAATGACCATGGTTGGGCCAATAAAGCCGGCTGGTACACCCAGCCCTACCGCCATGGCCGAGGCGATGAGCTTTGCCAGCAAAATAAGCAACAATAAACCAAGGCCAATGTTACCGAGCAAGGCGGCGTTGACGGTGTCATAGCCGATACTCATTATTTGCGGCACAAATACCGCTAAGGCACCCATTAAGGCGCCAGCAATGGTCATTCGCGTCAGTATCGGTCTTTGTCCGTAACGAGATGAAACGGTGCCAGCGATGTGAATAAACAATGCGGCAATAGCACCCATGACCAGCCCAAGTATCAACACATAAGGGAGTTCCCACGACGACTCAAAGCTCATGGTGGGTACGCTAAAAGCGGGACTGTCACCATAGAAAGCGCGAGTGAGCACGGTAGCACTGACCGCAGCTAAAATAATGGGCGTAAAACTGGCTATCGTATATTCCATTAAGACGACTTCCATCGCAAAGATGACGCCTGCTAATGGCGTATTGAACGAGGCAGCGATAGCCGCCGCGACGCCACAGCCAACCATAATGCGCATACTGTTATTTGGCAGGCGTATCCATTGGCTCAGTAAGCTGCCTGTTGCCGCCCCCATATGAACACTTGGTCCCTCACGTCCGACAGACTGACCGCTAATCAAACTGATTGCGGCGCCAATCATCTGTAGCAGTGTGTTACGAATCGGCATTCGGCCCTGGTGATAACCCAGACGCTCGGAAACGTGGACAATGCCTACACCTTGATGCTCTTTCGCAAACCAATGAAAAATTAAACCAATAAGTATTCCACCGGCCAGTGGCAAAAGAAATCTTAACCAGTAGGCAAGCGATTCGTAGTTTTCATAGTCGCCATTAAGAAACGCAGCTTGACTGGTTTCAACAATATAACGAAAACCAACGATGACAAGGCCGGACGCTATGCCTGCGGCCAGACCGAGAAGTGATAGCTGCCATAACGCTTCGCCACTGGCGATATCCGAATACTGGCGTTGAATTTGTTGTGAAAACCAGCGCTGCAGAGCTTTGATAGAATTTGCTCCCTAATATTAGTTGCGTTTAAAGCAATGGGCCAAGCCTGCTTTTAGGTTTGGAAAGCGTAAAGCGACACCAAGGTGATCGCGCAATGCAGCATTTTCTATTCGCCGTGACTCGCCAAGATAAGAAAGCATTGCCGGCGACAAGCGATGCTGTGCTTCTGCCATGCTGATAACAGGTGGTCTTGGCAGGCCGGCATGATCAGCGACAGCGTTAAAATAATCGGTCATGGTAGAGGGCTGATCGTCAACAACATTATAAATCGGCAACGGATTTTCAATTGTGCCGGCTTTGACACATGCCGTCACCAGATCATCGACGTGAATACGATTACTGTAAGGGGCTTCGGCTTTATTGATAACCGGATTAGCTAGCCGCGCTTCTGGCGTTCTTCCGGGGCCATAGATTCCTGGTACGCGCAAGATCACCAATGAAACGGCATTGTCCTGGCACCAGGCACTCGCGGTTTGTTCTGCATCCAGGCGCCGAATAGCACGGTCAGTAGACGGGTTTACGGGTGAGCTTTCATTAACCCAACGGCCATCAGTATTACCGTAAACACCGCTAGTACTAATTAAAACAATGCGCTGAGGCAAGCCACTATGTTCAAGCAGTGTGAAAAAATTGCGGATACGCGAGTCTTGCTGGCCTTGGGGTGAAGGTGGAACGTGATAGTGGGTTACAGCGTTTGTGGTATCTATTGCAATATCATCTAACGGCTGGTCCAGGTCCAGCTTCACACAGTTTATGCCTTGTTGGCTAAGCTCCCGGAATTTTTCTTCGCTTCTCACTAAAGCAGTAACGGGGTGTCCTAATTGGGTTTCTGTTACTGCCAGTCTATAGCCTACGTAGCCACATCCAAATATAAATCGGTGATTATTCATGATTTAAATTCGCCAAATGCTAACCTCAGTTTTTCCCATAATAAGCCCAAATACTCATGTATAGCCGCTTCAGATTTGCCAAGGCTGTGGCCGCTAGGCAAATAAGTTCCAGGCGAATGATAATTGGGGCGTTGATATCTGAAGTGTGCGGGTGCAGCAATAGGCTGTAAACCCTGTTGCTGCATTAACCACATACTGCGCGGCATATGTGCTGCTGAAGTGACGAGCAAAAACTTTTTCTCACCAACCAGTGATTTTATTGCTTTTGCTTGTGCGGCTGTATCTTTTGTCCTATTTTCAATCACCAGGTTTTGATCATTAATAGCCGTTAAGGCCTTAAGTAGTGCCGCCATGGTATCGGCTTCGCTGTAGTCACTATATACTGCACCGCCAGAGAGTATTAACTTGGCCTCAGGTAACTGGCGCCACAGCCGCAGTGCTTCAAGTAGCCGATTTGTTGAGCTATTACTCAAGTGACTTGTCACGGGAATATTCTCGCTAACGGCGTGACCACCACCTAAAACGACGATGTATTCTACTCCGTCTACCTGGTCTATATTATTAATTGCGGGATACTGGTTTTCTAAGGGATAAATTAACGCGTTGGCGACAAACGAGCTGGAACAACCGATGGCGATAATGACGGCCATGCTTAAACACATTTTTGCCGCAGTATGTTTTCTACTAAATAAAAGTAAGTAGAAGCCTATTAAGGCGATCAGTGCGCTAAGCGGTAAGGGTTTCAGCATTCCGCCTAAAATTTTTTTCAGTAAAAACATCATGTGCACAGTGAGCTAATACCGATACCTATGAGAAGTCATGTAATGTGAATCGACGCCGACATATTCTCAAGCTAGGAGAAAAAGTTAAGCATACCGCACAAGGTCGATGATGTTTCGTCAATTGAGAATATTATTTTTGCTGTTGGTACTTTTGCTGGTGACACTGACGACGTGGCAGACCAAAGTACGCACGACAGATTGGGATGCACCCTTATGGATGGCGGTTTATCCTATTAATGCTGATGGTAGTCTGGCTTCCAAGGACTATATTCGCCAACTTAAAGAAAGAGACTTTGATCCTATAGAACAATTTCTTCAACGAGAAGCTCAACGCTATGGTGTGCCGGTCGATGAACCTTTGATCGTTAAGCTCGCGCCTGAGCTAGAAAATATTCCGCCTACTCCGCCTGATAATAGTAACCCCTTAAAGGTGGCTTGGTGGAGTCTGAAAATGCGCTATTGGGCAATGACCAACAATAACTATGATGGCCCGTCGCCAGATATTCAAATGTTTATTTTATATCACGACCCTAAGCAGCATGAGCGTCTTGCCCATTCGTTGGGTTTAGAAAAAGGTTTAATTGGTGTTGTTAACGCTTATGCAAGTAAACGTATGGCAGGTAGAAATAATGTTGTTATAGCGCATGAAATGCTGCACACCGTTGGAGCCAGCGATAAATATGAATTGGGAAGTAACTTACCTATCTATCCAATTGGCTATGCAGAGCCAAATCGTGTGCCATTATTTCCGCAAACCACTGCTGAAATAATGGCTGGACGTATATCACTTAGTGAAACCGAGGCAATCATGCCGGCAGGTCTACAGTCGGTGATCGTTGGTGAGGCAACTGCGCTCGAAATTAACTGGAGGCAGTAAATTTTAATTATGAAAACAAGGCGAGCAGCGCGTTGCGCTTATTTTCAGGCAGCTGTCTAAATATAGCGACTAATTCTTGCTCATGGTTGCTAAGTTCATTGAGGTAAGGATCAACTGCAGCTTCGCTGACCTTACTAGATGACATCGAGCGCTCGCTGAGCAAAGTCTTTTCAAGGCGCGCAATAATTTCAGCTGTCATACTACGATGATTATTGGCCGCAATTTCACGAATTTCTTCTCTCATTCCTTGAGGGAATCGAAGCACGAACTTAGGCGCTAATTCGGATGGGTAGCGCTTGCTATTTTTACTACTCATAAGCCAAGGATAGAGCGAGTCGCTAACGATTTTCTATGGTGGCAACTTGACATCATTTGTTTTTCTACGTAAACTAATAGTTAGTTATATTTTTATTGACTGATAAATTTTAAATTATTTTGGGGCACTTCCAGTTTTTGCCTCAATGTACTGCTATGTGAATTTATTTTACGTACAATTAATTATTACACAAATTAATATTTTGTTGATAGGTAAAAACACCTAAATTCGTAAAATAAGTGTAGATTCGTTGATATTATTAGGGATAACAAGCCAGTTACATGGAAATATTCTCGTTAAGGCCCAGGTGTGGGCAGACTTTGGTGATTGATAGCCAACGTTTTGATGGAAAAATGGATCGTATTTTTCAAGATGGACCGATAGAGATTTTGTTCTGTCGACTTGCCGGTGAGCAAATTGCATTGAGCATTAAAGCGCCAAATAACCTCAATATATTTTTAAGCGACGTGACAACTCCTTTCTCAGGAAGTTAACAACTACCCCAGCTATCTAACATAGTCTGAGAAGGGGCAAAAAAATAATCGGCGGTGGCAGAGCTGGAGAATTCCATAAGGTGATCATGCACACCGTCGTCTGTTTCGCCATACATATGTGCGAGCATTTTTTCATAGATATCTAAACGCTTACTGTATGCTAAGAAGTACAATCCTTTTTCTCCAGTCGACTGGCCGTAAGGCATGCTATGGCGGACAATTTCTAATTCTTCGCCGTTCTCTTCGATGACTACGCGGCTTATATGGGCACTATCGGCCAGTAATTCCTCGCTAAGTTCTATACTGTCCTCCTTAGTACGTCCAATCACTTGTTCTTGTTCTTTATCAGAAAGTGTTTGCCATTTATCTAAATCGTGAATAAAGCGCATAGCCAAAACATAAGAGCCGCCCATAAACTCATGGTCTTCTTTATCAATAAGGGCTACCTGGCGACGTTCTTGTTCTGCAACCGGGTTTTCAGTGCCGTCAATAAAGCCAGTAAGATCTCGCTGATCAAGATAGAGGAAGCCCGCTGTCTCATCAACAACACTAACACTATTAGCAAGTGAGGCAACTACCTTACTACTGAGTAAGAAATTAACGTCCTGTGCAAGCGAATGACAATGGAAAAAGATATCAGCGCCACTTGGAACTGCAGAAACAGCATTTTCACCAATAGTGGTGAAAGGTTTTAGTTGTTGTGGAGCAAGTTCGTTAAAGTGCTGCCAGACGGAAGCACCAAAGGCAATACTGGCAACGAGATGATGGTCACTATATTGTGTATTTATTTCGGCTACCATCGACGCCAATCGATGACTGGTAGCACGCACCGCAGCAATAGCATCAAGGCTATTGTTCAGCTTGAAAGAAATAAAATAGCCGTATCGACCAGTTTGGGCAATGATGGCAGATTGAGTCATAACCTCTCCTGTCAACGTGGCTTAGCCTGTATAATTTAAAATGAAGGCGAGACAATGTATGGAGTCATCTACAGTATAGTCATGTCAGTAACGCTTTGCAGGTTTTACTAATGGGCGTATGGTCGACGCGCTATGGCCGCCCATCAAAAGCAACGCCAGACGATCTACGAGCACGGCTTGATCAACTGCTTGCCGAAGCAAGAAAAAATGAACATAAAATGCGCCGATTTCAGGCTTTGGAATTGAAGCTTATCGGTTTGCACTCACTTCATGAGTTAATTCGTACCTTGTTATACCCGGATCGATCCCAATTTGATTGGGATATGGTCAGCCTTGTATTGATCGACACGGATTACGGGTTACGGCGGGCACTTGAAGGTAATGACGAATTATTAACTCATCCACGATTAAACTTCGTTGATAATGATCTAACATTGCAATCGCTTTATCCGCCGTTAGCACTAACACCTATTTTGGGTCAATATAAAGCAGCAGCGTATCAACATTTATTCGATGATGAAGAGCAGAAACCTAAAAGCGTTATGTTGCTCCCTCTCGCACGCCAGGGCAGGCTGATCGGCAGCTTTAATATTGGCAGTTTAGAAGAAACGCGTTTTAGTCGCGGATATCGAACTGATTTTTTAAAGCACTTAACCGCAGTAATTTCCATTTGTCTAGAAAATGCTTTGAATATGCAACGTGTTCAGTTGCTTGGCATTACCGATACATTAAGTGGTACCAATAATCGCCGCTATTTTGATCAACGCTTGGAAGAAGAGATCGAACTATCGCGGCGTAATCATCAACCTTTAGGTTGTTTAATGATCGATATTGATCATTTCAAACGAGTTAATGATACATACGGTCATCAGTCAGGTGACGAAACCATTAAACTCGTCGCGAAATTAGCTAAGAAAGAAATTCGCGGTAGCGATGTCTTAGCGCGATATGGTGGTGAAGAATTCGTCGCGTTATTAGTTAGGACGGACACCAGTGCGGCAATAGATATTGCTGAGCGAATTAGAACAAGTATCGAGCGTCAAACATTTAAAAGTGTCAATGGAGAAATATTTCCTTTAACTATTTCAGCGGGTATCTCTACTACCGCAAACTTTATGGGTGGCGCGCTAAACGGCGAAGATTTGGTTGCATTTGCAGATAAAGCGCTATACGAAGCAAAACAAAAAGGGCGTAACCAGGTTGTGGCTGCTTAGCCACTAAAGCGAGCGTAGGCGACTAAGCCAACGATCATTGCCACGACACATAGTCCAAAAACAAACGGGACAAAACCAAGAATACGAATTCCAGTCGATAGTTGGTCGCGAGCGCGATGGGTTGTCAAGGCAATTAACAAAGAAAATAAAAATGCTGTCGCTTGAAAACTGAAAAATGGCACCATTTGGTTGAGACCTTTTGTAAAACCTTCACCTGTTGGTTCAATAAAAATAGGTATAACCAGGGAGAGTAGTGCCAATGCCACCCAGACTAAAAATAAAATTGCTATTTTTTGTGTCACGCTATTCTCGTTATCGCGGTGCTCAAATTGAAGTCGTCAACAATAATAACAGCTGATCCGTGATCTGATATCGATATATAGTCATTATTCAGGTCAACATAACTATTATAATTATTAGCCTGATGTCATAATTTTAATGGATTTTAGATGACCAAAAATACCAGCATGTTCAGCGTATTATTTCTCGTTTTTCGCTTTGCTATGAACCGGTATACCCCGGTATATATATAGGACGAGGGAGTGGTCTCATTGGCTTGCGCTTAAATTGACTATGCTTTAACTTATGAAAAATAATCAACTATTTCAATCTCTTAAAATGTTTAATCGGTGCTGGCAAATCATTTTACTGGTGCTGATTCCTACTCAACTTTGGTCCCAGGAACCTGCCGGTAAGGTATTAGTGGGTTGGGTAGAGCGAATTAGCATAGCGGATACCGCATATTCAATGAAAACAAAGCTAGATACGGGGGCAAAAACTTCTTCAATTCATGCTATAGATATCGAGCAGTTTAAACGCGATGGCGAGCGTTGGGTACGTTTTATCTTACCTTTAGAAGAAATGGATGGTACCCCTTATCTATTGAAAATGGAAAAAAGACGCAAGCGACGCATAAGTGTAAAGGAACATCAAGGTGAAAATAGTAGACGGCCTGTTGTTGAGCTTCCTATCTGTTTTAATGGCAAACGTTATGAAGTGGAATTTAGTTTGATAGATCGTTCAAAGTTTATCTATCCTGCGCTGCTCGGGAGGAGATTCTTATCCGGTGTCGCCGTGGTAGATTCTGAGTCAACCTTTTTGACTCAATCGACATGCGAGCAACATCATGAAGAGTAGTCAAAAGTAAACGCAATGACGGGAGGTTCAACAACAGTTAGAGTTTGGGCGTTGTTGCTAGCCGTATTAGGCCTGGGATTAGCGGCATACAAGGTACAAAGTTTAAATCTACCACTAAGCCCGCATCAAGATACAGAAGTATGGACGGTGCAAGCGCGTGCAAGTTTTAGCGGTGGTGGCGGCCCAGCAAAGCTTGGTTTTCACATACCCGGATTAACACCCGGGTTTGAGGTCGTTGACGAAGACTTTATTTCCAGTAACTTTGGTTTGGCGTTGGATAAAATCGACGACAATCGTCTCGCAGAGTGGGCGGTAAGAAGGGCAAGAGGCGTGCAGACACTTTACTATCGAATTTCGGTGACAAAAAGTGTTGAGTCCAGTAATTGGGAATCAGTGCCACGCTTTCCAAAGCTGCCTAGCTATGAGGAGCCGTATGCCTCTGCGATTCAAGCGATTATTAGTGATGTACGCGGTGAATCGGCAGACGTCCAAACCTACGTTCGCGAATTATTGCAACAGTTCAATTCTTTAGAGCCCAATGAAAATATAGAGCTTATAAGAGATCGTGCAAGTACTCACCAAGAATTGCTCATGGAAATCATTAACATTTTGAATGGTGTTCGTATACCAACGCGTATCCTCTGGGGAATTTTTCTTTCTGATGCCGCCAATAACACGAAATTGCAACCCTTATTGCAAGCGCATAATGGTAAGAACTGGATAACCTTTGATCCTATAACAGGTAAACCTGGGGTACCGGACAACTTTTTGTCGTGGCGGGTTGGGAATCAACCGCTATTTTACATCGAAGGTGGTGGTCCGGTAGAAGTCGTGTTTTCTGTATCAAAAACCTATAGAGAATTGCTTGATATTGCTAAAGAAGTATCAGACGGTAAGAGTGCCTTTTTTTCTAGCTTTTCACTCTTTTCTTTGCCATTGCAAAATCAAAACGTCTATCGCCTGCTAGTGATGGTTCCGGTGGGTGCATTAGTTGTTGTGTTTTTTCGTATTTTTATTGGTATTAAGACATTTGGTACTTTCATGCCAATACTGATAGCACTTGCGTTTCGGGAAACTCAACTACTTTGGGGTATCGCTTTATTCGTTTTGATTACTTTTCTCGGTTTGACATTACGTTTTTATTTGGAACATCTGCGTCTATTATTGATTCCTAGGCTGACGACTATTTTGGTGATCGTAGTGATACTGATGATTTCAATCAGCCTAATCACCAATCAACTGGCGGTCGAGCGAGCCCTATCAGTCGCCTTATTTCCAATCGTCATACTGGCGATGACGATTGAGCGTATGTCGATTACTTGGGAAGAGAATGGTCCTAGAGAAGCGATTAGTCATGGACTTGGCAGTTTACTAGTAGCCTGTGCCGGTTATTTGGTCATGACTAACGAAAAATTGATGTACATCATGTTTGTCTTTCCAGAAATGCTTTTCGTGGTTTTGGCGCTAAGTTTGTTAGCAGGTCGTTACACGGGATATCGCTTATTGGAGCTTCGTCGTTTTAGTGCTATCTCTAAGCAAGCGAGTAAAGATAAGTGAGATGGTTTGCCACTCCCGGTGAACTACGCCAACTGGGTGTGCTTGGCATGAATCAGCGTAATGCTGATTTTATTATGCGTTACAATAAGAGACAGCTTTATCCTTTGGTTGATGACAAGCTATACACCAAACAGCTGGCTTTGGAAAAAGGTATCGCTGTGCCAAAGCTTTACGGTGTTATCGATATTCAGCACCAGATTTCCCGGTTAGAAAGTGACTTACAGGGCCATGAAGATTTCGTCATGAAACCCGTCCATGGCAGCGGTGGAAACGGGATCTTAGTTATATCTGGGAAACTCGGCAGTTATTATCGTCGGGCCAATGGTGATTTGGTTGGTTTTGACGTCGTTGCGCACCATGCATCAAATATTCTCAGCGGTATGTACAGTTTAGGCGGAATGCCAGATAAAGTATTGATTGAATACCGCGTAAAGTTTGATCCTTTTTTTTCTGCCATTAGTTATCAGGGTGTGCCTGATATACGTATCATTATATTTCGCGGAATACCTATCGCAGCAATGGTTAGGTTGCCGACAAAAGACTCCGACGGCAAGGCCAACCTGCATCAGGGCGCCGTCGGCATAGGTATAGAACTGGCAACTGGAGTAAGCAAAGTCGGTGTTTACCATGACCAACTCGTCGATCAACATCCCGATACTCACCATAACCTGAAGGGGATAAAAATTCCGAACTGGCAGGCGATAATGGAACTGGCCGTGCGCTGTGCTGATATCGTTGGTTTAGGTTATTTAGGTGTCGATATAGTTATGGATCATGATCTTGGGCCGCTAATGTTAGAACTGAATGCTCGGCCTGGACTCAATGTACAAATTGCTAATCAAATGGGTTTGTTACATCAACTCAAAAGAGTTGAGCAAATTAAGACCGTGCCAACAAATATTGAAGAACGTGTTGCCTTGGCTACACCAGTTATTGGATGAGCGGATATTGGTTCGCTTGCTCTACCCAATATCGACACCGCTTGGACTAGGGATGAATATCCGATCCGCAAAAATAATCTTATGTTTTATTGTTTGCATCAGTGTTTTTCTATCTTCTGCTAACGCAGAAGACGAGCCGACTAGTAAACCAGTTGATGAGACTGCCATTGTTGCACCGGCGGTTGATCTAAAAGAAATTGCACCACCGCCAAAAGCAATTGAACATCAGGAAATGCCGAGTATTGAGGAGTCGGTGGAGGCGTCTACAGAGGATAAAGAGTCTATTGATAATGCTGATAGCGTATTAGTAGAAGATGCGGTGGAGAGTCAGCCAGTTGCTGAGAGTACTGCCGTTGCACCGGCAGTTGATCTAAAGGAAGTTGCGCCACCGCCACAAGCAATTGAAGGTCAGGAAACCTTGAGCAAGCAAGAACCCGTGGAGGAGTCTGCTGACAAAAACGATAGCGTAGCCACTATTACTACCACTCCAGAATCGGAAAATGCTGACAAGTTCGTTATTTTAGGCTCAGAGGTGAAGCCTGCTACGGCAACACGCTTGGCATGGTCACCAAAGGTAGGGCTCAGTGGGCTTGATTTATCGACTCCCGTTTTGGTTATTAATGGTAAACGTCCTGGTAAAACACTTTGTATGACAGGCGCCATACATGGTGACGAATTAAATAGCATCGAAATTATCCGTCGGGTTATGTATGACATCGACCCAAAAAAACTACGCGGAAAGATTATTGGTGTGCCTATAGTTAATTTACAAGGCTTCCAACGAGCATCACGCTATTTGCCTGATCGGCGTGACCTGAACCGCTATTTCCCTGGTGATGCAGAAGGAAGTTTGGCATCACGAATTGCTCATTCTCTTTTTAGCGAAGTGATTAAACATTGCCATGCGCTGGTTGATGTCCATACAGGGTCTCATCGTCGAACCAACCTTCCTCAACTACGTGCAAATATGCTGAACTCAAAAGTGGCTAAATTTACTGAGGGCTTTGATGAAATTGCCGTCGTGCATAGCAAAGGCAGTAAAGGCATGCTCCGAGTCGCGGCGCTAGATGATGGTATCACTGCTGTTACGCTTGAAGTGGGTGAAGCGACGCGTCTTCAGGATAGCGAAGTAAAAAAGGGAGTGAAAGGAATCAATGCATTACTAGAGCGCGAAGATATGTATTCAAGGTTTTTTACTTGGGGTGACCCTGAACCTGTTTACTATCAGTCGAGATGGATGCGGGCGAGTCGTGGCGGTATCTTATTTAATTCTGTAAAACTAGGTGACCGAGTAGATAAGGGTGATGTATTAGGGACGATTACAGATCCGATAACTAACGAAGAAACTATTATCCGAGCAAAAGAAGACGGACGAATTATAGGCATGGCAGTCAATCAAGTGGTTATGTCAGGTTTTGCGACCTATCACATCGGTATTCGCGCATCAGAGGAGTCGATGATAGAAGCCGCAGAAAAGGAGATTCAGATTCAAAAAGCAGAGCCAAATTTTGATAAAGACGCGATTGACAATATGGATAACGAATAGAAAACGCGCTATCTAAAACCTACAAGCTTAGCTAGTATGTCGTAATGAATACGACAGTACCGCCCTACGAAAACCTTACCCCAGACCTCATTTTGAATGCCATTGAATCACAGGGTTATCACTGTGATGGACACCTTCATCCACTCAACAGCTATGAAAATCGTGTTTACCAAATAGGCATAGATGAACAGGCACCTATCATCGCCAAGTTTTATCGACCTCAACGTTGGACTAAAGAGGCAATACTCGAAGAGCATGACTTTGCATTAGAACTAGTCGAGCATGAACTACCCATAGTTGCGCCAATAAAAAATCAGTCGGGTGATACCTTATTTGAGCATGGCGGGTTCTATTACGCTGTGTATCCGCGCTGTGGTGGTCGTTGGCCAGATCTCGAAAGCAAATCAGACCGGCAGCAGATGGGTCGTTGCCTTGGTCGTTTACATGCAATAGGAGCGACAAAGCAGTTTCTGTACAGACAATCAATCGATATACAACGACTAGGCAATGAATCACGCGAGATAATATTATCAAGTGGTGTATTGCCCGATTATCTTATAGAAGCGTATGAAACTCTGAGTCAAGATATACTAAATATTGTTAGGCATAAGTTTGAATCTTGCTATGACTTAAGAAATATTCGCCTGCATGGAGATTGTCATCCAGGTAATATTCTCTGGACCGATGTGGGACCACATTTTGTTGATTTAGATGATGCTGCGATGGGTCCTGCGATTCAGGATATATGGATGCTATTGTCAGGTAAAGAGCACGAGATGGAACAACAGCTTGAGGATTTATTGCTTGGCTATGAAACCTTTTATTCCTTCGACCATAGTAGTGTCATTCTTATTGAGTCACTAAGAACATTACGCCTAATGCACTATGCCGCCTGGTTGGTGAGGCGATGGCACGATCCAGCATTTCCTATTGCGTTTCCCTGGTTTGCCAAGCCGCGTTACTGGGAAGAGCACATACTTATGCTACGAGAACAGGCAGCGTTAATCGCCTGATGCGATTGGCGATATAGTTGTCTAAATTATTATTTCGTTATGCATAAATTCATAAACAAAAACGGAGCCGGCTAAATATAAATCTCTGGTGATCAACCCCTTAACTGTGCAAATTATTAGCGTTTGGCAGCCGGTCCGTTTTTTACCTTAAATCATTGAATAAAAACCTGAATACTGCGAATTTATAAACAAAACCGATAATATGATGGTTAATCGGTATTTTGCGGCATCTGAGGAGTGTGAGTAATGGTTGGCAAGGGATTTACCAGATCTGTGACAGACTATAAGTTTACGAATTGTCTGCCGATATACTCTTACAAATCATAATCTATTAAAATTTAAGCGTGCGTTCAAGCCAACTGGGTACAGGAGTCAGTGATGTCAAAATATTTGGGGTCAATTGTTATCAGTTTATGTCTGATTTTGCTTCAGGCATGCGGCGGCGGGGTTGACCCTAATGCAACAACAACGGGTGGTGGTAGGCCTAATCCTGGTGGTGTCGGCGGAACTGCCGGTGATGGAGCTGGCGGACCAGGCGGACCTACTGTCGGTGGTCCTGTCACGCCGCTTTCTGCACAGTTTCTAGATAGTGGTGTAGTACAAGGGCTGGATTACAGTTCGCCTGCTGGAATCAATGGTGTAACTGATAGTAATGGCATGTTTAATTTCGTCCCTGGTGATGATGGAATCGTCACCTTTAGTATCGGTAATATCGTGTTAGGTAGCGCTGAGGTAGGGGCAAATTTTGGCACTGATTTTCCTGTGGTGACTCCCGTTGAGCTGGTTGACGGATCAATAAGTGGAATGACTGGCGAAACGGCAGAAAATAATCCAACGGTAACCAATATCACGCGTTTTTTACAGACACTCGACGATGATGGGGACCCAAGCAATGGCATACTGATCAATGAGACAGTACGTATGACCGCGAGCGGAAACTTCGCAGTTAATTTCGATCAGACGACAGAAGATTTCGAGATCGATCCATTCTTGTTCGCCGCTCTAACTGGCTTAACTCCCTCAACTACGGCTGGTTTTAGAGGTTTGGTAGCCACTACCGTGGCGCGCAGCAATTTAAGGCCGACCTTATTCGAAACACTGGCTGGGTTCTATCAAGGTGTATTCTTAAGTGAGGTCAATAACGGTACGGTTGATATAGCCGTTGATGAAAATGGCAATATTACCGGTAGTGCGGAGGGAAATAGTGCAGATTTCGTGCTAACAGGCTCGCTTGAAAGCGATGGTATGTTAGAAAATGCTAATTTTGGTTTTGGCATTGATTTTGAGGGTCAGTTTATGCGTTCAGGCGAAGCATCGGGAACATTCGAAGAAAATGGAACGTTTACTCTTTTCAGGGTTACACCTCCGCAACAGCAGTAAGCAGTGGTTTTTACTGTCATACTCATACCCGCTTAGATTTGTTACACAGTCTTGATCGGATAGTTAACTAAGCATGTTGAACATGCGGTGATGAACTTAGTCTACACATCATGTAGGCTAAGTTATCAACATCGTATGGAGTGTTTTATGGGCCACCGGTTTAGTCAAGTAAGAGTGCTAGCTGTCATAACAGCGCTACTTATTTTTACTGGTTGTGCAACTTCAACCCCGTATCAAGCAGTAGAAAAAGGTAGTGGTTACCAGGATGAAAAACTGGAAACCAACCGCTATCGAGTAAGTTTTGCCGGAAACAGCTTGACCTCAAGAGAAACAGTCGAAAATTACCTGTTATATCGTGCCGCTGAAATTACGCTGGAAAACGGCGCTGATTATTTTATCATTGCCGACCGCGATACAGAGTCTGATACTACCTATTTCAGAACCTTTGATGATTTTGGCCATTTCTCAGGCTTCGGCCGATTTAGAAGTTTTCATCGTTTTGGTTTTTATAAAGGCGGTTTTCGCGGGAGCCGCTTTGGTTTTGGTATTAGTCGGTCGACAGTAAGGTCTACAGTACGTTACACGTCTTATGCGGATATTGTCATTTACAAAGGTGACAAGCCGGAGAATGATCCGCAGGCTTATAACGCACTCGATATTAGACGTCAGCTGGCAAGCAAGGTAGTAATAAAGGAAGAAGACTAAGATCCAGACTAGATCTTAAGATACTTCGCTTGATCTCTGAGCATCAATCCACTCGGCGTCGATAGTCAGTTTTTTCGCTATTTTGTCGCTGCCAGAAAGTAATCGCCAAAACGGGGTAATCTCATTCAGTGATGCACCGGCATCTAAATCATCAATCGCAGCTTGAGCAGATACACGAATAAATATGGCGGTAGACACAGGGCAGCTAGCATCGCATTTCCTTCGTCGTGCAAGTTCTCTTCTCATTCGCTCAATCGTGCGTGTCTCGCCGTAGGGAATTTTCTTAATATAGTCGTCGACTATTTTTGGTGTCGCGACAAATAGCTTTTGGCCTTTTTTCACACCAGCAAAGTCTTTTTCTAATACAACCATTTTTGGTCGTTTGTTTGAGTGCAAATGTTCCTTAGCGGATTTAGCCATACATACCTTCGCAATTATTTCCTCAGGGATGTTTTAGCATGGGTTGGGTATAAATAAAATAAGGGTTGGTTTTTAATTTTTATATCAATCGGTTAGCTAATAGTTGTAGCTGGATGCTCGAGGTGGTTCACCGCGGTCAGGCAGACCGAAATCTGGAAATTATCTATCTAGCACTCGTAAATCGAACTCGACCTTTATTTTGTTGTGTCATTATTCTCATTAGAGTTTAATACCTGCAGTACTCGTCTGATGCTACTACTAATGTCTTGACCGAGCGGGATGGACTGGCTCCTGACAATATCGTCGTAATAATGAGATGAAATATTTCCTCCGACGAAAATAGGGATGTTTGTTTTATCAGCCAGTCCCTTAATTTGATCAAACACTGTTTTGAAATCACAGCAAACAGAGCCTGATAAAACAATTCCATCAAACTTCGTTCGTTCAGTCACCACTAGCAATTCATCTACTGGCATATTAGCTCCTAGCACAGTGACCTGAAATCCATGCGACTGAGCCGATAAGGCAAATAACAGGAGTCCGTTTTCATGCCTCTCTCCGGGCAAGCATGCAGCTAGCAGTCGCGGCCCATCGACACTAGCCATCTGGTGATGAAAACGCGCACCGAGTTTGTTTCTCAAGAATACCCCAAAAAAATGTTCTTCAGCGATACCGCCACCGTGTTGCTGCCAAAGACTACCTAGCTCTTCTAGTAGGGGAATAATCAGTTTCTTGATGACCACATCGATGGGGTATAGCGCTAACACCTCGTTGTAGCGTTTGTTTAATTCCACTTCGTCAAAGTTATGAACAGCCATCAGCATTTGATCAAATATGCTCGACCATACATCGTTGGTATCTTTTCGTTCTCGCTCGGTTAACGCTTGGGTTACCTGGCTAATGGGAATGCCGCTGGCAACCAGTTCTACTACTTCGTTGATTAACTCAATATCGCGTTGACTATACAGGCGATGCCCGGAAGCCGAGCGCTTTGGTGATATCAAACCATAACGTTTTTCCCATGCGCGCAGTGTAATCGGGTTAACACCCGTGAGATTTGCGACGGTCTTAATAGGGAACACTGCTTGAGGCGAGCTTGTATCAGCGGTCGAGTCACTGTTCATAAGATTCTTTTTCATATTCATACTGATTCAGACTATCCATAGCAATTATGATTCAATACTTATACATAAATCAATATTTAAAATACTCTATAGCCTAATTATTTAATTTTTAAATTAAAATCAAAAACTTATAAAATTTTCGTAATTTTATTGAACCTTATACAAAAACTATACACTAACGATGCTATGGATCAGATAGTCTGATCTACAAAACGAAGAGCATGTGAGGAGAGAAATCATGATCGCATTAGAAGAAGCATCTACGCCTAACGTAAGTAACTACGAAAGAGCCTTCAGATTAGGCTTGGGTTTGGCTATATTGGTGTCTGTACTATTATTTGCATTCGCACCACCAGCCGTGGTGTTTGCAATGACAATGGTTGCCGTATATCTAATATTGACCGCAGCACTCGCTATTGATCCCCTATATAGCGCATCTAAGTCATTTGCCAACGTCTACCACGAAAAGAATCAATCGTTATCTGCCTAGGCGTTGATCACGCCATAGACCAACCTTATGTCTAGGCGAGCACAACGTGCTCGCCTAGACATTTCTCCACAATCTTAACGATTAACGACAAATGATCTGGATTGAGTGAACCAGTGGCTCACAGGTTTTACTTTGAACGTCAAAAACAAGGAGCCTGATCCTTTGATTTCGTTTTCAGTTCTTTAGCGCCTATTATGTAGCCTCAGCGAAAGTGATTTGAAATCAGTTTGTATGAGAGGAGAGATATCATGGGCTTATCAGTTGTAGGCGCTGGGTTTGGTCGTACGGGAACTGCTTCAATAAAAAAAGCGCTGGAAATACTCGGTTTAGGCCCATGTCATCACATGAAAGAGCTGACAACGCCAGAGCAAAACAGTTATTGGATGGCGGCTGCCGAGGATCAGACGGTGGCGTGGGATAAGGTATTTCAAGGTTATGGATCTTGTGTTGATTGGCCTGCCGCGTTTTTTTGGCGCGAACTAAGTGAGTATTATCCAGACGCCAAGATTCTATTAACAGTTAGAAACCCGGAAGATTGGTATAAGAGTATGCAAAACACCATATTTAATGTGCTGAAAGCGAAACCAGAGCCTTTTGCCGTGGCGGTCAAGCTAATCGGTGAGCGACTCTTTAAAGAGTGCTACGATGATAAAGCATTTGTACTGGGACTCTACGAAAAAAACATACGTGACGTTCAGGCAGCGTTTTCATCTGATCGATTATTAACCTATGAATTGGGCAGTGGTTGGGAGCCCTTGTGTCGCTTTCTCGATAAGCCCATTCCCGATGTGGAATATCCTCGAAGCAATTCTACACAGGAGTTTCAATCTGATATTCAAGAGAAGATGCAAGAAAAGTAACTGTCTTCGTAGCCCTGATATAAAGAAGTGAAAGCTGGGGGTATCTATCTCACACTTACATTTTCCTAGATTGCCTTATCATGTATTAATCCAGGCTACAAAAACTGTAGTTACGTAATACCTAATAACTGATCAATTTTATCCAGCACGTCATTGCGCTCGACATGATCAACCTTGCGAGCAAACCAATACTGACCTGATAGCGCATCATCTACATCGTTATGGTTAATAATTTTAGGGTGCGATGAACCTTTTATAAAAATAAAGTAGCGCCGAATCGCCCTGCTTAAGTTCGGTGAAATATCAGAATTATTCAGCGCAGTCTGAAAAAAGGATTCATCCGGAATACGCATATATTCATACCATCGCATAACGTCAGGTCTTTCATCGCAAAAGCGCAGTATTGCCTCGACGCCATTGTTTTGTAGTGTCCACCATGTCCAACCAAAATAAATACTTATCCCTTGAGGGACTTTTCGTTTAGGTAGTATATGCGCCATGCGTAAAGCAGCCGCATTGAGTAATCGACGTAGTCTAAAGTCTTGGAAATAGTATCGCTCAAAACGTTTATGCCAATTTGGTCTCTCATCATGCCAAAAATCGATTAAATTAGAATCCGTTTGATCGAGGTCAAGAACAATTTGATTAATATGTTTAACAGGATAATCTCGGCCGGAAATTAACGAATAGGTTTGAAATGACTGCTGTTTTCTGGCTAGTTTCAGAAGATCTAATGCAGCTAAACATATCGACATCCCGCCCCAATTGACCTTTCGTGTGGAGATCAGGTTCGCGCCTTTGTTCTCCAAATACTGCCAATCGAAAATATCAGCGCTCTTGCGGTCGAGATGAATAAAAATACTTATTCTCTCATGCTGTAGACGAGCAACGAGGCGCAGCAGACTCTCCGGCGCTTCGTGAGCTAAAATTAATATCGCGTGCTTCATAGATAACGGGTTTTACGTTGTTATCTTATTTGCGGCTAAATTCAGCCAGTTATGAATAAAATAAAGCAGTTATTTTTCGTTTTTATATCAAGCGGTTGTTAATAGTCTTCTTATGCTCGCTGCACGAGTAGGTCGCGTGAAAGATATACTCTAAAATCATCGAGTCTGACCCGAATGGTTTCGCGCTAACGGTTGAATTAAGGGGCGCTCGTATGACGAGCGTCCGGCCGCGCAGCGGCATGCTTGAATGATTTGTTAGGCACCTAGGCTAGACCTCATGCTTTTAAGATAATTAAGAGGGTGCTCGCTATTACTGTCCTTCGGTGACAATATTGGTTTGACAGTAAGAGCCAAGCCTGCACCCGCCATAGCCGTAATTAATGGCGACATGCCGATGAGTGGCGCTACGCCAGCGCCACCGAGTCCAGCGCCTAGTGTAGAAGGAAAATTACCACCTATATATGCACGGAGATTCGTTACAGTTTTAGAGATTGATGATTCGGATAATGTTCTGTCCAAATCTTTTAATGCTGTTTCCAGTTTTTGCATTTCAGTGGTCATGCTTCGAGGTATATCCGCTGAATTTATAATAGATTGGTAAACATCGTCTAAGTGGCTTCTTAATGCAATAAGCTCATCATTTCGTTGTTGTTTGAAATTTAAAATATCCTCTAATGGCACTACTACACTTGGGACAGGAAGCATATTTATTAAATTAAATTCAATCCCTTGTGAAGTCATTCCATTTGAAAAGTATGGGCTGGTAGATGGCTGACTTAAAGACCACTGACCAGGCTCCACACTAGAGTTCTTTGCAAAAATAGCTTCTTGTGCAACGATAAAAAATTCACCGTTGCCTGAATTGATTGTGCCAGTAAAGTTTACTTTGGGGCGATTAAGAATCCCCGTACTTTCTAGGTACGAAATATCTGGCGAGGATCCGATAGAGATAAGGTTATTATCTGGATAGTCAATCTTATCGAAATACAATAACAGCTTTCTTAGTTCGAGCCCATCTGGGCTGCCGCCACAACTGATACCGCCACCAGGTAGAACATCGAAAGGAGGACATATAACTATTCCGCGCTGAGCCATATTTCTATATTTCGTCCCTGGTGCCTAACAGGTTATTCTATGGAATCTGTATAACATCCCTTGGCGGGTTAATGTTCCATAGTTGATTGATGCTTTCATAAAATTATTTTTTATATTCAGCTATTTCGGGTTGAATTTTTTTGAATCGGAAATTGTTATATCGATTCCAAATAACGTGACTATCCGATTAACATTTCCTGCGACTTCTCAGCAGCCGAGAAGCGGAGTGAAATACGGTTGAAGGCGAGGACTGTTTGAACGAACAAAGTGAGTGAGTTCCGCAGCCACCGTATTAAGCGAGCATCGCAGGGGACACCCGAAGGGTGCAGCTGAGTAGGAGCAAAGTTTTTGCCTACTTTTTACGCAAAAAGTAGGTCGCTTAAGAAAGCGAAAAATGCTATTTGAAAAGAACTGGATGCCCGTCTTCACAGGCATGATGATATGATTTACTGAAATTATATTAACCTCTCATGCAACAGCTATCCACACTTCGACTCACCACAATTCAAACAGGTGAGACAACCATCCATCACTATCATGGCTTTGGTATGACACTTATCGCAAAGCTGTGCGCCTTCAGGGAAGTCGCTGACTTTGTAATCAGTATTCACTTCAGTTTTTTTTTCACTATCAGATTGTTGTGCTTCAAACTGAGCGCGTTTTTCTTCAACTAATTTCTTTTGATGTTCATCGAGTTCTTTGGCTTTCAGCATGCCGATGGTAATCAAATGATCTTCGACGACATTACCGAGCTCGGCGACTAAAGAGGGCACAAACTTTCCGCCTTTTTTGAAATAACCGCCGCGTGGGTCAAAGACGGAATGGAGTTCTTCTACTAAGAAGGTGACATCACCGCCTTTTCTAAACACGGCTGACATAATGCGGGTTAAGGCGACGATCCATTGGAAGTGATCCATATTCTTGGAGTTTATAAAGATCTCGAACGGGCGGCGTAGCTCGTGCTCGGTGCCTTGGTTTAATACGATGTCATTGATGGTGACATAGAGCGCATGATCAGACAAAGGTGTTTTGATTTTATAGGTAGAACCAATGAGCACTTCTGGCCGTTCTACCTTTTCATGCATTTGCACGACATTGGTATTGGCATTGTCTGGTGCGGCTGGTTTAGGTTCGGGGTTAGTGGTTGAGGCAAGCTGTGATTCTTGCACGGGCGCGTCGGTGGCGTCTTTCGCGTCGCTGTTGTTATCGCCGACTTTGTAGCCGACGATTTTATTGTCTATTTTGATGGTCATAATATTTTCCTAAACTTGCGTTGACTAAAACTTGCCGTAATAGCCTTCTTTTAAGGCGTCATACAAGTTAGCGGCAGTGTGTACTTCGCCGTCATATTCCACTTCTTCGTTACCTTTGGCCTGAACTTCGGTGCCATCTTCTAATGTAAAGGTGTAAACCGTATTCTCAAGGTCCTGCTCTTTAACCAATACACCTTGGAAGGCTTCTGGGTTAAAGCGGAAGGTGGTACAGCCTTTCAAGCCGCATTTATAAGCATAAAGATAGATGTCTTTAAATTCTTCATACGGGAATTCAGTCGGTACATTGGCTGTTTTAGAAATGGATGAATCAATCCAATATTGTGCGGCGGCTTGTACGTCGACGTGTTGTTTGGGTTTGATATCATCAGCCGAGATAAAGTAGTCAGGCAATTGCTCATCTTCATTTTCTGAAAAGGGCATAGCTTTGTCATTAACTAATTCTCGATAGGCCAATAGTTCATAGGAGTAAACGTCGACTTTTTCTTTTGTCTTTTTGCCTTCGCGAATCACATTACGAAAATAATGATGGGCAAAGCTAGGTTCAATACCGTTACTGGCATTATTCGCTAAAGACAACGAGATAGTGCCGGTAGGGGCGATAGAACTATGATGAGTAAAGCGTGCGCCAACGCGTGATAACTCTTCTACGAGTTCTGGTGCGACTTCAGCAATACGTTGCATATAGCGGCTGTATTTCGCGTGTAGCACTTTACCTTTGATTACGTCGCCGACTTGCCAACCATCATTGACCATTTCTGGACGTTTGCGCAGCATCGCTTCGTTGATAACGAAGTCTTTTTCTAATATCGGTGCCGCACCTTTTTCACGTGATAGCTCTAGTGCCGCTTCCCAGCCGGTAAGCGCAAGCTCTCTGGTGATACGCTCGGCAAATTCCAGTGATTTTTCTTCACCGTATTTCATGCGTAACATGGTCATAGTTGAGCCCAAACCGAGATAGCCCATGCCATGACGACGTTTGCTGGTGATTTCGTCGCGTTGTTTATCCAGTGGCAAACCGTTGATTTCAACAACGTTGTCTAGCATGCGTGTGAAAATAGCGACGACAGATTTAAATTCTTCCCAGTCAAAATAGGCGTCTTTGGTAAACGGCTTACGGACAAACCGGGTGAGGTTAACGGAGCCTAATAAGCATGACCCATAAGGTGGTAAAGGTTGTTCGCCGCAGTTGTGAGCGTGTAAGCCGTTAGCATCAAAAGTATTGATGCCAGGTACTTGTACGTCGTAGACGTCTTCAAGTCCGTCTTCGGTAATAGCATCAACGCGCGCTACAAAGCGTTCGCGATTAAGTTTACGTTGATAGTGATGCAAAGCATCGTGTAAACGCTGTGCTTTATCAACATCGGCAAAACCGATTTGCTCATGGAACTGCAATAGATTTTCACCGCTAATCACTAATTCATGCTGTGCATTGACAGAATATTGTTTCTCACCTCCCTTGCTATCAGGTAAGAGCTGTTGCCCGGCCTGGCGACGATTTTGATAAATGCGTGAGGCGATACCCAAACGTAGCAACATGCGCTGTACAGATTGCAGACGTGGTAAATCAGATTGTGCTAAGCGTATGCTGACTCCTTTTGCTTGACTACCTTGTACTGAACCATCGGCATCAAAGAAACCGCGCAGAAAACCCTGATAAAAATCACTAGAGGTTTTTTCAAGCTTAGGGCTCATGTGTTTTTTGCCTGGCTGCATCTCCAATTCAAAGGCTAGATCACGCACTGCGGACAGTTTTAGCCGATATTCATTGCGCCCAGCGACTTCATGCCAGCCAGTAAAATCGGCGCGATGCGACAAACTTTGTGCGGCTTGTAAGGCTTCTGCCATCACCGCTTGTACACCCGCATTAGAAATGGCATCTACGCCATTAGCTACCAAGGGTTGCTTCCATACGGAAAGCACAGCGGCGTCTTGTTTTAAGGTGCCATCGCCAATTAACAAGCCCATCAAATAACCCTGCTCACGCGTATAATCTCCTTGCCATCGGGTTTGTTGGCGATGATCATTTAGCAATACGCGATCGCCCTGGCGCAGTTCACCTGCTTCACACCACTCGGTTTCAGTCGCGTGGCGCGTAAACTGTGTGACACGACGGATACGGTGATCAGGGGTTAACCGTAATTGATAGCCTTCGGCCGTTTGTAAGCGCACCACAGCTTTGGTCGCGGTTTTAAAGAAACCTTCTTGTCCACTTTGATGTGCTTTACTATCAACTTGTGCTACGAATTGAGTGCCTAAAAGATCTTTAACTTGAGAAGGACCCTGTGCGGTATGCACCCAAGTGTCCGCCGTGACACAAGGGTTGGTGGCACGTATGTCTTCACAGAACCAGTTGTTGTTCATGTCATTAACGTTATCGATTAAGACGAAGCCGGGTTCGGCAAAGTCATAGGTCGAAGACATAATGGCGTTCCAGAGGTGGCTGGCGCGTATGGTTTTAAAGACTTTGCAGGCGACCAAACCGGCATCGTTTGAGACATAGCTGCCCTGGCCAGGCCATTCTCGCCAGATGACGTCGTCGCCGTCTAAATCAATATCGTCGGCTTTGACTTCTTCGCGAGTCAGTGGAAAAGCGAGCCGCCAATCGTCATCGTTAATCACGGCTTTCATAAAGTCATCGGTGATTAATAAGGAGAGGTTGAATTGGCGCAAACGACCGTCTTCGCGTTTAGCGCGGATAAAATCAAGAACATCGGGGTGCCCAACATCGAAGGTCCCCATTTGGGCACCCCTTCTGCCGCCGGCGGAGGAGACGGTAAAGCACATCTTGTCGTAAATATCCATAAAAGAAAGCGGCCCAGAGGTATACGCGCCGGCGCCAGTGACATAAGCACCCTTGGGCCGCAAGGTGGAAAACTCATAACCAATACCGCAACCGGCTTTTAAGGTTAAGCCGGCTTCGTGCACCATGCCGAGGATGCCATTCATGGAGTCTTCGATGGTACCCGAGACAGTGCAGTTAATGGTTGAGGTAGCAGGTTTATGCGCGAGTGCGCCGGCATTAGACATAATACGACCAGCCGGAATAGCGCCATGACGTAAAGCCCAAAGAAAGTTTTCATACCACTCGGCACGTTTTTCCTCGGTTTCCTCGACATCAGCCAAAGCCCGAGCGACGCGCTGATAAGTAGCATCGATGTTGGCATCAATATTTTCACCGATTCGCGATTTAAGACGGTATTTTTTGTCCCAAATATCGACAGATGCACCTTGCATAGCAATCTCTTTAGTATTTTCGACGACTTTCAGTTTGACTGGCTCGCTACTCACGTTGCTCCCTCGTAGTTTGATTAGGTTGTTTTGAAGTGTTATCTAACGAGTGACCACAATATATTGTGGTGAGCGGCACAGACTACGCCGCTCCAGCAGCCTCGTCAATAGTTCGTG
>CAZTYM010000032.1:0-7223 GCA_964617475.1 uncultured Thiotrichales bacterium
CGAGTGATGCGGCGGGGAATAGCGCGACGGCGAATGATACGGAAGGTTACAGTGTCAATCAAGCTCCAACCGCAGAAGATGACCAATTCGATGTAAATGAAGATACAACACTATCTGGCAATGTATTAGCTAATAATGGTGAAGGAGCAGATAGCGATCCTGAAGGTGATACCTTGGTGGTTAACACTACTCCTTTATCAGGGCCTTCGAATGGTACGCTGACATTAAATTCTGATGGTACATTTAACTATGTGCCAAATGAAGATTTTGCTGGTTCAGATAGTTTTACTTATGAGATCACTGATGCGGGCGGTAATACAGATACCGCTACAGTCAATATCAATATTAATAACGTCAATGATATTGCTGATGATACACAGACAACAAATGAAGACACAGCCAGCACGATTAATGTATTAGCCAATGATAGCTTTGATCCGAATGCATTAATTACTAGTGTAACAAATGGTAGCAATGGTGAAGTAAGTATTGGTAACAATGGTGAAGTTACTTACACACCTGATGCCAATTTTAACGGTACGGATAGCTATACTTATACGGTAACAACTGATTCAGGTGATATAGAAACCGCAACTGTTAGCGTAACGGTTAATTCGGTAAATGATGGTCCAGTTGCAGCGAATGATAGTGCTACGACTAATGAAGATCATGCTGTAACGGTAGATGTATTAGCTAATGATAGCGATATCGACGTTGTTGATACATTGCAAGTTATTCAAGTTACTGATGGCACTAATGGTACGGCAGTAGTTAACCCCGATGGTACGGTTACCTATACACCTAACCCTGATTTCAACGGAACGGATACTATTACTTATACGATCTCCGATGGGCAAAGTGGTACGGATACAGCTACCGTAAGTATAACGATTAATCCGGTTGATGATGTATTGGATGCTCTAGATGATGCGTTTACAACAGATCCAAATACACTTTTAACTACGGGTAATGTATTTGATAACGACACCTTAGGTGATAATGCTGATTACACCAGCCATGACCCAGTGTCAGCACAAGGTGGTTCAGTTACTTATAACGGAGATGGTACGTTTAACTATGTGCCGCCTACCGGTTTCTCGGGCAGCGATTCATTTACCTACACAGTAACAGACGATGATGGTGATACATCTACGGCTACGGTTGTAGTGAACGTGGTGGGTAGCACATTCGATGCACCAGTTGTCGAGAATGTTTCTGATACAAACTATGTTGAGAATGACTCCGCTACATCAATATTACCGAATATATCTATTTCTGACGCTGATAGCTCGAGCTTATCATCAGTGGTAGTAACAATTGAAGGCTATCAAGCAGGTCAAGATGTTATTAATTTGATGACCATGGGAACCAGTGTTAGTGCGGCGATTAATGTGGTTGGTACTACCTATGAGATTACCTTAACCGGTGGCGCTGATATTAATGAGTACGAGACGGTCCTCGAAACTATTAGCTATCAAAACACTTCTGATAACCCAGATATTTTACCTAGACCGATTTTAGTTCAAGCTTTTGACGAAGTACAAACCACTATCTTTAGCCAAGATGCTGGCACAATAAATGTACAAGCTGTCAATGATGGGCCAGACGCATTTGATAATGACTTGTTCGTGGTAGGTTCCTCCAATGATAGTGGATTAAATATTCAAGCACCCACGGATATTGATAGTGACGACGCAAGTTTGGTGATTACTATAACTGGTATCCCATCAACTATTGGTACGGTTACACTGTCTGATGGAACACCCGTAAGTGTAGGCCAAACCTTATCGATAGCTGAACTTACTTCATTAGAATTTGATGCCGGTGCGATAGATGGTACAGAGGCGCTAACCTATACAGTATTCGATGGTGATTTGACAACGACGGGTGCTACTAACATTAATGTTGGTAATACGGCAGTAGATACAAATACTGTGTTTGAAAGCGCTTTACCCGGTGGTACAGGCGCTGATAACGGAATGTCAACAGTTACCGGTAATCTTTTGGCCAATGATGCCGCAGCAAATGGCTCGACTGTATTGGATAACGTAAATGGTTCTACACCTAATGTTAGTGGGATTATTACCATAGGAACAGCGATTGGTACACTAACAGTTTACGCAGATGATTCTAACCCCGGTTTTAGCGCGGGTGACTATGAGTACGTGCTGAATACCACCGACGGTAGTAGTAACGATGTCGTAGAAACATTTAGCTACAGTTTCACCGAAGGTGGTGTGGTTCAGTCAAACAATCTAAATATCACCGTCGTTGATGACCAGCCAATAGCAAATGATTTGATTGAACAAGTGCCCGAATCTGAGGAGCAAGTATTTAATCTTGTATTCACCTTAGACGTATCTACAAGCATGAATGCTTTGGTCGGTACAACCGGTGAGACTAGGCTTGATCTGGCGAAGGACGCGTTGATTGCTTTAGGCGAGGAATTTTTTGAACAATCTTCGCAGGTAGATATTACTGTTGTTTTGTTTGCGAATGGTGCGCACAATTTCGGTACGTTTAGCGATTTTACTAGCTTCGAAACAGCTGTGAATACAGTTACCGATAATGTCACCACAGCGTATTCAAATGATCTTCCTAGCCAGACAGGAAACTTAACGGATAGCACAAGCTATAACGACGCGCTTGATTTGGTTGAGATCGTTTTAAGTGACGATATTAGCACGCAGCTTCCAGGTGAGGATGTTGAAAATATCTCTTACTTTTTATCAGATGGTACAGTGACGGCTGATGGGTCTCCGGTAGGCAGCGGGTTTGATAATTTTGTTAATAGTAATTCAATAGATTCTTACTCGGTGGGTATTGGAACAGGTTTGCCTTCAAATCTCACAGATCTAAACTTCATTCACAATATTGATGCACTTGGCCAAGGTAATGGCCACACTGACGATGCATTGATCGTTACGGATGTTTCAGAGCTAGAGTCAGAGCTATTAAGTACAGTTCCCACAGCATTTGGTGGAAATATCGTGGCCACCGGCAGCATTCAAAACATTGATTTTGGAGCGGACGGTGGTTTTGTGCAGTCTATAACAATCAATCTCGATGGAAACGATGAGACATTTATGTTTGATGGTACAAGCGTTACCGTTCCGGTTAGCCTCGCAGCTAGCGTCGAGGTTGATGGCGCACGGATAACCCTAAATGGTGACGATGGGTCGACAGATGATGGCTTTACCTTGGGTACTTTTACTTTTGACTTTGCTGACGGGAGTTATACCTTTAGTGCCCCTGATGGTACGGCGCCAAATACACTGAATTTCGACTATACAGTGGTTGATGGTGATGGTGATACCGCATCGGCTTCGGCGACAATTGATATCATCGACGCTGCACCAGATGCACGTGATGATCTCCATACAAAAGACGATTCATTTGAGATAGCTGAAGGCAATGTTATTACTGCGGTGGGTACAGATGGTGGGCCGACTTTGGGTAGTGACTTTACGCCTTTCTCTACGCAGGGTAGTGGAGTTGACAGCATTGTTGATGATGCAAAGGTTACCGAGTTTACTTTCCGAGGAACAACATTTGATTTTGATGTAAGTTTACCTGTAGTGAGTGGCGTGTCTGAGACAGTTGAATTGGTTAGCTTTGCCAATATTAATGCTAACGGTCAGTTCACCGTATCGAGTCCTGATGGCGCTATTACTTTCGATACAACAGGCGGTATTGGGGGGTTGGCTGTAGGTGGAATAACTGGTAATGATCCGAAACTCGATAATGGTGAAAGGGTTAACTTTAATTTTGATACAGCTTCAACGTTACCAAATGGTGTAGAAAATGTATTACTGGAATTTGATGACTTCGATAGTGGTGATAGCGCCATCATTACAATTTTCGACATTAGTGGTGCGCAGATAGGACAGATAACTTTTTCTGGAAATGACTCAGTTAACGATACTATCGACTTGGGTTTAAGCGGTATCGGTAGTATAGAAGTGCAGCACGCCGGGGGTGCTGATCTAAATATTAGATCTATCGATTACGACCCTACCCCTTCAACTATATCAGGAACCGACGGTACCTTGAGCTATACATACAGTACTGATTCCGGTAATGATGGCGAGCCAATCGTTCAGGTCTCCATTACTGACAGTGCTGATAGCGCCACACTTATATTCCAGGACAATGGTTACTATCAATATACACCTGATCAAACAAATGCACCCGTCGATGTATCAGTTGATACGACTTCACAGTTAAATGTCGATTCTGCTGATTTTAGTATTTCAATTGTGTCAGGTGGATCAACATTAGATTTTAGTGGTGACGGTGTCGGTGTTGATGGCGGTAATGGTCAATTGCTAAGTCAAGGTGAGGAAATTAACTTAACATTCGATGCTATTGAATTACCAAGTGGCGTAAATAATTTGGTTTTGACGATTAGTGATTTTCAAGTGGTTAATAATGACCAAGTCACTGTTGAGGTTTTCCATGATACAGATGGTGATGGAACGACAAACTCGGATACAGTAGTGCTGTCTGCAGTAGATAATGGTGGAACCGTGACGCTAGACTTATCACAATTTTCGAGCGTTAGTGGGTTCGATATTGCGTATACAGGAACTGGCTTCGATGCTGGTTTACGTAACGTTAGTTATCAAGCGCCTAGTACTGTAGCTGCGCCAGTGAATGTTTCGCCAGAACTAATCGACTACGTATTAACTGATAGCGATGGTCAGTCTGATACGGCAAGGTTAACGATTGCCACTATCGATAATGAGTTGGTGGGTACTGTTAACGCTGACGTGATTAATGCTTCATCACAAAATGATTCCATTACAGTTGATGCCGGTGATGATGTTGTTTCTGGTGGCGATGGTAATGATGTGATTTCCGGTGGTGCGGGCGATGACCTACTACAAGGCGACGCTGGTGATGATGTGCTTAGTGGTGGTGACGGCGCTGATACATTAGAAGGTGGTGCTGGACAAGATAGCTTAGCGGGTGACGCTGGTGATGATGTGCTCGATGGTGGTACGGGCGACGATATCGTATTGGGCGGTAGCGGTAATGATCAGGTTTTTGGTGGCGCCGGAAATGATCGTCTTGAAGGGGGAGATGACGATGATAGCCTATTTGGTGGCAGCGGAGATGATTCATTACTCGGTGGCGAAGGCATCGATATATTGTTAGGTGGTCAAGGGGACGATACGTTAACCGGTGGTAGTGAGGATGACACCTTTGTTTGGCGTAACGGTGATCAAGGTACAGAGGCGGATCCTGCAAACGATACGGTAACAGACTTTGCGGTGGGTGCTGGCGGTGACAAACTTAATTTAGCTGACCTATTGCAAGGTGAAGAAAGTGGCGATCTGAGCGATTATCTCCACTTCCAACAAGATGGTAGCGGTGGCACTTTAATAACGGTGGATGTCGATGGTAACGGTAGCGAGGGCGTGACACAGAACATCACATTGAGTGGTGTCGATCTGACCGCAGGTGGTACTTTAAGTGATCAACAGATTGTTGACAGCCTGCTATCTCAAGGTAACTTGATAGTTGATTGATATGGGAAAATTTCTATTCCACCTGGGTAGCAAGAGTTTTGGTTCGGCTCCGTAGCTGAAGTAAGGATTAGATTAATAATTTACAAAGGCTTGTCGGGTTTGTGTTGTCGCGTATCGCTTCATTTTTAACTATCTAGGTGATATCATTCCGGTCGACTTTCTCACTCTGATTAATCAGTTTAAGCCGATAAGTACTGATAATGAGATTGTGCAATTCGGCTACTGAATGGGGGGAGTGAGAAACTAGAATGTCCTTAGAACCAGCTGCCCGCTTAAAATTAATAAAGTCAGAACTGCTCGCAAAATATTCTGCTTCCTGCGGTATTAAGGCGTCTGTTCAGGTTGTGAGTACCTTATTGCCGTATTTTGCGATTTGGTATGTTGCCATTATCTCTGCGCAAACCTCTTATTTTTTAACGGGGTGTTGCGTCTTGCTGCTTGCTTTGTTTTCTCTACGCATTTTAGTATTAATGCATGATGCAGGGCATAACAGCTTTTTCTGCAGTCATCGGCTTAATAAAGCCAGTGGATTTGTTTTAGGCGTGCTTGCCGGTATGCCGCAGTATGTTTGGTCCCAGCATCATAATTTTCATCATTCTACCAACGGTGATTGGAGTAAATACCGCGGGCCGCTTAGTACGCTTTCCACCGAAGAGTTTTCCGAATTAAATACTCATCAGCAAAAATCCTATGTTCGTGCACGTCGTTTGATTAATGCGCCATTGGGCGGTTTCGTATACTTGATACTTAATCCACGGCTCAATTGGCTGAAGGGCTGTGTAGCGCTATTGGCTCATATTTTCAAAAGTAAGTGGCGAGCTTCTACTCAACCGCTTAATGAAATCATTTCTAGTTTTGAGACTAAGCATTGGTGCAGTCGTGCCGAGTTTTGGCATATGACGGCTAATAATAGTGTGCTGCTGAGCATTTGGCTGTTAATGAGTCTTTGGATTGGTCCGCTAACGTTCTTCTTTATATATGTAGTGAGCTTGTCACTTGCAGGCGCTGGTGGAATTATTCTTTTTACGGTTCAACACAACTTTGAACATTCTTACGCCAGTGAGGAAGAGGATTGGGATTATCATGAGGCCGCATTGCACGGTACCAGTTATCTCAAGCTACCGGCTTGGTTGAACTGGTTTACCGCCAATATTGGCTATCATCACGTACATCATTTATCGGCGCGTATTCCCAATTATCAGCTTAAACAGTGTCATGAAGAATACCGCGAGTACTTTACGGATGTGCCGCGTCTTTTTTTAAGTCAGCTGCCAGCCTCTTTGCAATGTATTTTATGGGACAAGGGTAAGCGTCGAATTATCTCCATAGACGAGTACTACCAATCTTTATCTTCTGGCGTCGCATAATCTCAGCGCGCTTCCTTCGCCGTATTTCTGCAATTTTTTGTGTTTTTACCGCTATATATATAGGTATTTATCTATACTTTATATAGAAAATAGCAAATCTTTTTATTGCAATGCGGTGAACAATTCGTCAATATAGATAATAATCTATATAATTCATAAAAACTATCGATTGGAATTAATTTTTATTCCACATTAAGATCGCGCCAAGTTTCGAAAACCACAACCACAGCAGGAGTAAACCGACTATGGCCAAGAAATACGATGCGGGGGTTAAAGAGTACCGTGATATGTACTGGACTCCGGATTACGTGCCACTCGATAC
>CAZTYM010000032.1:7323-15766 GCA_964617475.1 uncultured Thiotrichales bacterium
GTGGTTAACGTATTGACCTCTTTGGTTGGTAACGTATTCGGCTTTAAGGCCATTAAAGCACTACGTTTGGAAGACATTCGCTTCCCAATCGCTTTTGTTAAAACCTGTCAGGGACCACCAAGTGGTATCCAGGTTGAGCGTGACAAGCTAAACAAATACGCGCGTCCGCTATTGGGTTGTACCATTAAGCCTAAGCTGGGTCTTTCTGCTAAGAACTACGGTCGTGCAGTTTATGAATGTTTGCGTGGTGGTTTGGACTTAACCAAAGACGACGAAAACATCAACTCACAGCCTTTCATGCGTTGGCAGAACCGTTTTGAGTTTGTTGCTGAAGCAGTACAAAAAGCACAAGCTGAAACTGGTGAGATTAAAGGCCACTATTTGAACGTGACTGCAGCAACGCCTGAAGAAATGTATGAGCGTGCTGAATTCGCTAAAGAATTAGGTCAGCCAGTGATTATGCATGACTTCATCACCGGTGGTTTTACGGCTAACACAGGTTTGGCTAAGTGGTGTCGTAAGAACGGTATGTTGTTACACATTCACCGTGCGATGCATGCGGTTATCGACCGTCATCCTAAACACGGTATCCACTTCCGCGTATTGGCGAAATGCTTACGTCTATCTGGTGGTGACCATCTTCATACCGGTACCGTTGTCGGTAAATTGGAAGGTGACCGTGCTTCAACGCTTGGTTTCGTTGATCAGTTACGTGAGTCATTTGTGCCTGAAGATCGCAAACGCGGTGTTTTCTTTGATCAAGACTGGGGTTCAATGCCTGGTGTCTTTGCTGTGGCTTCTGGTGGTATTCACGTATGGCATATGCCAGCGCTGGTTACTATCTTCGGCGACGATTCTATTCTTCAGTTCGGTGGTGGTACTCAGGGTCACCCATGGGGTAACGCTGCAGGTGCGGCGGCTAACCGTGTAGCTTTGGAAGCTTGTGTTAAAGCCCGCAACGAAGGTCGTAACCTTGAAGCTGAGTCTCGTGACATTCTTGAAGGTGCAGCGAAAAACAGCCCAGAGCTTGCTGTCGCTATGGAAACCTGGAAAGAGATTGTTTTCGAATTTGAAACCGTTGACAAACTCGACGTCGGTTAATCACTACAGTATTTAGAATTTAGGAGATAGCAATGAGATCAAATAACGAAATGGGTGATTATCGTACTGCGCAAACGCTAGAAACGTTTTCGTTTCTACCGCAGTTTACCCAGGATGAAGTTTACGCACAGATCAACTACATGCTACGTGAAGGCTTAACGCCTTCAATTGAGCATGAAGATCCTGCAAAAGCGGGTAGTTCTTACTGGCCAATGTGGAAACTACCATTCTTTGGTGAGAAAGAGTTAGGTAATGTGATGGCTGAATTAGAAGCTTGTCATCGTGCTTATCCAGATCATCACATCCGTTTGATCGGGTATGACAACTATACGCAAAGCCAAGGCGTGTGTTTTGTTGTCTACCGCGGCAAAACCGCGTGGTAAATGAATAATGTGGTGTGCTCGGCACACCACCTTGTTTAAGTTTTCTCGGTAACGAATGGGATAACGCATTATGGCCACACAAGATCTTTCAGGACGCGCTGCGGCAAGAGCACGCCGCGACGCACAGGTATACGGTAAAAGCGCTTTACCACCAAAAGGTAGTTCTACGAGCGGAACTGCTGGTGCTAGCGCAGCAGCGACGAGTGCACCGGCATCGGCTCCTGCGCCAACACCTGCTCCTGCTCCAGTCGCAAGACCAGTAGCAGTAAGCGCGGGTGCAGCAACAAGTAATAGTTGTCGTGCTGCGTCACTGGCGCGTCGTAAAGCGATGTCAACGCAAGGTAAAGCGGGTTTTAAATCTGCGGATCGCCTGCGTACGTCTGATAACAAGACTGCTGCAACAGCGAAAGCGGATGAAAACAAAGGCTGCGGGTGTGGTTGCAACGGTGAAGGTCGTTGTAAAGACGAAGTGTCAGCACAAGCTACAGCGCCAGCGCCGAGCACGGCTAAGCCGTCTTTACCAATAAGTCCTAAGGACTTTAGTGTTTCACCAAGTAGTTCTGGTCGTATTAATTCACGACTACGTCGTCAAGCGCTTGCCACACACGGCAAGAAAGGTATCGACGCAGTCGCTAACGGGATGAGTTCTGCACAAATGGCAAGACATCAAAATCCGGATATTAGCAGTCGCGATTTGGCGCGCAGTGTGCGTGCTCAGCGCTCTACTAATGGTTCGACTAAAACGAATACCAAGTGCACACCAGTACGTGGTGCTAGACCACGACGTACGGATGAAGAGATTACCGGCACACAGGTATCGCATAGTACGAAAACCACGGGTGACGAAGTCGGTTTGTGTCGTGCGGTAACCGGTACGGATTATATGTCTGATGATGTCTTTAACGATTTTTGCCAAAACGGCGAATCTAAGGCTAAAGCACCGTCAAAAGTGATGAATAGTGCATTGTCACGTGGCGGTAATATTACTACGGCAAGCTCTGTTGGTCGTAGCGCGAGCGTAACGGGTGATGAATTTGGTAGTTGCCATAACATCACAGGTACGGAATACGTTGGTAGTGAACAGTATGAACAGTTCTGCGGCACATCAGCGCCTTCTACACCGGCTAAAGTGAGTTTTTCACAAACCACGCGTGGTCAAATTGTGTCAGGTTCAAAGCCAGCACGTGCTAAGAAAATGACCGGTGATGAAGCCGGTACATGTAAGGCAGTTACCGGTACACCTTATGCGGGTGCTGAGCAATACGAAGAGTATTGCGAGCCTAAGCAAGCTGAGTTAGCGCAAGCACGGTCACAAATACGTCGTGGTAATGCCGGTCGTGATATTACCGGTATTCAGCCCGGTTTAGATAACCTGACTGGCGCGCAAAAAGGTATGTGTGAGCCTGTTACCGGTACGGCTTATGTTGGTGCATCACAAAATGCAGAAGTTTGTGGTGCTGCACCGGCGCAACAAGGTGAATCAGATTTCCCAAAGCCTTTGGCCGGCGCACCTTGGGGCGAGTTTAGTGTTGTGCCCCCTAACCATGCCAGCCAGCCTACAGCTGATGCAACTGGTGTTACTGGTTCTCAGTATGAGGGTGGTCACATCAGCGGTACTTTCTCTCTAGGTGAAGGCAAGGTAACGGGTACTGAAGAGGCACGTTTTGGTGGTCCAGGTAATAACGCTCTAGCAGGCGCTGATGCCTGTAACGAAGGTCGTGTTACGGGTGAAGGTATTGATACGGGTTTAAAGATTACCGGTGATGACTGGAATCGTAACGAGCGTGTAACGGGTACAGAAGGTCGTTCTGCGGCCAAGCGTAATCCAACGCGTCGTGGCCCAATGAGTGCGATGCCAGGTGTAACGCCGAAGCGTAATGAAGAAGTTCCTGCTGCAGATTTGAATGTAACCGGTAGCAGTGGTAACACCGATACGGGTGCGCTGATCACCGTATCCGGCGGAGCCCGAGGTTAGGAGTCGTTGATTGAACGATGTTTTCAGTTGTAAATGCGACTGAAAACATCTAATTCATCAAGACTGCTTGCCAGTAAAGAGGTGCACTAATGAAAATATGTAAGGTTGAAAAACCGTTAGTTTCGACTAACCGTATTGCCATGATGGAGCACAAACATTTACAGGTTGTGCTCGACGGATCAACGCGTTTGGTTGCTGTTGACGCTGTCGGTTGTAAGCCAGATGACTGGGTGATTTGTGTCGGTAGTTCTGCTGCGCGTGAAGCTGCTGGCAGTAAAGGTTATCCCAGCGATTTAACCATTGTTGGCATTATCGACTATTGGGAAGAAGACAAGCCGGAAGAAGCTGGTTCGGCTGAGAAGGCTAACTAATGGAGATTATGCGTGTTGCCTCAAACTTGGTTTGTACGAGTCGACACGAAGGTTTGTTGAAATGCAGTTTGCGCATACTGAAAGATCGTAAAGGCGCATTGCATGTGGCTGTAGATCCGGTTGGAACACGACCAGGCGACTGGGTGTTTACTTCAACGGGTACGGCAGCAAGGTTTGCTTGCCTAGATCCGACGACATTTACGGACTTGGCGATCAACGGAATTATCGACTTTTGGGACGCTGACCGTGGACAAACGGGCGGGCAAACCGAGGGGCAGGCAGAAGGGCGAGAAGCAAAGGCGTAAAGCTGAGTAACATATTAATTGAGTAACGAAGACGGAGATATAACGATGAGTGAAAGTAACTACGGTATCGCACTGGGTATGATCGAAACCCGTGGTTTGGTACCTGCAATTGAAGCGGCAGATGCCATGACTAAAGCAGCAGAAGTCACGTTGATTGGACGTGAGTTTGTTGGTGGTGGTTATGTCACTGTTTTGGTTCGTGGTGAGACTGGTGCTGTTAACGCCTCAGTTCGCGCTGGTGCTGATGCTTGTGAACGTGTTGGTGATGGCCTTGTTGCTGCTCACATTATTGCGCGTCCTCACAAAGAAGTTGAACCAGTTTTAGAAGCTAGCAACATGGGATCTGCTTCTAGATCTTAAGTTTGTATTTTTAGTAGTAACACATATCAACAGGAGATAAATCCATGGCAAGTGAAAACTATGGTATTGCGTTGGGCATGATTGAAACTCGTGGTTTAGTGCCTGCAATCGAAGCAGCTGATGCGATGACTAAAGCTGCAGAAGTGACCTTGGTTGGTCGCGAATTCGTAGGTGGTGGTTATGTCACTATCTTGGTTCGCGGTGAAACCGGTGCGGTTAACGCTTCTGTACGTGCTGGTGCTGATGCTTGCGAACGTGTTGGTGATGGTCTTGTTGCTGCTCATATTATCGCGCGTCCGCATCGTGAAGTTGAACCAGTAATTGGTGGTTCTGCGGCGTAATAACACGAGAACGAGGCGCGGTGTGGTCGGCCGCTTGTTTTTTGCAGGCGCTGCCATACCTCGCTGATTCGTGTTATTCCGTGTGTTCCTATCTTTACCGTTAGGCAATGAGCGACAATCAGGCCGTTTTAGGTTATTTAGGCCGAGCACTGAGTTTTGAATTAAGCGCTGTACAACAATATTTGTCGTTGGCAGCCTTGATGGACGTGCGCGGTATGAAAGCCTCTGGCGACAAGTTTCGTCAAGAAGCTAACGAAGAGATGGACCATGTGGAGCGCATAATAGCGCGTATGTTGGCTTTGGGCGCCGCGCCCAGCGCAAGCCAGTTGCGAGCTACCCATCTAGAAGGTGATTTGCCCGAGCTGATGCAAAAAGCGAAAAAGTTTGAGCAAGAAATTGTCAGCTTTTATTCGCAAGCAGTTCGACACTGTAGCGCTAATCAAGATCACGACAATCGTGTGTTCTTCGAAACGATTTTAAAAGAAGAACAAGAGCACGTTGAAATGTTTGAGTCTTGGTGGCGTGATACGGTCAAAGCCAGCTAAGGTGCGTTATGCATAAAGATTGGGTGGAGCGAAAAAGACCAATTCGGTTAGAAAGACGTTTTGAGTTCGAAGATTATGAGGGAACTCGTGATTTTCTAGATAAAGCAGAACAGCTTTCAGAATCTGAATCATATTATCCTGATTTAAGTTTCAGCCGTACCCATGTTTCCGTAGCGTTACATTGTGAAGACGATGCGACTGAATTAAGCGAGAAAGTAAAGCAGTTTGCCTGTGCTATGGATGAACTGGTTACTGACTCAAAGAATTAATGAGAGTAGTCAAATGGCAGTTAAAAAACGTACGACTTCAACAACCGCTAAAAAGAAAACCACTACCACTAAAGCCGCATCAGCAGCAGCTTCTAGTAAGTCTTCTAGTAAAACCGCAAGCAAAATCGGTTTTACCCCGCGCGCGGTTTGGCCTGACTAAGAACTTAAGTTGAACAGTCATAACGGCTGTTAGCTCTTATGGCAGACTCGCATAACTCACGTTTTAAGGGTGGCCTGCCTGATTATCTCATCCGGCATACAACCTTTCGCCAGATGCAAATCTTTGAGGCGATTGTGCGTTTGGGTAGTTTTACGCGTGCTGCAGAAGAACTATTTCTCACCCAGCCAACTGTTTCGTCACAGATTAAAAAGCTCACCAATGTGATGGGCGTGCCCTTGCTTGATCAAGCCGGGCGTTCAACCAAGCCGACAGAAGCAGGTAGAGATCTTTACCAAGCCGTGCGAGATATCTTTGATACCTTGTCTGATTTAGACACCCGTATTGCTGGTGTGAAAGGTTTGCAGCGTGGTCGATTGCGCTTGGCAGTGATTACCACCGCGCAGTATTTTAGCCCCGAGATTCTTGGTGCGTTTTGTCGTGAGTACCCTGGTATTGATGTCACGCTTAAAGTGACTAATAGAGACAATATGATTGATCGCATTCAAAATAACGAAGACGATCTTTATATCTTTGGCCAACTACCCGATAAATTAAAACATATTGAAGCCCATCGCTTTGCGCCGAATCCATTGATTGTGATGGCTTCTAAATATCACCCATTGTGTAAAGAAGCTAATGTCACCATTGAGCAGTTGGCTAACGAATCTTTCATCTTTCGTGAAGTCGGCTCTGGTAACCGTGACGCGGCAATGCGTGCCTTTGCGAAACACGGCTTAGTGCCGAATGTCCGTTTGGAGTTAGGCAGTAACGAGGCCATTAAGCATGCTGTAGTTGGTGGCTTGGGTTTAACGATTTCTTCATTACATACCTTGACGCTGGAGGGGCCTAAAGGGCCTATCGTCATGTTGGACGTTGAAGGCTTTCCTATCGAAAGGAAATGGTATGTGGTGCATCCAAAAGATAAAGAGCTCTCTTTAATAGCCAAAACGTTCTTAGATTTTACCCTAGAGAGTGAGCCGGTCATTAGTGGTCGTATGGAAAAACTCTATAACGGTTTGGTGGATCGCCAAAAAACCATTCGTGAAAAAGCGTTGGCATCTGCATAACCATGATTAAGTTACGTACATACGTTTATATCGACTCATTGCAACCGCAACTCGCGGTGTATATGGGTACGGTCTCGCAAGGTTTTCTGCCTGTCCCAGGGGATGCCTGTTTATGGTTAGAGGTGGAGCCAGGTATGGCTATCCACCAATTAACCGATACCGCGTTAAAAGCGACACGAGTACATCTTGGGTCGCAGGTGGTTGAACGGGCGTTCGGTTCGATGGTGTTCCACCATCGTGATCAAAGTGATGTACTGGAGGCAGGCCGTGCAGTATTGCATCGTCTGAATAGTACTGAGCATGATCGTCATAAATGTCGTGTTGCTTGGAGTGAAACTGTACGTTCGATTACTCCTGATCATGCTGTTTTGATTAATCGCCAGGACAGGCGAGGCTCAATGATCTTACCTGGTCAAAGCATGTTTATTCTTGAAACCGAGCCCGCTGGCTATATCGTTTATGCTGCGAACGAAGCTGAAAAAGCCGCTAACATCACTTTAATCGACTGCCGCGCAGTCGGTGCCTTTGGACGCTTAATTCTTGCTGGCCGCGAAGCTGATATCGATGTGGCTGCGCATGCTGCGGTAAGTGCGATAGAGAATTTATCTGGTATTTAGAATAAGGTTTAAAGTCTTCGAGTTTTTTCTACTAGTCGAAAAAACGAACGAGCATTATTAAAGCGTGCAATCTCACGCAAGGCTACCCAGCCGATATCAGTTGATTCTTCATTGCCGGGTATCTCTAGAGTATCATCAATTTCGATTAGAAACCGAATGTCAAAATGCTTATGTCTTGGGTCTTTGGCGTTAGCGGGAATAATGTGTTCATCGACATCAAAAATGGCTTCACTTATTAGCCTGACATTGCTGATATCTACACCAGATTCTTCAGATACTTCGGTTAGCACTACTCGAGTGATATCGGCATCGCCATCGGCATGGCCACCGGGTTGTAGCCACATACCGAGCTTACGATGCTTGAGCATTAAGGCATGGGTGCGGCTAGGATTGAGTACCCAAGCTGAGCCTGTGAAGTGGCCTTCTACTAACTCGCGTTCAAAGCAATTCGGGTTATCGGCGGCAAAACGACGCGCGCGCTGAACCATAGCCGCCTCTTCAATAAAAGGGGTTTGGTAGCGATCGAGTAGCTCAATAACCTTTTGTCTGTGCATGATGAAAGTGGCGAAATTTTAAGCAGTCTAGCTTAGCCGATTATCAGCGTTGAGGGTATTCCAATGTTCAATGTTGGGCATAGCCTTTAGTAGATACATTATCGGCATTTAATGTAGAATTGCGTTATATCTTTGGAAGTGGGCTAAGCCTTGTCAGGCCGAACAACTTATAATTACTACTCGGAAAAATGAATGTCTGCACGCGTTTTTTCTATAGCTAATCAGAAAGGTGGTACGGGTAAAACCACGCTTAGTATGAACTTTGCGGCTGGTCTAGCTAAGCGCGGCAGAGTCCTGATAATTGATGCAGATCCACAAGGCTCCGCCGGTCAGTGGAGTAGTTTGTCTCCAGATGATCGCGTATTTCCTGTTTCTGTCATTGCCGTAGGTAATAA
>CAZTYM010000032.1:15866-29878 GCA_964617475.1 uncultured Thiotrichales bacterium
GTTTGTCTCCAGATGATCGCGTATTTCCTGTTTCTGTCATTGCCGTAGGTAATAATCTTGCGCGCGAAGTAGCGCGTTTTAGCCAAGACTATGACTACATCGTAATTGATTGTCCTCCAACTTTGGAAACCGATGTCATGCCAATGGCGTTGTCGGTATCAACTGTGGTTTTAGTGCCGGTATTACCATCTCCCGTCGATCTTTGGGCCAGTATTCGACTCGCCGATGCGATAGAACAAGCTAAAATGCGTAATCGCGATTTAAAGGCTTTTATTGTAGTGAATCAACTTGAACCTCGCAGTGCTTTATCCAATGCTATGCAGCAGGCACTGGCTGAATTTGAAATTCCTGCATTAAAAGGTGGAATTAGAAGGCGTGCTATTTATCGTAATGCGGCGGTAGAGGGCGCAAGTGTGTTTTGTATTGGTAAACGTGGCGAAAGCGCGGCAAATGAAATTGAAGATATTATTGAGGAAGTCATATGAGCGGTTCACAAACAGGTTCAAAACTTGCCGATAGTTTACGTCGTGCAAAAACTCAACAAGATACTGATAACGCTAGCGAGTCTAGCACTGGGCCAGCAAGTGTTGCTGAACCCAAGCCTGCAGTAAAGCCTAAAGCTGCACCTAAAAAGCGTAGGGTTACCGCCAAAAGCAAAGAACCTATGCCCGGTTTAAAAATGTCTTCACGCTGTTGGCCGGACTAATCTCGAAAAACTATCGCGCGTTATTTTATGTTCAGCCAGTCTGGCTGATTCAATTTCTTATTATTTGATTCATCAAGTATCTGTCTGTATATGAATCCTGAGACCATAAAGGATAAGGACTTACATGTATGGATGCTTGGAAAAGACCAAATAGATGATTCGCTTGCTAGTTCATATTTAGATCTGTTGAATGAGCAAGAGAAATCTTGCTACGAACAGTTTCGCTCAGAGAGTAAGCAAAAGGAATATCTCTATTCAAGGGCATTAGTACATACAGTGCTCTCTATATATCAGCCAGAAATCGCGCCGCACACTTGGGAGTTTGATAAAGGCGAATTTGGTAAGCCTGAAATTAGTCATTCTCTCTCATCGACTATTAAATTTAATCTCTCTCATTCGAAAAACATGATTGTCTTGGCGACAACGATCCATAGTGACATAGGGGTCGACGTTGAGTATATGCAACGGCGCGTACGGTGTACTGACATCGCACAGCGTTATTTCACCGAAAATGAAACTAGTGAGTTAATGTCTAGTTCAGAAAGCGAGCGACAGAAATTGTTTTTTAAGCTTTGGACGATAAAAGAGGCAATGGGTAAAGCAAGTGGCCAAGGTTTGAGTGCGGCCTTGGATTCGATCGGCATATCAATTACTGATAATGGCATTATTCTTATTGAGAATAACGCGACTTCATTATTCAAAGAAAAGCAATATAAATGCTGGCAGGCAACAATTTCACCAGACTATATCCTGAGCCTTGCCGTTTTGGATAATAAGAAGAGTCCTTGTTTTGAAGGAGAAGTTATTTGCCATGAGATCGTTCCACATAAAGCATTAAACAAACGAGTACTTAACTGGAATGTTTCCAGGATAAATTAGTATCCTTTTTATTTTGTTTATTCAAAGAGTTATATCACGTGTCATCATCATTTATACCTGGTCAGCGTTGGGTAAGTAGTACAGAATCAGAACTGGGCTTGGGGATTGTAGTTGAACTCGCTAATCGGCGTGTAGAAATCAGTTTTCCAGCAGCTGGAGAAAGGCGTACTTATGCGATAGATAACGCACCAATCAGTCGTGTTCGTTACGAAGTGGGGCAGTTACTCGAAACGAATGACCAGCTTACTTTAAAAGTGATTCAGGTCATGGAAAATAATGGATGCTTTATCTATCAATGCGTTGACGCAGACGACAATGTCGCCATAGTTCCAGAAATTGAGCTAAATAGTTTTGTACAATTCAGTGAGCCTCAAGATCGCTTGTTTGCAGGCCAAGTCGATAAATTAAAAGCCTATCAATTACGCAGCGATACCTTGGCGCAATTGCGACATCAACAACAATCAGCTGTTAGAGGCTTATTGGGTGCTCGCGTACAGTTACTACCGCACCAGTTGTATATAGCAAATGAAGTTTCATCGCGTTATGCACCAAGAGTACTGCTTGCAGATGAAGTGGGTCTTGGTAAAACCATCGAAGCAGGGTTAATTCTACATCAGCAATTAATTACAGGTAGAGCCAGTCGTGTTTTAGTCATTGTGCCTGATAGTCTGTTGCATCAATGGCTGGTAGAAATGCTGCGTAAGTTCAATATATTTTTCACTATTCTTGATGAAGAACGATGCCAGGCCTTGGCAGAAGTTAATGATGAAAGTGAGCTCGCTCAGAATGATGAGATTAACCCTTTCGAAACGGCGCAGACCATTCTATGTAAATTATCGTTTCTCAGCGAAAATTCTGAGCGTTATGCGCAGGCTATGGCAGCGGAGTGGGATTTACTTATTGTAGATGAGGCACATCATCTGGCATGGAGTGAAGAAAAAGCGAGTCAAGAATACCAATGCATAGAGGGTTTGGCTCAACAAGCCAAAGGCGTTTTATTGTTAACTGCAACACCGGAGCAGTTAGGTGTTGAAAGTCATTTTGCGCGTTTACGATTGCTTGACCCGGATCGCTACTATGATCTTGCTAAGTTTAAACAAGAAGAAAAGCAGCACGAATCAGTTAACGCACTCGTTCAAAAGTTATTGTCCGAAGATCTTGCTAGTTTTTTGCAAGAACAAGAGTTCGTCGATCGATTGCAAGACTTTATTGATGATGATTCATCAAAGCAACTTATCGCGGCCGCTAAAGGTAAGCAAGACAACGCTAATCTTCAGCAATTATTAGAAAAAGTAAAACGAGATTTACTTGATAGACACGGCACAGGCCGAGTGCTATTTAGAAATACACGTTCTTCTGTCAGTGGTTTCCCAGAACGTAATTTAAACCAATATCCACTACAGTTACCGGATTGTTACCAAGTTGACAGTGAAGGTGAAATAAGTCATTTGCTTAACCCCGAACTTGGTTGTCTTAATCAGCCTATAAAGAAAGATAGTCGGGCAGACTGGTTAGCAAACTTCTTAAAATCTCATCGTGATGAAAAAGTACTAGTGATATGTGCTCAGGCTTCTACTGCCATTGCGATAGAAGAATACCTCCGTTTGGGGGTAGCGTTGCAATCGGCCGTTTTTCATGAAGGACTATCCTTAGTCGCGCGAGACCGAGCCGCCGCCTATTTTTCTGATGAAGAGGAAGGCGCGCAAGTGCTCATATGTTCAGAGATAGGTAGCGAAGGTCGAAATTTTCAGTTCGCCCATCATCTAGTATTGTTTGATTTACCCTTGAATCCTGATTTACTAGAGCAACGCATCGGTAGACTTGATCGAATAGGGCAGCGTCATACTATAGAAATTCACGTGCCTTACTTTAAGGCGCACGCGCAGCAAGTGTTGCTCAACTGGTATCACCAGGGAATGGATGCATTTGAACATATCAACGCAGTAGGGTCTGCATTATATCAACAGTTTAAATCACAACTTGAAAAATGCATGCGTAATCCAGCGGACTTAGGGGCTCAGGAAAGCCTCATTGATGATACGCGTAATGAGTTCATTACGCTACGTGAAACCCTACAGCAAGGCAAAGATCGGTTGCTTGAACTAAGCTCATTTGATCAAGAAAAAGCAGAGGCCTTGGTCAATGATATAGTGATGGAGGAAAGACGACAGGACTTAAGCGACTACATGGAAAATGTATTTGATCAATTTGGTGTAGAGCAGGAATACCATAGTGCCGGTAGCTATATATTGCGAGCCAGTGATCATATGTTGTATCACACCTTTCCGGGATTGGATAATGACGGTGTGACGGCGACTGTTTCTCGAGATATCGCCCTATCGAGAGAAGATATGGAATTCTTAAGTTGGGAACACCCAATGGTAACGGGTGCCATGGACATGGTCATGAGCAATGATTTTGGTAATACTGCATTTTGTACGCTAAAACTTGCGGCTTTAAAAGAGGGTACGCTTATATTAGAGACTAATTATGTCGTTCGTTGTACTGCGCCACTATCTTTACAGTTAGAGCGGTATCTACCACTAACTACTGTCAGAGTAGCGGTGAATCATGATCTTATTGATCTAAGTAAAGTGTTAAGTGCGGAACATCTAAATAAGTTGGGTAAAAAAGTGCATAAACGCGATGCACAGGAGTTCATTAATCAAGCCAGGCCACAAATCAGCCATATGATTGAAAAATCAGAACAATTAGCAAAAAAAGAAGTGCCAGATATTGTTGCCGAGGCGGTGAATAAAATGAGCGCAGAACAAGATAACGAATTGTCCAGACTACAAAATCTGGCAAAAGTTAATTCCACCATTCGTCAAGAGGAAATTGACTACTTAAAAGAGACAAAGCAAGCGCTTTTAGTATATTTACAAGCGGCTCAACTCAAGTTAGATTCATTGAGAATAGCCTTGGTGGTTAAATAGCTTGCCAGAAGAAATTAATGGCACGAATAGGGGGGCTGACAGATTTGATATAAAAAATCGATCTTTACGTATTTTACTAATAACGGCGGTGAGTAATATGAAAGTAGAAAGAGTATTCAATCGGGTTCTTCGAAGATTAGTAACGGCTAGCGTTTGTTTGTTGATATCTTTACCCGCAATCGCTCATGACCATGAAAGTACAGCAGAATTAATCATTCAGGCTTTGGCTGGCGATCATCGGTCTGATAAGAATAAAGCGCGAGATCGGTATCGTCATCCTCTTGAAACATTAACGTATTTCGGTTTGAAGCCAAATATGACAGTCGTCGAGATTTCACCAGGTGGTGGTTGGTACACAGAAATTCTGGCACCAGTACTTAAAGATCATGGAAAGTTTTATGCTGCGGGATTTGATCCGGAATCGAATATTGATTTTTTCAAAAAATCAGTGAAACGTTTTGAATCTAAATTGGCATCTAATGATGTTTACAGTAATGTTCAAGTGACAATTCTAGCAGCGCCACATAAAACGAATATCGCACCGGAAGGTTCGGCTGATATGGTGCTGACATTTCGAAATATCCATAACTGGATGAGCGCAGGCACCGCAGACGATGTTTACGCAGCAATGTATAAAGCATTAAAGCCTGGTGGTATTTTAGGCGTGGTCGAACATCGTGGTAATCCTGAAGTAGAACAAGACCCTAAAGCGGAGTCGGGTTATGTCAATCAAGACTATGCTATTGCATTAGCTGAAAAAGCAGGCTTCAAGTTTGTTGGCAACTCAGAAGTGAATGCGAATCCAAAAGATAGTAAAGACCATCCAAAAGGCGTATGGACTTTGCCTCCATCGCTAAGACTCGGTGACGTTGATAAAGAAAAATACCTTGCCATCGGTGAGAGCGATCGCTACACACTTAAATTTATCAAACCGAAATAATAACGTGAAAACTCAAAGAATAAATATTTTTTAGTGACCGAGAATAATATTTAGATTCGCTAAGAGATGACACTTCAATGGCAAATAGCAAAATCAATAGTTTACTAGGTTCTATTGAAAGAATAGGTAATAAGCTCCCTCATCCAACGCTATTGTTTATTTGGTTATGTTTTCTCATTGTTGTTCTATCCTGGTTGTTGTCATTATTGCAGCTGAGTGCAAGCCATCCAGTAACAGGTGAAACCTACCAAGTGGTTAACCTGCTTAGTAGTGAAGGAATTCAAAAAATACTCAGTCAGGCTGTTTCTAATTTTACCCAATTTGCTCCTGTTGGGGTTGTGCTGGTCATAATGTTGGGCGTGGGTGTGGCCGAGCACTCTGGGTTGATGGCATGTGTACTCAAGAAGCTAGTACGCATCACACCACAAAATCTATTAGCCTATGTTATTGCTTTTGCAGGTGTTATGTCCAGTATCGGGGCAGACGTGGGTTATGTTGTACTGATTCCTATCGCTGCTATGGTGTATTACTCGTTTGGTCGCCCACCGTTAGCAGGCATAGCGGTGGCCTTTGCGGGTGTTTCAGCGGGGTTTAGCGCAAATTTACTTATTGGACCCGTCGACGTGATGCTATCCGGGCTAAGCACCGAAGCAGCAGGCCTTGTTGATGGTTCTGTTTCTGTTGCTGCAAGTGATAACTATTATTTTATAGTCGTATCAACAGTAATCATCAGTTTGATGTGTGGTTGGTTAAGTAATCATTTTATAGAACCTCGTTTGGCTGATCAGAATACTAAAACGACAGCAATAGAGATAGACGAGGGTAGTGATTACAGTTTGGTATGGGTGTTTTGGTTTACAGTCGTATATATTGTATTGATCGCTGTTGCCACCTTGCATCCTCAAGGTGTGCTCGCCAGCAATGGGGTATCTTCCGTTTTGCTGAATAATCTGGTACCACTATTGGCGATATACTTTGCCTTGGCTGGGTATATTTTTGCACGATCCAACGGCATATATGATTCTGCGACAAGTGCCATAGAAGGCATGGAGAATGCCATGCAAACTATGGCGTACTACATAGTACTCATGTTTTTTGCGGCTCAGTTTGTTAACTATTTTGCATGGAGTAATATAGGTACGATTTTGGCCATCAATGGAGCAGATTGGCTAGGTTCGTTAGATATTGCAACAGCTTTACTATTACTAATGATCGTATTTGCCGCTGCATTTATCAATTTATTTGTTGGCAGTGCCTCGGCAAAATGGGCTCTTTTAGCGCCAGTACTTGTACCTATGTTAATGCTGGTTGGTATTCCACCTGAGCAGACGCAAATAGCCTACCGTGTTGGTGATAGCGTGACGAATATTATTACGCCGCTTATGCCATACTTTGGTATTGTACTGGCTTATGCGCAGCGCTATAAGCCCGATATGGGGCTAGGAAACATTATTGCCATGATGCTACCTTATTCTATTTCATTGCTCATTGTTTGGGGTGGCTTGGTTGCAATTTGGATTGGAATAGGATTGCCTTTAGGGCCTTAAACGAGCTTAGTAGATATCGATTTTTTTTTTTGGTTTACGACTGCAGATGTTTGATATAAATTCCTCTGGCTAATATTTTCAAAAACAATAATCTTTTGCACTGTCCGAGTATTGCCTTAAATTACCCCTATTGAATTATTTTTACTATTCATGTCATTACTAGAAATTAAAGATATATCGTTAGCTCAATCATTAACTCCTTACTTTACTGGAATAAAGCGAGGTATCGAAAAAGAAAGTCTAAGAATTACAGAAACAGGTGAGCTAGCAAAAACTTCGCATCCTCAAGTTCTGGGCGCAGCGCTTACTAGTCCATCAATTACAACTGACTACTCTGAGGCTTTGCTTGAACTTATTACTCAGGCTTCGGATGATCGGTCTGATCCACTAAAGGAACTCACCGATATTCACCGTTTTGTCTATCAAAACATTGAAGATGAATTGCTCTGGGCGGCAAGTATGCCCTGTGGCATGGGGCTAGAAGAAGATATTCCGATTGCTCGCTATGGAACTTCAAATAGCGCGCGCATGAAAGAAATCTATCGTATCGGCTTAGGCTTACGATATGGCCGCTTTATGCAAACCATTGCCGGCGTACATTATAATTTTTCATTTCCGGAAAAATTTTGGCGAGTATTTTACGAAAAAGAAAACGCTTCGCTGTCATTTCAAGATTTCGTTTCTGAAAAGTATATGGGATTAATTCGTAATTTTTTACGTTATTCGTGGCTAATTCCATTATTCTACGGCGCGTCGCCAGCAGTATGTGAATCATTTTTTAAGGGTAAGTCTATTGACCTAGATGAATTGGTGCCGGGTACACGCTACGGGAAATATGCTACTTCACTGCGTATGAGTGATTTTGGCTATCAAAATAATGCGCAAAGTCGTTTAAATATCAACTATAACTCTCTATCAGAATATATTGACGGCTTGCAGGCAGCGATATCAACCGTAGACCCTTATTATCATCGCCTGGGGGTTAAGAATAATGGTGAATACCAACAGCTGAACGATAATATTCTGCAAATTGAAAATGAATTTTATAGCATGATTCGGCCCAAGCGGGTGTCAGTTTCTGGCGAAAGGCCGTGTAAGGCTTTGCGTGAAAGAGGTGTTGAGTATATTGAAGTGAGATCTCTCGATATCAATCCCTTTTCGTCTATAGGCATTGAGCAATCACAAACATTATTTTTGGACGCTTTTCTCATGGCGTGTTTGTTTGCGGAGTCTCCGGCCATCAATATCCGTGAAACGGGAGAATATCAAGAGAATTTTCGTGGGGTAGTACGTAGCGGAAGACATCCAGAGTTTTGTTTACGATTTTATAACCGCAATGTGCCGATAAAGCAATTTGCCAAAGATGTCTTAATTCAGATTAGAAGCTTCGCAGAAATGCTCGATGAAGCTTACCATACTGCTGATTATAAAAATGCAATTGATGCATTAGTTAGGCAGGCCGACAATTTTGATGAAACCTATTCTGGAAAAATGGTTCGTTCAATAGAAGAAAGTAAAGAAGGGTTTTTTAATTGTGCGCTTGATATATCTAAAAAATACCAAGAAGAATTGCTTGAACAAAAACTGAGTGAAGAAGAGCTTCAGTTTTATACCGATCAGGCAAAAAAATCACTTCACAAGAAAAGTCAGATAGAAGCGAGTGATGAACTATCATTCGAAGAATTTTTAGCTCGTTATTACGAATAATAATAGGTAGGTTAATGAAAAAATCTCTTAGCAGGTCAAGCTCTCTAAAATTATGAAAATACATTATCTGCAACATGCTTCATTTGAGGGAATAAATTGTTTATTACCCTGGATAGAATCTAAAGGTCATCAATTAACAGGAACACGTTTATTCGAAGGTGATCCCCTTCCTCCAGTTGAGAGCTTTGATTGGTTGGTCATAATGGGCGGGCCAATGAATATTTATGAAATAGAGCGCTACCCTTGGTTGGTTCAAGAAAAAGAATTTATTACAGCAGCGATAGAACAAAACAAAGCCGTGTTAGGGATTTGTCTAGGCGCTCAATTAATCGCAGATGTATTAGGTGCTAAGGTCTATAAAAACGAGCACAGAGAAATTGGCTGGCATGTATTGTGTAAATCTTCGTCTTGTAAGGCTAGTTTTCTATCAAGTTGTTTTCCAGAAAAAATTAATATCTTTCAATGGCATGGTGATACATTTGAAATGCCAGAGAATGCAATACATCTGTGTTATAGCGAAGCTTGCGTCAATCAAGGCTTCACATATTCAGATAATGTGGTTGGTTTGCAATTTCATCCAGAAGCTAACGCAGAATTTTTAGAGCATTTGGTAAAAAATTGTGCAGATGAGATAGACGGATCTCAATATGTTCAATCGGCAAAAGTGATGAGGGAACAATCCAATTATTTTCCTGAAGCTAACCAGCTAATGGAATGCGTTCTAGATACGCTAGAGAAGCAAGTTACATAAGGAATGTATCCTGCTTATTTTACTAATTATCCGAAATACGCCACATTTTAAGGGCTAAATAAGATCGATAGGGTGAAAATTGCTTGGCAATGTCATTGGTGGCTGCACTATCGCCAATTAATTTTTGCAACGTGTTCACCGCGGCAATATCTTTATCTGGCCATATATCTTCTTCCAAAAAATAAAAAATATTAGCCATATCAGCGGTCCAGGGGCCAATACCCCAAAGAGAGGTGAGCATTTTATTTCTCTCTTCTTTGTTAAGCTTACCTAGCGTTTTATCATTAAGTTTCTCGTTGAGAAATGCGTCTGCGATACCGCGTAGCGTTTTTATTTTAGCGCTTGATAGTCCGCAAGAGCGCAGCGACGCTTGATCACAATTGTTAATATAATCCAATAACGGAAGATTATCTGATAAAGCTAATAAGCGCTGCCAGATGGTAAATGCTGCCTTGTTCGAGAGCTGTTGACCAATTACAGAGCGTATTAACAATTCTGGTAAAGACGCTTTTTTGCCTTCAATAAATTCACGAATACTCAGCTCTACAACACCTACTTCATTGAGAGCGAGGTATAACTCTTTACTGATTGCTTTAGCAGTTGATAAAAAATGTAGATGGACTTCTTTAGACATAAATGGAGTAAAACCAAATGAAGATGAGAGATCAGCAAAGAGTGACAGTTAGCCAGATTCAGAAAAAAGGCACTACATTAATAGTGACTCGCTACGGTGACTTGAATTGTAAACCAAACATTTGTCAAACTGATAAAAATAATAAGTAGAGGAGGTCTTATGTCGTATTTCCAGGATAATATTGCTGAGCTTAATCTGCTCATGCACTTTGATTTATCTTCTTCTCAGCGAGGTATTAAGATTCATCAATCTGCCGATTCTTCAGTTATAGCTGCCGCGCGAAGTCTGTTTGAGAAAGGATTAATTACACAAGAGGATGGCGGCTATCTCACGGAGATCGGTTTAACCGCTGCAGAGCATACTCATTTATTATATTCTGAACTTAATAGGCCAGTGCTCAGAAACCGAGTGAGTCACAGGTAAATATAACAACATATGAGCTGAGCCCTGGGGGAGAGACACTATACGCTTCTGCGCAGTTCACCCATAGGGAACAGTCTTCGCAAGTTCCGACGTTTAGCTGACGCTAAACTGTCGAAACCCCAACCGACTGGTTAGGTGCCAGGCAGTCCTTATAGGAGGTTTATTTAGAATCGGCTTGACAAATCTCACATAAAATCACATTATCTCACATAAGCGTGTGAGGATAAGATGGATTGGCAGGATTTTAGGCTGAGTACCCGATTACAGCTCTCTGCAGAGATAGCCGAAGCACTGTATTCTAAAATTGCTGAAATCGATGCGGTCAAAAATACCTATCGATTAACGCATATCTTATTGCCGCAGACGATTGAGCGTTTAACTCATTCCGTTATCGTAACCTCAACCGGTGCCTCTAACCGGATAGAGGGTAATCAGCTGAGTGATAATGAAGTCGAAGCGCTCTATAAATCTCTTCGTATACGGTCTTTCAAAACCCGAGATGAACAAGAAGTCGCTGGTTATATCCAAGCGCTAGAAACTGTATTTGAAAGCTATGACGATATTCCCATAGCTGAATCAACGATTTTGCACTTCCACAAAACAATGCTCTCGTTTAGCGAGAAAGACCAGCGGCATAGTGGGGAGTATAAATTTAGTGCCAATCGCGTGGAAGCTAAAGATCAGAGTGGTAATGTGGTCGGGGTGATCTTTGACCCGACACCGCCACATCTCACACAAAAGGAAATGCAAGAATTAGTCGGCTGGTATAACTGGGCTAAAGAAGCAACCTTCAAACATCCCCTGATATTGATTGCTAACTTTATCTTCGAATATCTTGCTATTCATCCATTTCAAGATGGCAACGGGCGCACGAGTAGATTGCTCACCAATCTCATGCTATTGCAGCACGGCTATAGCTTTGCCTCACTGGTATCACACGAAAAACTCATCGAACATAGCAAAGCAGAATATTACCTTGCCCTTAATCAGACGCAAAAGAGTTGGAAGAAAAAGAAAGAAAACCTCACGCCTTCGTTACACTACATTTTTGATATTTTTCACCAACAAGCGATAGAAGCACAAACCCTGCTAGAGAGTGATCAATTTGAATATCTGCTCTCTGAGAAACAAATACAGTTTTGGCAATGGGCCAAACAGCAGGAAGAGTTCTCACGTAAAATGGCGGTTGAAGCGCTAGGCTTTCCGAATAGAACGGTTGAATCTATAATCAAGAAATTGTTTGATATGAAGAAGCTGGAACGCTTAGGCCAAGGTAGGGCGACGCGCTATCGTGTGGTTGGTTGATCTAAGCTAGTGTAACAATATGGACGTTTTTAGAGCATGGCTATATGAATGTAGGCGTCCTTTTGGGTATTGTTAAATCAAGGAGTCTGACAATATTACTTCTTTTCTGTGATTTCGTGTTGCTGAAGGTTAATTAAATTGACATTCTACCGATACTGTATAAAAATACAGTAAAAAGGACTGAAATATGCCAAAAAAGGACACGGCGGAAACAATAAAACCACATACAGAAGCTAAGCTCCAGTTCTATATTCGTTATCTTGAGAGATATCTTTCTATTCTTTTGAGGGCAAAGGGAATTGGCACTATAAATATATATGATATGTATTCTGGGGCTGGTATCTACGATGATGGAAACAGTGGTAGTGCGGTGAGGGCTGTAGATGTAATTTGGGAACAAAAAACAAAAGCTGCGACTTCGACTACTGTTAATCTTCTGCTTAATGAATTAAAAAGCAATAAAGCAAAACAATTAGAAAATCTTTTATGCTCACGTCAAGACCCTAAAAAAGGCGTTAGTATCGGTTTTCGTAACGTTGAAGCTGCTACTCTCTTGGAGAGTTTACCAACCGATATTCAGTCTCAGTCTCGAAATACAAGAAACTTTGTTTTTATTGATCCATATGGTTACAAAGATATAGATCCGAATTTGCTTTCTAACATTATGAATGTAGGAAAAACAGAGATAGTATTGTTTTTACCTATCGAAGATATGTACCGATTCCTCAGCTGTACAGAGGATTCGGATGTTGATAAAGCATTCCAACCATTAAAACGTTTCATTGATAGCCTTGCGATTTCCTATTCACAGGTTAATAGTGAATCAGATTTTATTGCCAAAATACAATTTTCTTTAGAGGAAGTTTGTCGTTGTTATTGCACTTCGTACTCGATCAAAAACCACAATGGGCGTTTATACGCTATGTTTTTCATTACATCTAACTTAAAGGGACTTGAAAAAATTATTGAGGTTAAGTGGGGTCTTGATTCTTCGCGAGGAGAGGGGTTCACAGGCCATGCGCAACAAGATTTCTTCTTGGAGGCAGAAAAAATAGATAATTTAGAGAACGATTTAAGGAGGTTTCTTTCTGGTTCCACTAGAACGAATGCTGATTTATATCAATTTGTATTGAGATTAGGTTTCTTGCCAAAGCAGGCGAATGGTATATTCCGGAAATGGCAAAAAGATTCGATCTTGGAAGTGTTTGATTTAATTAAAGGCAAAGCAGCTCGAAAAGGAACTTTTAAATTAAATTATAGGGATTCACAAAATGATGCACCACTATTAGAGTTTCGCTTAAATGAGGTGAATACATGAGTAAAATCGAGTGGACTGAGCAAACTTGGAATCCGGTTACTGGGTGTACTAAGGTTTCACCGGGCTGTAAGCATTGCTATGCCGAAACGATGGCTAGGCGACTCCATGCTATGGGTGCGCCGGGCTATGAGAATGGTTTTAAAGTAAGTTTGTTATCTAATAGATTAGATCAGCCCCGTTACCGTAAAAAACCTACCATGTATTTTGTGAATTCTATGAGTGATTTATTTCAAGATGAAGTGCCCTTTGAATTTATTGAGCATGTCATGGGTGTTATAGAGGAAACACCGTGGCACACGTATCAAATTTTGACTAAACGCAGTGCGAGAATGCGCGAGTATTTTAAAACACATATAGTTCCAGATAATGCTTGGCTTGGAGTCTCGGTTGAGGATAAAAAATATGGAAAGCCACGAATTCCAGATTTACAGGCTATAGATGCTAAGACCCGTTTCCTATCCATCGAGCCTCTATTAGAGAGTCTTGGTCGAGTTAGCCTTAAAGGGGTTCGTTGGGTTATTGTCGGTGGCGAATCAGGCGTCGGAGCTAGGCCTATGAAGGAAGAATGGGTTTTAAGTTTGCGCAATCAATGCGAAAAATCAAATGTTGATTTTTTCTTTAAGCAGTGGGGCGCGTGGGGTTCAGATGGTGTCAAGCGCTCAAAGAAAGCTAATGGCCGTAATTTGCAAGGTCAAACATGGGATATGATTCCCTCAGTGGCGATGTAGTTTATGGCGTTTGCTAATAAGCGCTTAACGATTGATTCATAAAATAAATAATACGATTTTACGCCGCCCATTCTAAGGTGTCGGCACGTTGTTTTGCTAAGGCCGGTATGTCTTGAGCGACGAAATGCGAATGCAGTA
>CAZTYM010000033.1:0-29844 GCA_964617475.1 uncultured Thiotrichales bacterium
TTGTAGAGTTTGTCCTGGGGCTTCAAATTGCGCAGCTTGGTATCGGTCAGCATGACAAGGGCCTCCCTGGGGCCAAAATACCATGATTTTTTATGGCATGTTTTTCTGATGTTTTTTATTTATTATCAATGACTTGTCGAATTTTGATACCATGAATAGCTTGGAAAGTATGGCATGGTATTTTGTCGAAGCCCTGATCTTGAGGGCAACGATACCATGATTTATACCATGAAAAAAGTTTGCTTGGAGGTGCCAGCCAGTGCCAGCGGGTGCCAGACGAAAACAGGAATAACTTAATTAATACAATGAGTTATATGTTGTTTGATGCCGGTAGGTGCCAGCCAGTGCCAGACGCGGAATCATTCCCACTCAATAGTGGCTGGCGGCTTACCTGAAATGTCATAGGTGACGCGTGAGATACCTTCGATCTCATTAATAATGCGATTAGAAGTCCGGCCAAGTAAATCATAAGGCAGTTCAGCCCAATGTGCGGTCATAAAATCGTTAGTGACTACTGCACGAAGCGCTACTACATAATCATAACGACGCCCATCACCCATAACACCTACGGACTTCACTGGCAAAAATACAGCAAAGGCCTGACTGGTTTTATCGTACCACCCTGCTTTACGTAACTCTTCAAGATAAATTGCATCAGCACGGCGTAACAACTCGGCATACTCTTTTTTCACATCTCCGAGTATGCGCACCCCTAAACCCGGACCCGGAAATGGATGGCGATAGACCATCTCTGCCGGCAGACCAAGCTCAACCCCGATCTTGCGCACTTCATCTTTAAATAATTCACGTAGTGGCTCCAGCAGGCGCAACTTCATGCGCTCTGGCAGGCCGCCGACATTGTGATGCGATTTAATGACATGCGCTTTACCCGTGCGAGAGCCTGCCGATTCAATCACATCAGGGTATATCGTACCCTGCGCCAACCATTTTACGTCGGTGAGCTTCTCCGATTCGGCATCAAAGACATCGATAAATAAGCCACCGATGATTTTACGTTTCGCTTCGGGATCAGTTTCGCCGGCCAAAGCATTAAAAAACATGTCTGCGGCATTAACACGAATGACACGAATGCCCATATGCTCTGCCATAGTTTGCATCACTTGATCGCCTTCACCCAAACGTAGCAAGCCCGTATCGACAAAGACACAAGTCAATTGATCACCAATAGCTCTGTGTAATAACGCAGCAACAACCGAGGAATCTACACCGCCGGAAAGCCCTAACAAAACTTTGTCATCGCCAACCTGTGACCTTATCCTTGCTATAGCCTCATCGATAATATTAGTAGACGTCCAATCAGACGGACATTGGCAAATCTGATGGACGAAGCGTGACAAAATTCGCTCGCCTTGCTTAGTATGTGCTACTTCAGGGTGAAATTGCAGGCCATAGTACTGTCGCTCATCATCTGCGATTGCTGCGCACGGAGCATGCTCACTTTGCGCGACAACTTGAAAACCTGATGGAATTTCGGTGACACGATCAGCATGACTCATCCATACATCGAGAACGGCGCTACCGTTAGAGTCAATACGATCTTCGATATCTTCGAGCAAGGCACAAGCCTTCGTGACTCTCACTTCAGCGTATCCAAATTCACCTTCATGGCCCGCCTCAACAGAACCGCCAAGTTGCGCAGTCAAAGTTTGCAAACCGTAGCAAATACCTAATATCGGTACATTGAGCTCGAATATAACGACAGGCGCAGCGACTTCCTGACTATCTATGACGGATTCGGGACCGCCTGAGAGAATGACTCCATTCGGCGCAAAATCCGCGACTTCCTGATCGGTGACATCGTAAGGATAGATTTCACAATACACCCCCGCCTCGCGCACACGGCGCGCAATCAGTTGCGTATATTGTGAACCAAAATCGAGAATTAAGATGCGATACGTATGTGCGCTATTCGCAGCTTCGGCTGTATCAGTATTCAAAGCGATTAACGGTTATCTACACGATAGTTAGGGGCTTCACGCGTAATCGTGACATCATGAACATGACTTTCTTGCATACCTGCACCGGTAACGCGAGCAAATTCCGGTTTATTACGCATGGTCTCAATATCGGCACAACCGGTATAACCCATACTCGCACGTAGACCACCCATGAGCTGATGAATAATCGCCACTGCCGTACCTTTATACGGTACACGACCTTCAATACCTTCAGGCACAAGCTTTTCAACGGCTGAGGCTTCTTGGAAATAACGATCTCCTGAGCCCTGTTGCATCGCGCCGATTGAACCCATACCCCGATAAGACTTATAAGAACGTCCTTGATAAAGCTCAACATCTCCAGGCGATTCTTCGGTACCGGCAAACATGCTGCCAATCATCACGGAATGCGCACCGGCAACAATACATTTAGCCAGGTCACCAGAATAGCGGATACCACCATCAGCAATCAGCGGCACATCGGTGCCTTTTAGGCCTTCTGCAACATTAGCAATCGCCGTAATCTGCGGCACACCAACACCAGTAACAATACGTGTTGTACAAATTGAGCCAGGCCCAATACCCACCTTAACGGCATCGGCACCGGCATCTGCCAAAGCCTTGGCTGCAGCGGCCGTGGCAATATTACCGCCAATGACTTGTACATGGGGGTACTGCTTTTTAATCCAGCTAACTCTATCTAGAACACCTTGGGAATGACCGTGTGCTGTATCAACCGCGATAACATCGACACCTGCAGCAACCAAAGCGGCTACACGCTCTTCGCAGTCACCACCGGTACCTACCGCGGCACCAACGCGCAGACGACCATAGTGGTCTTTACATGCATTAGGGAAATCTGTAGCTTTTTGAATATCCTTAACGGTGATCATGCCACGTAATTCAAAATTGCCATTCACCACCAGCACTTTTTCAATACGGTGCTGGTGCAACAAACTCATGACTTCTTCTCGTGGCGCGCCCTCGCGTACAGTTACTAAATGCTCTTTTGGCGTCATGACGCTGGATACTGGAGACTCAAATCGCGTTTCAAAACGCAGATCACGATGCGTCACAATACCAACAAGATCAGCACCCTCTACAACAGGCACACCAGAAATCTTGTGCTCTTGCGTTAATCGTAATACTTCATCAATGGTCGTATTCGGCGTGACGGTAATCGGATCTTTTATAACACCGCTTTCAAACTTTTTAACGATCGCTACTTGATCTTGCTGCTCCTCGACGCTGAGATTTTTGTGGATCATGCCAACCCCACCTTCTTGCGCCAAGCATATCGCTAAGCGCGACTCCGTTACAGTATCCATCGCAGCAGATAGTAGCGGGATATTGAGCTCAATATCTCGGGTCAATCGCGACCGCAGCTGGGTTTCCTTTGGCAACACGGTTGAGTGCGCCGGCAATAGGAGAATGTCGTCAAATGTCAGTGCTTCTTGGACGATACGCATGCGTTCACCAGAATAGTAAACGCTTCATTATATCAAGTACTTGCGTAAGCGGTAAACAAATAATGCGTGTCGTATATAGCCCTCAACCACCACCTAATCAACTTGCAACTGGGTTATGATTAGCGCCATGAACGAGTTTCTGTATGAAGACGACACCCACTTAGAAGAGGAGGTATACAGCGTATCTCGCCTTAATGGCGAGGCCAAATCCCTGCTTGAGTCAAATTTTCCGAGTATTTGGGTGGAAGGTGAAATATCCAACCTGGCAAAGCCGTCATCTGGCCATATTTACTTCTCTCTAAAAGATGACAACGCTCAAGTACGCTGCGCCATGTTTCGTGGCAGTAATCGTCGCCTTCAATTCGCACCGAATCAAGGCATGCTGGTGAAAGTGCGTGCTAAAGTCAGCCTCTACCCTGGTCGCGGTGATTTTCAGCTTATCGTCGATCACATGGAAGAGGCAGGAACCGGAGCCCTACAGCAAGCCTATGAAAGACTCAAACAAAAGTTGTATGCACAAGGCCTATTTGACCCTGAACACAAACAAGAATGGCCAGAAATACCTCAGCAAATCGGCGTCATTACTTCACCTACTGGCGCGGCTATTCGCGACATACTTAGCGTTCTAAAGCGCCGTTTTCCCGCAACCCCGGTTATCGTCTATCCGGTCGCTGTCCAGGGTGAAGGCGCTGGCCGACAAATCGCCGACGCTATAAGATTTGCTGACCAACGTGATGAGTGTGACGTATTGGTTATCAGTCGCGGCGGCGGCTCACTGGAAGATCTTTGGGCTTTTAACGAAGAAATTGTTGCACGGGCTATTTTTGATTGTAGTATTCCGCTAATTAGCGGGGTAGGCCATGAAGTCGACTTTACTATTGCCGATTTTGTTGCCGATCACCGCGCCCCGACACCGTCCGCTGCTGCAGAACTCGTCACGCCTGATCAGAATACTCTTATGCAACAATTAATCGCCTCGGAACAAAGCCTACTTAGCGAACTTCAGGCTTTGCTAGAGCAACGCCAACAACAAATCGACTGGCTTGAGGGGCGTTTGGCACAACGGCATCCAGGGCAATGGTTAGCAACTCAACAACAACGCCTTGCCGAACTCAAGCAACGCATGGTCATCTGGCAAAAAAGTAACTACCGTTACTTAGGTGAGCGCATTTATGCCCTAAGCAAACGCCTGCAACAACAAAACCCTCAACTCCATATTGACAATATAAGCAAGCAACTTAATGCATTCTACAATCGCTTAGTACTTACTTATAGCAAGCAACTTACGGCCGCCAAAGTCCGCTTACAACATACCAGTCATACTCTCGACGCGGTCAGCCCACTCGCCACACTGAGTCGTGGTTATGCCATCGTCACACCTAAGGACTCAAATAAAATCGTAGTTGACGCTAGTACAGTAAAAGAAGGTAGCGAGATAAACACTCAATTACATAAAGGTCAGCTACGCTGTAAAGTACTCTCACGATCAGACAATAGCAAACAACCCAACCCGTACGTCGAAACTACGTAGCACAATAGATATATTCCCATGTCAATTACGAGGATATGAAACAGAAAAATATCTGATGTAGCTATAAAGTCAGATCAACCTCATGTCGATAAAAATAGCGATAGCCATATTGCTATAAAAACCGAATAAAAATGAAAGGATTCAGATGAAAAGTTTGCTCGTACGTGACTTTATGTCATCTCCCGTGCATACGGTAGAGACTACAGAAAAAATTTTAACTGTCGCACGCATCATGCAAGAGAACAAAATTTCTTGCGTCATCGTCAAAGAAGACAAAAAGCCCATAGGCATCATTACCGACCGCGATATTATTAGTGTATTTGCTAGTTGTAATTGGCAGACCATTAATTCTGAACGCGCAAACAATTACTATACATCACCCCTAATTACCATAAATGATGATGAGCCATTGTATTCTGCAACGGTCATGTGCAGAAGTCAGTCCATCCATCATCTTCCCGTTATTAACAACCGAAAAAAACTCGTCGGCGTCATTACCTACTCTGATATCGTCGAAGCAAACTATCTGCAATTTGAAAGACAGACTGCTTTACTGGGTACGACTTATGATGACGAAAATATTATTGGTATTAATAAGCATTTACTTGATTTGACGCTTAATGACCCACTAATGGAAATTGGCAATCGCCGCGCTATGGAGATAGACCTAAAACAAACCCAACACTTAGGTATAAGATACAAACGCCCTTTTTCTATCGTTCTAATCGACATTGATTACTTTAAGTATTACAACGACCATTACGGACACCAAGCCGGTGATACCTGCCTAAAAGATATTGCCGCAATTATTAAAGAAAATACCCGAGAGGTAGATCGTGTATACCGTTATGGTGGCGAAGAAATCCTCATATTATTACCTGAAACGAAAATAGACGGAGCTCTATGCCTCGCTAACAGAATAGTAGAAGCTATTTACTCTAAAAAAATTCCGCATGAAAAATCCTGCTTAGACTATGTTTCAGTTAGCGCAGGCGTCACCAGCTTTGAAGGTGAGGAAAGCAAAGAACAAGCGGACAGAAAACACCTTATCGCTACTGCTGACGATGCGCTGTATGACGCGAAAAAATGCGGGAAAAACTGTGTAAAACCAAGCAGTAACGATCCAAGTCAAGCACAGCTCCGTATCGTATAAACAGCCTCTAAATTATTAATAGCAATCTATCAATAATTAGGATAGTTTTTTGGCATCGACCAAAAATTAGCCTCTTGATGCACTAATGGCCTACTACTTTCTCCAGGCTTTTGACGATCTCTTATTAGAGATACAATATCTGAAAGCACGCCTGGGTGCTGTCTATAATAACTATGCGCATAACTCGTCGGGACATCGTCAACATGAATAAAGTTTACATTCTTAATTTGTTTAAAAATTTCTGATATGGCATCGCCAAGACCGTCTCTTGTTAAACGACCAAAACGCAAACCGGATGAAAACCGCTGCGCCAAACCAAGCACTCCATCTTCTTCATTAGTATAGATTGTTACTTGCCCAAAAGCTGGGCCAAACTGTTCAGCGATAAGCCTCTGTTTTACGATTCCAAAATCAAGATCAGGTGCGGCAAGAATAAGGTTTTCAATTTTCAAACTTTCGAACGGATCTTTCTCCCATGCTCTAGCTTCAATAACGAGCTCTCTAAGCGCAGTCGTTGTAATATCTGTTCCACGACTATGCGCCATAATATGAATACGTTTAACGGCTTCAGTACTTGCTAAAATACGTATGGTTTCTTTTAGGTGATATACACTAAACTCACCTGACTCCCGATCCTTAAGATAACCTAATACACCATTAGTACCCGCTGGCCAAGAATAAACTATTGGCGCAGCCAAACGCCCTGTTGCATGCCAAATATTAGCCAGGTATAAAACGACTTCTTCAAAGCTGTTGTTGACACCATGTACGAAAAGAAACACATCCTCGATACTACTTCTCTGTATATATTGCGACAACTTACTTTGCATAGAGAATGTCGCCGCTTCGTAATCAGCTATGACATTAGATTTATAGCTGATTTTTCCACTATTAATAGAAAATGGTAAAGGCGTGCTCGGAAACCGGGTTATCTCATTGATTGCTTGTATATTTAGAATTATGGACTGATTGTCCGATACAGAAGAGCCGGCCTGCACCAGACTTTCCCATGAGGAATCACCAAACCGTACTCTGACCCCACCGAAAGCCATAGAGTCTGACCGCATCGAGTTATAGACTCTATCTTTTTTTATATTCTCTTCACGTTGCCGATCAGTCACATAGAAAACTTCTGGCACCGTATTTTCTAATTCATCAGGAACACTATCTAAAAAACTCTCCACCCCTTGCTTATAAATATTAGGTGTTTCAACCAACTTGTGAACGCTGGCACAAGCCGAAATAGAGGCTATGATTAGCAATAGAAATATATTAAGGCATTTATTAATCATTCTAGGCTTCTTGATTATCTAAACACTCATAATAGGCTCATTGACTCATCATGCGTAATTTAAACTCTGATAGATATTGATCTGGTAATGCATATAAAGATTGTTGCTTAGTTACTGGCGAAACAAAACAGAGTTGATATGCCATTAGGCAAAGGTTTTGATTCGATGTTTTACTATCACCATACATCCTATCTCCGACAATAGGATAACCTGCTCCAGATAAATGGCGACGAATTTGATGTTTACGCCCAGTCTCAATTGCGACATCAAGTAAAGAACGGTCTGTTTCGGGCTGATAATACAAACACTTTGCTTCTGTTTTAGCCATACGGCCTTCTATTTCACTTTCAAATACTTGGCGTGCTGAAAATTTTCCAGAAACAATGGCTTGATAACGTTTGTCAATATCACGATCTTGAAACAGGCGCGAAAAATAAGCCGCTGTCTGCTTTCGATGGACAATCAGCATTAACCCGGAAGCGGCCCTATCAAGACGATGCACAATAAAGGCTGGACGCTGCGGCTCAAGCTTTTTTTCTACCCAGCGATTAATTGCGCAGTGATCGCCCCACCTAGATCCTTGGCTCAACATCCCATAGGGTTTGAACCAAATACTGTATTGCCCTTCATCTGCAATCAAAACAGCATCATCAGGCTCATTTGATAACACCACTTCATCATAATAAAGATGTAGTTCATCACCAGGTTGCAATACCTTATTGACACGACGTAAACGCTTAGTTTTTCCGCCTCGTGTTAACCATATAGCACCATTATTCATTACTTGCTTGAGGCGAGAATGACTAAGATCCGTTGATTTCCCAAGCAGTTCTACCACTTTTGAATCCGTGTTATTAACCACTATATGACGTTCAAATTTCATATACTGATGCGGTCTAGTTTAGTTTGTGTATAAAGCGAGCAACAATTCATCACACTGACAACAGCGGTAATAAAACTAGCAGTTGTAGAAAAACACATTTTGAATTAGCGTAAAAAAAGGGGCTAAGATAATCTGACCCCTTCTATCAAACCTTTGACAACAATAAGGTTAACTTAACAAATCAGCTGGAATATTACCGCCATTGTCAGCAAGCTTTTGTAGCACTGTCTTGTGTAACCACATATTCATTTGTGCTGAATCTTCCATTTTTTCTGCAGGGCAACATAATTCAGCGGCTAACTCCTTACGCATGCCAAAACTGCTATCTAAACCAAGCAATTTGAGCAAATCAACAATCGAAGTTTTCCAATTTAATTGCTGTGAATTTTCAGCAGCTAAACCTTCCAGCATAGACACAACATCTACTGAGTTGGGCGCCGCAGCTGGTGCCGCTGAGGGAGTAGCTGGCTCTTCAGCAACGGCTGCCGCGACAACTTCAGTCGCCGCTTCAACCGGTTGAGCGACCACATCAGCTGCGCTGGCAACGACTTCTTCCTTAGCTTCATCACCAAAACCAAACTTCGCTAATATACTGTTAAAAATTCCCACTTTACTCTCCTATTATTTTATATTGGAATACCATGTTATTCAGATCAGAGCCCAATTGCTAGCCAAACTTCGGCTAGATACCAAAGTTGAACCAAATTCATATGATAGCTGCCCATTCTCTAATAAGCGGCGCTACTGAATACTATGCGCAATATAAAGGAATCTCTATAATCATGGATAAATCATACGAAATAGCCTGCTATGCTTAAAACACCATTTATCATTTTTATAGTGATTTCAGCACTTGTCGCTAACATCATCTGTTTTGCAGCAGAGTTGCCTCAGCATTCACCAGTACCAGGTGGTGTAGCTGTAATTGCATTGCCTGATGATGTTGATTTTACAAGCGTAAAGCTTGCTAAAAAACGTGTCATGACGGTAGCTATAGATGATCAATGGTTCGCCGTAGTCGGACTATCACTTAAATCAAAACCGGGAGAAAAAACTCTTTCTTTTATTAGCAAAGACGGTGAAAAAGCAACGACAACGTTTACTGTAAAAGATAAAGCTTACCGTGAACAACGTATTACAATTAAAGATAAGCGCAAAGTTAACCCTTATAAAAACGACTTAGATCGAATCGTCAAAGAACGAAAATTAATCGGCTCCGCCTTTGCCAAATGGACAAACCGTAGCAGTATTAATATGCAATTCGATAAACCCGTTGACGGTCCATTTAGTAGTCCTTTCGGATTAAAGCGTTTTTTTAATGATCAACCACGTAATCCACATAGCGGTTTAGATATTGCTGCGCCGACAGGCACTCCTATAGCTGTGCCGGCGGAGGGTACGGTTATTGAGTCAGGCGACTTCTTTTTTAATGGCAACACTGTCTTTGTTGACCATGGTCAGGGCCTGATCACAATGTATTGTCATTTAGATAGTATTGCCGTAGAAAATGGCGACAAACTTAAGACCGGCGATATCATTGGAACGGTTGGCGAAACAGGCCGTGTGACCGGCGCGCATTTACATTGGAGCGTAAGCCTTAACGGAACGCGTGTCGACCCCATGCTCTTTCTAAAGGCCGAGCATCGAATCAAAGAATAAACATGCCATTCGATAGATTTCCTTCGACAAGCTCAGGGCGAGCGATGCAGAAAAATAACGAGATTTAAATATACGACCCAATGAGAACAAGCCAATTCAATCACAAACCCAATCATGCTGAGCCTGTCGAAGCATGAGCCTGCGGAATATTGGCTTATAGAAATATGAACCTATCAACGCTGGTCGTATAAGCGACACATTACTTCTTTTTAGCGTTTTTCTTAACTCGTTTCATTAAACGTTTACGTTTATATTCTTGTCGAGGGGTCAAGGTATTGCGCTTACCCTTATAGGGATTATCATGCGCTTTAAAATCTACGCGTAATGGTGTGCCATGTAACTTTAAAATCTTACGAAACCCATTAGACAAATAGCGAGCGTAACTATCGGGCACTGAACTAATTTGGTTCCCATGAACAACAATAACAGGCGGGTTACGGCCACCCTGGTGAGCATAGCGCAATTTTATTCGACGGCCTCGTACTATTGGTGGTGCATGCGCCGAAACCAGGTCTTCCAGCATTCGAGTAAGAAAGGGGGTTGGAAACTGCTTCAAGGCGCTATCGTAGGCCTTATCAACAGAACCGGTTAAATCACCCACTCCTGTTCCATGCAATGCCGAGATAAAGTGAATATCGGCGAAATCTACGAAGGTCAGTTTGCGGCTAAGCGAGTATTTTATGTTTTCGCGCTGATCTTGTGACAAGTGATCCCATTTGTTGACTGCAATCACCAATGCCCGCCCTGCTGTCAAACAGTGGCCAAGCAAACGAACATCTTGATCGGTTATGTCTTCTTGTGCATCGAGTACTAATATAACAACATTACTGTCTTCAATTGCCTTTAAGGCTTTGACCACACTGAATTTTTCAATCATGTCATCAACACGACTGCGACGACGCACACCAGCAGTATCAATTAATGTATAAGACTGGCCATCGCGCTCAAAAGGAACAGCAATACTGTCTCTTGTTGTACCCGGCATATCACAAGCAACGACTCTTTCTTCACCTAGTAAGCGGTTGATCAATGTGGATTTGCCAACATTAGGTCTTCCCACTACTGCGATACGTGGTCCCGACTCATCATCTTGTGCAGTATCTTCTTCATCTACTGGAAAGTCTTGCAACATGCTAGACAACAAATCTCTTACACCTTGACCATGCGCAGCCGAAATTACAGCGGGTTCACCAAAACCCATTGCCAAAAAATCTGCGACTGTACGGTCATAGGGCAAACCTTCGGCTTTGTTGATAACTAACCGAATAGGCTTACCGCGACGACGTAACTCTTGTGCAATTGCTTCATCTGATGCATTTAAACCAGCACGCCCATCGGTAAGAAAACAAACAACATTGGCCTCGTCGATCGCATTCCAAACTTGATCCAGCATCAAACCATCGATGCCGTCCTGCTCGCCACTGATTCCGCCAGTGTCAATGACAATAAAACTACGGTCATCGTACTGCCCAACGCCATAGATACGATCACGAGTCAGCCCAGGTTGATCCGCCACCAACGCATCTCGTGACCGAGTGAGTCGATTAAATAGCGTCGATTTACCAACATTTGGCGTACCGACCAAGGCAATAACGGGCTTCATAATGAGTTAGGCACTAAGGCGCAGCAGAATAATAGGCTATATGTCAGGAGGGGGATTCAAGTTGAATAGCGTCTATTTCACCATTCTTACTAAAGACATAGAGAATTTCATCAACGACTACAGGTGTGCTTAGCACTCCCTTACTCGCTACTCTTCTGCGCGAGACAAAAGACCCATCATTCTTGTCTAACCAATGAATGTAGCCATCAAAGTCACCAACGACAAGATACTCTTGATGCAGTGCAGGACCAGTTATTGATCGACGCAGCAGATTGTCAATAGACCATAAGGTTGCACCCGTATCTTTATCCAAGGCCCAAACCTTATCTTCTGCGTCACTGATGTAGACTGCACGATCGTCGACAGTTATACCCGCATACGAAGACATATCTCTGGTCCATAATGGCCTGCCACTTTCTGCATTCAAAGCAGAAACACGACCCTGATACGTTGTCACGTAGACGATATCATTTTCAACCACAATATCACCGTCAATATCGACGATACGCTCCAACTCAGTCCGACCTTGCGGCACCCCTGCAGTCACCGTCCAAAGCAACTTACCATCAGTGATACTCAACATATCTAGATGACCACTTGCAAACCCTGATAGAACACGATCATCTAAGGTCACTGGCGTACTACCGCCTTGTAGAATAAGCGCGGGTGTTTGACGTTGATGAGTCCAAACACGCTGGCCATCTTGACTGCGATGACCATATAAATGCCCATCAGCCGTCCTCACAACAACGATACCATTAGATTCTTGCGGCGCCGACAACACCTCACTAGCGACGTTTGTGCGCCAAACTTCTTCACCAGTCATACGGTCTAACGCTATCAGTTCACCTTCGTAGCTACCAACATAGACCTTCGTATCACCCAAGCCAAGACCACCACTTAAACGCTGCCCAATGTTGATACGCCAAATCTTTCTGCCTTTTTCAATAGAAAAAGCTGCCGCATAACCTTCTTCGGTAGCGGCATAAAGCATCTCTTCAGTAACTTCAATTTTTAGACGCGCGAAACTTTTTTTCGCTTTGGCTGGTAGTGAAGCAGACCAAAGTTTTTTGGTATCTACCTGCTTATCAAATTTTTCTAAAGGCGTGGGGGGTTCAAGCTTCTTACTACTTCCGCAGCTCACTACAAAAACTGCGAAAATGCTAAGAGCGAAAGCTAACGCAATTTGCCTCAATTGCTCTCACCTTCACTATCGTTTGATTCAGCGACTTCGCCTAAGCTATCAAGCTTCATTCTGACATCCTGACCGCTAGCCAACACAGCAGGGTTTTCTAAAGCCAGTTCGTAAGCGACACGCGCATCATCTACTTTACCTTGCGCGGATAAAATATCACCACGTAGCTCAGCAAAATGAGGTTTGAAACTACTTTTACCGCCACTTATTAAAGTCAACGCTTGATCGTAATTCGATTCGGCAACCAGCAATCGTGCCAACCTTAGACGAGCAAGATCATCAAGGCCCGTCAAAATAGGTTTATCGATCACAGACTGTAATATTGACTTAGCTTCATCGATATTGCCAGCTTCCACCTCTGTTTTAGCTTTTATAAAAGCAGCAAATGATGCAGAGCTGGAATCACCGTATTGCTCAACTAGCAACTCGGCCTGATCAGCAATACTCTCATCATCCCCAACATTGAGCTCGTTCAGCAGCAGTGCTAAATCTGATGACGCTTGTTCGGATTGCGTTTGCTTGTGATCAAACCAAGCTTTACCACCAAACAAAACTGCAATACCGACAACAAAACCGATAACCGTAACGTTACCGTTTTCTTGCCACCACTTCTTCAGCGCTTCTAATTGTTCGTCTTCACCGGGATGCGTTGCCACCGGGTTCTCCTTTTTTTTACTAACCGTTATTCAGAAATACTTTTACCAATAAATCTACTACTGCCGACTGCGCCATTTGTTCTTGAGTTTTATCTTCACGTAGGTACTTAACACCAACCGTGGACTTAGCCACTTCGTCATCACCCAGTATCAAAGCGATTTTGGCACCTGATTTATCTGCGCGTTTCATTTGGCTTTTAAAACTACCGCCACCACATAAAGTGCTGACACGAACCGTAGGCAAAACACCACGTAATAATTCAGCCAGTTTCAAACCAGTAAGTTGCGCGGCTTCGCCTACCATGACCAAGCAGACATCAACTTCAGCCTTTTTGTCATCAGTATTATTTAGCTCGACTAGTTCGAGCAAACGCTCCATACCAATAGCAAAACCTACTGCTGTTGTGTCGCGCCCGCCAAGCTGACCGACCAGGCCATCATACCGCCCGCCCGCGCAAACTGTGCCCTGCGCGCCAAGTTGGTCGGTGACCCACTCAAAAACCGTGGAGTTGTAATAATCAAGGCCACGTACCAAACGATGATTAACTGTGTATTGTATCCCAACACCATCAATCATTTCTTTAAACTGCTCGAAATGCTGAAGCGAAGGTTCATCCAAAGCATCAATAAGCCTTGGCGCATCATTGATCAATACCTGCATATCAGGATTTTTGCTATCCAAAATACGCAATGGATTAGATTCCATCCGCCGCAAGGCATCTTCGTCAAGCTGGTCCTTATGATCCCGCCAATATTGCGTCAAGGTCGCACGATAACTTGTTCGAGCCTCATTTGAACCTAGTGTATTAATCTCTAATTGTAGGTCACCTATTCCCAACTCTTGCCATAATCGTGCACTAAGCGCGATTAACTCAGCATCTATGTCAGGCCCCGCCATACCATATGCCTCAACACCCAGTTGATGGAACTGTCGGTAACGGCCTTTTTGTGGCCTTTCATGTCGAAACATTGGGCCGCTATACCAAAGACGTTGTAATTGGTTATGTAGCAAGCCGTTTTCAATCGCCGCTCTGACACATCCTGCTGTTCCTTCTGGTCGCAATGACAAGCTGTCACCATTGCGATCTTCGAAGGTATACATTTCCTTCTCAACAATGTCGGTGACTTCACCAACAGCACGTTTAAAGAGCTCGGTTTTTTCAACAATAGGTAAGCGGATTTGCTGGTATCCATAACGCGCCATCAGACTAATAAGCTTGGCTTCGAGATTCAGCCAAGCTGCGCTTGACTCTGGCAGGATATCATTCATGCCCCGTATTGCTTGGATATGTTGTGCCACTTTAGACCTTACTAATAATTTTTACTTTTATGTACTACTGTGTAGCCCAGAATTGTTTAAACTCTTTTGCTTCTTTGCTATCGGGGTAATTTCTATGTAATACCTTTGCGTACTCTCGAATCTCTTCGTCATTACCCAAGGCTTTTTCTATTCTAATAGCCAACCATAAAGAAGGTGCATTCGCTGGTGCCACTGAAAAATAACGTTGGATAAAACCACGGGCGTTAAAATGTTCGCCAGCCTCATGGCTTAAATCGGCAAGCTGGTACAAGGTGCGCGCTCGCTTGCCATCAAATTCTGCCGCTTCACGAAAACGCGTCGCTGCCAGAACATCATCCCCGGCTTTTCTTGCACAAATACCTGCATTTTCTAACGCCTCGGCTGGAGCACGGTAATATTCGTCAGCGGCAACTTCAACAAATAATTTATCTGCTTCAGCATACTTTCTTCTATCACAGAGATAAACACCGTAGTTATTTTTTACCGCAGAATCGTTCGGTGTTAGTTTCAGCGCTTTTTGAAAATGCTCATCGGCAAAAGCGTATTGCTCTAACTGTCTATATGCTTCTGCGGCATAGTGATGCGCATCGGCAAGTTTAGGATCGAGCTCGATAGCCCGCTTGAGGTTATCTATGGCTAGTTTTGGCCGACCCTGTTGCAAATACCCTAAACCTAGACGCACATTAATTTCAGCAGCACTCTCACCGTCACCACTACTACCTCCTGTACTAGCACAGGAAGACAATAATAAAAGCAACACAGCAACTAGAACTCGAAACATATCACCCCCTGGTATGCACTGCTGCGCGTTTTTGTTGACGACGCGTCTTATCAATAAAATCCCCTGCTAATTGTCCGCAGGCTCCGTCAATATCATCACCTCGTGTTTTCCTGGTAATTGTGACCACACCAGCTTTGACCAAGATATCTCGAAAACGATCGATTACGGGGCGTGGTGACCGTGCGTAGTCAGATTCAGGGAAAGGATTAAACGGAATCAAGTTCACTTTTGCCTGACGTCCCTCTAGCAATCTTACTAATTGCTTGGCATGTTGAACACTATCATTAATACCTTTAAGCATGACATATTCATAAGTCACCTTTTTACGTGGGGAATCCGACACATATTCATCACAGGCGACTAATAACTCATCAATAGGGTATTTTTTATTCAACGGAACCAACTCATTACGAAGCTCATCATTAGGCGCGTGTAAAGAAACCGCCAGGCTGACATCTGCCACTGCTCGCAATCGCTGCATCGCTGGCACGACACCCGATGTACTCAAGGTGACACGTCGTTTTGACAAGCCGTAGGCGTCATCGTCAAGTAGGATGTTCAACGTGGAAACCACATTCTCGAAATTCAATAAAGGCTCGCCCATTCCCATCAGTACTATATTGCTTATTTTACTGTGTCCATGACCAGAAAAACCCAGAACCTGGTGGGCCAACCAAACCTGAGCAATAATCTCTGCAACACTTAAATTACGATTAAAGCCCTGGTAACCTGTCGCACAAAAGCTGCATTCCAAGGCACAGCCCACCTGCGACGAAATACATAAAGTCCCTCTGTCCGTCTCAGGAATAAATACCGTTTCAATACAGTTGCCACCTTCAAGTTTTAATAACCATTTATAGGTACCATCTTGGGAAACATGCTCTGTGAGAACTTCCGGGGTGGCGACCTCAGCAACTTGACCCAGCTTTACTCGCAGCGACTTGTTGAGATCCGTCATGGCATCAAAATCGATAATGCCGCGTTGATGAATCCACTTCATCACTTGGCTGGCGCGAAACGAACGCTCACCTAAATCTTCAAACCAAGCAGCCAGAGCCGCTCGGTCGAAGTTTAAAAGATTTTGCTTTTGTGAAGAATGATTGCTCATTAACGCGTGCGAGGACAAAGCTCCTCATCTGAGAAGAAAAACGCAATTTCTTCTTTAGCCGTGTCAGGACCATCGGAGCCATGACAAGCATTTTCGTCAATGCTGTCGGCGAAATCAGCGCGAACGGTTCCGGCTGCAGCTTCTTTAGGGTTAGTTGCACCCATTACCTCACGATGCTTGGCAATGGCGTTCTCACCCTCAAGCACCTGCACAATCACGGGACCTGAAGTCATAAAATTGACCAAATCAGCGTAGAAAGGACGCTCTTTATGTACGGCATAAAAATCCCCGGCCTTGGCATCGCTTAAATGCTGCATTTTCGCGGCAACAATGCGCAACCCAGCTTTCTCAAAACGACTATAGATCTCACCAATCACATTTTTGGCCACAGCGTCAGGCTTGATTATGGACAAAGTTCGCTCAACTGACATACAAAAACTCCTGAAATTTCAAAAGGTTAATAGAAAAAACCCGCCAAGGAACAGGGCGGGTTTAAGAATAAAAAGTAATTCCGACGTTATTCTAAAGAAAGGGGCTAGTCTCGGCAACGAAAACAAGCACTTAGCGCCGTAGCAGCGCGGCTAAAAAGGCCAGATAATGGGCACTAAAAAGACACTTAAGACGCCGACCAAGATCGTGATAGGAACACCAATACGGATATAGTCGATAAAACGGTAACCACCAGGCCCATAAACCATCAGATTGGTTTGATAACCAATCGGCGTGGCATAACTTGCTGACGCGGCCAGCATGATAGTGATAACAAAGGGCATAAAATCGACACCCATGGTGGCAGCAACGGATAAGGCGATTGGAAACATCAGTACCGCTGCCGCATTATTAGAAATCATCGCGGTAAAAAGCGCGGTTAAAAAATAAATCACCGCAAGTGCCACCCATGGCACAGAAGAAATTTCAATAAGACTATGTGCGATGGCCTCGGCAGCGCCAGTCGCGCGAACCGCCTCCCCTAAACCCAAAGCAGCAGCGATCACAATCAAAACTTGCCAATCTACCGAACGTCTTGCAATACGACCGCTGGTACAGCGTGTTCCTAACATCAAACCAGCTGCAAGCAATGCAGCTTCAAGCATGCTTAATATACTGAATGCCGCGAGCGAAACCATAAGCACGAGAATCAATAAAGCAATAATCGCCCTATCATGGCGAATCGGCGCTGAATCCTGGAGCTGGCTAACTAATAAAAAATTACGTGAGTTTTTTTGCGTCGCTGCAAATGAGGGATGGGCTTCTAATAACAATGTATCCCCGGCCTGTAATACGATATCACCTAATTTCTGCCTTAGGTGTTGGCCATTACGTGCGACAGCAATCACCGCTGCATCAAACACACTGCGAAAACGGCCTTCGCGAATGCTCTTGCCGACAAGAGTACAGCTATCTGAAACCACAGCTTCGACAAGTGTTCGTTCCCGTCTTGAAGAATTAAGCTTGAATATTTGATCGGTTGCGGGGACAAGACCACGAATTTTTTGTAGATCGACGACCGAATCAACAACGCCGGCAAAAACCAAGCGATCGTTATCATGTAAACGCTCATGCGGGGACACCGCGGGCAGTATTCTGCCATCACGCTCGATTTCAATAAGATAAACGCCAGGCAAGCCACGTAAATCGGCTTGCTCAATAGTTTGACCTACCAGTTGACTGCCGGCTTCAACAATCATTTCAACGGTGTACTGTCTGACATCGTCAAACTGACTCATTGGTGGCACACGATCAGGTAGAAAACGTGGACCCAAAAAAAGTACGAATAGACACACTAATATCACGGTGGGCACACCCACCCACGCCAGCTCGAACATTCCGATACCACCTTGACCGGTAGCATCAATAACCAAGCCATTAACGACGAGATTAGTACTGGTACCAATCAAGGTACAGGTGCCACCTGCAATGGCAGCATAACTTAGGGGAATCATCAGCTTGGACGCGGAAACCTTCATACGTCTGGCCCAATCGCTAACAGCTGGGATCATCAAGGCAACAACAGGTGTGTTGTTAAGAAAAGCACTAAGCACCGCAACCGGCGCCATCATGCGCATTTGTGCCCCCATCAGAGACTTGGGGCGTCCGAGCAAGTTTTGCACTATCCAGCTCAGGCCACCGGTCTCTCGCATGCCATTAACCACGATATAAAGCGCACCAACGGTGACCACACCCTGGTTAGCGAGTCCACCCAATGCTTGATCGGGCGTAACAATACCTAAAATAAGTAATAAAGAGACACCACCAACCAGCACTGTATCCGGTGCGACACGAGTAAACGCTAAGGCGATAAAACAAAGGCCAACTACGGCTAAGGTAATGATTGCGTCTGGCGACACGCGAGCACTCTCTGAGAATTTATTAGTCTAATCTACACCAAATCATAGCGGCAGATAAGGTGCTTTTTTAATTTAGAGGCTCTAGCGAGAGCGCCGGCGGAAGTTTTTAATTCACACTAAAGCTTTCACCGCAACCACACTCGTCTGTTACATTTGGGTTACGAAACTTAAAGCTCTTATTCAAACCTTCAGAAATATAATCAAGCTCGATACCTTCAAGCATAGGTAAACTTTGGGCATCAACCACCACCGAAGCTCCATACTGCGAAAAGATACTATCGCCATCTGATTTTTCATCAGCAAAATCCAGCACATAAGCAAAACCCGCGCAGCCATTCTTTTTCGTACCTAGCCGCAGACCAATACCAGAGCCACGCTCTTCAAGCATACGCTTAATATGATTTGCTGCTGATTCTGTAAGTGTTACTGACATAATTTCCCACCGCTCTTTACCAAGCTACCGAAGCCATTTGTTGGCTTAATAATCGAAGTTCTCTTACCGCCATGACAAACTGCTCACATTCAGCCCAGGTACTGTCTTTACCCAAACTGATGCGCAACGTACTTTGCGCTAACGATTCTTGCAAATGCATTGCCTCTAAGACATGGCTAGGCCCAGTATTGGCACTAGCACATGCCGAACCACTCGACACCGCAAAGCCTTTGGCATCCAAATTCATCAACAAGGTCTCACCCTCAATACCGGGCATTGCAATAAGCAAGGTATTGGGTAATCTTTGCGCCGACTCTGAAATAATATGGACTCCTTCTATTCCTTTCAATGCCGATTGCAAATTATCACGCAGCTCGGACATACGTGTATGACGCACAGATACATGCTGCTTTGCAATCTCAGCGGCTTTACCAAAACCAACAATACCTGCCACATTTTCGGTACCAGAACGCCAACCTTTTTCATGGCCACCACCTATTATTAGCGGCGATAAATCGAGAGACTTATCAACAATAAGAGCGCCCACGCCCTTTGGCCCGTAGATTTTGTGTGAAGACAAACTCATCAGATTAACACCATAAGATTCAAAATCTACTTCAATTTTTCCTACCGCCTGCACAGCATCGGTATGACAAATAACTTCATACTGACCAGCTAACTTGGCCAGCTCAGCTACCGGCTGTATCGCCCCAGTTTCATTGTTTGCGATCATGCATGAAAACAATGTTGGCTTTTCCGCTAACAACACCTTGGCAGCGGCTTCATCAACAACACCATTGCTATCAACTGGTGCGACTTCTAACTGCCAACCCTTGGACTGCCAGTATTTTGCTACTTCCAGCACCGCAGGATGCTCTACTGCGCTGACACACAAGGTACCGGGCTCAAAATTTGACAGTATGTTGAAAGCTAAATTATTCGCTTCAGTACCACCACTGGTAAAAATTACCTGGGTAGGATGGGCACCCACCAGGTCTGCGACCTGGGTTCGAGCTTGGTCGATTGCTGCACGGACAACACGGCCGGGTGAATGTATACTTGAAGGGTTACCATGACGCTCGGTCAGGTAAGGCAACATTGCCTCAAGTGCTGATGGATCAAGAGGAGTCGTTGCATTGTGGTCAAAATAGACAGCCAAGCAGTCTCTCGAATACTAATTGATCGTTTTTTTTACTTCGGAGAGGTGAACATAGTGAGAACGTAACTTTCTGTCTTGGCGCGCTGCTACTTCTCTAACAGCCTGCCGCTGTACTAACTCACCCAAGCTGATATTGCTTAAAAAACGGTATATCTGCTCACTTAAATCCGCCCAAAGATCATGAGTCAAACAAGACTCACCGTGATCACAGTCCGCAGTGCCACCACAACGAGTCGCGTCAATATCCTCGTCTATGGCGTTTAAAACGTCACTAATCGGAATATCCATAGGATCAAGAGCCAATCTATAACCGCCTCCTGGGCCGCGGGCACTTTCGACTAAGTTGCTACGACGCAATTTTGCAAAAAGCTGCTCAAGATAAGAAAGAGAAACCTCTTGCCGACGAGAAATATCTGCCAATGAAATCGGACCTTCGTCAGTATGAAGTGCTAGATCCAACATCGCTGTCACCGCGTAGCGGCCTTTTGTCGTTAACTTCATACCAATGAACCTCCCCTAAGTCAGGATACTTCTTAGTCTCACGATGACATACCCGACTAATACAGTCAAGAATCATCACTTAAACCGCGCTGACTATGGTTTTCAACTGCGGTCAATACCCCTCTTAATATATTGATATCCTGCTTATCTGGTTTGGCCTTACTAAAAACCCGACGCAACCGCCGCATAATATGACCAGGTTGTTGCGGATTTAAAAAACCAACGCGTATCAACACCCGTTCCAGATGATCGAAATACCGCTCCATGTCTTGTACCGGCGCTGGCAAAGAGCCTGTATTTGCAATAGCTGCACTGGTGTTCGCTTGTCGCATCTCATAAGTCATAATCTGCACTGCTGCGGCGAGATTAAGCGAGGGATAATCGGGATTGGCGTCAATAGTCACGTGGTAGTGGCAACGTTCTAGCTCATCGTTTGTTAAACCGGAATGCTCCCGGCCAAAAACCAGCGCGATATTTTCCTCATTTTCTGCACAATACTCTGCACATTGTCTAGGATTCATTTGTGGCCAAGGAATGGTTCGCTTTCTGGCACTTAAACCAAAAACACTGTGGCAGTCAGCAATTGCCTCATCAAAATCTTTACAAACCTTGGTTTGCGCGAGCAAATCATCAGCCCCCGAAGCCATGGCTGTTGCTTCTGCATGCGGAAAACTTTTTGGCTCGACAAGATAGAGCTGGTTTAAACCCATTGTTTTCATCGCGCGCGCTGTCGCGCCGATATTGCCTGGATGACTGGTCGCAATAAGTACTATTCGAAGTCGTTTACTAAGTGTTAACAAAGTGATTTGGATTTACGCTGATGATTAAGGCAGTGTTAGAATAGCACACGCTTTGCTGCGCCATCTCGCGCCTCGCCTTATCGCTCTTTACAAACTGAAGGAAACCAACATGCACCCGATGTTAAATATCGCTGTTCGTGCGGCACGCCGCGCTGGCGACATTATTAGCCGCTCTATAGATAAACTGGACAGCCTCGACGTCATCACAAAAGGTCCTAATGACTTTGTTAGCTCGGTGGATGAAGCTTCGGAAACAGCCATTATCGACACGATCAAACAAGCTTATCCAGATCATCAAATAATGGCAGAGGAAAGTGGCAACCAAGGTGATAGTGATTACTTGTGGATCATTGACCCTCTTGATGGCACGACTAATTTTCTGCATGGCTTTCCTCAGTTTGCCGTTTCCATAGCGCTTAAACATCAAGGTAAATTGCAGCAAGCTGTGATTTACGATCCTGTAAGCCAAGAGCTATTTACTGCCACCCGTGGTTCCGGCGCACAACTTAATAGCCGGCGTATTAGAGTTAGCGCACGCAAAGAACTGACGGGGTCTCTCATTGGTACGGGCTTTCCTTTTAGAGAAGACCAAAACCTCGATAAATATATCGACACATTTCGTGCTATTGCACCTAAAACAGCAGGCATTCGGCGTGCGGGCTCGGCAGCGCTAGACCTCGCATATGTTGCAGCCGGTCGCCTAGATGGGTTTTGGGAATTCGGACTTAAACCATGGGATATTGCTGCTGGCGCATTACTCATTGAAGAAGCTGGTGGTTTGGTCGGCGACATGAATGGCGGCAGTACACATTTTAATTCGGGCGATTTAGTTTGTGGAAACACCAAAGTTTTCAAAGCTTTACTCCAGACATTACGTCCTCATGTCTAGGCTTAGCAAGAAACATCAGTCACTTAGGCATCAGTAACTTGGGCTAATGTTTTTTGTGATCGAATAGACACAAATATGCATCAAGTTTTTTGCCCGTTTTTCCGACAACATGTGTGATGTAACTAGGAGTAAACATGTCTGATAATAACAATCACACTAATTTCGGGGATCGCGCACAAGAGATGTTGATGCTCGATATGCTGGACGGTATGCACGAATTTTTTACCCAAGCCGCCTACCGCTCCTCTATGACGAATAGCTTTGAAATAATTTCTGATAAAGAAGAATTTAATCTGCAACAAAACACCAATTTGAATACCTGTGCAGAAGTGATTTCCTTTAGCCAAGCTAAAGCGCAGCGCATGGCTTGTAAAAAATATCGGGAAAAAAGTGCCTCCAAAATGCACTCGGGAATTAAAACTTAGGCAACTACCCATCCCTTTAATAAAGCTGGCTAACATTGGACGTTAGCCGCAATAACCTCTTCGACAACTTGACAGCAGAATTGCCTAGCGCAATGATGCAATGATTTTCAAAACAACAGTCGAAGCTTATGTCTGACTCCATTCCCTTATTGCTCGAATGCAAAGAACTCGAAAACCTGCTCGATAATGAGCAATTACTTATCGTCGACCTATCACCTGAGGAACAATATATTCGCGAGCACATCCCAGGCGCGATTTGGCTCGACTACAATGACATCGTCGCCGCCAGACCACCCGCTATGGGACTATTGCCAGATGTCGCTGAACTTAGTCAGGTGTTATCCGAAATTGGCTTGACTGAACACTCACATGTTGTTGCCTATGACAACGAAAACAGCGGCAAAGCTAGTCGCTTAATCTGGACTTTAGATTGTTTAGGTCACCAAAATGCTAGTTTGCTTAATGGCGGCTTCACCGCATGGATTAACGCTGATCACCCAACCAGCAATGAAGAAACCGAAGCCGAGGCAAGCGAATACACCGCCACCTTAAGCGGCGAAGCTTTAGCAGATAAAAATTATATCCAGAGTAAGCTCGGCGACACCAATACGGTCTTGCTCGATACACGCACCGCACAAGAATATAACGGCGAAGTCGTTCGCGCCGCGCGCGGTGGTCACATCCCCGGTGCGGTAAATGTCAATTGGACTGATGCTATCGACATGGATAACGATCTAAAACTCAAGCAAGTTAACGAACTACGCGCAATGTATGAAGCGGCGGGCATCACACCAGACAAAGAAATTATTACCTATTGCCAAACACATCATCGGTCAGCACACAGCTATATGGTCTTAAAGTGTTTGGGCTATCCAAACATACGTGGCTATCACGGCGCCTGGTCAGACTGGGGTAATGATCACCACCTACCCATTGAACCCTAATAATACTCGACAAAACACGAAAGCTGATTTCCGCTATGATTAGCGGACATGAAAAATACAGACCTATCATCGCACACACCTATGATGCGAAGAGTTTAATTTCAATAGATTCAATTGTTTGCATTCAACAGACTGGAACTATTACATTTATTGTTACACTTTTTTCTACAAAGTCAGGTCGTTACTTGAAATTTCACAGAATTACAAACACGCACGACACACACCTACCACCTAAACTCACAGCGAACCACCCTGCTAACTAAAAAAGCATTGCTATGTTTAACAAACAAATTTCGCAATTTAAAATCGCACCACCTTCCAGGTAGCTCTATCAATAACCTTTGGGTAAGCAAAAATCAATCTTGGCTTTTTGCCTCTTGCTTGTCTTTTAGCAGTTACTTTGGATAGAAATCAGTCTGATTTTCACCAGCCTTTGCTGTACTAGTCGCTGCAATTAGTGACTCTTATTAAATCAAACCGTGTCTCTCGGCAAGTATTTTTATATTCGAATGAAGTTTTTTGTGAACAGGGCTGAGACAGCCTTTAGCCTTGATAACTTTGTCGAATTCTTGACGAATTAGGCCTTCTTTTGCTTCTTTCAAAAATACGCGTCTTACGTGTACACCACGGCCTGCATAATTCCCACTGATATCGTTAAAAGTAGAATAGCCTAGATTGGTTGGTATACTTACTATTGTTGAACCAGAGCCTATATTTTCTGTGATTGTGATTTCCTTTTTTCGAAAATTGTCGACAAAGGCAATTTTTTTCGTACCTCCGGGGGTAGAATCTCCACAGACTTCTATGGTCGATCGACCATAGGCTTGTGCTAAAACACGTGTTTTTTTATTTGCATACGAATTATCTAGTTTGTAGAAGCGGCTTGTAAGTGCTTCCCCAGTTACAACGTGCCAGACTGCTCCATCGCTAATTTCAATGCCTAAGAGTTTATTTTGCATTTCAACCAATTTTTTGTTTTCTTTGGCTTGACTAACAGTGGCCCAGCCTCTGCTCCTAACCGCTCTTAATCCGGCTAACGTTTGCAATTCTGGGCTCTTGCCTTGCTCGGCTCCGTCAACGGTGTGATTAAATAAAGCAGTTGTACCAGCTATTATTTTCCCATCAAAGGAATTTTGTACACTAAAAAAACCGAACCGTTCTTCACGCACTTTTTCGATTACATCATGTTCTGATACCTCTTCCCCCTTCTGGTTAAAAAATATCCCCTCTAAATACAATTGTCCGCTGGCGGACAAGTTTGGTGTCGCTCCACACTCATATTCAACCGCAGGGATTACCTTATCGATAAAGAATGGCAGCATGTATTCTTCGGTTATTTTTACCTCATCGACAACGCTAGATTTGAATACTATACTTACCCACTCTCCACCAACATTGCTACATCTACCACTGGAAAAAGTTGTTGGTCTACTTAGGTGAATATAAGCTTCTTCAGTTTCCAGCAAGAGCTTGCCAGCACTATGAGGAATGTGTAATTCTTTTTCGTCAGGTGATCGTTTTCTGTAGGATGGTAATTCATTATTAGCAAGATTAAGTCGCCAGTTATCATCCTTAGATATCCTAGTCTTAAAAACCCTTCCTCTATTATGTTTTCCAGTAAGAATAATTCGTTTGGCTTGTGGGCAGTCTAATGAAACTACCGTACGAATTAGCCCAACTATCTTTAGCAAGGCTTTATTTGCACTTTCTAAGCTTTCTTTTTTATCAGAGATGATCTGCATATGGACCGCACTACCACAGGCGTAGTTAAATGGTTTTACAGCTCTAAACTCCGCATGTGTTCCGATCACTTCTTCGGCGGCAAAAAGTGGGTATATCGGAGTCAGTAAAAATAAAAACACGCTGATTAACTTAGTCATATAGTTGATCCCTTAATCAAATTCGCTCATTCTTTAAATTTCGCACCCTTCCAATGAGCTTTCCAATATTCCAAATATCTGCCAGATTTAAATTTAGGAAAACGATTCCAGAATGCGAAACTGTTTACGATCTCACCAGGGTTCCTCTGTTGGACGAGTTTTAGTAAATCTGATATCTCAAAATAAAACTCGTCACTAATTACAAAATTGGCTACATCTTTAATATCACACCTTGGCTTAAATTCGTTAGCCACCTCTAAATCAGGGTTGGCGTAAAATAGATATTTGATAATCTTTGTATTTTTTGATTTACAGCTTGGGCCTAAATCAGAATTAGCATTAATGCGATCATCGATTATTCGTTGCATATAGCTATCAATAATCTCTTTCCGATATAAGGAATGTGGAACGATAAACTCTTTTTCGCTGGTTAATTTAACGTTTAGCAGGCTTCCATCAAAACATGGTTGATGATTTTCACCCTTAGTTTTTGCCCAACTCACACAATTAGCTACGCCAGAAAATTCAGATAAGTCGTAATTTGTTGAAAAATCGAAATCCCCGAGGTTTTCGTAAGTGACATTTTTTTCTAAATATTCACGCAGAGTTCCATGGCGATACATTACAGCGCTTGAAGTTTTGTCGTATTGCTTAATCAACTGTAATGTTGCATCGGACTCTGCAGGGTACCGAGATTTTAACGGACTGCACTTTGAATTGGTGAGATATTGATAAGTATCCCGATCAATTGCTGGTTCTATATGATACGAAAATTTACCTCTCGTACTCGCAGAAGCCATATTCATAAATACATCAACAGCATTTCTAGGCGATCTTCCACCAATGTTGTATTTCTTTCCTTCATGCAACCAAAAAGCATATTCGTTTTTTAGTTTTTCATTGTAAATGCCTTTATCATATTCACCCCAAAATGCGTCTCTTGATCGATTCAACATTTTCAAAACTTCTTCAAAGAATAGCCGTCCATTAGCTACACTCTTTGCTGCGTTGGCACCATTACCTACAATTCTGCCACTTAATGTTCTGCCTGTTACGAGTTGTAATTGTTGTGGGTTAAGCTCACCACTGGCCAAATAGTCGCTAGGGAAAGTTAACACTGGAATAGCAGGCCACTTCCCATGCTTTAGACACTCCTTACTGATGTTGTTGTGTAACATCGAGGTCTGAGACGCACTCCGCTTTTTGTTGACCACTTTTAGCTCATTAAGATAAGTGTCATCGTATTCTTGTATTGAATGCTTATAGTGTTTAGTGCCATTAAGTCTTGATTGGATCAAATACTCAGTATTAAACGATCGTCGTTCCATATCGAGCAACACATCAATCGTTAAAGGTCTTTTTTGCTCAACAAGTGAATTTATGTTGGGTGGAGGACCTAGAGTGATTTGGGTGTACTTAAGTCGTTGCCAATGTTGGCTTGTGTTTTGCCCGTCAATAGGAATTTGGTAGCCGACAAATAGCTTATCGCCAATCGAGTGATTATTTATGATTGCAGCGAGGTCAGCGATACTTTTTATGGTTTTGTAGTCATCGGATACATTTGAATAGGCCTTGAGTATAACGTCTCCAGTCCGAAGGCCGCCCTGATAAAGCGCACCCTTAGGGTCTAAATCGCCGACGACAACTCTGTTCAGATTTTCTTGATCACATTTTTGTGCCGTGCAATTATTTAGTTTTAATAGAGTTTCACCAACTTTCGCTCCGAGACTTGCTCGTTGACTTGCATCCACATCACCCAGTATCACCATAAAAAATAGTAAAACTAATACTGAGTACGCCCAGCGATAATATTGCTGTCGAACGTCGAATATACCAGTGGTAACATTTTGCATAATATTTCCTTGGGCATAAATGCACTTAGATTAGCGAGCAAGTGTCTGATAAATCGGCCAATTAGTCTAGCTTCGTCATAAATATTTTATAATTTTCTCGGCTTCCACTTTTTAGCTAGGAAAAATCTACGTTTTTACGCAATCAATAAAATTGTAAAAAATACCGACAGTAGAAAAAACAAATCTCGCTGTAATAAAATGGCTCGGTTATGTAAATTTGATACTAAGGGAAATGCCAATGTTTAGATTAAAAATCATTTTTGTAGCACTGCTTTGTTTTTCTATGTTAACGGGTTTCGGAAACATCTTCGGTAAAGATAGCGACAAAGAAAAGAAAGGAACCGCAGGTGGAGCAGTCATAGGCGGCATACTCGGTAATGTGCTGGGTAAAAATTCAAAAAACAGAAAATGGCTAACGGTTCTCGGTGTTGCTGCTGGTGCGTTTATTGGTAACCAGATTGGCAAAAATCTTGATGAAAAAGATAAAGAAGAGTTAGCTAACGCGACGATTGAAGCTGCAGAGACAGGTGAAGACCAAAAATGGGAAAATAAGGAAAGTGGAAAGTCGGGCGAAGTCAAAGTCACTCAAGCAGCTTTGCCAAAGGAATCAACACAATATTCTGAATGTCGTGAAATTGAGCAATCAGTGGTGCTAAATGATGGCTCAGAAGCAACAGAAACCGTTAAAGCGTGTAAGGGAGATGAAGGCGCCTGGGCAATTATTTAAATTTAACCTAGCAGAATACATACGCTACTTAACAAAACACATAAAGCGCCGACCCTCATGAATGTTTTTCAAAACAAGGTAGTGATAGGGATGATATTGTTGTCGGTATTGGTAATATCGACAACAATCAGCGCAAATGATAATGTCATTGGTAGGTACAAGTCATTTACCGCCCTATTCCCTAAAGACTATGTTTGCTCAGATACGATTGATGTAAACGTTAAGTCTAAGTCAAAAAAAGCATTTAAGAAGAAACAAAAAGACTTTACAAATATCGTAGCACTGGTGCGTACAGTAGTTGCTATCAGGTGCCCTAAGGCTACTAAAGTTAATTTGATTGGCTTACATAGGAAAAAGGAGGTTTTTAAAACAAGTATCAGCAAGAACAACAAATGGAAACTAGTACTTGCTGACGATAAAAATAATAAAAATGTCAGTCAACCCCAGTACACAACAACAGATTACATAAAAGAAGGCTACGAATTCAAGAAAGAGCGCTTCAATCAAGCACAGACCAATAGAAAAAACGATTTACTACATTATGGTTATTCGGCAACATGGTTAGAGCATGTTGGTGATAATTTTAAAATCTATTCAGCGATGACAGGTGCTGATGTTGATTTAAAGACTAGCAGGCTGCATTTGGTTATGGTTCATAATTTGGAAAAAGGCGAAAATATCTTCAATAAATATCAAATAATACGTGGTCGAGAAGTTGGTGATTTTATTGTTACTTTAAATGACGATCAAGTGGCTGCAATAGAAAAAGTGATTAATTCATTAAAGTTGGGAAATTATCAGAGTTACTACGATCGAGATTACAAAGATTTTAAAGGAAATTATCACTCGGTAGGTATTAGTCATTTTGTCGAAGGTGAAAAGAGCTTGCGACCAGTCATTTATCAATCGGTTAAATATAATCATTTGGTAAAAAATAAGTCGATTGAAGCAAACACAAAAGTTAAGACAGTAGCTGGTTCCTCGCTGCACTGGGTCTCCGTGCAAGGTGAGAGCGTAAAGACAGATAAACAAGTTATTGGAAACCCCCTTGCCGATAAAGGATTTTTTTCTGCCAGACTAGTTGATCAAGGCGATGGTTATAAAGCATACGTCGCTAAAATTCAGCGGAAAGGATATGAGAGCGTTTTATTCCCAGCGATAGTGATTGTTCACTCCAATAAATCGATTGAAGATACGATTGTTGCTCAAGAGGAAGTGCAGCCTGGATGGTTCAAATACACTAAGGATTATGCAGACTTCATTATAGGTCTAGCTAATAGTTCCTTTAAAGAAGGTG
>CAZTYM010000034.1:0-29505 GCA_964617475.1 uncultured Thiotrichales bacterium
GCTAACGTCGCTGCTGGTATCCCAGTTTAATCTTGGGCAAACGGAGGTAAGTTGAAATGAAAATTAAAAACATTGCAATCGCTGGTGTTGCTGCAGTTGCTTTAACTGCTGGTAGCGCTTTTGCTGCAAAACCAATCGTTGGCCAGGAAGCTGCTGACCAATTTGATGCTTTGATGGCTGCTGTTGCTAAAGGTGATAACCTTTGGCACGTACCTCAAGGTTCAAACGGTCTAGGTTGTGGTAACTGTCATCCTGACGGTTCTGCTACTCAGCCTGAGTCTTTCCCTAAAGCACATCGTACCCTAGGTGGTCGTGTAGTTGCTCTACGTGACATGATCCAATGGTGCTACCAAGCGGTTACTGCTGCTGATGGCTTCGACTATGCTAGTGATGAAATGATCGCTGCTGAAGCTTATGCAACATACATGAACCGTGGTGCTGTTATTGAACTAGGTAAAGACGTTCAAACTGGTGCTAAACCTGTGATCTCTGGTCCTGGTTATCCTGGTACTGCACACTAAGGATTACAACTTAATAATAAACGTAATCCACGTTTAGGCGTTTAGTCTAGACACCAACTAAATGCCTGCAGATGATTGATCTGCAGGCATTTTTTTATTGTTTTTTTAAAGTAATGCTTGGGTTAAGCTTTATTATGTTATAACTGATACCTAATCAGTTGATTTGAGGAATTTGAGATGAAAACGAGGCATATTGTTTTAAGCCTTTGTGCATTTTTTGTATTTGCTGTTTCTTCAGTCGTAATGGCTCAAACGTGTAAAGAGGGTCGTAAGCAAACTGCCCCCACGTCTAGTTATTCGATATTGGAATCTGACGAGCGGGTGGTTATTGATAATGGTTTTAAGCGTAAGGCAACACGTTGGATGCGTTGCGCAATTGGGCAAGAGTGGGATGGCAAAAGCTGTACCGGAGAACCCACATTATTTACCTGGATGGAAGTTCATCAGTTAGCAGCTAAATATAATGAAGAAAAATACGCTGGCTTGAATCAGTGGCGAGTTCCTTTTTTACCAGAATTGATGACGCTGCGCGAAACGGCTTGCCAGGATCCGGCTATGAATACAGAAATATTCGTAGGTGCGCCATCTGTGTTCTTTTGGACATCAATGCCAGCTGTTGATGACCTCGATAATTTACTATTTAGTCGCGAAGAAGCTTATGGTACAGATTTTATTACTGGTGCGTTTGTTCGGGAAAAAGTGTCGCGTAAAGGCGCGGTACGCTTGATTCACGATGGCCCTGAAGGTACCGCCTGGGCTAACCCATTTGCAGGTGGTCAACAAGCAAAGCAAGAGCAGTAGGCCAAATATAGCTCGATTGGCGGGAATCTGGTTAATTTCCGGATTTTCCGCCTAACATTTTACCTATTAAATATGCCATAATCGCGCCTCTGGCGTTGTAAGTATGGTATCTCAGCGCCGACATAAGTATTTGTTTTGTAATTAATATCATGTCGATAGCACAAGAGAAATTTGATGGTAATGTCGTTTTCCTGCCAGGATCAACGACTCATGGCGTTAAAACAGTACACATTCCTTCACCGTTGAAGCTATATCGCGGTGGTTGTTTGCAAGATGTTGTTCTCGCCTATGAAACCTGGGGACAGCTAAACGCAGCCGGTGACAACGCTATTCTCTTGTTTACAGGGTTATCGCCCGGCACTCATGCCGCTTCCAGTAAAGAAAACCCAAAACCAGGCTGGTGGGAGTTCATGATTGGTGAAGATAAGCCGATCGATAGCTCCAAGCATTTTGTAGTTTGCATTAATTCTCTCGGAAGTTGCTTTGGTTCTACCGGGCCTATTTCTGTCAACCCTGCAACTAAACGACCGTACGGTTTTGACTTTCCCGAAATTACAGTTGAAGATATTGTTAAAGCGGCTCATCTCGCCATAGGTGAGCTTGGTATCCAATCTTTGCATACCGTGATGGGCGCATCATTAGGCGGAATGGCCGCGCTTTGTTACGCGCTTAATTATCCAAATCAGATTAAGAACTTGATTTCAATTTCTGCAACAGCTGCAGCTTCACCTTTCGCAATTGGTGTGCGCTCTCTGCAAAGAGAGATCGTCACTTGTGATCCCGAGTGGCGAGAAGGCCACTATGAAGTCGGTAAGGGCCCGCACGAAGGTATGCGTATTGCGCGTAAATTAGGTTTAACTACTTACCGGTCAGCGGATGAATGGCTAGATCGGTTCGGTCGTGAACGTTTATCAGAGAGAGCAGAAGACGCTGATTTGATTGATATTGAATTCCAGATCGAATCTTATCTTGAACATAATGCGCGTAAGTTTGCTGAAAAGTTTGATGCTAATAGCTATCTCTACTTATCAAAGGCCATGGACTGGTTTGATGCAAGGGGACATGAAGCATTAACCGGTGATACATCTCTGTCATTTCGTTCAATGGTCATAGGCGTCTCTTCTGATGTTCTGTTTACGATAGAAGAGCAAAAAAATATTGCTGATAGCCTTAAAAAAGCAGGTAGTGAAGTGAGCTTTCACGACCTTGGATCACCAAATGGGCATGATTCTTTCTTAGTGGATGAGGCTATATTTGGCCCTGTTGTCAAAAATTTTATCCAGCCTGGTTCCCTCTAAGTAGTAATAGGTAAAGTTGTGTCTCCTGCTGATCGTCTAAATAATCTTAATGTTTTATCGCAAGACTTATTGCCGACTCCGGCTGAAGTTAAGTCAAATATACCTATTACTGATGCAGCAGTTGATACTGTGTTAAACGGCAGAGAAACTTTATGCCGCATTTTAGATAGAGAAGATCCACGGTTATTTTTAGTTATTGGACCATGCTCGATTCATGATGTCGAAGCCGCTTACGAATATGCCGAGAGACTAAAAGCCTTAGCAGAAAAGATTAGCGAAACTATTGTTGTCGTTATGCGCGTTTACTTTGAGAAACCGCGTACTACAGTTGGTTGGAAAGGCTTAATTAACGATCCAGACCTGGATGATTCTTTTCATATTGAAAAAGGATTGCATCTTGCTCGCGAATTTTTGCTTAAAGTAAATGATTTAGGCTTGCCAGCAGGCACAGAAGCCTTAGACCCAGTTTCCCCCCAGTATTTATCTGATCTCGTTTCTTGGACAGCCATCGGAGCACGTACTGCAGAATCGCAAACGCATAGAGAAATGGCTAGCGGTTTATCAACGCCTGTCGGTTTTAAAAACGGAACAGACGGAAGTTTGCATGTGGCCATTAATGCCTTAACTTCAGTTTCCAAGCCGCATCATTTTCTAGGTATTAATCAGCAAGGCGAATGTGCCGTTTTTCGTACGCGCGGTAACAGCTATGGTCATGTTGTATTACGTGGTGGTAATCAACCTAACTATGATAAAGACAGTGTAGCACGCTGCGAAAGAGAGTTAATTGATGCAAATATGCGCGTCAATATTATGGTCGATTGTAGTCATGGTAATTCGAATAAAGATCCTGGTAATCAGCCGATTGTTTTTAGAAGTTGTATAGATCAAGTTGTAGAAGGCAATGATAATATCATTGGCGCGATGGTCGAGAGTCATTTAGGCTGGGGTAATCAGCCCTTGGTAGGTGGTTTAGATCAGCTCCAACGTGGTGTCTCTATTACAGATGCATGTATTGATTGGGAAACGACTGAAAAAGAACTGATGTCAGCGCATGAGCGCCTTTTACCAGTGATTGAGCGTCGCCGAAAGAAAGCAGCGTAAAGTCTTTTTCGCCCCTGCTGGGGCGAGTTACTTTTGTGGCCAAGAGTCATAGCACTCTATGCACCGATTTTAGTTTTTCTTAGATGCTAGCCTCTGAGTAATTCTATTGCAGAAGTGCTCACTACAACAACTAGTCCTATGTTAGTTCTTTACTAGTTGGGCGTAATTTTCCAACGCCAGTGACCACGGCAAGAATCACACAGCCAGCGATAAAACCCACTACTATTGAGAAGAGGGTAAATAATCCGAATATTTTCAGATTTTTAACCGCTTCTTCGAGATGGTGAAACCAGACACTCCATTCGGCGAAACCGTGTACGAGTATTTCACCACCAACAATAAACATCGCAGCAGTACCAACAATAGATAACCCTTTCATCAAGTAGGGTGCGAACCATAAAATTGCTTTGCCAAAGCGTTGTTTAAATCCAGTCCAAGCATTAGTCAGCTCTGTTTTAGATAGATGTAGGCCAGCGTCATCGAGCTTAACAATGCCTGCAACCAGACCATAAACACCGAGTGTCATCAGTACCGCGATGGTAACTACAACAGATGCTTGTATTGTAAAACTCTTTTCCGCAACGACTCCTAAGGCGATAACAATAATTTCAGCTGACAAAACAAAGTCAGTACGAATGGCGCCTTTAATTTTATTTTTTTCAAATTCCACCATATCCACTGCTGGGTTGCTAATCGCAGATATTATCTCTTGGTGGTAGCTGTCATCTTCCTCTTTGCTATGAAAAAATTTATGTAGTACTTTTTCTGTGCCTTCATAGCATAAGTAAGCGCCACCAATCATTAGCAAGGGTGTGATTAACCATGGAATGAAAGCGCTAGTGGCAAGTGCAGCGGGTACGAGAATTAACTTATTCCGGGCTGAACCTTTAAATACTGCCCAAACTACAGGTAACTCGCGATTGGGTTTAACACCAGATACTTGTTCAGCATTCAGGGCGAGATCATCACCCAGTACGCCGGCGGTTTTCTTGGTGGCAACCTTGGTCATTACCGCGACATCGTCGAGTACGGTTGCAATATCGTCGAGTAAAGTAAGCAGGCTAGATACAGCCATAACTGAACCTTAGTAAGTTATTATAAGTGTTTATTATTCTAGATTACGTATGAATACCAAACTAATCCATACTCAATATACCATTTAATATAGTTCTATGGGTTAGTATTAGCTTTTGCTTTGCGCTTGCCTGTTATTGCTTGTTCAAGCGTGGGGTCGAGTTCCAGTACCTTGTTGTAATAATGTAATGCATCTTGCCAGCGTTCTTGTTGTTCTGCTGCTAGGGCGTGACCAAGGTATTGCAAAATTTGAGCTGTCTTTGCAGTTTGTTTTGCATTGGAGAGGGCGGCTTTGGCTTCTTCGGAATCTTGTTCGATCGCGGTGGCTTTTTCGAATTCACTAATTGCTTGAGTGTATTGCTCCTGATAGAGATAGCGGTTACCCGATTTCATATGATTCTCAAAGCGCTGTTTTTCTTCTAAGCGTAAAAGGTTTTCGAGCTTTGCCTGGGCCAAATCATTATTGGGCATGAGAATCAATGCGTTTTGGTATGCCGAGATGGCTTGTTTTGTTTTGCCGACGTCTTTAGCGGCATCACCTTCTACTATAAACGATCGGGTTTCAGTTAATAGATCAACCTGCTTTAAATTATCATTAACTTCATCTAGGTTGTGGGTAAATTTGGCAGCATAAGTAAACGCTTGCAAGGCAATGTCAGGGTTTCCTGAATCTAAGGCATGACGTCCTTGTTCTATGCTTCTTTTATAAATTAAGGCGACTTTGTTTTTTTTCTTGAGTGCTGACTCCATAAGGTTTTGAGAAGCCTGCCATGTTTCATTCGAATTAGCGTTATTTTTTATTATTTCTTCGAACCTGATGAGTTCCTGTAGTAGTTTGTCTATCTCGGCATGTATTCTTGGCGTCATTTCCAGTTTTGAAAGCCTTTGTAGTTGTTGTTTTGTCTCCGTTAAAGATAGATTAAGCCTGTTTGAGGTATCATTATCATAGCGATGGTCACTATCGTTGCTTTGCTCGCTACCTGAAGCATTATTTAGAATGCTAAAAATAATGAGCATAATAAGGACGACTTTTTTGAAGTTAGTGATCATTATTCCTTACATCGATTAACTGGGTTAATAGGGTGACATGATTAACATTACAGTGAAAATAATAGTGTTGCTTATGATATCCCTGTTATTATGGTCATGCGCTCAAATAAGACCGATGAAAGAACCAGAGGTTTCACTAGCTGGAATAGCGGTTAATTCATTTGCACTTGATAAACAAGATTTGCGTTTAAGCTTGAACGTAGCGAACCCGAATAGTCAGGATATTGAAATTAAGCATATCAAGTATCTAGTGACTGTAAATAGTACATCGTTAGCAAGAGGAAGCCATCAAGAAAAAGTGGTATTACAAGCGAATGCTGAACAAGTTATCAATATTGATGTAACTACTTATCTTGGCGAAGCAGTGCCATTGCTTAAACAGATGGTTTTTAGTCCTAGTATTCCTTTGCAGTATCATTTAGATCTTAAGGTAAGAATAAGTAAGCCACTGCCGTATTTGTATAAATTAGAGCGCGAAGGGTCGTTAGATATTTTATAGTAGTTTGGCTAATAATAGTTTAAAAGAATTTACTTAAAGTGAGTTGGATATAGTCATCACGGCTGAAGCTAAAGGCAAAATTATCCCTTTCAATATTTGAAAAACCTCTGCTCTCTATTTCTAACGTCCAGCTATCACCTATGCGACGGCTCGCTTCGATTGTGAATGATCGGCCGTTGTTGTCAGCGTCCTGAATGATGCCGAAAAGTAACTCTGAGGACTGCTCGTCATTCCAGGTGATTCTCGAACCCAATAAATAGTCATTCTCAAAAGGAGTAAGCGCAAGTTCATCTCTTTCATCGAATAAGTATTCGCCAATTATGCCGATGTCTATGGCAGTGCTGAATACACCAACAAAGGTATATTCGAACCCGGTTGTGACAGCAGCAAAACGGTCGCCTTGACCTGATCTAGATATAGCTTCAAGCTTTAACAACCAATCACCTTGGTAGGTTTGTACATCTAAACCCGTTTGGTCGATCAGATTGTAAACCGGAAGCAAGGCGCTGCCATCTTCATTTGGAATGAACAGTGGCTCACGTGTTGTGCCGGAAAAGTGAGACAAACCAATATCCCAGCTGCCAATAGTTTGCGACCAGCGAATTGCCCAATCAACATGGTTTTCTTCGGCGGACGACTCATAGATAGGGTTATCAGTATCGACTTTAGGAATTGTCCTTAATCGACCCTCTTCACCAGGAAATGTACGTTCACGAAAGCCGGGTAATATAAACAAGTCCAGCGTACCCAATGAGCGTATGATCGCAAGATTGATCATAGGCTGGCCCAATTTATCTTCCGTGTCAGTATTTTCAATTAGATCTGTTTGGTTAATAATATCGACAAGGTGTTGGCTTTCGGTGACACCCCAAAACACTTTGCCTATGCCAGCACGTAATTCCCAGTTTCTACTTACTTTCTGATACAGCAATTCTCGGATATCACCATGTGTTCGCTCACTGTCCTGTTGGTCTAAGCGTAAGAAGGGCTCAAAGGTAATACTTTGATTGTCATCATCCCAGCTATAGTAGTATTCCTGCTGAAAAGCTAAAGAAAAATTAGAATCGCTTTGCTCGCTGCTTAATGCTTGTTGCGGGAAGTAGCGGTATTCCAGCGATATCTCGCCAGACCATTCTCCTGATGCAAAACTTAACTTGCCTGTAAAAAAGGCGATGAAAGTGACAATGATTAAAAAGACAATGGGCACGTGCTACCTTGCGCGTTTCAAACTATTCTGGTCAAAATCACGATCACTCAAGCCAGTTTGAAATTGATAATTATTGAATTTCAGCGTAGTACTTTTTTTGTTTTGATGATTGATCATCTCTTGTCGATCTGCTCGCCAATAACGATCTAAGTATTGTTGGTACTCATGAAATGTGAGTGTTTTTAATAGGCTATCTTTACGATCATAAAATTCAACTTTAAGTGGTTGATAAATATCTTGATCTACCCAAACAATGCGACGTGTATAGCCTGAAGCGTCATAAGTTGGGAATTGCTCGATGACAAATGTGGCTTTACCATCAATTTCTTCGTCGCGTAAATATTTGTAGGTGTATTTGTCGACTTCAAAGGAAGTAATATCTTCAAAAGCAAACTCGCTGCCCATAAAAGGTCCTGATTTATTACGTGATGCAATGCGTTTGACACGTTTTAGCGCAGGTAGAAATAACCACTGATCATCGGGTTTTGTCGAATGAGTGTAGCTTAAAAATGCTGTGCCTTTGACGTCACGCGGTTTGTCAAAAATAGAGAGACTTTTATCCCCATCACCATCGACTTCAAGTGTTTTGACGCGGACTTCACGTATCGTTTCTTTTCCGGCTGCATTGCGTAGCGTCATCAGCATTTCGGCTAATTGATCGCCGAAGCCGGTATCACGCTTATCCGCTTCGACAGCGATTTCTAAACCACGTTCTTCAGCTGTTTGAGCTAGGGCAATATTAAATGCTAGCAGGCTGCTCAAGACGATCGCTAGGAATTTTTTCATGACGATTCTCCTCGAATTTCATTAATAAGGGTAAGAAAAATAAGAAATCAGCAATGAGTGCCATGGCAATGACCACGGCAGTCAATAAGCCCATTGATGAGTTGAGATAAAAATTAGAGAAAGTCAGTACTAAGAAACCGACGATAAGCACGATGGACGTGATAAGTAGGGCAGGTCCTACAGTGACCAGTGAATAACGTACGGCATCAAAGGTATTACTGTTACCTTCGCGACGAGCACGTAGGTATTTACTTAAAATATGCACGGTGTCATCGACGATAATGCCAAGCGTCATTCCCATTACCACCGATAAGCTAAGACCTACCTGACCAACGGCAAGTGCCCAGATACCAAAACCCATGGCAGCAGGAACGAGGTTTGGAATTAAGCTAAGTAAGCCTATTTTGGGTGATCGAAATGCGAAGACTAGGATTAATGAGATTCCGATTAACGCCAGAGTGGTGCCGATGAGCATGCTATTGATATTACGCTTACCAATATTGGCAAACATAATCGATGGTCCCGTACCACTAAAGCCAGCATATTGCGGAATATTGTTTGATATCCAGTTTTGCGCACGTTGCTCAATTTCTAACAGCTGGTTAGATGACAAAGTTTCGAGAGTGACCGATATGCGTGTCGCCGACTTATCAACATTAAGTTGATTGTTCAGATCCAAACCGTAGGGCAAAGACATTTCATAGAGCAATAAATACTGCGCAGCTAACTCACGTTGCTCAGGAATCTTATACCAGTCACCATTATCGCTATGCATATTTTTATTTAAGCGTTGCATGGTATCAACCAAGCTGGTCACATGGCGTGTTTCAGGTTGTTCTCGCCACCAGTCGGTAAACTGGCCTAGTGCTGTAAGGTAATCCGGGTCGGCGATACCTTCAGGCTCACCGGAGTCAAATGAGTAGTCAATACGATAAATGCCGTTTAAATTTTTTACTGAGAAGTCTGTGTCTACACGAAACGGCACTTTCTCGTTAAAGTAATTAACAAACACGTCATTCAGTTCATTTTTAGGCACTAAGGCAACTAACACAATGATGATAACGCCAGTCCCATAGAGTAGACGTTGTCGATGTTGGATAATCCAATCAGCAAATTTTTGCATCCATTGTGTCGATAAGGCCTTACTTTGTTTGGCGCGAATAGGCAGTAGACTTAATAAAGCTGGCAAAAACAGAGTGGCGTAAAAGAATGAGCCTGCTACACCCATTGCGGTGAATGTTCCTAGATGACGAAAAGGCGGTGCGTCAGAAAAGTTGAGACTGAGAAAGCCAATACAGGTTGTGAGACTGGCTAAAAATACGGGTTGTAGATTGATACGCAGACTTTCAATGATCGCTTGGTGCTTGTTTACACCTTTTTGTAGCTGTTGTCTTAGGGTGATCAGTATGTGGACTGAATTAGCGATGGCGATAGTCAGAATAATAATAGGCGCTGTCGACGAAGGACCTGTCATTGGGAAGCCAATATGTCCACCCATACCCATGCCGGTAAGGATAGAAAATATAATCACGATAAATGTCGCGACCGTGCCGGCAAAAGCGCGTGTCAATACAGCTAACATGACCAGCATGGCGAGAAAGCTCATTGGTACTAAGCTTGACATGTCTTTGCGCGAATATTCACCGAAAGCGTTATTCATCATTATCATGCCGGTGAGTCGGATATCGATATCAGGATAACGTTGCTGAAAATCCGCGACCATTTGGCGAGAGAAGGCGGTGACTTCCGGTGTTTCAGCTTCTTCATTAAGTCCAGGTAGGGAAATGGTGACATTAACCCCCGCAACGTGTCCTGAAGGAGACACTAGGTTGTTCACCAACATCGGTTCGTTAAAAGAGACGTCACGGATGTTATTGATAATTTCTGTGTTAAGCCTATCTGGGTCGAGAACAAGGTCTTCGACAATCAAATCGTCTTCGCCGGCGGCATAGGTATGTTGAAAATTAGAAATAGAATCAACACGAGTCGAAAAAGGAATTTGCCACGATTGTTCGGTTAACTCGTAGATGGCGCGTAGCGTTTCCTCAGTAAATACATCACCGCTTTTAGGTGCAAGTACGAACATGACGTTGTCGTTCTTGCTATAGGTTTGCTCCATATTATCGAAGGCCAATAACTCGGGATTATCTTCACCGAAAAAGACGCGATAATCATTGGTGAATATAAGGTTTTTTCCACCACTGGCCGCCAGGGCAACAAACGCTAAAGTGGCAATAATGATTAGCCAGCGCCAGCGGATTACCCAGGCACCAAATTGCTCTTCTATTCGTTTCATCGTGATTCCCTCATGCCGATTGTTAAGATGGTAACTTTAAGATTAATAATAAATAATTTCATAAATATTAATTAATGGGAGAAAAAAATCGCAAGATGCCATCAATCACTGCGTAAGCCTTTCATCATCAGCGCGATGATATTATGCGCGCGTTGCTCGAATTCCTCTCTGCTAAAGAGCCCCACGAATAGAGGTACATTGAACAAAGTGAGACTAGAAAGGATAGTTTTAGCGGTCTTCGCAATGTCATCGACGTTAAGCTCTCCACTTACATTTCCATGTGCTAGGATTTCCATAATCATCCCTTGTTGTGCTTCTAGCTTATTACGCACGATATCTGGCCGTTCAGAAGTGATCATGGCTACCGTTTCGTTAAGGTGTGTATTTTCGGCTGCATTTTCATGACAATGGTCTGTCATAGTGAGCACTAATTGCAGTAATTTTTGCTCTACATTGAGTCGTTCATCAGCAATCGATAAGCGTTCGCGATCAAGATTTTCGCGGATACAGTTTTGCGCGCAGGCGCTGGCGATATCGAGTTTATTACTGAAATAGCGGTACAAATTCGCGGTTGACATATTGGCATCATCAGCTATATCCGCCATAGCCGTTTTACCGTAGCCATACCGTGTAAAGCGCTCCCTGGCGATATCAAGGATACGTTGGCGAATATTATCTGTCGTTTCTGGTGATATTTTTGGTGCCATAATAATGAATAAATTATTTAATATTCACTTTAGCTTATCGTCCTAGCAAGACAGATGCAAGCTTTTTACGTTGTGCTTGGGGATATGGGCTGGTAACGCGACGCTAGTAGATATTCCCTTATCCGGATCGATGGTTCTGCACTAAGCCATTGAAGTAGCTCAAGTTCACATTTATTTATGCCGCTACCTTAGTTACTGAAATAATAAGGTTTACAACCACGGTGAAATTCAGATTTAAATTATTTTCAGTGCTGATACTGAGTTCTGTCTTGTCTATCACACAGGGCATAGCGGCTGCATCGCCAATACCCGATGTGCGTGTGCTAATTGATATTTCAGGGAGCATGAAAAAAAGTGATCCCGAGAATCTACGAATACCCGCTACGCGATTGATTGCAGGATTAATGCCGGAGGGTAGTCGCTCTGGCGTTTGGACATTTGGTCGTTATGTCAACATGTTGGTACCAGTTCGACCTGTCAACGGCGAGTGGCGTGAACTGGCTAAGGAAAAGTCAGAGCTGATCAATTCAGCGGGGCTTTATACGAATATTGAAGGCGTTTTGGAAAACGCCTCTAGCGGGTGGTTTGATCCTGACCCGTATGCTTCTCGTAACATCATTTTATTAAGTGATGGTTATGTTGATGTCTCCAAAGATGCTGAGGAAAGTGCGGCATCACGTAAGCGAATAATCAATAATACATTACCGCGTCTTAGTAAGGCCGGTGTTGTTGTGCATACAGTGGCGTTGTCAGATGATGCAGATCATCAATTACTTGAAACTATTTCGGTTGCGACCAAAGGCAGTTATTTAAAAGCAGGTCAAGCAGATGAGCTTAACCGTTTATTTCTAAAATTATTTGAAAAATCAGCTGATGCACCATCGTTACCGCTACGCGACAACAAATTCAAAGTAGATAGCAGTATCAAAAACATGACTCTGGTTATTATGCAGGGTGATGATGCAAAGCCAGCGGAAGTAATTTTACCAGATGGCAGTATTTACAGTGAGGTTTCGCACCCCGATACGGTCAAGTGGCATCACGAAAAAGGCTTTGACCTTGTCTCTATTGATAGTCCAAATTCTGGTCAATGGCGAATCGATGCTAATATCGACCCAGATAATCGGGTGATTGTCGCAACTAATATAGAGCTAGATGTATCACCAATACCTAATATGATACTACCAAATGAATTGGTACATATATCGGGTAGCATGCTGGAAAATTCCAAACCCCTGATTCGAAGAGAAATACTCGATTCTATTTCTATGACGATGCTGCAAGAGCAGCATGATGGCACAGCACAAAGTATTAAGTTGGGCGATGACGGTATCCCGCCTGACCTTGGTGTTGGAGATGGTGTTTTCAGCGGAATGATGAATTCTCCTGAAGTTCAAGGTATATATGAAGTCAGTGTTATCGCTTCAAGTCCCACCTTTGAAAGGGAGTATAGACATACTCTTCAAGTGATGGGTGAACCCATTGAAACAAAGGTGACCGAATTAGGCGAAGAAAAGGGTGGAGTATTTTTGCTCACTCTGAGCCCACGAATAGATCAATCTATACTGAAAATCGATTCACTAACCGTAAAGCTCGCCGGCAGTGAACAACCACCCATTGAATTACCTAGAGATACCGCTTCTGATACATGGCACTTTGAACTTCCCTCTAAAGTGTCGGGCAAAAACCTGACATTTTATGCCAAAGGTAGCTTTGAAGGTGGTCGCGATATGACTTATGAATGGAATGTCGCTATGCCTGGTGCAACACCAGAGCCAGCAGTTATAACCGAAGTGATAAAAGAGATGCCGCCTGCAGTTGAATCTGTACCTGAGGTAAAAGAGGCTGTCGAGGAAGTAGTAGTCAGTCCAGAACTTGCCGAGACTCCGCTTGGGGAAGAGAACATCGTGGCAGAGCCTGCGGAAGTAGAGGCAGAGGAAGAAGGCACCAATTGGGGATTGGTGATTGGAATTATTGTCGGAATTAATCTGCTGTTTGCCATAGGAGGTGGCGCTTGGTGGTGGTTGAGTAGGCGCAAGAAAACAAAAAGTGGTGATGCCGAGTTAGAAATTGATGATGTAACGTCTTCTGCGGACTCGCAGGCAAAAGAGGGAGTACTAGACGCTGAAAGTGAAGCAGATGAGGCGGCGGAAAATAGTTCGCCTGAGAACAGTGATCAGTCTGAAATCAATCAAGATGCAGTACTTGAAGAAGTGGAAAAAGCCGAGGCAACAGAATCAGAAGAAGCATCACCTGATGACGAATCAGCTAGTGAATCTGAATCAGTTAATGAAGTGCCTGAAGCAGATAAAGTTGCCTAAGATAGGGTAGGGGATAAATATGAAAGAATTTATGGCAAGCTCTGGCGTATTAGTTGTCGAGATTGCAGTAGTACTAATTGTTATCGTATCGGCATTCGGAATATATCTGTTGCGCAGAAAAAAGGGTACTGAAACCGAAGCGAAGAGCTTTGTAAAAAAAATCAATGCCAACGTAGCGCAACGTAAAGAATCACGTACACAGTTTGCAAAAGATACATTTGGCGAACATCTGGATGAATCAGAAATTTCGGCCCACGTTGATTCTTTGCTAGAGAAAGAAAATTCGCTTTATAGCAAGTTTATAAAAGTAGTAATGAAGCACGAAGGCCACGCAATCGACCAAATCAATCAATATGTTGATGATCTTGTCAAGGCATGCCATATCGATCTGCTTAGCTCTACGTCAGCCACCAGTGAAGCATCAGATAAAACAGAAGTTCATGCTGAGCTTATCCAGTCTTTGAGAAACGATAACGAAGATATGCGTTATGAGATAGAAAAACTCAAAGCTGAAAACGAGAAAATTACAGCTGAATACGAAATTATCTACGAAAAATACGAAGCACTTACTAAACAGCAACGTGCTGCAAGTTAATCACCTATTTGGTGTAAGACTCGAATACTTTTTTAAGCAAATCAGAACTTCGTGCTAATGGGTCTTCACGTATTTTGCGTTCTTCCAACGCTAGCTTCGTAAATAACCCATCAAGCGCTTTGTCTGTAATATGTTGATCGAGATCCAGGCTGTCTAAGTCAACCAGCCCGCCAAGAATTCCCGCCCGTTTAGTCAAGTCTTTATAAGAAGACGTTACACCGGTTTCATCAGTGGCTTCTTGTATCAAAGGTAAAATCAGTTTGCTTAACTCGACTTCTGTGTTACGACGAAAAAATTCTGTAGCAGCATTATCATTACCGCCAAGTATAGATTTAGCATCGTTTAAGGTCATATTTTTTATGGCGCCGCCAAAAATTTTTGAGGTGCGCGGAATGGCTTTTTCAGCAGCACTATTCATGGTAGAAACAAATTGGTCAGCATATTGGTCCTGTTTTATCGCGCGTAGCCCTTTTTCAATAGATTTCAATGCGCCTGGCATAGGTATGCGCACACTTGCGTCGTTGAGATAACCACCATCTTGGCCTAACAATGATATTGAGCGTTCGACTCCGACAGATAAAGCTTCTTTCAGGCCATCGACCATTTCCGTATTTGTCAAAGCACTCGTTTTCTCGCCGTCACTACCACCAAAGACATTGTCGAGGCTGAAATCATCATCTTTTAAAAAATCAAACCAGCCTGCTTGCGATTGAATGCTATAACTAAAAGAGATGGCGCCTATAAATAGATAGGCTATTGCCAGCTTAGATAGGCGCCATTTTTCGTTATGAAAGTATGATTTGGAGAGAAAACTTAATGCCAATAGTTGTTTCATAACATACCAAGTTGATTCTAATACTATCGACTAGTGTCGATAAGAAAAATTGTAGCCATAATATTTCTTAGGTCTATCGTAATAATAACCTTTTTTATAGCCTTTGTACTTACTAAATTTAGGGTATCCATGTTTTTTGCCATAGTAGTACTGATCGCCATAATGTTTTTTGTGATGATGCTTGATTACGGGCTTTTTCTTGTATACGTATCTATCATCATAACCATAATCGTAGTGATGTTTCTTATGATAGTGCTTTTGCTTGTAATGCTTTTTAGCATAATGATGCTTTTTATGCTTGTAGGCAAGGTAGCCTGCAGCAGCAATAGCACTACCTGCAAGAATAGATATAACAGCATTGTTGGGGTAATCTTTATGCCCTGCATGAGCTGTCGATATGGCAGAAACGGATACTAGAGCAATACTGGCAAGAATACTGATAAGTTTGTTAGTTAACATAGCCTACCTCCTTTCGTAAGTATTGGCTGTGACTCTAGATTGCGCTAATTAAGCTGAATAACTTGTGAACTAAGTTTTTGGCTTTGTTTCAATTTGTTTCAGCTTTGTCACAGCAGGTTCAATTAGTGGTTCATAAGCTTCGCTGGAAGTAATAACACTAATTGGTGTTCGTTTACCTAAACTTCTTAGTATTAACCAAAGTTGTTTGATACCGCGCCAAAGCTTCGGCAACAACCACGCGATGATAAATATAAAGACCACCAACGCAATTAAAAATAGCAATGGATGGTTAAGTGCTGCCCATAACCCTGCAAATACTGCAAGGTCTTCGCCTAGCGACGCAGACCAGTTTGATACCGGTTCAGGCGACGTATTGATCATGATACGTCCGCTTGCTTTTGTTGCATGGCTTGCTGTGGCAAGTCCGCCTCCGACTAAGCCTGCAGTCACTGTTAATGCAGGACTGACATCGCCAGCGGCACTAGCGGACAGTATGACCGCTGCGGGTATTCTTATGAACGTGTGAATTGCATCCCAGAGCGTATCTAAGCCGGGAATTTTATCGGCAAAAAACTCCACGCAATACATCAGCCCGGCAGCACCCAGTACTAGTGGATCACTGAGCACACCGAGTTCACTCGGTAGCTCGCTATACCCTGTCAAACCGAATAGGCCGAGCGTGAATACAGCGGCATACAGATTCACACCACTTGCCACTGCGATTGCTGATACCAAAGCGAGCGTGTCGAGTGACTCCAATGCCGTCTCCAAGAATTAAACTACGGACTATAGTTTACCGTGGTAAAGTCCTCTAAACATCACTATTTCGGTTATTATGTCATTCCATCAATGAATATAGTATTAATGAAAACAATGACTTATAGATATTTTCTGGTTTTTGTATTGTCGCTTTTTATGCTCGCGGCTTGTAGCGGCGCCGATGATGCAAAACAAGCAACATGGCTACATGGCCCTTGGTATGTCAGTCATAACCCCAAGAATGACGATGAAGATGAGCTGGTTTTTCGTGATGATGGCACTGTTGTCGTGTTGACCCGAAGTGGTGAGCTTCAAGGTGAGTATGCGGTTGCAGGAAATATCTTGCGCATGTTAATTACGGTTAACCAGCGGCCAGTATTAACAGAATTCAAAATTTCTTCGGAAAAAGACACGCTAACATTTGAAAATGGTGCTAAGTATTCACGCAAGGCGCAATGAGTTTTAGTAATCAAAATTATTGCGTTAAGACGTCTTTTGCTTGATTAATTTTTGCAGCAAGGTAGTCTGAGCCGCCGCGGTCAGGATGCATTTTTTGCATTAACCGACGGTGAGCTTGAATGATTTCTCCTTCGCTCGCATTTTCGCTTAAACCCAAAATTTCCAGTGCTTCGGCTCGACTCATATTGCCATTATTATCAGGCGCTGAGCGGTTCTGGCCGCTGCCTGTTGTATCTCGCCAGTCTTCACCATAAACGCGGTCAAGATAAGTTTCGATCAATGCGGCAGACTCACCATCATTAGCAATGCATTCTTCATAGAGCTGAATAACGGCTTGTTGGGTCATGGCGCTAAGTCGTTGCCCAGAAAACTGTCCCTCCAAAATGTCGCCGTCTAACTCACCGGTATCATGGTTCAAAATCATTGTCACATACCGCGAGCTGACCTTAGATGTGTTCGCATTACTGGTGGTATTGTTCGATCGTTGTTGTGAGTGATAGCCAGCCTGTTTTTTTTGCCAGCTCTGTATCCATTTTAAGATAGGTAAAAAACGAAGTAGCGGCAGTAATCTAGGTAAGGCCGCGAAGATGGCGCCGATAGCAGCGACTATCCAGTTGAGTTTAACTATGGCTATCAGGATAACCAGACCAATTGCGACATAGAAACCAATTTGCTTGATTTTTTTCGCGACATGAGCCGGACTGGCTTTGAGAAAAGCATGTAGAAAAATGGCGGCCGCAGCAATGACTAACAGTAGAATAAGCAGCTGAGGAGGCATAACGATCTATTTGTCGGCGAGCTGGTGGCTTAGTTGCAGTAATTGTCCACCTTGTTGTCGGCTATAATTTTCCAAAGCTTTGCGGCCCCCTGCGGCATAAACGGCGACAGCGGTTAACAATTTGCGTAGTTCTTCTGCGCTGCCTGAATCAAAGTGACAATAAGCGCCCTGACTTAATTTTGCCATTTGTTGAAATACGTTTTTGGCATGAGGTTCACGGCCTTCCTGAAAGACAAAAATAGGCACATTTAGCACACCTAATTGGCCTGCTAGATAAGCTATATTGTCAATATTTTCCTCGCAGCAATCACCAACATAGACAAGCGCATTGACTCTGGAGCGTTTGGTTTCGCTGATAGCATGTTTTAGTACACGTTCGATTTGCGTATGACCACCAAGACAACTCACCGCAGTCATCTGACGAAGCAGTTGCTCAGAATTATTGAGCCAATCTGAATGCTCAAATTCGTTAAAACCGCGAAAATAGCAAAGCTGTACATCCAGGCCTCCGAGGCTGTTACTGGCGCCAAACATTTCGCCTTGAAGATGGCAGGCGTTGTCCCAGGTCGGCTCGCGACTCGCCGTGGCATCCATAGCAAACAGCAGCCGACCGCGTTTAGAAGCAGGTTTTATTGTTTTGGTCGCAGCAACTTTTTGCAAAAAAGCGTTGACGCTAGGGTTACTGCTTGCTGTTATATCTTTCTTACTCATAATCGGCGTTAGTGCACCGAACTGCTGCTAATGCGTTGTTTTTGCTGAGGTTGTGAAGAAGGAGACGCGTGGTGAACAATCAAATGCCAGCCATCCTCGTCAAGCTGGTAGACATTGGTGGCATGAACAATGGACTGCTGGATACTGTCGCCATCAACAAGCGTCAGATACTCGTTAACTACATGAATCGCTAGAGACTGGCCCTGAAAATACTGCTCTGAGAGTGTTCGTATGGATAAATCTAGAGGGTCTTTAAACATCGAGCGCCAGCTTGCCATGATGTCGTCAGTGCCCGTTAATCGTTCTGACATGGGGTGAATGCATTCCGTAGTTTCTTTATCTGCCCAAACCGAGGCCATTAAATCACTATCTGCGGTTTCAAACGCTTGATAAAATGCATTTTCCACTTCTTGGGCGGTGCTGTAGTTAATTTTCTTCATAAGAACATCGATGATTACTTTATTTCCTGCATGTGTCGTTAAGTATAACGGCGATCACTGTTGCAATGGCTAGTATATTTGCGCTTGGCCCAGACTACTAAATGGGGTATAACCAGCGCTTTTCAAATATTTGTACATAGGGGGAACGAATGGCGTCTACAGTCGATGAGCTTTCAGTTGAATATACCGATAATGGCGTAGTAACGGTAAAACAGCTCGATAAAATTATTCTTACCAAAGGAGCTTGGGCGACAGTAATTTATCGGTATCAGGATCTTGATAGGAAAAGCGGTGATTACGGTCCTGATAAATATACGATTAGACGTTATCAAAAGCGCAATAATGAATATCAACAAAAGTCTAAATTCAATATATCTAGTGCAGATCAGGCACGCAAAATTATCTCAGCACTTGAGCAGTGGCTGGATAACTGAATATAGAAATAGCTTGCTAGAAAAACGGTCTTTTGTTTGTTAGAGTTTTGTTAGGAATAGTGGTAAGCAGGAGAGTATAGTTAAATACTGATTATTCGTCGGCTTGATTTTTAAAGTTTATGCTTGAATTTGTCGATGTTAACCCTATATTCCTGTTCTATTTTATATTTAGGTAAAAAAAATGGCAGCTAAGAAAAGAAAGCGTAACCCGAAAAGCAAACCTGCGATTGTGCGTATCGACCACAAAAGCACGCATGGTTATCAAGTCAGGGTTCCTTTTGAGCATTCTCCACAGACGCGTTTTTTTGCTGATGGTGTTCATGGTTCTGCGCGTAAGGCGCTAAAAGCAGCGGAAGAATGGCGTAATCAAGTGTTTGATAAGAAGGGAATTAACCCAAGTAACCGCCGTACTATTCGTTTTACTCACAAAAACAACAGTACCGGAGTAGTTGGCGTTACCACTCAATGGATTCGTAAAGGTGAGTTTGAATACAAACATTACGTTGTCAGCTGGTGTCCTAAGCCTTATCGTCAGCAGAAAAAGACTTTTTCGGCACATAAGTATGGGGACGCCGAGGCGCGTAAAATGGCTATAGATTTTCGCCAAAGTCGCGTAAAGGAGATGCTAGCCTAATATCAGCATTGTCTTTGTATAAAAACCCACGTTGCTTGATTAGCAGCGTGGGTTTTTTTATGTGGGCGATTCAGAGTGTGTTTTGTGTGGAACAAGTCAGTATTTCAAGCTGTCTTAACTCATAGTTACATTATCATTTCAAGGAACTATGATTCGTTATAACCTAGTTATCATTATTTCAGTTGTTGCCTTAGTAATCGGTATTGTTCTCGGCTTGACAGCATTTAAGGAATCCGAGCAAGAAGCCCTATCAACGGCGTTGGCTTCAAACACTGAGCTAAACGGTGTTACGCAAAACCAACCACAATATGTCGACTCGACATATAATAATTCCGATGCTGTTTACTCAAGAGAATTGTCGACCGAACTGAGTACGCTGCAATTGCGGTTGGAACAAATCGAATTGCAATTGACGCAACACGATAAATTACTTGCTTCGCTTGAACGCGAGTCGTTAAGCGATGGCAGTGAACTAGGTGAAAACGCATCAACATCGTTGCAGTCTGGTGAAAGCGAAATTACTACACCTGAAAACCAGTATTCCGCTGGTGACAAAGAGGCATTTATCGCTGCGGGCCTGCCTTCAGAGTTGGCGGTAAATCTAGAAACACGTTTTGACGAAATAGAATTAAAGCGCTTGTACTTGCGTGATCAAGTTCGCCGTGATTCAGGTAATAGTGATGAGATTGCGCAGCAGCGGCAGCGCATTGATGCAGAAGAAGAAGCTTTGGTAGAAGAAATTGGCGATGTCTACGGCAATTATCTCTATCTTACTGGTCAAACAAACCAGGTTAGCGTCGATTCAGTAATTGGTAATTCCGCTGCGGCCAATGGTGGTATTCGAGACGGTGACGTTATACACAGTTATGCCGATGAACGTATTTACAATAGCTTCGATTTGTCCTCAGCGACAGCGCAGGGTGAGCTAGGTGAAACAGTTAGCGTGCAGGTGTTAAGAGACGAGCAAATTGTCGAACGTGTTTCTTCCACGTGGCCCCATGGGGATTACGCTCTCTAACGATTCGGTGGCGCCAGTACCTTAAAAAGGTTTGAAAACTGTGACGTAACGCCAGTTTTGAAAAATTTCTGGCTATTATGGTTTGATATATGTGTCTACAATATTAGAATCACAGTTTCTGCTGACCAAGGAGGAGAGAACGGTGATGATTAACGCGATGCGTTGTTCTGTAGTCATTTTTTCAATATTAGGCCTTTGCTTCACCGTATCTGCGGCGCATCATGAAGGTACAGTTGATGAGCAGATGCTTGAAGAAGCGCAGCATAGGGAAGAGCTATTAAATCAGCAAGCCGAGAGTTTAGCCGCTGAGACCCCGCTTATTTCACCGTCTAGTGGTGCTATTGACCGTTACTCGTCAGAAACCAGTTATTCTGGCGACGGTAAGGTAGCCCGCTCAGCTTTTGCGATGGCGGTGATTGATCGAGAACCTGTTGATGAAGTGGCTGTTGTCACTCAAAACAGTGTTTACTATTTTACCGACATCCGCGGTATGGAAGGTGAAACGGTGCGTCATCGCTGGATTTATGAGGGTGAGGTCATGGCCGATGTTGAGTTTACTATTGGTGGACCACGTTGGCGTGTATGGTCTAAGAAGGCCTTGTTGCCGCGATGGTCTGGCCGTTGGACAGTATCGGTGGTTGATGAGAGCGGTGCTGTCTTACAAAGCGAGATGGTGCAATATAATCCGTAGTGATCAGAATTAGTAGATTGTTAAGAGCCTTCTTTTGATGGCGGGCTGCTATTACTACTTTTGTTCATCAAAATAACGCGAAGCAATTTAATAATTAATACCACTGCGGGTATACCATGGATGAAAATATCTCCAATATCCTCAATAGCAACAAGATTGCCATTTATCAACATCACAGTCTTTTCAAAAAGATGCACTTCCTGGCGAAATGGAAATGGTGCCATTGCTAAAGGAACTGTAAACAGCGCTACTATGGGTAGGGGAATTCTATCAAGCCATTTCATTGAGTTGTTCTCGCGTTTTGTTATTGGCTTCTAGTATAAGCGATAAGCTACTACTGGACTCTAGCAGTAGTTATTCACTAGCGCCAGCCAGATAGCGCTTTTTTGGCGGCTTCATTGCTTGGTCGAATTATAAGACCACTTTGCGTTGCATAGACTTCGTAGTTGGCAGAGTCATATAAGGGTGCATAGCTGGCACTACCATATATTGCATCAACAAATGGTAGCCATGACGGGTGGCGCCGTGCAATTTGCCAAACATCTAATGATGACATATCGTGAAGAGCATGCACGCTACGCTTAGCAGATGTTTCTTGACTAATATCTTGATAGCGGCCGCTAATGCGTTCTAGTTTGTAATGCAAATCTAGACCGATTAAATTAGCGTAGCTATGCCACTTAAGCACCCTGGCATCGATTTGCCAATCGTCACCGAAAATGTCAAAGATAAGAGTTTGGTTTTGGGGGTCGATTAAATTAAGTTGGTAATGCTTGGGGCCTAGTTGGACAATTTCAGCGCGTGCTATTTGTTGTTCAAAAGCTAGGCGTTGATAACTATAGAGGTTACTTACCAGTAGAAGAAGAGCGATAGAAACTGCGAAACTAGCTAGGGTTATCGTCGAACCGATACCGCGAATAAGCCAGCGACTTTTTCGCCAGCGCGAAATAATAATAACAATAAATAGAATATTTATAAAAAAGCAGATAATTAGAATGGTATTTAATGTCACATTTTTTCCCTTCTTCAAAGGGTGTACTATTCTCGTAAATGTAGTAACGGTCAAGTCAGAATGAATGAATTAACAAAACAGCCGGACTATCAGCTAATGCGCGAAGTAATACAGCGTATTGCGACTGGCCCTGAGCTTAGTAAGGATCTCAGCGAGGAGCAGGCAGAGCAGGCTATGCGCCTCGTTTTAGAGCAAAGTATTGATCCAGTACAGTCGGCAATTTTTCTTATCGCTTTACGTATGAAGCGAGAAACAGATGAAGAGAATCTAGGGGTGTTAAAAGCCATCCAGGCAGCTACCGCACATTACAGTGTCGATATCGAAGATCTGGTAGATATTTTTGAGCCTTATAACGGCTATATACGAAGTTCGCCGATATCAGCATTCGTGCCCTGTATTCTCTCTGCTTGTGGTTTGCCAGCTTATAGTCATGGCGTGGAGTTGGTCGGGCCAAAATATGGTATTACACACGAGCAGCTTTTCAAGGTTGCTGGTATTGACGTGTCACTATCAGTAGAGCAAGCAGCGAGTCGAATTTCAAATCCCGAAGTGGGCTGGACCTACTTATCACAATCGCAATTTTGTGCACCGTTGAAAGCGCTTGATGAGCTACGTCATAAAATGGTCAAGCGCAGCGTTTTAACCACTGTTGAGGGTTTGGCAGGTGCGCTGAAAGCAACAGGAAACACACATTTAGTCACTGGTTATGTACATAAAGCTTATCCACGTATCTATCTCGATTTAGCTAAAGCCATGTCGTACCATAGCGCGCTGGTACTCAGAGGTGTTGAGGGAGGTATTGTTCCAGGTTTGCGGCAAGCTGCGAAATTTCATCGTTATTTCGATGATGAGCTGGCTAGTGGCGAAATAGACCCAGGTACAATTTCGATTAACAGTCAGCAACGTGCCGTGACAATGCCAGATAATGTTGACATCGATAGCGGGTTGGCGCTTTCATCGGAACAACGTCAAGAGCTAGCCAAGGCCATATTGGATCAAGGTCAAGCAGTATTGTCTGGTCAAGACAAAGGCTTAGCACGCAGTGCGCTGATCTACTCAACTGCGCTTATCTTATGGCACTGTGGTAAGGCAGAAAACCTAGTAAATGCACGTGCTTTAGCGATCAGCGCAATTGATAGTGGTAAGGCTCAACATAGGTTCGACGCAGCTATTAATGGCTAGCATTTTCTGTGGGCAGGATGAGTCGCGGCCATCCAGGTGAGTTTGGGTCCTTACTATAGACAGTGATGTCACCATTCAGTCTGCGCGCACCACGTCGCGCAGAGGTTAGTCCGATGCCTAAGTGTTGAATGTCCGCTTTATCACGGTTTTCCTGGAAAAAACATTGAAATACTTTTTCTGACAGGTCGCTGGAAATACCTGTGCCATTATCGATGAAGTCAATATCCAATTGTTTTTCTTCATTTGTTTGTCCGACTATTCGAACCTCGGGCTTGGTATCTGCTGGACTGAAGCGAATGACGTTATCGAGAACGGCATGAATTACGTCGTGTAAAATGCGGCTATCTGTATCAATTTCACCAAGATCATCTTCTATCGTCAGCAAAAGTTCGCGATTATGATCATGGCGCTTAAGTTCGCTAGCTATTTTCTCAATAAAATCGCTCAACACAACTGGGCGAATATCCAGTTCTGCGGTATTGATTCTTGAGAGCTTATGTATCGCCGTCACCATCGCGCGTGCTCTATGCGCAGAGTTGGCAAGAATGTCGAGAAATTGTTGCTCTTCAGGATTCAACATTTCTCTGGCCGAAAGCCGCTGCGTCAAGAGCATGGAAAATTGTTCAATATGGCGTATAGGGGCACTTAAATCATGGGAAACGATGTATGTGAAATCTTCCAGTTCCTTCTGTAATCGTTCAATTTTGTTGTCTTTTTCTAGAGCCATAATCCCTACCCGCCTGCTATATGGACATTATCGGCATTGCGCTCAGATGATTAAGCAAATTGCTAAAACGTTTTGTAGTAGCGCCGATAAAAGGAAATGCGACCCGAGTCGCTGTTGACTAGATGGCTTATAGCAATAATAAAAAGCTGAATATTTTATGCTCACAAAGCGAAAGCAGGAAGCAGAGATGTTGGATTTACTTTTGGTCGAAGACAATCGTAATGATTATGTTTTGGTGGCCAATGCGCTTCGAAGTCATGACTTTGAAGAGTTTAATATAACAAGAGTCGGTCGTCTGGATGAGGCTGTTGATATTATCAACCGCGAAAGCTTTGATCTTGTTATCTCCGATCTCAATCTCCCTGATAGTAGTGCAACGAATACAGTTTGTGCATTGGGTCAATATGCCGATCGTTTTCCTGTCGTGGTGTTGTCTAGCATTACCGATCAACGCGTGGCGCAGATGGCAATAAGCACGGGTATTGAAGACTATTTCGTAAAAGATTATCTTAGCAATACTGAGTTGTTGCATAAAACCATCGATTTTTCACTAGAGCGTCACCGTATTAAATCCCAATTAAACCGAGCTCGAAGTGAGCACGAGCACTATGCAACACATGATATTGTTTGCAACATACCTAATCGTTTACTTTTTATCGATCGTTTAAACCGCGCAATTGCTCAGTCTGAACGTTATGGCGATTCGCTGGCACTGGTATTTATCGACCTTGATGACTTCAAACCCGTAAACGATGGTTTGGGGCATGACGCGGGGGATTACTTATTATCCAGTGTTGCTCGCCGAATTAAAGACCAGATTCGAGAGTCAGATACCATCGCGCGTATAGGTGGAGATGAATTTGCCGTGTTGCTACCGCGTTGCGAAGATGCGCTCAATCTTGACCAGCTTTTACAACAAATAAAGCGTGTAGTGTCCGAGCCTGTTATTTACCAAAGTCTGACTTGTTCAGTGTCGGCAAGTATTGGCGTTGCCCGTTTTCCTAAAGACGCGGATTCACGCCACAACCTTATGCACTATGCAGATTTAGCCATGTTTGAGGCGAAGTCTCAGGGTGGTAATCGTATTCGCTATTTTCGCGAGACAATGGCTGATACGCGCCAACGGCGTCGTCAATTAGAGAACGATTTGCGCGAAGCCCTCGATAAAAAAGAACTGGGTTTATCTTATCAGCCGGTGACGCAATTTGATGATGACTCGCTTTACGGAGTTGAAGTACTGTTGCATTGGCCGCGCTCAGGCCAAACAGACGTAATGTATCACCGCGACATCTTGCAGGTCGCCATAGATAGCCGTTTAACCGTTCGTCTTGGACACTATATGTTGGATAAGTTATCCCAGGATATGGAAAGGCTGGTTCAATCAGGTACCAAGAGATTGCTAATCAATAGCAGTATAGCTCAACTGCGCCATAATGGGTTTGTAGATGCGCTAGCGGAAATAGCGCAGTTGTGGAGTAGTTTCGGTCGGGAATGTTATGTCGAAATCGCTGAAGCTGAGGCGACTGAAGACATCAAATCTGTTGTTGCCGTTATCAATAAGATGAAAAAGAAAAATATAAAGACGATCCTAGACCATTTTGGTGCTGGTCAAGCTTCGCTGTCACATATCAAATCTAGAGACCTAGCAGTTGATGCAGTCAAAATTGATGGTAGTTATATCTGTGAAGGGTCGAGTGATAAGCGTGATAAAAGTGTGCTACGTGCGATCATTAACCTCATACACGATCTGGGGCTTGATTGCATTGCGTTAGGGGTAGAGACCGCGAAGCAAGATGTCTGTATACGCGAGCTTGGTTGTAGCCTTGCACAGGGTCGTTTTTATAAGCAGAATATTAGCTTATGTGATCTGCCTCGTCAGGATGATAATATCGCCTTATTAGAGGCCCATCGTTAGGTTTCCAAATATCCATCTAATTATGCTCTTATTGCCGGAAGAGCAAACTAAAAATTCTGTTCTGAATTACTCTTGCCGGCTATAATGCCGAACCATCATCTGCAACTTTAAATCGAGAATAGCATGGCCTTAATCGAGCCAGACACCGAAGCTTCATATGTGGCTCCTTGGGAGCGAGCATTCGATAAATTTAGCTCGCCATTTGAAGAGTTTATTCATAATCAAACTAGCAGTGGAATAGTTTTGATGATTGCAACGATTGTTGCACTAGTCTTAGCTAATTCACCGCTTGCTCACAGTTATCACCATTTTATAGAAACACCACTTCGAATTGGCTTTGGTGATTTTGTTCTTGAGAAGTCACTTCATCACTGGATTAACGATGGCTTGATGGCCTTGTTTTTCTTTCTCGTTGGTTTGGAAATTAAACGCGAGATACTCGTTGGCGAGTTATCGTCGATTCGTAATGCAGTACTGCCTATCTTGGCAGCCATTGGGGGAATGTTTGTTCCTGCCGGATTATATGCGCTGATGGTATCTGAGGGCGTGGGAGCGCAGGGATGGGCTATTCCAATGGCGACAGATATTGCTTTTGCCATTGGTGTGCTGGTTTTGTTGGGTAAGCGGGTTCCACCAGCATTAATGATGTTTTTAGTTGCTTTGGCAATTGTTGATGACCTCGGTGCCGTAATAGTAATCGCACTTTTTTATACAGATACTATTTCTATATCAGCTTTGATTATGGTTGGAGTATGCTTTGCAATACTCGTATGTTTCAACTTATTTGGGTTGCGAAGACCATTGCCTTATTTTTTGATAGGCATATTATTATGGTTAGCTATGCTAAAGTCAGGTGTGCATGCGACTTTGGCAGGTGTGCTAGTTGCTTTAACGATACCTGCGATGCCGAAATATGACCCGAAAGTATTTATGGAGCATATGAGTAAACTTATTGAGCGTTTCAGAGAAGCTCACCGGGAAGGTGTTGTGGTCATGCGTAATAATAAACAACGCACAGTATTGCAAACCATGGAGAACGGGATACATAAGGTAGAAACTCCATTGCAAAGACTCGAGCACAGTTTTCATATCCCCGTCGGTTTTTTTATTATTCCTATCTTTGCTTTAGTTAACGCCGGTATTCCTATCGATTTTTCGGCTCTAGGTCAGACGCTAGCGCATCCGATTACCTTATCTATAATTGTTGGTTTGATCGGTGGTAAGTTTCTGGGAATTTTTGGAGTTGTCTTTGTTGCCGTAAAACTTGGAATCGCGCAATTACCCCAAGGTGTCGCTTTGCGTCATGTGGCGGGTGCTGCACTACTCGCAGCTATTGGGTTTACCATGGCAATATTTATCGCCGAATTAGCATTTGTGGGTGAATCACAAGCTTTGCTTATGGCAAAAACAGGTGTTCTTATTGCATCACTAGTTGCTGGTGTAGCGGGTAGTGTTTGGCTTTTAATGTGTAAACCCGTAGAAGAAAATGATACTTCTGTCGATAATCATAATTAGAACATCACGGAAAGAAACTCAGGAGTGACTATGAAACTCATTTTACTTGGCGCACCAGGTGCGGGCAAAGGAACACAAGCAACGTTTATTACTCAGGAATATGACATTCCGCAAATATCAACTGGTGATATGCTGCGCGCTGCTGTAAGAGAAGGAACGCCTTTAGGTATTGAAGCTAAAAAAGTCATGGATGCCGGTGGTTTGGTATCTGATGAGATTATCTTAGGCCTGGTCAAGGAGCGTTTAGCTAAAGATGATTGTGCCAATGGTTATCTATTAGATGGTTTCCCGCGTACCATTGCGCAAGCAGAGGGTATGAAAGAACTCGGTATCAATGTTGAGCATGTCGTCGAAATTAATGTCGATGACGATGAAATCGTAGAGCGCATGGCCGGCCGACGTTGCCACCCAGGTTCCGGGCGCACTTATCATGTTAAATACAATCCACCAAAAGTAGCTGAAAAAGATGACGAAACAGGTGAGCCATTAATTCAGCGTGATGACGACAAAGAAGCAACGGTTCGTAAGCGTCTTGAAGTCTATTATGCACAGACTTGCCCACTCATTGACTACTACTCAGGCCAGGAAGGTGACAACGCACCAAATTATATCCGCGTCGAGGGCGTTGGTAGCGTGGACGAAATTAAGCAACAAATTCTCGGTCAGCTAGTCGCATAAACAAAAGAATCGGCTTGTTTTTAGGTATTTAAAAGGCCTGCTGGTTCAGTTTCTTTACTCGGCACGGTAAACTGTGCGCTATTTTTATCCTAATCAAGGTTAATTCGATGTCAGAAATGCTGTATCCGGAGCTTTATAAGTCACTTGAAAGTGTGCGCTGGAATATGGAAAAGGATATTCCGTGGGATCAATTTGATAGTGACAAACTCAGCGATGAGCAAGCCTTAACTATTAAACATAATGCCATTACCGAGTGGTCAGCTCTGCCAGCCACGGAAATGTTTTTACGTGATAATAGAGAAGATTCAGATTTCTCTGCTTTTATGTCTGTTTGGTTCTATGAAGAGCAAAAACATGCTTTGGCATTGATTGAATATTTACGTCGTTTTCGTCCTGATGTCGCACCAACAGAAGAAGAACTTCATAACGTTCGTTTTCAGTTTGATGAAGCACCGGCAAATGAAACCTTGATGCTACATTTTTGTGGTGAGATTCGCTTAACGTATTGGTATCGCTGTGCATCGGAATGGCATACTGAGCCTGTCATCAAAAAAATCTATAGCACCTTGTCTGCGGATGAAGCGCGTCATGCATCGTGTTATATGCGTTATATGCGTAAAGCCATCGATACCCTAGGTGATCAAGCGCGATTGGCGTTCGCCAAAATTGGCGTGTTGATGACCAATACAAAAACATCACGCGCCATGCATCCTACTAACCTGCATGTTAGTGAAGCATTATTTCCCAACGATACAGTGCAAAGCAAAATGCCGGACCCAGATTGGCTGGAGCATTGGTTAAACACTCAAATCAAGTTTGATAAAGGTTGGGAAGAAAAAGTGGTTACCGCCATACTGCGCAAACTGTCCGGCCTATTTGAAGTGAGCTTTGATTGCGCTAAAGATTTACGTATGTATCGTAAGCAATTAGCGGCTGCGTAACATCACGTCATTCCCGTGGAAACGCACTGCTGTCCGGAATAAATAGTCTGTTTTGTTGCTA
>CAZTYM010000035.1:0-29408 GCA_964617475.1 uncultured Thiotrichales bacterium
CCTCGATACGCTATTAACGTATACACACTTTCCAGGCGTGCGCCTTCAACCACTCGGCCACCTCTCCATAAACGAAATTATACGCATAATGCAAACATCTTGCTCATTAAGCCGATTGGCTACGAATCCAGAGTTTGCATTGACCTTAACCCCTGCTTACGCTAGGGTTAGCCCGCAGTTACGTATCCAGGAGCGCAAACTTGCCACGTAAAAAACCTACTACTCCAGACTTTGAACAATCTCTCAGTGAGTTAGAGTCGCTTGTCGAACAGATGGAGCAAGGCGATATTCCACTTGAGCAATCTCTTGAATTATTTGAGCGTGGTATCAAATTAACCCGCAGCTGCCAGGATTCACTAAAAAAAGCGGAGCAACGCGTAAAACTTTTAGTTGAGAAAAATGGTAATGGCGCGCTGGAGGAATTTGGCGAAATGAATGAGGAAAACCATTCTGAAACAACTTGACGAATTGATGCGTGTTTATCAAACGCGTGTTGACAATGCTCTAGATCGCTTTCTCCCTACCGCAGAACAAACCCCAACAAAATTACACGAAGCCATGCGCTACGCTGTTCTAGGTGGAGGCAAACGCATACGCCCGGTACTAGCCTATGCTACTGCTGAGTGTTTTGGTGCCGATCTGGCGAAAGTAGATAGTGCCGCCTGCGCTGTTGAACTTATTCATTGCTATTCGCTAGTCCATGACGACCTTCCTGCCATGGACAACGATGACTTACGTCGTGGCCGCCCCACCTGCCACAAAGTCTACGGCGATGCCATGGCACTCTTAGCGGGTGATGCACTGCAATGTTTTGCCATAGAAATTTTATCCCATCAATGTGAAAATAACGCAGAGGCGCTGACGCACCTAAAGATGATTGCGACTATATCCAGCGCTTCTGGTTCAACAGGTATGGCTGGCGGTCAAGCAATAGACTTGGCGTCCGTAGGAAAGTCTTTAAGCAAAGAAGAGTTAGAACAAATGCATCGTCTTAAAACAGGTGCGTTAATTGAAGCAAGTGTCTGTGTTGGTGCAATTGCAGGCCAATGCGACGAAAATACCCTAGAGAAAATAAAACAATATGCACAGTGTATTGGCCTTGCTTTTCAAATCCGCGACGACCTACTAGATATTGAATCTGATACCGAGACGCTAGGTAAACCGCAGGGATCAGACCAGAAACACTCAAAACCGACCTATCCGTCTATTCTTGGATTAGACGGCGCGCGCAAAATGGCGCTAGAAATGCACGAATCGGCTCTTGGCGCGCTAAGAGATTTTGGTGAAGAAGTCGATCCCTTGCGCTGGCTTTCAGACTACATAGTCAAACGCGTCAGTTAAACCGTTTTTTGGGCGGTTAAAATGCTATAATTTCAGAATTATCAGAACGATTCTTCACGCCGCCGTAATATGTCCGATAACGCAAGCCTTTCTGCCAATTATCCTTTACTCGATAGCATTGATTCTCCGCAAACCCTGCGTAAGCTCGAAGAAAACCAACTTAGCGCTTGCGCTGACGAACTGCGTAACTTTTTGATAGATTCGGTTTCGATGACAGGTGGTCATTTTGCTGCAGGGCTAGGTACAGTGGAACTGGCAGTTGCCCTGCATTACGTCTACCACACACCATTTGACCGTCTTGTCTGGGATACTGGGCATCAAAGTTATCCTCATAAAATTCTTACGGGCCGGCGAGAACGTATGGCGACTATGCGCCAACTAAACGGCCTTTCGGGTTTCCCAAAAAGAGACGAAAGTCCATATGACACGTTCGGAGTCGGCCATTCCAGCACTTCTATTAGCGCAGCCTTGGGGATGGCCATCGCCGCGCAACATGAAGACAAGGGTCGTAAAACCGCTGCTGTTATCGGTGACGGCGCCATGACAGCTGGTATGGCGTTTGAAGCATTGAATCACGCTGGTGATCTTGACGCGAACTTACTCGTCGTGCTTAACGATAACGAAATGTCGATCTCGCCTAACGTAGGCGGCATGTCAAATTATCTTGCACGTGTGCTCTCAGGAAAATTATATTCGAGCGCAAAAGAAGGCAGCAAAAAATTGTTAGGGCGCGTACCCCCCGTTTGGGAGTTGGCACGACGCGCTGAAGAACATTTTAAAGGCATGGTAGTTCCAGGCACGCTTTTTGAGGAACTAGGCTTTAACTACATCGGGCCGATCGATGGCCACGATGTAGAAGTACTTGTGCGGACACTGAAAAATATGCGGACAATGAAAGGTCCACAGTTCCTTCATGTTGTTACGCAAAAAGGCAAAGGGTTTACGCCTGCGGAACAAGAACCCACGCGCTATCATGGTGTTTCGCCTTTTGATCGCAATAAAGGTATTGTTTCATCTAACAAAGCCAAAGCGAAAACCTATACCGATGTTTTCAGCGATTGGATTTGCGATATGGCTGCGCAAGACTCGCGACTAGTCGCAATCACACCTGCAATGTGTGGTGGCTCTGGCTTAATCGAATACGCGAAGCGTTTTCCTCAAAGGTATCTTGATGTTGGTATTGCCGAACAACATAGTGTCACACTGGCTGCAGGTATGGCCTGTGATGGTATGAAGCCCGTCGTCGCCATCTATTCTTCATTTTTACAACGCGCTTACGATCAATTGATTCATGACGTCGCCCTGCAGAAGCTCCCCGTTTTGTTTGCCATTGATCGCGCTGGTTTGGTTGGTGCTGATGGAGCCACTCACACGGGTAACTTAGATATCAGCTTTTTACGCTGCGTACCGCATATGACCATAATGACACCAGCAGACGAAAACGAGTGTCGGCAAATGCTCTACACAGGTTTTCAGTATGACGGTCCGGCCAGTGTCCGTTATCCACGTGGCACAGGCATTGGTATCACTACGGACTCAAAGATGCAGGCCATTCCAATCGGTAAAGCGGAAATTAAGCGCGAAGGTAAAAGTATTGCAATACTTTCTTTTGGCACCTTGTTAGGTACAGCTCTCGAAGTAGCAGAGGATATCGATGCAACAGTAGTCAATATGCGTTTTGTTAAACCATTGGATGAAGACTTAATCGTCGAAATCGCCTTGAAACATGATGTGTTAGTTACACTGGAAGAAAATGTTATCGCTGGTGGCGCAGGCAGTGGCGTTAACGAGACACTTGCATCTCACCACTTGCATCCCCATATTCTTAATATAGGACTCCCGGATCACTTTGTTGAACACGGCACACAAAGCGAACTTCTTAGTAAATATTTGCTTGATCGTGACGGGATTCGCAAGCAAATAACCGCCTTTTTAGCCTATAATGATTGTCAAAGTAGCGGTGCTAAGGTAAAGTCCGTTATCTAAACCCGACTAAATTAGTCAGGTATTCATTCTCGCCGATAGGAAATAAACCCATGGCTCTCGACTCAGAAAACAGTAATACAGAGACAATCGCTGACGTTCAAGCGACACCAGACACTCGGCGTATTGACATTAATAAAGTCGGTATTAAAGATATTCGTCACCCCGTCCGCATTCAAGATCGTACTGGTGGTGAACAGCATGTAGTAGCCAATTTCAATATGTATGTGCATCTGCCGCACAATTTTAAAGGCACACATATGTCGCGCTTCGTTGAAGTGTTAAATGAGCATGAACGTGAAATTTCTGTATCGTCTTTTCACGATATTCTTAAAGAAATGACCGAACGCCTAGACGCAGAATCTGGTCATGTTGAAATGCGCTTCCCCTATTTTGTTGAGAAAGTTGCACCTGTTTCAGGCGTTAAAAGCCTACTTGACTACGAAGTGACTTTTCGCGGCGAAAGTCAAAATGGCGAAACTAAAATCTGGGTGGAAGTCGTTGTACCGGTTACTAGCCTGTGCCCTTGTTCAAAGAAAATTTCTGACTACGGTGCCCATAACCAACGCTCACACGTTACCGTTAGTGCTCTAGCTGATGAGTTCATCTGGATAGAAGAACTAATTGATTATGTCGAGTCAGAAGCATCATGCGAACTTTATGGTTTGCTAAAACGCCCTGATGAAAAATACGTCACTGAGCGTGCTTACGATAATCCAAAATTTGTTGAAGATATGGTTCGTGATATTGCCATGCGTTTGAATAGTGATGACCGCGTGTTAGCTTATACCGTTGCTTCTGAAAATTTTGAGTCTATTCATAATCATTCTGCCTACGCGTTGATTGAGAAAGACAAGCGCGTGAACTAAACTCTATATTTAGATTAATTGCTGACAGACAAGCAGTGCTATAGCAGCATATATCCCAGCTAATACATCATCTAACATAATACCGAAGCCTCCATGTACGGAACGGTCGATTACTCGAATCGGCCACGGCTTCCAAATATCAAATAAACGAAAGAAAATAAAACCAAGTAGCACCCACAACCATCCCGGCGGTGCAAATATCATGGTGACCAGGTAACCAATCACCTCATCCCAAACGATACCAGGATGATCATGTACGCCTAAAGCGTCGGCCGTATACTGACAAATATAGATGCCCGCTATAAAACCAATCAATGTAATCAACGCATAGAAATAGAATGGCGTTGCTATAGCTTGTAATACCTGAAATAGTAAAACACCTACCAGAGTACCCACTGTACCGGGTGCCTTAGGTGACAGCCCTGTACCAAAGCCAAGCGCCAAAAGATGAATAGGGTTTTTTAATAGCTTAAAAGACAACATCAAATAAGTGTAACTTAGCACTAGCTGCTAGCGAAATGGTCATAACCTTTTATTTCAAGACTGTGCTTCTGTCCCTGGCTATCTATACCTCGAATACCGGGTTCGGAAACTATATGTCCTATTTTATAAGCAGACAGCGCTTTTTCTTTGAGCGATTGACTTAACTTTTCTTCTGACTCTTGAGGAACAGTAAAACATAACTCGTAATCATCACCGCCATTGAAAGCATATTCTATTAAACTACTTCTCTTAGCTTCAGCATTATCAAAAACAGGAAGCGGTATGTCTTCAAACAAGACTTCAGCACCTACGTTACTCGCGGATAAAATATGAGCCAAGTCGGCAAGCATGCCATCAGAAATATCTATTGCCGAACTGGCGATGTCAAGCAAGGCTAGACCATGCTCTATCCTTGGTTCAGGTTGATGCAATCTCTTTAGTAAATGATCAGGTACTTTTTTATTCTGCCTTAAAAATTCTAATGCTAAGGCTGCGCCACCTAACTCGCCTGTTAAATAAATACTATCTCCGACAGAGGCACCACTTCTCAACAAAGCAGACCCTTTCTTAACAAGACCACAAGCTTGAATAGTGATAGAAAGCGGACCTTTGACGGTATCACCACCCACCAAGGCTACATTACGTTCTGATGCAATGTGAGACAAACCCTTAGCAAAACCCTTAAGCCACTGCGCGTCATGAGATGGTAATGTTAATGATAAGGTAAACCACGATGGCTGCGCCCCCATTGCGGCTAAATCACTGAGGTTAACAGCCAGAGCTTTATGAGCAATTAATTCAGGCGACGCACTAGAAAAAAAATGCACATCGGCAGCCAGTGTATCTACCGTTGTGACTAACTCATAACTTGGTGGAACATGTGTCAGCGCTGCGTCGTCACCAATACTTAAACTAACATAGTCATTCTGTATAAAGTTGGCGAAATACCGCTTTATGAGTTCAAACTCTGACGCCATTATTTAACTATCTAAGTAGCCTTATTGACCGCTACTTCATGTTGTCGGTACTTTGGCGCAAGCAAGTCAAGAATACCATTGACATATTTATAACTATCTTCAGCACCGAATGTTTTAGCCGCTTCAATAGCTTCATTCAATACGACTCGGTATGGCACATCGGGCCGCTTTTCTAATTCATATACGCCAATACGAAGAATCGAACTCTCGACTGGATCCAATTGGTCAATCGATCTATCAAGTAAAGGCGCCATTACCGCATCTATTGAGCTCGCATTTGCTGAAACGCTAGCAACCAATTCCTTAAAATACTCTGCCACCATTTCATCCATTTCTTGATCAGTTAAAAAACGCTCGACAATTTCATCACGTGATTGGCCGGTGATTTGCCACTGATACAGCGCTTGTACAGCGAGATGTCTAGCACGATGACGCGCCCTAGGAATAGATAAAGTTTTTGCCATTCCGCTATTAGTCTTCGAGTTGGTTTAAAGCATTAACGGTTTCCAACGCTGCCAGCGCTGCATCGGAACCTTTATTGCCTGCTTTGGTTCCGGCTCTCTCTATGCCTTGCTCAATACTATCAACAGTCAGTATTCCAAAACCAACGGGAATATCGTAATTCATTTGTACATCGGCCAAACCACGCGTGCAACTGCCGGCAACATAATCAAAATGTGGTGTGCCACCACGTATAACCGCTCCTAAGGCAATAATTGCTTGATACTCACCACTTGCTGCCATACGCTTTGCTGCTAAAGGAATCTCGAAAGCGCCAGGAACGTAGATAATTTCAATATCTTTTTCGGCGACACCGTGTTGAATTAAAGAATCTGTTGCACCCATAACAAGCTGCGACACAATAAATTCGTTAAACCGGCCAGCGACCAAACCAAATCGCGTTTGCTTAGCGAATAAATTACCGCGTAGTGTTTTTATTGCCATAATTTTCTCAATAATACAATTGTTAATAAAGTAATCGGCCTGGTGCTATCTAACTGCAGCTAACATAATCAACCACTTCTAGGCCAAAGCCGGACAGGCCATGGAAACGTTTTGGTGAACTGAGTATGCGCATACGACTAACACCAAGGTCCACCAGTATCTGCGCACCAACGCCATAGGTTCTTACATCATCGTACTGTGCCGTTTCGTGCTCTTGCGCATGTTCGTTAAAGTATTCTATACGACCATCAAACGTATCGTGATGCGAATTGTTTGCCAGCACTATTACCACACCAGGTTCATCTGACTGACTAATCGCCTGCATCGCTTTATGCAATGGGATACCTGCGCCTGCCATATCAAAAGATAATGTGTCGTTAAAAGTATCTTGAATATGCACGCGCACTAATACAGGTTGGTTTTCTTGTATATCACCTGATACCAATGCCAGATGCGTTGCTTTCGTAATAGTATCTCTAAACTCAATAGTTCTAAATTCGCCAAACGCAGTAGGCAACAATGCTTCAGCTCCTCGCTCTACTGTTTTTTCATTACTTAATCGGTAACTGATTAAATCAGCAATAGTTCCGATTTTGAGATTATGTTTTTGGGCAAATTGTTCTAAATCAGGACGACGCGCCATAGTGCCATCATCGTTCATAATCTCAACAATTACCGCGCTGGCATCATAGCCAGCTAGCCTAGCCAAATCACAACCTGCTTCAGTATGGCCTGCTCGAGTTAAAACATTACCTGGCTGCGCCATAATCGGAAACACATGACCGGGTTGGCGTATATCTTTATCTGATGCGTCTGCTGCAACGGCAGCACGAATGGTAGTCGCTCTATCCGCAGCCGAAATTCCTGTAGTCACACCCTTCACCGCTTCAATTGATAAGGTAAAGTTTGTTCTATGTGCGGCATTAGTACTATCAACCATTAACGGCAACTTTAGACGCTGGCAACGCTCTGGAGTCAATGTGAGACATATTAAACCACGACCATATTGCGCCATGAAGTTAATATCTTTTGTTTCAACACATTCAGCAGCCATAATGAGATCACCTTCATTTTCGCGATCTTCATCATCCATCAAAACAACCATCTTACCGGCGCGGATATCTTCAATTATTTCTTCTATGGTATTTAACTGCATAAAACTCTAATATTTGTTAGCTAATAAAGCCGGCGTCTTTCAAACTCGATACCGATACTGAATCTCCTTCTACAGCATTTGAAGAGATCAGTCTTTCTATATAACGGGCGACCACATCAACTTCCATATTCACTTTTGTACCTTTTTTGTAACCGCCTATAACCGTCTTGCTCATGGTATGTGGAACTATGTTAATACCGAACACCTGTTTATCGACATAATTAACGGTTAGACTCACCCCATCTAGGCAGACAGAGCCTTTAGCGGCGATGTATTTAGCCAGTTTGATGGGCACCGCTATCTCAAATCTGACTGATCGGGCATCTTGCTGTATCGATACTACTTCCGCTATGCCATCCACGTGACCGCTAACCAAATGCCCACCCAATCTTGTTGTTAACTGCATGGCTTTTTCTAAGTTAACTTCAGCACCCTGCTCGAGTGCACCTAATGTTGTATGAGTCAAAGTCTCGTTAGACACGTCAGCCGAAAACTCTGCGTCACCTAAAGATATAGCTGTTAAACATACGCCATTGACAGCAATACTATCACCCAAGTCGACATCTAATAAATCCAACTCACCGGTTGCAATACTTAAACGCACGTCACCTGCACGCCGCTGCACTTGTTTTATGTGTCCTATACTTTCAACAATGCCAGTAAACATTTTTATGTTTCGCAATATCTTGGGTATGCACTAATACGCCAATCCTGCCCAACTGCAGTAATTTCTTGAATCTCCAAGGAAACGGCCTTACCCATCGTGTCAATTGGTAATTCAAACAACGGCTTCGCGCTAGACCCCATCAATGTTGACGCCATATAGATAACCACCTCATCAACCATCTGCGCTTGTAAAAAAGCACCGCTTAATGTTGAACCAGCTTCTAATAGCACTTCGTTAATCTGTCTTTGTGACAAATACGTTAAGACACCCTGTATATCGACACCCTTTTTAGCTGGAAACGCTTCGACACTAATACCGCGATTTTCGTAAGCAATATAGCGGTCACTGGATGTTTCTGACGTTACCACTAAAGTCACGCCTGGCGGACTAAAAATTTTTGCCCGGGGTGAGACCTTGAGCTGGCTATCAAATACGACCCGCATAGGTTGATCATGTTTTTCTAGAGGTAGCTCCAAATCACCAGCTGCTTCTAACTCCTGCCATCTGACCTGCATTGATGGCTCATCAGTAAGTACTGTGCCACAGCCGGTAATAATCGCATCAGATTGGCCACGTAAGCGTTGCACATCTGCACGCGCTTCTGGCCCCGTTATCCACTGGCTTTCTCCACTTGCCATCGCTGTTCTACCGTCAATACTCATCGCTAACTTACAACGGACATAAGGTCTCTTCCTCTGCATCCGAGAAATAAAGCCCTTATTCAAATTTTGCGACTGCTCTCGCATTAGACCAACTTGCACTTGGACGCCAGCAGACGTTAACTGGGCTATGCCTTCACCAAATACTTGTGGGTTAGGGTCTTCCATCGCGATCACTACACGTTTAATACCCATTTCAATCAGTGCTTTAACACAAGGCCCAGTGCGGCCGTAATGGCAACAAGGTTCTAATGTGACATAGCATGTAGCGCCATTAGCTTGATCACCAGCCTCATTTAACGCTTCAATCTCAGCGTGAGGACCACCAGCTTGTTTATGCCAACCGCGACCTACCACGGCATTATCGTTAACTATTAAACAACCGACCCTTGGGTTTGGGTGAGTCGAATAGCGCCCTTTTTCCGCAAGCTTAAGCGCTTCAGCCATGTAACAGTAATCTTGCGTGTCAAAATTCACTTAATTGCCTGAAAATGCTATTTTAACCGAATTAAATAAAATTAGTTAATGTGGTGATTTTCAATTTAATTATGCTGTTAATTGAAATATTAATGGGGGTAATAATTAATAAATTAAAATTTATTTAACAATAATGGTAAATATAAGAAAAAAATCAGGCTAGCGGCTATTCTTAAGCATATCAATTTCTTTTCTAAATGCGTCAAGGTCTTCAAAGCTATGATAAACCGACGCAAAGCGTACATAAGCCACCGCATCCAGGTCTTTTAACTCTTGCATTACCCAGGAACCGACCAATTTGGTGTCTACTTCTCTTTCACCCAAGGTCAATAATCGATGCTTAATACGATGAATAATATCTTCAACTTGCTCGATATTAACCGGGCGTTTTTCTAAGGCCCGCAATATACCGCTGCGCAGCTTATTTTCATCAAATGGCTCTCGCCTGGCATCATGCTTAAGCACACGCGGCAAAGTTAACTCGGCAGTTTCATGCGTTGTGAAGCGCTCACCACAAGCATTGCATTCACGGCGGCGGCGAACACTGTCGCCACCATTACCTAGCCGAGAATCGACTACTCTGGTGTCATGTGCATCGCAAAAGGGGCAACGCATAGTTTAGTCCTTGGCTAAACAACAATGCCTAAGCAGCTCTATACACAGGAAATTGAGAACAAAGGTCTAACATCGCCTGCTTTGCTTTGGCAATGGCCTGCTCGTCATCCATAGCATCGAGCACATCACATATCGTATTCGTCAGCAACTGACATTCTGCTTCTTTAAAGCCTCGCGTGGTTACGGCCGGCGTACCAACGCGGATACCACTGGTTACAAAGGGTGATCTAGGATCATTAGGTACCGCGTTTTTGTTGACCGTGATATTAGCCTTACCCAAAACAGCTTCGGCATCTTTACCTGTAATATCTTTATCAACCAAATCAATCAGTAGGATATGGTTGTCTGTACCGCCGGATACAATTTTATAACCGCGTTCGATTAAAGTGGCAGCCATTGCTCTGGCATTAGCGACAACTTGTTTTTGGTAATCGGTAAAGCCCGGTTCCAATGCCTCCTTAAATGCTACAGCTTTGGCTGCAATTACGTGCATTAGCGGCCCGCCTTGAGAGCCAGGAAACATAGCAGAGTTAAGTTTCTTTTCTAAATCTGGATTGGATTTCGCCAAAATTATCCCACCCCTAGGCCCTCTAAGCGTCTTATGGGTAGTGGAAGTTACCACATCGGCAAATGGAACTGGGTTTGGGTAACAGCCTGCAGCCACCAGCCCAGCAACGTGAGCCATATCAACAAACAAATAGGCGCCAATAGAATCCGCGATATCTCGAAATCGCTGCCAATCAATAACTCTAGAATAAGCGCTAAAGCCGGCAACAATCATTTTAGGCTTGTGTTCATTTGCCAGGCGCTCTACTTCATCATAATCAAGCTCGGTACCCGCTTCATTTAAGCCGTATTGAACAGCCTTATAAACCTTGCCTGAGAAATTGACATGACTACCATGGGTTAAATGCCCACCATGTGCCAGGCTCATGCCTAATATAGTATCGCCAGGCTCGAGCAAAGCAAGATAGACTGCAGCATTGGCTTGCGAGCCAGAATGCGGCTGAACATTGGCATAGTCCGCAGAGAACAATTGTTTAACACGCTCGATTGCCAGTTGTTCGGCAACATCTACATGCTCACAACCACCGTAGTACCGTTTACCTGGATAGCCCTCGGCATATTTATTGGTCATGGCAGAACCTTGCGCCTCCATGACACGCGTACTGGCATAGTTTTCTGAGGCAATAAGCTCAATATGCTCTTCTTGTCGAGTCGCCTCATCAGCTATCGCCTTTGCTAGCTCTTCATCATATCCTGCAATGGTTTGATTATCTGAAAACATAGATATCCTGAATCCTGAAACTTGTTTACTTACGGGCCGCACATATTAAAGTATTTAGCTGTGGTATGCATTTTCCATGAGAATTATTCATCACATTGTCGACAATGATCGATTACAATGTAGGTATTGATGCTTCAACAATAGAACGCTGAGTTGTCGATATTTTTTACAATAGAACCATCGCCCACGCTCTTCATACTGATAAACCACTGTTTTATATGGCATTAATTATATGGCACAAAAAGTGCTCGATGATTACCAAGGGAATGTCTAGCTAACTGGTCTGAAGTTATTTTTGCCGGACAAATTTAAAACCTACGTATCTTGAACTAAAAAATGCATCAAATAGACCCTTTAGGGGGACACACATTAAAGGTCGTCAACACTAGCGAGCCGAAGTCTGTCCTGGCACGCAAGATAATGCGTTTACTGGATGGCCTCCACCAAAGTGAGACTGGCAAAGCAATTTATGCTCATGTTCAGCGCACCTTATGTGACCTCGAGTCATCACAAATGGATGTCCAGGACGGTTACTCCAATTTGCTCAACATGTTGCTTGATGCTTATAGCAAACATTTACGAGATGATTCGCCTGAAAAAGTTAACCTTAAACTGATGCAAATGCGGTTAACACCGCCTTTATCTGTTTCCGAAATCAAAGCTCTAGGCGAAATAACAGAAGAGTTTGCCGCGCAGTTAGCTGCTTCAGACAACAAAGATTTGTCGCTTTTCCAAAATGAGCTTGGGTCAATATTAAGCGGGCTAGGATTTGCCTCAAATGAATACCAGCCATTTGGCGATGACTTAGACCCAGCGGAAGATGAAGGGCTAACAAACACTATCGCCGAAAGCGAATATACCAATAGTGCCGAAGCTGAGTTTTCTGCCCCCGAGTATCACTCTAGCGAATTTGGAGACACACCTAACCCAGAAGATCAAAATTCGGGCAGTGACGACGCTTTTCGAAAAATTCTAGAGGGCAATCGCTCAAGAATTCAGCGAATACAGACTACGCTTAGCCAGCAATTGGGGGACGCCATTCGTCAGAGCGAACAGTTTGGCGTATTACTCGAACTCGAGCGCGAGCAAATTTTACGATCCGAGAGCATCGATAATTTATGGCAATTGAAAGAAGCCATTCTTGGTGCAGTGGAGAAACTCATCGAAGGTAACCTCGACCTTGCTAATAAGTTTGATGACACTAACAACTATCTAAAAATCTTAGAAAGCGACAGCCAGCAACTTGGCGATGAACTTGCTCGAGTTCATTTACTGAGCATGACTGACGAGCTAACCGAATTACCTAATCGTCGTGCATTTATGCGTCGACTCGAAGATGAAATTGGCCGAGTTCAGCGCTATGGCTACCCATTAACTTTGGCCTTGATTGATATTGATCACTTTAAATCCATAAATGACAATTATGGTCATGCTGGTGGTGACGAAGTACTACGCGTATTTTGTCAAAAGGTACTCACTGCGTTCAGGCATCACGATATGATCGCACGTTATGGTGGTGAAGAATTTGCTGTAATACTGCCTAACACCGACCATGAAGGCGCTATGCATGCATTACTTAAGGTTAAAAACCAAGCCACTGAAACCATTATTAAATTTAATGATCAGGAATTTCCGCTAAACACCTTTTCTGCTGGGGTGACCATGTATAGACCCGGCGAAACACCTAGCAGTCTGATTGAGCGCGCTGATACCGCCCTTTATCGTGCAAAAGGGTTAGGACGTAATCGCATTGAAACAGAGTATGTAGACACCGCTGATAATTAAAATTAAGCCTTAATTAGAAAATAAAAAAACCTACTAAGCTTTTCAACTGTGCAGTTGAAATGACTTAACAAACATTCCAAACCAATACTTTCATTAATTTGTAATCTCATTGGTGTAAAAAGCCAATCATATTTGCTAGCAACAAGTTTTATGTGGCAGATTAATTTTCTCGGAGTTGCTTGCGGCGGTACTCTAGGTAGCTCATCAGCTGTCTTATTGCAAGAAAACCAGCCTCTATTACTCATAGACTGCGGGCCTAATACGCTTGAACGTTATATAGAAACCTATCAAGCTTTACCTTCTGCGGTATACATTAGTCATCTGCATATCGACCATATTGGTGATCTCGAAACCTTGTTTTATAAGGCTTGTTTTGCCGAGCTCGATAAGCCCATTAAGCTTTTCATCTCCGCTCAACTTGTTCCACAACTAACGCTACGAATCGGCAACTACCCAGGACAACTGGCTGAAGGCGGCGCCAACTTTTGGGATGTACTGCAATTAGTACCTGTAATCGATGGCTTTTGGTGGCAAAATCTTTACTTTAAAATTTATCCAACTCGGCACCACCAACCCAATAGTTCATTCGCTTTACACTTACCTGGACTATTCTTCTACTCTGGTGACACGCGACCCATTCCAGAAATACTTCACCATTATTGCTGTCATGGCGAAACCATTTTTCATGACTGTGGAATAGAATCTAACCCTTCGCACAGTAGCGCTGAAGAATTATTAAAAGAATATCAAACCACTGTGATTTCCAGAATCTACGCTTATCATTATCACAACCTACAACAAGCTGAATTGCTTAAGCAATTTGGACTGAATGTAGCAGAACCAAACACACCCGTTACCTTACCTCATAGCCCGACTGTGCAAAAAGAGAACTCACAAACTTTAAAAGCCATCGTATAACAAGGCCTAACTTTCTAGTCCAGATTGATGTAAGCTTGTTAGATTATCAGCGCGAATAATTTGGCTTGGAAATCAGCTTATTAATCAAAGAACTTAGCGCTATCCTAGAAACCGATGCGTTGCTGCATCGTAAGGAAGACCTAAGGCCCTATGAATGCGATGGACTATCTGCCTATCGTGAAATGCCTTTGATCGTCGCTCTACCTGAGACCATTGAGCAGGTTCAGGCTATTCTCAAACTCTGTTACCAACTTGAAGTTCCGGTTGTAGCACGTGGTGCGGGAACGGGTTTATCCGGTGGTGCTCTTCCTCATAAAGATGGGGTATTGCTAAGCTTAGCCAAATTCAAACAAATTATAAGTATTAATCCCGAACGGCAAACTGCGGTAGTACAGCCCGGCGTACGTAATCTCGCCATTTCGGATGCTGCGAAACCTTATGGCTTGTATTACGCACCAGACCCCTCTTCGCAAATCGCTTGCACCATCGGTGGCAATGTAGCTGAAAATTCAGGTGGAGTGCACTGCCTGAAATACGGATTAACAGTTCATAACATTCAACAAATCAAACTCATCACTATAGAAGGCCAGCTACTCACTATCGGTAATAACGCCGCCGACTCTGCCGGCTATGACCTGCTTGCGTTAATGACTGGCTCTGAAGGCATGTTAGGCGTGATCGTAGAGGTCACTGTTAAACTACTGCCAATACCTGAACGCGCACAAGTAATACTTGCTGCTTTTGACAATGTGGTCAAAGCTGGTGAGGCAGTAGGGAATATTATTTCAGCTGGCATTATTCCCGCCGGTTTAGAAATGATGGATAAGCTTGCCATTCAAGCAGCAGAAGACTTTGTTCATGCTGGTTACCCTAGAGACGCCGAAGCAATTTTACTTTGTGAGATCGACGGTACCAATGCTGAGGTATCTGAGCACGTACTCACTATTCGCCAACTCTTAAACGAGAGCGGTGCGACGGAAGTACGTACAGCCAAAGACGAAAAAGAACGAGCCATATTTTGGCAAGGCCGTAAGGCGGCATTTCCTGCTGTTGGCCGGATCGCGCCCGACTATTACTGTATGGACGGTACTATACCGCGCAAGCAACTGCCTAATGTCTTAAAAACTATTAGCGATTTATCAGTAGAATATGAACTACCTGTTGCTAATGTTTTTCATGCCGGCGATGGTAATCTGCATCCACTGATTCTTTATGATGCCAATAAACCTGGCGAACTCGAACGCACTGAAGAGTTTGGCGGTAAGATACTAGAACTATGCGTTAATGTTGGTGGCACAATCACTGGCGAACACGGTGTCGGCATAGAAAAAATTAATCAAATGTGTACTCAGTTCAATAGCGAAGAACTCACACAGTTTCACGCAATTAAATATGCCTTTGACGAAAAAACACTGCTTAATCCGGGCAAAGCGGTACCAACGCTCCATCGCTGTGCTGAGTTCGGCGCAATGCATGTACACAATGGCCGGTTACCTTTCCCAGAGTTAGACCGCTTTTAGAGCATGCCTAACCAAGATATAAGCCAGACCTTGCAAGAACAGGTCAACGAGGCAATCAAGAACAATACCGCTTTGCGTATTCAAGGTGGTAATACCAAGGCTTTCTATGGCAGAAAATCTAGAGGTCAAATACTCGATCTTAGTTTACATTCGGGTATTATCAATTACGAACCAACAGAGCTCGTTTTGACAGCAAGAGCCGGTACGCAACTAAAAGAGATTGAAGCTGCGCTATCAGAGCAGGGACAGATGCTGCCATTCGAACCACCTCACTATGGCGAGCGCGCCACACTAGGTGGAACCATCGCATGTAATTTATCTGGTCCTAGGCGCGTTGCCCGCGGCCCAGCGCGAGATTATGTTTTAGGCTGTAAACTGCTTAATGGCAAAGGTGAGATTATCTCATTCGGTGGCGAGGTAATGAAAAATGTTGCTGGATATGATGTCTCGCGACTTATGGCGGGCGCATTAGGCACCTTAGGTGTTTTACTGGAAATATCGTTAAAAGTACTTCCTAAACCAGAATCAGAAATCACACTTACCCTGGAGCGAAATGCAGACAAAGCCCTAGCAAAGCTAACGCGTCTTGCTCAAGTTGATTTCCCAATTAGCGCTACATGTTATGACGGTTACAAATTGTTTATTCGTCTTGGTGGAACTGAAGGGGCGGTCGAAAAATCAAGAAAACCTATTGGTGGCGAAGTAATTTCAACTGACCAGAATATCTGGCAAAAAATTAAAGAACACCAACACGGTTTTTTTGACTCATCAGTCCCTCTCTGGCGAGTAGCGGTAGCCGCAGATACACCACCATTAGATGTTGATGGAAAATACTTTTACGAATGGAATAGTTCGCTACGCTGGCTGATCTCAAAAGCAAGTGCAAATACTATACAACAAGCAGCAAAAAACGCTGGCGGCCATGCAACACGTTTTCGTGGCCACGACCAAAACGCAGAAGATGTTTTTCAGCCCTTACCAAATGCCTTATTAGCCGTACATAAAAAGTTAAAACATGCATTTGATCCTAACAGAATTTTTAATCCCGACCGAATGTATTTAGGTCTTTAATCACCATGCAAACCCAACTTAGCGAAGAGCATAAAAATTCAGCCAAAGGACAAGAAGCTGATGCTATTCTTAGAAGTTGCGTGCATTGCGGATTTTGTACAGCCACCTGTCCAACCTATCAATTGCTCGGAGATGAATTAGATAGCCCTCGCGGACGTATCTATCTAATCAAACAATTACTCGAAGGCAATAAAATTACCGAGTCTACCCAGCAACACCTCGACCGCTGCTTAACCTGTCGAGCGTGTGAAACCACTTGTCCATCTGGCGTACGTTATGGACGCCTGGTGGATATCGGACGTGAAATTGTAGAAAAGAAAATACCTCGTAGTCTATGGCAGAATATTAAACGTCATAGCTTACGTAAGCTAGTTGAAGCGCCGAAATTATTTAACGTTGCAGTCAATATTGGAAATCTTCTAAAACCAATACTGCCAGGCGATATAAAAAACAAAGTACCAGCCAAACAACAGCTGCTTACGAAAAAATCAAGCACTCATGTCCGACGTATGCTCGCCCTATCCGGTTGCGGCCAAAGTGTTGTCACACCTAACACCAATATCGCTGCCACTAATGTTTTGAGTAAGCTAGGCATACAACTCATCGAACCACAACCCGCGCTGTGTTGCGGCTCTGTTAGTCATCATATGTCTGCACCTGATGCCGCGCATTATCACATGCGACGACTTATTGACCAATGGTGGTCATATATAGAACCTAGCGATGGAACCGCAGGTATCGAAGCAATCATTATCACTGCCAGCGGCTGCGGTGCAACGGTAAAAGAATATGGCGACATTCTGAAACACGACGCAGACTATGCTGAAAAGGCAGCAAGAGTGAGTGAACTTGCCAAGGATCTATGCGAGGTCATAGTGAGTGAACCACTAGACCAATTTGTTAATGAAAAGCGAAATAAAATTGCCTTCCATAGCCCGTGCACATTGCAACACGCACAACAACTTAATGGCGTGGTAGAAACTATTTTAGAGCAGATTGGCTTTGAACTTACACATGTCGCGGACTCACACCTATGTTGCGGCTCCGCTGGTACGTATTCTATTCTGCAACCTAAACTTTCAAAAAAATTATTAGATAATAAATTAAGTAATCTCGAAAACGATCAACCTGAGTTGATCGTTACTGCCAATATCGGCTGCCAATTGCATTTGATGACAAAAGCAAATACACCTGTTAAACATTGGATAGAACTATTAGCATCTAAATTAGATACTTAGCACATAGCCAAATCACCAAAGCGGAAAAAACAAACCCAACTATAATCTCTATAGGGGATAAGTTAGTATCCTCCTCTAGTCGATTATTATTTTTCTTATCTACCTGCAAAACAGGTCGTTTTCGCCTTTTCTTAGAAACATTAACATTTGCGATACGAACAATTCTCTTTCGATTTTTTTTCTCCCTAGCTAGCTCACAAATCAATTGATATTGAGAATTATCAGACTCAACCATATCCCATACGGCTTCTACATATACCTTGGGATAATCAAACCCTGCCAGAGCTATCTCCACTTCGCCAACATACCTTGTTTGCAACTTCAAAAACCAATCATTAAAACCATTTCCAGGCTTGAGCGGCACAGGTGCCTGATGAGCAATATCGCCGTTTTTAATATGTCTCAAAAACTGTCGTGCCATATTATCCTTATTACCCTTTAAAACTATTGAGTTATTTTTTGCTATGTCCTTGAAGTCTTGAACTCTATATTTACCCTTTAGATACATAACCCAGTCGTCGTCACTTACATCCGTTTTCTTTTCAATCACACCAAGTTTATTCAATTGCTTCGTGATACCAGCATCTAAAAAAATCCATTCACCCTCCTTATAATAATCTTTCCAGTATATAAATTGATCCATAATTTCGTACTTACCTTTCAATTTAGAAGCATGACCAAGAAAATTGTTAGAGTTTTTCCGAAAATGATCATAAAAACTATCAATCTCGATATCATAAGAAAATGGATCGTCGAAACATAATTGATATGCTTTTATTGATTCAGCAATACTATAAGTGCCTCTCAAATAACTTCGAAGATCATATAAATCCGTAATGTCTTTTATTCGTACACCTTTCGTACTTTTTGGTAGTCGCTTAGCTTTAAACTCTCCATCACTCAAAAAATAATCCCAATCCATTGATATTCCCTTAAAATGTTAAATCTTACCTTGGTTACCAAATAATCAATGCCGCAGTTCTATTCCAACAAGCCGAGAACTCCATAATTAAAAGTCAAACTGTATACTCTTTCCACTGTCAATACCGTCTATCGTCCAACTACCAACCGAATAACGAATTAAACGTAGCGTCGGATAGCCTACTGCTGCGGTCATACGACGCACTTGTCGATTTCGACCTTCTTTCATCCTTATTTCTAGCCATGATGTTGGAATAGATTTTCGTTCTCTAATAGGTGGCACTCTCGGCCATACATCTGGCTCGCTAATCAAATTCACTTTTGCGGGCTTAGTGAAACCGTCTTTAAGTTTCACACCTTGTCTAAGCGCATCCATTGATTTTTGGTCAGGCTCGCCCTCCACTTGAACCCAATAGGTTTTTGTCATTTTATGCTTGGGTGATGCAATTCTATCTTGCAGGGCACCATCATCAGTTAAGACTAGCAAGCCTTCTGAGTCCTTATCCAATCTACCCGCTGCGTATACTTTCGGTATTCTTATATAGTCAGCCAGCGTATTTTGTCCATCTTCCCCTGTAAACTGACTTAGTACACCGAACGGCTTATTAAACAAAATAACTCGAGACATAACCCGTATATAAATTAGCAATGCTGCTAAAATTAATATTTCTATACTAATAAGTTACAGCAAATGCCTTAAAAACCTGAGTATTGGTAATGATTATTCTTTCTTTTCCACGGACGATTCAAGAATGCCAAAATCAATGAGCATATCCACACACCGCAAGCCATATAAAATAGTACACCACCGTCGGTATTGCCTGAAGCGTCAATAACTCGATTAACACCAAGAGGAGTAAAGAGATGGAAAAATATAGCGCCAGACATAATGCCTAAAGCAAGTAACGCACCCCAAAAACGCGTTGCGATAAAAATAAGAAGGAAGCAAGCAATAAGTTCCGCCGACCCTATAATTAATCCCCCAAATTGTTCAAAAGTTGGAGCAACAACTTCTAAAGGTCCAATATCTTGCATCCATTCAGCAATGGTAGAAAAGATTATTTCCGTTTCTTCCGAACCTGTAAACTTAAAAAATAACGATTGAATAAAAACAAAGCAAATATAGAGTATCAAAATCCACTGAAAGTACTTTTTCATTGTTATTCCTCTCCTACTCACGAGCCTGATTGACTAATAATTGCTAACTTACAAGCAGTACTATAGAAATACAAACTAGTCTACCGTACAGTATGCCTACTAGGCATCTATCTTGTCATCTATAAAAAGAACATCGCTATACCCATTAAAATCAGTATTATTCCTAATACAAAGATTAACCAATCACCCTGAAGCCCCGGCTCTAATGAGGCGTCATCTGGGTTTAGCGGGTTATAGAAAACATCAACTGACTTGCCTAGAGGAAAATCACTCAATTTTTTTGTCACCAACTCAGGCAATACATCTACATCATCAGGAAGGCTATATTTGCCACTATACTCTTTACCTTCGACAACATAACGAAATTGGATATTCAATTGAGGATCATAGCTATCTTTGTTAGCTTCAGACGTAATAATTTCCCCTTTTGCTGTTGGCCATTGCAATTTTTTACGAGAGTTTGACAATATTCTCCAGCCCCACATAGCAACCGCTATGCCTAGCAATACGACTAAGAGTAGAATAATCACGTAATAATTCATAAGTTAAATAACGCTTCTTTAAACTCAATATGTTCAGGGTATGACAACACACACCCTTTGACCAGAAAATAATTTGGAGGTAGCTCAATGAAGATAGTCAAAATAGGTTTTTTCTTATTCGTACTACTTATCTTCATCGCTGTACTACTGCCCTCGACATCTCATGTAGAGAGATCGGTAACAATAAATACTTCGCAGAAAGATGTATTTAACTACCTGAATTCATATCGAAACTTTACTAGCTGGTCACCTTGGCACCGCATCGACCCCAATACTCGATATAGCTACTCCGGCCCAGAATCTGGATTAGGTGCAATGATGTCATGGCAGAGCGACCATGACAAAGTGGGTAGCGGTTGGCAAAAAATTACTGAATCTACTCCAAACAAATTTATCGCTATTGCATTGAATTTTGAGGGTATGGGGCAAGCTGAGTCTAGCTATGAAATCAAAAATGAAGGTAATAGCACTGTTGTTATTTGGAATTTTGACAATGATGTTGGCTGGAACCTCGTTGGAAGATATTTTGGCTTACTCATGGATTACATGCTAGGACCCAGCTACGAAGCTGGGCTACATAACCTTAAAGATAATTTAGAACGTTCTAAGAATTAAACTCTCAATCAAATTTACTTTAAGCCTCTTTCCCAATTATTTTTACTTCTCTCTGTGGAAATGGTATTTCAATATTGTTTTCTTTAAGTACATGCCAAATCATTAATTTTAAATCTGCATCAACATGATTTTCTCCATCGTCAATACCTTCCATCCAAAATTCAACAAGAATATCTACACCCGATTCACCAAACTGTGCTATCTCGGCATCAGCTTCTTCCGGTTCTGACAATACTTGGGGGTGGCTACGAACTGTGTTTCTAACCAGATCTAACATCTTGTCTAAATCTGTTTTATAGGCTACGGAAAACTCTATTTCGTAACGTTGTAATTTGTCTCGGTGAGTCCAGTTTGTAAATGTGGTCGTGATAAACTGCTCATTAGGAACGACGATATCTCTACCATCATATGTTTTCAGTGTGGTTGCGCGCATATTAAGTTCGTGAATTGTACCGGAACGCCCATCCTCCAATTCAACATAATCACCAACCGTGACAGATCTATCTAGCAATATAATTAAACCAGAAATAAAATTTGATGCGATTTGTTGCAAACCGAAACCCAAACCTACACCCAAGGCACCACCAAACACTGCCAAGGCCGTTAAGTTAATACCCATAACCTGCAGTAAAAGAATAAAAATGACTGCAAATAACACTATTTGAAATAGCTTGGCAAAAACCTCTCTTGTACCGACGTCCAGTGCTTCCTGACGACGTATGGCACTTTGTCCAAAATTATTAGATATTCTGCCTAACCAAAATAGAATACCACCAAAAACCACGACACGTGCAATACCGTAAAGCGATATGCGAATATTCCCAACTTCCAGTGCGATACTATCAATGTAAGCAATAAACTCATCCAGCCAACCAAATACCTGCAGTACTGCTAATGGCAATACCAGCCATTTAATTAGTGATCGAATTATCGGATAAGTGATATAACGTCGACTAATTGTATAAAGCAAAGTGACAACGGCTAAACCCTGCGCAATTCGAACCAACCAGTTTTGTTCAACAAATGATTGGCTTAGCTCGACTGCTACACCCAAAAAGACAATAGCTAAAATAGGAAAAAGCAAACCCTGAAACGAGTAAAAACTTTGCCTCAGTTTGAGAAAGCTGCCATCCTCAGGTTTGGATTGAAAAAAAGGTGTAATTCTTCTCAGGAATTTGGCAAGTATAGACGCAACAATGAAGGCTATGATAATTAGGCCAAGTTGCGTATAGAATTTAGGGCTAGTGCCCCATACCAATACCAGATTGATCAACTCATCAAATTTTGAGGTTAGTGTGTCGATATAGGAATCCATTTAAACCCTATCCCGGTTCTTTGCTTTATTGCACTTGATCTTTTGGTAAAGTCTCATTTTCTTCTGGTTTTGATTCTTCGATCAAACCGATTTTTTTTGCACGTTGTTGCCATTGTCGACGTGCCAATGCCTGCATGTCTTCCGCTCTGTCCAATTCATCGACAATCTCTAAGCCAAGCAAAGTTTCGATGACATCTTCCATGGTAACAATACCAGCCATGCCGCCAAACTCATCAACCACTAAGGCAATATGCTCCCGCTTTTGCATTAAATGATCGAATAAATCCGGCAATGCTGTAGTTTCTCTTACCACCATAATCTCACGCTTAATCATGGCTAAACTAAGATCTGAGTCTTTATTGATTAAGCTGGACAACACTTCTGTTTTTAGAATATAACCAGTGATTTGATCAATTGAATCTTCATGATAAATAGGTATTCGTGAAAAACGAAGATCAGGGTTCGCATCGTGAAATTCATTAACAGTCATCGATTCGGGAGCAGCGATAACCACCGTACGCGGCGTCATAATATCTTCAGCGCGAATCGTATTGAATTTCAGCATATTGCCGATGATGTGCGATTCAGACTCCTCAAACACACCTTGTTTGGCCCCAAGCTCTGTCATCACCATAAAGTCCGAACGCGACAGAACGCTGCGTGATTTATCTTTCTTAAGTACTTTGGTGATGAGTTGACTCATCCAGACTAACGGTGCTAATACCGCAATGATGAACTGTAAACACCTAACTGTGAAAGGCGCTAACTCTTCCCAGTAGTTTGCACCAATAGTTTTAGGAATGATTTCAGAAATGATAAGAATAGCCAGTGTCATCACGACCGGCACAACTAACTGGGTGATAATGGGGTGTGTTTCGCTCCAAATAGCGGCAGCTTGTGCGCCAACACCAATGGCTCCCACGGTATGGGCAATGGTATTTAAAGTGAGTATCGCCGCTAACGGCCGATCAATATTTTCTTTAAAAGACTTGAGTTGGTAACCAATGCTAGAGCCCTGTTCCATTTTAACATGGGCATAAGTCGGGGTAATACTTAACAACACCGCTTCCCAAAGGGAGCAAAGAAAAGAAAAAAGTATGGAAATAACGAAGAAAACAATGAGCAGTGTTAACATATTACATACGTACCTGCTACGCGAAGTCCTATTAGTTTGGCATCAAAATCAGCACCAAGTATAACCTTGTTGAGCTAAGGCCGGTTGTCTATCTCTTCTTTTATGCCTTCCAAATCCTCACCTTCTTTTTGTGGAGGCATCAAATCTTCTTTTGTAATACCCAATAACAGCGTTATGTTACTAGCAACATAAATTGATGAATAGGTACCTATGAGGATACCAATTATTAATGCTAAAGCAAAACCTCGAATTACTTCACCACCGAGGAAAAACAAGGCCAACAACACTAACATAGTCGTGACAGAGGTGATTAACGTACGAGACAGGGTTTGGTTAAGCGATGAATTAACAATCTCGATTGGCGTACCTTTTCTAATTACTCGAAAGTTTTCTCGAATACGATCAAAAACAACGATAGTATCGTTTAAGGAATAACCAATCACTGCCAAAATCGCAGCAAGCACAGTTAAATTAAATTCGATACCCAATATTGAAATAAAACCCATAACAATTACTACGTCATGGATCAAAGCAGCAACCGAACCTACAGCGAAACGAAATTCAAAACGAAAATAGACATAGATAAGAATACCTACCAGCGCGTAGATCATTGCTAAACCACCGTCGTTGGTCAATTCCTCACCTACTTGCGGCCCGACAAATTCAACGCGACGTACTTCTAAGTCACCCGTATTTTTTAGAACAGCGATAACATCATTGCTGAGATCTGCATTACTGACACCCTCTCTTGGCGCAACACGAACCAATACCTCTTTGCTGGTACCAAAATGCTGAACAATGGCGTCATCATAGCCACCACTTCCTAACTCAGACCTAACTACTGAAAGCTCTATACTTTCCGGATAGCCAACCTCAATAATCGTTCCGCCGGTAAAATCAATCCCCAGATTCAAACCACGAAAAATTAACGAACCAATAGCAATGACCAACAATGCGATTGAGATGGCAATCGCGACATAACGTCGCGACATAAAGTCTATACTTGGCGTTTTCTTAAACAGTTCCATTAGCGTTATATCGATAGTTTTTTGAGGCGTTTACCGCCATAAGCAAAGTTAACCACGGCACGTGTTCCCATGATCGCGGTAAACATGGATGTCAAAATACCAATAGACAAGGTGACAGCAAAACCTTTGATCGGACCCGTTCCAAAAGTATAGAGAACCAAAGAGGCAATCAAGGTGGTGATATTGGCATCAGCAATTGTTGAAAGCGCTTTACCGTAGCCAGCATGGATACTGGCCTGAGGTGAATTACCGTTGGCAATTTCTTCGCGTATACGCTGGAAAATCAACACATTGGCATCCACTGCCATACCCACAGTGAGTACAATACCGGCAATACCTGGCAAAGTAAGCGTAGCCTGTAACATAGATAATACCGCCACAATGACTACCAAATTGAGCGCCAAGGCCAAATTGGCAATCATGCCAAATTGTTTATACCAGGCAATCATAAATACCAAAACAAGTATCAAACCAATAATAACTGAGCGTGTTCCTTTATCGATATTCTCCTGCCCCATGCTTGGACCAATCGTGCGCTCTTCAATAATATCGATAGGCACTTTCAGTGCACCCGCCCTAAGCAGCAAGGCGAGGTCTCTTGCTTCTTCCGTACCATCCAAGCCGGTGATTTGAAAACGCTTACTAAGCTGGTCTCGGATTGTCGCAATATTAATCACTTCTTCAGTTTGGCGTTTCTTTTTAACTTGCTCGCCGTCAATCTCGACAATATCGGATTTGGTTTCTTTAAACACCACCGCCATGGGTTTACCAATATGATCACGGGTGACATCACTCATACGGTTGGCGCCCTTAGCATCCAACGTAATAAACACGGCTGGACTGCCTGTCTGCTGATCGATACCTGAGGCTGCATCGATAATGGCGTCACCGGTTATAATTTCATCCTTTAATAGTAAAACCGGATTACCATTTCGCTCACGATAAATTCGAGAACCTAACGGCACTTTGCCACTTAACGCTGTCTGCACATCGTTATTTGAATCGACTAAACGAAAATCCAATGTCGCTGTTGCCCCCAAAATTTCCTTTGCGCGTGTAGTATCTTGAACACCGGGCAGTTGCACAACAATACGGTCTTTACCCTGCTGTTGAATAATTGGCTCGGCAACACCCAATTCATTAACACGATTACGAAGCGTTGTAATATTTTGCTTGAGAGCAAAGTCACGTTTTTCTTCTAAGGCTTCTTCCTTTACCGTTACTTCCAGAGTTGGAGATTTACCTTCAGGAATTTCCTGTAAATCGAGCTCACGAAAATCTGCTTCGTTATAAATAAGCTCACGCGCTGTTGTTCTGTCTTCATCTGAGCGAAATTTAACTAGAATCGTATTGTTCGGCCCTTCGGTAATAGATGAATAGCGAATCTTCTCGCCACGAAGGTAGCTACGTAAACCTTTTATATTGGCTGTTTGCACTTGCTTTTCAGCCGTTTCCATATCTACTTGCAATAGGAAGTGAACGCCACCTCGTAGATCGAGCCCTAGATACATTGGTTGACCACCTAGGCCACTTAACCAACCCGGTGTTGCAGGCGCTAGATTGAGCGCAGTAACGAAACCGTTACCGAGCTGCTCAGAAATGATCTCATTGGCTTTCAACTGTACTTCGGTATCTGTGAACCTAACCAACCAACCAAAATCAGTCTGCTCTACCGATTTATAACTCAGACCGCTACCGGCAAGCACACCATTTAATCTCTCGCCAAGTCCTTCCTCGTCTATAACGCGTTCAGCTGACACTTGTATTGCCGGATCTTCACCGTACAAGTTAGGCAGGGCATACAAAAAAGCGAAAACAAGTACAGCACCGACGATTAGGTACTTCCATGCAGGGTATTGATTCATAATTACGTGCTTAGTGTTATTAAGTTAGGAGGGCTTATAAGTACCTTTTGGCATGACTTGGCTAACAGAGCTGGCTTGCAGTTGAATGACTGTGCCATTTGCAACCTCTAGACTTAAAAAGCCTTCATCTACCGCAGTAACCTTACCGAGAACACCACCATTAGTCACAATTTCATCGCCCTTGGCTATCGATTCGACCATTTTTTTATGTTCTTTAGCTCGCTTCATTTGTGGACGAATCAGCAAAAAGTAGAAGATCACAAAAATAATGATCAAAGGAATAAATTGGGCAAACCCCGGTGCAGCTGGAGCGGCACCTGCAGCGGTATCCGCCATCGCATCAGAAATAAACAAACTCATTAGTTGTTCCTTAGTAGCTTTATCGTCGTTTCACCGCTATCTCGGCGGAAAAACCCGCTTATTATATGCTAAGCGCTAGTCAGATTGCTCGCGAAGCGCATAGAATTGCTCAATGTAGTGGTCTAAACGCCCTTCTTCAATAGCCTGACGTAGATCTCGCATCAAATTTTGGTAATAACGCAGATTATGGATAGTATTTAGTGTGCCACCGAGCATTTCTCCCGTATGCGCCAAGTGGCGTAAATAGCTGCGGCTAAAATTCTGGCAGGTGTAGCAATCACAATTCTCGTCGAGTGGGCGGGTATCGTTCTTATAGCGGCTGTTACGGATGCGAACTACACCAGTGCTGGTGAATAAATGACCATTTCGGGCATTTCGGGTAGGCATAACACAATCAAACATATCCACACCGCGGCGCACAGCTTCAACAATATCTTCGGGTGTACCTACGCCCATCAAATAACGCGGCGTGTCAGCAGGCATTGCCGGGGCTATTCCATCGAGAATATGCAACATTTCCTCTTGCGGCTCACCTACCGACAAACCGCCAATGGCATAGCCATCAAAGCCAATGTCAGTAAGCTGTTCTAATGATTCATGACGTAAATCGGGGTAAACGCCACCCTGAATAATGCCAAATAAAGCCGATGGGTTATCACCATGTGCCTCTTTCGACCGTTTGGCCCAACGCATCGAAAGTTCCATCGAATCGCGCGCTTCATCAACGGTAGCTGGATATGGCGTGCACTCATCAAAAGCCATCACTATGTCTGATCCTAATATGCGCTGGATATCCATTGAGGTTTCCGGATCCAACCATACCTTGGAACCATCAAAAGGTGAGCGAAATTCAACGCCTTTTTCGTTTAGCTTGCGCATATCACCGAGACTGAATACCTGGTAGCCACCAGAGTCAGTCAAAATCGGCTTGTGCCAATTCATAAATTTGTGCACGCTACCGTGAGCACGGATAATATCCATACCCGGCCGCAGCATCAGATGAAAAGTATTATTCAAAATTATCTGTGCACCAATCTCTTCAACCGTGCTCGGCTTCACCCCCTTGACCGTAGCAGCCGTACCAACCGGCATAAACACCGGGGTTTCTATGGTTCCACGCTGGAGCTCAATGCGACCACGCCGTGCATGACCGTCTTCGGCAAGTAATTCAAATCTCAAGGCTTAGCTCTTTTTACTTGATGTGATACAAACATGGCATCACCATAACTAAAAAATCGATAGCGCTCATCCACAGCGTGTTGATACGCATGCATAACATTTTCGTAACCAGCAAATGCGCTAACCAACATAATCAAAGTAGATTCCGGTAAATGGAAGTTGGTAATCATGGCGTCAACACAACGAAATTTATAGCCAGGTGTAATAAATATACTGGTATCTCCTTTAAACGGCTTGGTTATTCCATTTTCATCGGTCGCGCTTTCTAACGATCTAACCGAAGTTGTACCCACAGCAACTACCCTACCACCAGCTGCTCGCTTAGCAGCAATTTGCTCACAAACCGTCTCGCTAACCTCAAACCATTCCGAATGCATGCTATGTTCAGCAATATTTTCCGTTCTTACCGGTTCAAATGTTCCCGCACCCACGTGCAAAGTGATGTTAGCAATATCGACACCTTGATCTGCCAGTGTATCTAATAATGCCTGATCAAAATGCAAACCTGCGGTTGGAGCTGCTACCGCGCCTTCGTTCTCTGCATAAACGGTTTGATAGCGAGATAAATCCAGGTCTTCATCATCACGATTAATATAAGGCGGTAGTGGCATATGACCATGCGCTTGCATTATAGCTGGCCAATCATCACGCTCTAATCGCAAGGCCAGTAACCCATCGATATATTTATCGACAAACACCTCTGTATTTTCGGCAACGATAAAACTCGATCCTGGCTTTAATGATTTGGAATTACGTACTTTGGCTAAAGCACACTTAGCATCGACAACGCGTTCAATCAGCACTTCTAGCTTGCCACCAGTATGCTTATTGCCATACAACCTAGCTTGCATCACTCGCGTATCATTGATCACCAATAAATCATTTGGCATCAGCAATGATGTGATATCGCTGAATTGCCGGTCTACACACTCACCAGTATTACCATCCAAACAGAGCAAACGGCTGCTAGACCTCTGCTCATTAGGATATTGAGCGATCAACTCAGCGGGCAAATCAAAGGAAAATTCGGTACGCAACATAGTGAGGTCGGCAACTTACCAGACCTACTGGCTCAAGACTAGAGCTTGCCAGCAATTAATCACCCTTTTATACTGTCCGGCCGCTGCCGGGGTGGCGGAATTGGTAGACGCGCCGGATTCAAAATTCTCAAGCAATTTTGTATCCCAAGCCAAAAATAGTAAAATTCACGAAATGCCAGAGTGATGAAATTGGTAGACATGATGGATTCAAAATCCGCAAGGGCTTTTGTATCCCAGAGGGGAAGAGTACAGTTTAAA
>CAZTYM010000036.1:0-29032 GCA_964617475.1 uncultured Thiotrichales bacterium
GCTTAAACAACTTACTAAATGGGCAAATCTCTAATCTAATCTAGTACAGCCCCTTTTTTAAAACTTTAGGGATATCAAGAAATCTAACAATTGTTATATAAAAAGTAGGGTTATTCAGTATGTCAAAATTTGCGGATAACGAGATAAGAGAATGCCTATTATCAGCGACTGAGCTGTCAGAGCTGTGTAGCCAAAACGGCTGGATAGACTCAGACACTGTTGGCTATGAAACCAAACAGCGAACTGAAAACTCTCTAATAATATCAGTGCAGTTTGAAGAAATTCTCATGGAAGGTGCGGGTTGCGTCGCTGGGCGTGTTTCATGCTACGGCACAGCAGAGCTTTGTTACTATAATAATAAGCTAACTATAATTAGTGTAAATAAATAGATTAATCAGTACCACTAAGGAGACTATATGAATTTATTCCTATATTCAAAGGGTGATGTTGAAATTCATAAAAAGGACATAGCGTATTCTGGTTATTTTAGAATTGATCGTTATCTTTTGAGCCATCGAAAATTTGATGGCGATATGAGCAAGCCAAGAACGTTTGAGTTATTCGAGCGAGGTCAGGCTGTTGCTGTTTTACCATATGATCCGCGTGCTGATAAAGTGGTTCTTGTTGAGCAGTTTCGCATGGGCGCAGTTGATTCAGACAATCCATGGTTGCTTGAAGTTATCGCTGGCATTATTGAAGAAGGAGAGCATGCTGATGAGGTTGCCAGGCGAGAGTCGATGGAAGAAGCACATTGTCAGTTGGCAGCTTTGGAGTCTATAGCACAAGTCTATGTCAGCCCAGGTGGTAGCTCTGAGTCAGTGCAACTATTTTGTGCCAAAACCGATGTTTCAAAACTAAGCCAGTATACAGCTGGCTTAGAAGAAGAAGGAGAAGACATACGGGTGCATGTCGTGGCATTTAGTCAGGCAATGGCATTACTTCAACAAAAGAAAATTAAAAGCGCCCCAGCTATGATGTGCTTACAGTGGTTACAACTCAACAAATATTTAATTAAAGAGAAATGGTTGTAGCATATTTTTGAGACTAATGGTTATGACCTTCGTGAGAAATTTCTTGCGGGCTAGGTAAGCTCTTAAAGGCGGTTGATTCAGTATCACCTTTGCTTAAGATCAAACTGTAAATCAAATGCGGCATTGCGGTTAAGGCTTTGCCATTCATTACTAACAACGGCGTGCCAGAAATATTATGCTGTCGCGCCATGGCTATGTCGTTGAGTAAGTCTTGCTCTGTTTCGTCAGATTCTAGACAGGCCTGGAGCTGAATCATATCTACTTGGTGATCGCGAATAATATCTTTGATCAAATCGGTAGATAATTGTTTTTGATTGGCAAAAAATGTTGAGCGAATTTTGTGAGAGGTTTCTCTGTCATCCGCAAGGCATATCAATGATTTGGCAGCCAGACAGCTGACGCCGTTATTTCGGCTGCGATTCATATCGGGATTACATTCGCTATCTAGTGGGTAATAACGCGTTTCCAAAGACCAGTCATTGTCATTGGTTGAGTTTTTAATATTACTTAATTGTTGATCAAGCTGAGCACAATGTGGGCATGTTATTTCTAACCACTCAACAAGCTTAACTGGGCTGTTCTCTGAGCCCACTGATAGACGTGTTAAATCAGATTCAAGCGTAATACGTTTGGCGTATCGATATTCCTCAAGAAAATTGCTCATGATTTGCTTTACTTCTTCAGGTTGCGAAGAAATAAAATCATTCAGAACGGAAAGGTTTTCGGAAGAAGTGTTTACGATGTCGCTATTATTGGCTTGTCCTTGATTTTGAGTGCTTGCTGTTTTTTGAAGAGAAAATACAGATTCTAATGGCGTAGCCTGACCAGGGAAGTAGAGCAAAAGCGCCAGCACTATGGTAATAGCAAGTGATACACCAGCACCGGAAATGAAGGATCGGTGTTCTACTTTGAGCATGGTCAATACTGTTGCGGCGATAATGGCAACGACCAGGTAAAAAACGATACAACTGATACAAAAAACCGAAATAGAAAAGCTGTATAAGGCTAGGCCAGCAACAATAACGATCGCCGCCAGACTAGAAATATGCATTGCATTGAGGACTAAGGAGCTGTCTTTGGCGGTTTTTAGATTTAGCAGCAGTTTTAACGACAGCAGTAAAATCAGTAATGACCAAATCAATCCCCAACCAGCAATAGGAATCCCGCTATACTGGTGTATCATGGTCGAAATCGCTGATTCCCATACGGCTGCGCAATCGAGTTGCTCATTAACGGCGCAGATAGGTTTGTCGCCGCTTTTACGCAGCGCATATAGTGCTAGCCATTGATATGCTGTTGTAAAAATGCCTACAATCGACGCGACAATTAAAACAAAGATTGCGGTTTTTTGTGTTTTCATGTTGGCCTATTATAGGGGTAAATAGTTAATTGAAACAGCGTGCTATGACCACTGAAGACTCTTACCGTCGCCGGGCGTTTGCTTTTTAGTCGATAATAACGCTGCTAGCTAGCGAGTTTTTAAGTTTGCCGCCGTTATAGTTTTTAGAGTATTTTTTTGGGTTTAGGCTAATAGTATTTTCTGAGTTTGGACATGTCGAAGTATTTAAGCGCCGTGGAGCACTATGCGCCATTAGGAATCTATGACGAAAACTATGTGAGATTACTCTCGCTGCTCCCTGACTTGTGTCTCATAGCCAGAGATCAGCCCGAATACTTCGCAGGGTCTGAGTCTTATTCCTATACTTTGATTGAAAAAACTCGTTACACATCAACTTTACGTTTGACTGCGGATTGGCGTATTTGCTCTAAGTTGATCCCAGCGATCGAAATGACGGTGCGCTTGTATCATGATGCTGGTGTGGCAGAAGTTGTGTCTTACCAGAAGTCGCTGTACTTGAAAGTTGAGTACGAATATCCTAATCCTAATATGTATAGTAAGCGAGAAAAACGTCGACTGAATGAGTTTCTGAGAGACTGGCTCGCTTGCTGTGTTCTGGCATCGAAAAAAAGCCAACACCAGGCCTTTTCGACCTAAAAACATGAACTGTGGCACATTTTTTGTGTCTATAAGCGCTTAAAGATTGTCGCAGATGTTACCGATATTTACAGGTGAAACGGTAACAGAATTGGTGGAGTGACAATATGAATGATGCGCCAAAAGATAAGCAGGAAAATGTCTCATTTGCTGGCTCTGATGATAGTATTTTAGACGATATCGAAGAAGTCAGTCCTGAGTACATATCGGTTGATGCCTGGGGCAATGAGTGGGACGATAGTGGTGACTTTATGGATATGGATTTTCGTTTGGTAGAGGACTAAACCTCTGTCATTAAAAGCTAAATGACAATATCCTTTACTAGATTATGCTGGATCGGAGCAGCGCTATAGTTGTAAGTAATAAATACATATTTAAAGGCTTGCGCAGTACTGGCATAATTGTATTTATTTACCTTCGGTAACTACCTTGCCGGTCATTGTCAGTGACGACAACCAGGGAGTGATCGGCTCATTCCCTATTGATTACATGGATAGCATGTTGAAAAATCTGCTCAAGAGTTTGCTACTTGTTATTTCTCTCTTGCTGTCAGTTTCTATGGCGCATGGCAAGGAACGCGTTGCTATATTTCAGCCAGATCTCCGCGCACCTTATGAAGATGTTTTTCGTGCAATTGTTGATGGGATAGAGGAAACCGCAGATTACAAAGTTTCGGTCAGGCAAATTTCAAGTGATTACTCACCCGAAAAATTAAAAAACTGGTTAGCTAAGAAAAATATAAAAGCAATTATTGCTTTGGGTAGCCGGGGCTTAAAAGCCGCTAAAGCAAGTAGTGGTGGTCTACCTGTGTTTGCGGCAGCATCGCTGGTTACTCCTGATCCTGAATACCCCAATATTGGTGGTATGAGTTTAGCGGCAGACCCTGAACTGATATTTGCAGAACTCAAACGTTTATCGCCTTCAGTAAAAAAAGTATTTGCGGTTTTTAACCCAGATATCAACAACTGGCTAATTGAGTTGGCTAAAGAAGCGGCGGAGCTTTATGGTTTACAGTTGTTTGCAATGCCAGCAAACGATTTGAAACAGGCCGCGATACAATATAAAGCTATACTTAACGAACTGGAGCCTAACAAGCATGCATTATGGCTACCACTAGATCCGGTTACCGTCGAAAATAGAACCATTCTGCCGCTTATTCTACGTGTCACCTGGGATAGAAACCTAACCGTAATCTCAAGTAATGCGCCGCATGCAAAGCGCGGTACGCTGTTTTCAACTTTCCCTAAGAATACCGAGATGGGACGAAGCATCGGTTTAATTTTGAATAAATCGATGGTAGAGCCTGAGAAAAGCATCAAGATATTACCGCTAGACGATATCGGTTTGGCGGTTAATGTAAGAACAGCATCACACTTGGGCTTAAAACTCAGTCAAGAAGATTTACAGCGCTACGACCTTCAGTTTCCACGTAATTAACTCAGCTAACGTGAGCGAAACAGTGATAAATCAAAAAGCATTACCTCGGTCATTTCTACATCGCATTGTCATGATTGTTTCAATAGGTATTCTAGTGTTGGCTTTGATTACCTCTTTGTTAACGTCATGGGTGGTGAGTGAAAATGAAAGAGAACATCTTATTGACCAGTCATTACAGGTGGCTGAAAGTCTGGCAGAACAAAGTATATTGGCAATACTTTTTGAATCTCCTGAAAACGCATCTGACGCCGTTGCAGCAGCGCTTTCATTTCCAAATATTGCTAATGTTTCACTTCGCCACGCTGACAATTCTGTGTTACTTAGTGCGGGCGGTGAGTTCAGAGAAAATATAGTGAACTTTGCAAATGTAGTAAAAAAAGCTGGATTAAGCGCTAGTGTGATTGCTGAAACGTCAGACTATATTGTGCTTTGCGCCCCCATTGTAGAGAGGCGTATCGGTGCAGAAGAAGATGTACTTATCGGTGGCGATGCAGTCTCAGAAAGTCCAGTAATAGGTTTTGCAGATATTGTTGTCAGTAAGCAGGAGCTAAAAGCACACCGCATAGAAACACTGATTCAAAATTTAGTCATTTCGTATGCCGTTGCTTTCGTTATGCTCCTGGTTCTAAGTAGGTTAATGAAGCGAGTCACTACGCCACTAAGATACCTATCAACCTTGATGCGAGAGCAGGAGCCAGATAAAGCCACCTCACGTGCAGAAGTATACGGCCCTAGCGAAATTCAAGATATGGCAAAAGCACTTAATTCAATGATGGATGTTCTCGATGAACGAGATACTAGATTGCGCAAGCAGAATGATGGGCTCGAGGCGCTTGTTATCGAAAGAACCAGAGAAGTAATGAAAGCGAGAGACGCGGCAATCAGGGCCAGTAAACATAAATCAGCATTTCTTGCGAATATGAGTCATGAGTTGAGGACGCCTTTGAACGCAGTGCTTGGATATACCAGTATGGTAATGGAGGATGTCAGAGACGATCAGTTTAGTAGAGAAAGTTGCGTAGATGATTTAACTCGTGTTGAAAATGCTGGCCAGCACCTATTATCAATGATAAATAATATTCTTGATCTTGCGAAGATAGAAGCGGGGAGAATGGAGCTCGAGTTCCATGAGGTCGAATTAAAACATTTATTGCAGCAAGTGGAAGACTCCGTTCTACCGTTAATTCGAGGGAGCCAGAATCAGTTAGAAGTAGAATTAAATGCCCATACTGATATGGTTGTATTAGATCCAACTAAGTTACGACAAGTACTGGTTAATCTTTTAAGCAACGCGTCAAAATTCACTGAGAATGGCGTGATAACCATGAAGGTTGACTATACCGAGAATGAAATTGCTTGTGCTATCAGAGACACTGGGATAGGTATGAATCAATCGCAACGGGAACGGATTTTTAAGGCGTTTCGACAGGCAGATATGACTACGACAAAAAATTATGGCGGTACTGGCCTCGGTCTTACCATCTCGCAACGGCTTTGTGTGTTAATGGGAGCAACACTTAGTGTAGAAAGTAAAGAGGGTGTAGGCAGTTCTTTTAGTTTTACTATTCCACTACCGCTGAAAGAACACCAAGAAGATCTCGAAAAACTAGCCAGTTAAGTTAAATATGAGAATTGCATTAAATTTTATATTCAACGCTTAAGAAACCGTTTATGCCGGGCAGCGGCAAATCATTTGTAATAGCCGGAGCAGGTGAGCCATTTAAACTGGGTTCGCGAGCGTCTTCATCAAAAAGGTTACGAATTGTCAGTGAAACTTCCAAAGGAAGTTTTTTGGCTTTATGGCGAATGCCCAAATTGACCAAAGTATAGTCATCTATTTCTGGGCGTGGGTCACCGGCCATCCTCCTTCGGTCCGCCACCCAATTGAGTTCGGTATCGAGCCACCAGTTGTGAAGAAATTTCCAACTGCTACTTATATAGATTTGATTTTCTGGTGCGTTTGCGACATCAGTATTCGTATCTTCATCGGTAGAATTTTGAAACGCATAATTGGCTAGCAGGTTCAGTTGGTCATTTACTCTCCAATTGATTTCCCATTCTAATCCAAACCCGGTTTGATCTCCGGTATTCTGAGCAACGAATAGGCTTGATTCGTTCGGCACAAAGCGGATTAAATCATCGATTTTGTAGTGAAAGATATTAAGAGTCGTCACGATGTCTTGCGTAGGATGGTAGTCGAATGCCAATTCGACAGTGTCTATGGTCTCGGGATCGAGATCTGGGTTGCCTAAGGCAACTGGGTTGTTAATATTACGCGTTTCAACAAAAGAAGGTGCTCTAAACGCACGGCCGTATAAGAGCTTTGTCGTTAGGTTATACGCGGTTTGCCAGACTAGCGCGGCACGTGGGTTAATAGTGGTGCCGAAATCAGAATAATTATCCCAACGCACACCGGCAGTTAAGTCCCAGTCGCGTGAAAAATTCCATTCATCTTGTACAAATGCGTACTGAACAGTTCTGCTACCTGGTTGTATGAAAACAATATCAGGATCATTGCTTACGTCGACAACACTCCCGTCTCCGAGTGGAGTAGGGGAACGAACCAGGGTTCCGTCAGGAAGTAAGATGCCATCATCTAGTGTGAAGTTTCTAGTTTCACGGACTTCGTCAATTTCCTGAAAACTAACGCCGGCACCAATACGAATACGATGGTTAGTAAAACCATGATAAAAAGCGGAAGCACTGCCGCGCCAATGTTGTTCAAAAAGATCAGGGTTGCCGATTACGCCATTCGGAAACGTTTGGCCGTTAGGAAAAGAGGCTCCAGGTGGTGAAATAACGATATCAGGTTTCTGGTTTGTGCTAAAAAAACTAATTTGACCACTAAAATCCCAGTTATCAATACTTTCATCATTACTATAAGTCAGGTCTGCATTGAAGCGCTCGCTGTCACTATTACCAATAGGATCCAACGCTTGACCAACACCACCACCGTTACCGATATTCTTGCGGCCTTGATAACCAAGCCTTAATTGCCAGTCATCGCGTTTGAGATCCAGCCGAGTATCGATGGTTTCCGCTTGCACATTGACTGGCCCCGGTGCATTGGAAGCTGAAGTGCCGATCGCAGTGTCAAGTCCAGTTTGCGCGTCAGATTCGACAATTTCTCGTTGGCCATCGGTATGCAAGTACTGAAAAGAGAAGGCGACATCAAGACCATTTTTACTTGAGCCGTGTAATAACCATGCTCTTTGTGTGTCAAATGAGCCAGCGCCGCCGCCAACTTGCGTGCCATCAATTTCCTCTGCAGACTTGGTGACAATATTGATCGTGCCTGAAAACGCATCAGCACCGTAGAGAGCGGAGCCCGGTCCTCGTATTACTTCAATTCGAGAAATATTCTTGACCGGCATACCACCCCACACTTGCCCACGATCACCTACGAAAAGATTGGTAATTGGGATGCCATTTATAAGTACCAATACCTGAGGGTTCGCATCAGAAGTGATTCCGCGAATCGTGTAAATGGGGTTATAGTGACTAACATTTCTAGACACGTGGAGACCGGGTACAGTTTCAAGCACTTGGTCTAAGTCGGTTGCGCCGATTGCCTTAATATCTTCAGCGGTAATGACGCTGGCAACGGCAGGTGCTCTAGAGATGCGTTGGCTGCTACCAGTGGCTAAACTAATGAATTCTTCGCCACCGTAAAGAATATCTAACTCATCTTCTTGTGATAAGTCTTCAGCATTTGCGAGAAAACAAAATAACGATGCGCATGTTGTGAGCGATAACACTCTGATTAGCTGCACTGCGCCCTCCATAGTTTCATTTTCTTTATCCGTTCCTTTGCTGCACAAGATATCGGCGTTTTATATGGCTGACTTTAGCGTAGAGGTGTTAGTCTCGAATTATACAAGAAGTTTTACTTCATAGCATAAATTTTGTCTTACACCTGCCCGTGTTGAGATACATGACAGCAATTGCATTGATAGCAGGAAGTGGTCTGTTTTGGAAAGATTGAAATGAGGGAGTGAATTAATTGAATAAGGTTAATCAATATTTCCAGAGGATAGCGATATAGTGACCGCCAGCAGCGGGCGAGAAAAACAGTATATTATCACCACGTTGTACATCACCTTTTTTAATCCAATAGTCTAAGGAAACGGGGATATTGGCTGCCGTCATATTGGCATATTGTTCAAGAGTATGGCGAACTTTCTCACGAGAAATATTCAACTTATCTAACCAAAGATGGATCATTTTTAAACCAGCTTGGTGAACGAACACTTTATCTACTTCTATTTCTTTGTTTTGGTCTAAAAGCTCTTGTGCAACAGAAAGCGGGAACATTATAAGATCTTTAGCGGTAGATATATTTTCTGGTTCGTAAATGGTAAAGAACTCTTGTTTGCCGGAAACGATGGGATTAACCATTTTCATGGATTCAAAGATACCAGGCGTAGAATTGTTTTTTTCATTAGCATCGATCATGGAGCAACCTTCCTCATCGATGATAACAGCGGCTGCGCCATCTCCAGCAAATGAAAAATTGTGCTCGCTTTTATTTAGAATAAAGTTTGTCCAGTTTACTGCAATTACGATTAGTACGACTTTCTTTTGACCGCTTTCTATGTATAAGTTTGCTATATTTAATGCGGATAGAAATGAAGAACATGTTGTGTTTATAGGTAGTACGGAAGCGGATGTAGCACCGATACTACTTTGCACAAGATTTAGGTCGTCGCCAAGAAAGTGATTGCTTGGTAAGAACCATCCCGTGATTAAATCAATATCTTTTGCCGTATACTTACTACAAGATAGCGCATCTTCAGCAGCTTTTACTCCCATGGATAAGGTCTGTTCATCTTTATTTGCGTGGCGACGCTTATCATAGCCGCCAACAAACTCAGACAATGATTCAAACATTTCTTCTTTATTGCTAAAGAAGTCATTATCAATAATTTGCTTAGGCATATATCTACCAGTTGCTTCAATTCTCGCCATATTTCGTCCTGTTTGGTTTTGCCTGAATTATAAAAAAATCCGTCACTGTATCTATTTGGGTAGTTTTAGAAGGGTACTCAGTATTTTCTCTCGGACGCGTGTAGAAAACCTTCCTAAGGGTGTGCAAAAGAATTTGGCATCGGGACCGACCGTGATTTCTGGTTTTGGTCGTTTGTCGGTCAACGCCTTTTCTATCGCTCTGGCGACTGTATTTGCTGGAATCGACTTATCATACATATCAGCAGCGCCTTGTATCATCGCCCTATACAAATTTCCGTATAGCTCGCGCGCTTCTGAGGTTTCTAAAAAAGAGTCCTCAGTGTTGTTAAGAAATTTCTTCCACATCGGAGTTTTGACGGCACCAGGTATAATTAACACGCACTCTATTGCCCAAGGCATTAGCTCTAAGCGCAAAACCTGATGGAGAGCACGCATGCCTAGTTTGCTGATAGTGTAAGGTCCAAAAAATGGCGTTGGAAGGCGTTCTTGGGCAGAGCTTATATTGATGATTCGGCCTTTGCTAGCGCGAATCATTGGTAAGCAGGCTTGTATTAGAGCTATAGTGCCTACCAAGTTGATCTCAAAATGCTCTCGGAGTTTTGGTATCGGATAGAACTCGAGAGGCCCTGGCCACATTAAAGCGGCATTATTAATGATAGCGTATAAGGCATTTCCAGAAAGTTGCTCTTTAAGGTCATGAATTGCTTGATCTCGAGCATTGTAATCGGTCAAATCAAAAATGAGAGGATGTATCTTACCACTAGATTCCTTTACCAATAGGTCTGCGTCTTCTTCATTTCGCACACTTGCGAACACTTGAAATCCCTTATCGGAAAGATAAAACGCACTGGCTTGCCCTATGCCGGTGGAAGCCCCAGTTATGAGTACCGATTTAGATTGTGTCATATTGCCAGCGAACCGTATGCAACTTACTTATTATTTTTGCCATAAAAATGAAAACCAAGGTTTCATGTTTGTCTTCCAGATGAATATTGAATCACTTGTGCCCAGAGGCTAACATTTCTAATCGACCAGCAAGTGGTGGTGCTTCGCTTGTATCAATATGAATGTCTAAAATGGTAGGCACGTTCATATCTTGAAGCACACCAAAATCAACAGAGATGAAATCTTCCAGTGAGGTTATCTTAATACCGTTAGCGCCGATGGCTTTTGCATAAGCACTGAAGTCAACAGGAGGAAGATCTGCGCCGATTGATTCTGCACCGGCCATTTTTTGGCCATGTTTCACGGTGCCGTAGGCTTGATCGTTGAGAATAATATATACGATCGGTATGCTCAGCTGGACGGCAACGGTTATTTCATGCGCGCTCATTAACATAGAGCCATCGCCAACAATACAGATTACGGGTTTACTTGGTTTGGCTAATGCAATGCCTATTGATGCACTGACTGACCAACCCATCGAGGCGAAGCCCATGCCCATACTTAGATAGTTTGAGTTATTTTTGTTAGGATTATAGTAAGGGTTGAGATAATGAATTGCCCATAAAAAGCTATTACCTATGTCGGCTGAAAACCGGGTTTCAGATAGAGTTCTTCGCGACAGCTCATACATGATTCGCTGAGGTTTAAGTGGTGAGTCGTCATTTAGAAATTTGAGTTCATCATGGAGTCGATAATTCCTTAAGAGTGGTTTGTTCAACGTAGCAATATTTCTTCTTTCTATTGTGCGCAGATCATTGCCTACGTCTTTGCACTGTTTGCGACGCTCAGTTCTACGGCGCTCAAATGGTATAGCTTTTTTATGTGGCCTGATTCGCTCTGCTGGTATGCGATGGCGGTTGGTGTTGGGTTGCTCAAAATGAGTGATCAAATAATCAAATATAGATTCTATATTGCCATGAACATTGAGTATGGCTCTTTGGCTGCGTGGAAAATGACTTGGGTTTGAATCAATATGTACGATGTTATGTAAGTTTGTGTCGTTCGGATCCCAGCCATATATGGCTTGTTGGTCTAGTGAGCTGCCGATAATGACCACTAGGTCAATATCGGCTGAATTAAGTAGCTCAGTCGCCGACGTATGTCCAGCTAGTCCACAGATACCATAAAAATTAGGGTGATAAGGGTTAACTAAACCCTTTCCCTGTGGTGTTGCTACCATCGACCCGCCAATATATTCACAATATTCAACAATCTTTTTAGCTGCTTTATTGCAGCCTTCACCGATTACGAATAAAGGATTTCGCGCGTTATATAAAAGTTTACTCAGTGCCTTGGTGGTTTCAAGATTGATGCTATTGTCAGAGTGAAAGAAGGGGGGTAGGAGTGGGTGTCTGAGTAGAGGGTCGTATTTGTTTCTTGCGATATCTAACGGAATACTTATGTGTACTGGTCGTCTATGTTGATAAGCCGTACAAATAGCAGTGACGAGTTTCTTTTCGAGCTGATCGGGATGCGAGATTAGTGTGCTGTATGCGGTGCAATGTTTAAACATTGCTACGGTATCGATTGCCGTGCATGACGATTCTTGAACAGCACCAGTACCAAATTTATCAAGAGGAGTTTGGCCAGTAATAACAAGAATTGGGGTCTCATCTTGGTATGCTGAGGCAACACCCGTGAGCATATTGGTTGCGCCTGGCCCGGTTGTTGCCAGACAAACTCCCAATTTACCGCTGGCTCTTGCATAACCGTCTGCCATGAACACTGAGCCAGCTTCGTGCCGAGCGATTACCGTTTTAGGCCCATTGCTCGATTCGCTTCGTGCTAAAGCATTAAACAGTGGCTCAATGGCTCCCCCGGGTATACCAAACACATATTCGACTTCTAGTTCTCTCAGATATTCTAAAATGATGTCGCCAGCTTCAAGCCGGTCTAAGGTGATTACCTTATCTTTGTCTAGTAACAGCTCCCCAATAGGTTGGTATATAGACATGGCGCCTCCTGCCTTATTGACGTCCTATCAACAATCCTTAGGCTTAGAGTAACGACTGTGTCTATGAGTTTCAACAATAAATGTCTTTTTTGCAGGGAGTTCGCTGCATAGGTGATTCTACTAATGGCAGTTAGTACATATGCTAGAGAGTCAAGAGCGACACTAGCAATGTTAGGTGTGCTAGCAAAGTGTCGACAGTGGTGAAGGTCTACCGACAGAATAGCCTTGTATATAGTCAACACCGATACTGTTAAGTAGGGTTATGGCTTGAGGGCTCTCTACACATTCGGCAATAGTTTTATGGCCAAGAGCATGTGCAATATCATTCATTGAGCGAACCATTGCCTCATCGAGTTCATTCTCACAAATGTTTTTTATATATGAGCCATCGAGTTTGACGTAATCGGTAGGCAAGTGTTTGAGGTAGCTAAATGAGCAATAGCCTGTGCCGAAATCATCGAGCGCAAATTGACAGCCAATGGCTCTTAAGTTTTTAATCACGGAGTGGGTTTGTTCCAGATTGATAAGGCTGCTGGTTTCAGTGAGTTCGATAATAATTCTGCTAGCGGGCACTTGCCAGCGCTTTAACTCAGTTTCTATCAGTGTTAGTAATTCAACGTCTTCAAAGGCATGGGCTGACAGATTAATAGCAAGGCGCTGGATTTCTGGCTTGTTATGCAGCATTTTGATAGCGTTACTGATGACCCAAAGGTCGACATCTCTTATTACGCCGGTACGCTCTATTGCGTGAATAAATTGTTCCGGTGGAATGATTTCACCGGTTTCAGCAATCGTCATTCGCAATAGCGCTTCGTAATGGTTAATAGTCCTATTGTGAATATCTTCTATGGGCTGCAAATAGAGCTGTAGGCGGTTGTGTTCAATTGCTTCGAGAATATGATGATTCCAGTCACAGCCATGGTTGTGATGGAAATCGTTACTATCATGAGAGTATAAGTAGCTGCGATTCCGCCCTAGTGTTTTTGATATTGCCGTCGCTTTTACTGCATCGGCAATATACTGAGTTGCGCTTCTATCGGCATTATCAATTAATCGTATACCTATATTGCCGCCAACTATAAAGCTGAAAGGCTCTCGACTGTAACGGTAATTGGCAAGACGCTTAAGTAAAGTTCTGGCGATATGGTCAGCCGCATCACTGCCTCGGTTGTCGAGATATATTGCGAACTCATAACCACCGATACGACATAATAAATCGTTAGTATGTAAATTTGACGAAATTAATGTGGCAATTTCTTTTAAAGCGATATCGCCATCGTGGTGACTTAAGGCCTGGTTAATGAGTTTAAAATTTAATAACTCGAGGTAAAGCAAACTATGTTGTTCTTCGCTGTTTTGCAGAGCGTTGATTCTTTCTTGTAGCTTTGACTCAAAATAATGTCGGTTACAGGCTCTGGTTACGCTATCTTTTTCATCGCTATTTTGATGAGTTAGACTAAAACTAGAAGGCTTGTCGAGCTGTCTAAGTTGGCCAAAAACCGTTGTTGAGTCATTTTCTAAATTCGCATCAAGAGTCAGCTCACCCCAAAACACTTTTCCATTTCGATTAAGCAATCTCAGTTGCAAGATCGCATGGCTATCACCACCGTTAAGAACACGATTTAGCAAATCGGCATAAAGAGTTACATCTTCTGGATGGATGTATGCGCCAAATGGGTTATTCACGCTACTGGCAATTGTATGACCGCTTATCTTATTCCATGCCGCGTTAATATAGTTGATTTGGCCATTCGCGCTAAGCTCGAAGACGACATCTCGAATGTTGTTAAGTATTCGTGATTCCTGGTTAGTATCAGTCATTGCAGAGTCGCTAGTGCCAATGCTATGCGGTATATTTTTATTGAAAGACATATGAATATTGGCGATTACGATTTGGAGATGTCGGTATGTAAGACAACCGCAAGAACTTCTCTTAGGTAATGCTGACCGGTCTGTTTTGACCTTAGCGTGCGACGCAGGATCATCATTCTGAAGTAGAACTAATAGTTATGAAGTGTTAACAATAGCATAAACTAGGTGGCGAAACAAAAATCCTTGTTTTCAGAGTCCTGGTTTTTTAGGGTTTTGTTATATTTTCCTGAACACCAGCTAAACATGGTTATTTATCTTTTTTCAAAAATGGGCGTAGTTGTACAATTCGAATAACATTATCTTTAGTTTGTTTTATTTCCATAGAATGGCCGGAGATCATGACGCTAGTGCCACGCTCAGGAATTGATTCCAGAGTTTCTAGAAGTAGGCCGTTGAGCGTTTTTGGACCCTGGGTATCGAGACCTAGATCAAGCATTCTATTTAACATGCGGATGGTGACGCTGCCTTCTACGATATAACTACCGTCTTCTTGCTCTTGAATCTCTGGAATGGTTGCCCCTCTAACTGTGGTAAATTCTCCGACTATTTCTTCGAGGATATCCTCTAAGGTGACCAGGCCTTGAATGTCTCCATATTCATCGACGACCAGACCAATTCGTCGTTTCTTACGCTGAAAATTAAGTAGTTGTGTGTTAAGTGGCGTGCCTTCTGGCACAAAATAAGGCGCTCGAATTGCAGATTCGAAAACCTCGCGATCAGATTCAGCGTCCAGCATTGTTAGTAGGTTTCTCGCGTGAATAAAACCAACTATATCTTCGATGGAGTCACGATAGATCGGTAATCTTGTATGTTCGGAATGTTTGAGATCTTCAACAATATCTTTCCAGTCTTCGTTTAAATTTATGCCGATGATTTCATTACGCGGCACCATGATGTCGTTAACCGTGACTTTTTCCAGGTCAAGTATATTAACCAGCATTTTCTTATGGCGGCGAGGAATCATTGCGGCGGCTTCATTAACCACTGTGCGTAGCTCGTCACTATCCAGATGTTCATCTTGTTGATTTTTTGCAGAGACACCAAGCAAGCTAAGCAATCCATTAGCAATGACATTTGTCATCCACACCACTGGGTAGGTAATCTTAAGTAGGGGCACGATGACCCAAGAAGCGGGAAAGGCAATTCTCTCAGGATGCAGAATCGCTAAAGTTTTGGGCGTTAGCTCTGCAAAAATTAGCACAACTAATGTCAGCATTAGCGATGCGAGTGCAACTGATTCTTCGCCATACAAGCGCAGTGCGATAACAGTGGCAACTGAAGCGGCTAAGATATTGACTAGGTTATTCCCGAGCAGAATAAAACCAATTAAGCGATCGGGTTGGTCAAGCAGTTTGGTTGTGCGTTTTGCACCCTTGAAACCGGCATTGCTCAAGTGGCGCAGTCGATAACGATTTACGCTCATCATTGCGGTCTCAGAGCCAGAAAAACATGCAGAGAGAACGATGAGTACACCTAATATAATAAACAGAGTATCAATCGAAAGCTCGTTCATTAACCAGGGTTTCCTATGCAGGACAGCGAGTGCATGCGAAGTGGTTGGTGAGCTTTAGTCAATGCAGGGTAATAATTGCGAACGTCTGTCAGCGACCAAGCAATATTTCGTAGACAAGTTTGCTACCGATATAAGCGAGTAGCAGCGCGCCAAAGCCTATGAGTATCCACCTCAATGCGATTTGCCCACGCCAGCCAAACTGTCTACGACCGTATATCAGTGTGGCAAAAACACACCAGGCAATAATTGAAAATACGGTTTTATGAACTTGGTGCTGGGCAAACATATCTTCTAGGGTTATAAAACCACTGACCAGTGATACACTCATCAGAACGAGGCCAACGGTAATCATCTGAAAAAGCAGAGATTCCATGGTTTCAAGCGGTGGCAAAGAGCGTATAAACCCGCCGGGGTGGCGATTGCGTAAATGCTTGTGTTGCACGGCGACAAGTATTGCCTGCACTGCGGCTAGTGTTAGGACAGCATAAGCAAGTAAAGAAGTGAGAATGTGTAAGCCCAAGCCCATGTCTGTACCCACGACATGATCTGAAGATAGAAAAGCTTCTAATAGCAGCGCCACCGCGGCAAGGGGTAGTAATGCGATACCAATATTTTCCACTGGGTTTTTAAGCGACACCAGTAGCAATAACAGAGCAATAAACCAAAGTAGCAGCGAAACCGCATTATAGAACCCAAGGTTTAAGCCATCGTCGGTAATAAGCAGCGAGTAAAGAACAATACCGTGGAGTACGACTGCCACGAGTCCCAGAGTAAGAGGAGTGGCTTTCGGAGAGTCGAGTGTTGCCGCGCTGCCTCCGCCTTTAGAAAGGCGAGCGGCAAGTAAGCCACCGGAAGTGAGATACAAGCCAACGGCTATGATGCTTAAGGTAACCACTAATATGCTCATTGAAGACAAAGCGACAAATATTTGCTCATCATGCTTCTATTCTAGCGAGAGATGCTGTCATTGAGTAGCGCTGGTAGTGTAGAAGAATGTTAAAAATGACCTAAAAAGTGGGTTTTTTGCTCTATTTTGACGAATTTGACATATTTTTGTTATTCAAAAGACAAGTCGATGTTTTTTTTGCCGCTAGCAACAACATAATGCTGAGAACAACGGTGAGTTAAGATGGAGCTGCGGATACTGGGTTGCAGCGGTGGAATAGGGGGAGACCGAAGAACTACTGCCTTAGCGGTTGATCAGGATATTCTGATCGATGCCGGTAGTGGCGTAGGTAACCTGTTACTTACGGAAATGGTGAATATTCGCCACATTTTTGTTACCCACTCGCATCTAGACCATATTGCGTTTATCCCAATGCTTTTAGATAGCATTTTCGATTCAATTACCACACCGATCACTTTGCATGGCCAGGCTGAGACACTTTCCGCTATCCGTAATCATATCTTTAATAATGTGATATGGCCGGATTTTGCTACCTTGCCTTCGCCAGAAAACCCAGTATTTCGCTATCGTGAAATGGCGGTAGGTGAAACCTATTCACTTGATGGGCGTAACATCACCATGTTGCCCGTCAAACACACCGTGCCAGCCGTCGGTTATTATGTGCAATCGGATACCGGCGCTTTCGCTTTTAGTGGCGATACTAGCGTCAATGATTCACTCTGGCATTCGCTTAATCAGCATGAAAAGCTCGATGTGCTTGTTGTTGAATCGGCGTTTGAAGATAAAGACGCGCAGCTAGGTAAACTTGCTCAACACTACACACCGCGAACTTTAGCTAACGATTTGGCCAAACTTAAGCATCGTCCTGATGTTTACATTACTCATAATAAACCGGGTGTTGAGGACATTATTGCGAAAGAATGCAGTCAGCACATCCAGGGCTTTAATGTAAACTTTCTCTCCGGCGGTGAGCGCATCACGCTATAATCTTGTTTGGCGCATAGCGAGTCTTAGCGCCTAATCTCGAATTCTTATTTGATTGAGTCACTATGCTTGAAGTATTAACTGAGCGGCTTGGCCGCACTATTAAAAATATTCGTGGTCAGGGTCGTTTAAGTGACGACAACATCAAAGATACCTTGCGCGAAGTGCGCATGGCGTTACTTGAAGCCGATGTCGCATTACCTGTTGTTAAAAACTTTATTACCCGCGTGCGCGAAGCTGCTCAAGGTGAAGAGGTTATAAAAAGCCTGACACCAGGTCAGGTGTTTGTCAAAATCGTCAACGATGAATTAGTCGCCATTATGGGCGAAGCCAATGTGCCATTGGCGCTTAATACCCAACCGCCTGCGGTCATTCTTATGGCGGGTTTGCAGGGTGCAGGTAAAACCACCAGCGCGGCAAAATTAGCTTTACACCTTAAACAGGAAAAGAAATCCGTCTGTTTGGTTAGTTGTGATGTCTATAGACCTGCTGCGATTAAACAATTGCAAACTTTGGCTAAAGAGATAGATGTTGATTTTTTTGCTAGCACCGCTGATCAAAAGCCGACAGCGATTGCCAGTGCAGCGTTAGATCATGCGCGTCGCCAGGCCTTAGATGTGGTTATTGTCGATACAGCAGGACGTTTGGCTATTGATGAAGCCATGATGGCGGAAATCAAAGCGCTACATGAAGCAGTAAGTCCCATTGAAACATTATTTGTAGTAGATAGTATGACCGGGCAAGATGCTGCGGTAACGGCTAAGGCTTTTTCAGAGGCTTTACCGCTAACCGGTGTTATCTTGACAAAAATGGACGGTGACGCTCGCGGTGGTGCCGCCTTATCAGTGAGAGAAGTTACCGGAAAGCCAATTAAGTTTTTGGGTATGGGTGAAAAAACTGATGCCTTACAGCCGTTTCACCCAGAGCGCATGGCTTCACGTATTCTCGGTATGGGTGATGTGCTTAGCTTAGTTGAGCAAGCGCAAAAGACGGTTGATCATGAGCAGGCAGAGAAATTAGCGAAGAAGCTGAAAAAAGGTCAGGGCTTTGATTTCGAGGACTTTCGTGATCAGCTTCGGCAAATGCAGAAAATGGGTGGCGTCGCAAGCTTGATGGATAATTTGCCTGGTATGTCTAATGTTTCCGAGCAAATGAAAGGTCAGGTTAACGACAAAGAATTTTTAAAAATGGAAGCGATTATTAATTCAATGACACCACACGAAAGACGTATGCCGGCCGTTATTAAAGGCTCGCGCCGTCGTCGTATCGCTTTAGGTTCCGGTACGCAAGTTCAAGATGTTAATCGTTTGCTCAAGCAATTTACGCAAATGCAAAAGATGATGAAAAAGTTTAAAAAAGGCGGGATGTCGAAAATGCTTAAACGGATGGCGCCAGGCATGCGTTTAGGTTAGTAAATCAGCCTGTGCTTAGTCTTTTGATATTGTTTCGTCGTAGAAACTAAAGCCTGTGCCATGTGTTTTGGCGTGGTACATTGCACTATCTGCTTTGTTAAGTAAGTCCTTTTCATTATTTCCGTCAACCGGAAAAAGAGAACAGCCAATACTGGCACCGATTGAAATGATGTGTTTCTTGATGTGAATGGGTCGCGAAACAGAGTGAATGATCTTTCTGATAATCGGGATAATTGAATTTTTATCAGAGATGCTGCGTAGCACAACAGCGAATTCATCACCGCCAATTCTGACCACGACATCATCGCTGCGCAGCACCGCTTTCAGTCGTTTGGCGACGATTTGAAGGGTGATATCTCCAGTTTCGTGACCATAATCATCATTGACAGGCTTGAACTTATTCAAGTCGATAAACAATAGCGCAAATGGCTGAGCAGTTTTCTTGACTAGATCGGGAAATACCTGGGTAAAGTAATTTCGGTTGCCCAATTGAGTCAGGGCGTCGGTTTCTGCACGTATTTTTTCTCGTTCAAACTGTGTGTTGATGAGAGATCCATCTCTTATTACCGCGATAAAGAAGTCCTCATCATCGCTAAATTTTGCGATTGATATGGTTACAGGAACGCGTTCACCTTTTGCATCCATGCCATAAAGCACAGAGCGTTCACCCATCAATCTTGGGGTAGGATTGGCTTTGAAAGCATTGAGATCCTTTTGGTGTGCATCGTGAAATTTTGCAGGGATAAGAATGTTCAAGGGCTGACCGATAAGGCTGCTGGGACTGTAACCGAAAATACGTTCACAAGCTGTGTTAGCAAAGACGATGCTGTTGCAGCTATTAATAATGACAACGCCGTCATAAAGCAAATTAAATGCGCTGGCAATTTTGTTTATATCTGTATTGCTATTCATTATGGGCAATTTATCAGGCTTGCCTTAATCCACGCGTTTTTATTTCCCCAAAAATACCGTCCCTAGCCCCTAATGGCATTTTGAACCTTCTATTTTGCGAATTCAAGAATCATCGTGGTCGGTAAAGTGGATGTTTTTGGTCTGGAAGCTTCTTATAACGTAAAATTTGGCTAGATTTTGCTGTACTTTTTCTAGCGAAAATCGCTATAATCCGCCGTTTTTACTGAAAGACCGTAATTTTTCCGGAGAGTATTTCATGGTCACAATCCGTCTGGCACGGGGTGGTGCTAAGAAACGGCCGTTTTACCACGTAGTTGTTGCTGACTCGCGTATGCCTCGCGATGGTCGTTATATCGAGCGTGTAGGCTTTTTTAACCCAATTGCAACTGGGCAAGAAGTGCGTTTGCAGCTTAAGTCCGAGCGTATCGACTATTGGTTGAGCCAGGGTGCCCAGCCTTCAGATCGTGTCAACAAGCTGATTGCGTCGAACCGTAGCGAGTCTGTTGACGCCTAAGTCAAGTCCGCAAAAGGTCATTATTGGCCAAATTGTTGGTGTGTATGGGGTCAAAGGATGGGTGAAAATTCACTCTTATACCAAGCCCATAGAAAATATATTGAAGTATCGCTGCTGGCAGGTAAGTGTTGGTGGCACATGGCAGAACAAAACATTACTGACTGGCCGTAAGCAAGGCAAAGGGCTAGTTGGCCATATAGAGGGTGTAGAAGATCGCGATTTGGCTCGGGCGTTAATTAACGCTGAAGTGGCTATTGAACGGTCTGAATTACCTAAAATTGCTGAGGATGAGTACTACTGGACCGATTTAATCGGTTTGGAAGTCGCCACTCTCGACGGGCAAGTGTTGGGCATTGTTGATCATTTGTTTGAGACCGGTGCTAACGATGTGTTGGTAGTCAAAGGAGCGCGCGAGCACTGCATACCGTATATTCGAGACGATGTGGTGCGCAGTATTGATCTCGAAGCGGGACGCTTAGACGTCGATTGGGATCCTGATTTTTAGTTGTTATGTTTAAACAGTCATGATTGAACGTATTGATATCGTGACCTTGTTTCCACAAATGTTTACGGCGCTAACAGAGTTTGGCGTAGTGGGTAGGGCGATCAGTAACGGTAGCCCGGTGGTGAAAACCTGGAACCCAAGAGATTTTGCTGAAGATAAGCATCGCACTGTCGATGATAGACCCTTCGGCGGTGGCCCTGGCATGGTGATGCAGGTGCGACCCGTAGAAAAAGCCTTGCAAGCAGCGCGACAAGACGCGCCAGGTGAGGCTTATTGTGTTTATATGTCACCACAGGGTGATCGTCTAAATCAAGACAGCGTCAAAGCGCTTTTGCAGCATCCTCGATTGCTGCTACTAGCAGGGCGTTACGAAGGTTTGGATGAGCGGCTGATAAAGGCCGAAGTCGATAGAGAAATTTCTATCGGTGATTATGTATTAAGTGGTGGTGAACTGCCGGCAATGGTGTTAATGGACGCCGTACTACGTTGGCTGCCAGGTGTGCTGGGAGATGAAGACTCAGCACAGCAAGATTCGTTTGCAGATGGTTTGTTAGATCATCCGCACTATACGCGTCCGGAAGTATTGGACGGTGAACCAGTGCCGCCGGTATTACTCAGCGGTAACCACGAAGAAATTCGGCGGTGGCGATTAAAGCAAGCCTTGGGTAGAACTTGGCTACGCCGACCAGATTTGATTGCTAAGCGGCGGCTTAGCGAAGAAGAACGCAGTTTGCTCGATGCGTTTATTGTCGAGCAAGAAGATTAATTAAGTTGTTATTTTAGGAGTATGACAATGAGTAATATCATTGACCAGCTAGAAGCCGAACAGCTCAAGTCTGATGTCCCTGAGTTTAGTCCAGGTGACACGGTAGAAGTGCAAGTAAAAGTGGTTGAAGGTAATCGTGAACGTTTACAGGCGTTTGCTGGAGTAGTGATCGCCAAGCGTAATCGTGGGCTAAACTCCGCGTTTACAGTGCGCAAGCTTTCTCATGGCGAAGGTGTTGAGCGTGTCTTTCAAACACATAGCCCTGCTATCGCTAGCATCAAAGTTGTTCGTCGTGGCGATGTGCGTCGCGCCAAACTTTACTACTTACGTGGTTTGACGGGTAAAGCGGCTCGTATTAAAGAAAAATTGGCTAAGTCAGCATCACAGTCCTAAATTCTACCCGTCCTGGGTATTAATTAAGCAGGGTTTTATGGCAACATAGAACCCTGTTTTTTTATATCGGTAATAAAGTGGCGGAATGTTTAGAGACAATCGAGTTCGCTGACGATCTTAATCGTTATGCAGCGATTATCGATATACCTGTTCCAGGAAATAAACTGGCAATAGAGTGGAGCAACCGTTTCGTCACAGGTATAGATTTTCTCCCTGACTCAGTCGCAACCATTGAAACAAAAGACCCGGTATTACTCGAAGTCATTCAGCGACTACTTGCTTATTTTGACCACGGTAAGTCTGAGTTAAATATTCCGATCAAGCTGGCTGGCACTAAGTTTCAACAACGTGTTTGGCAAGCCATTCAAACAATCCCCTCTGGCGCAGTTGCAACCTACGCAGAGCTAGCCATGTATTTGGAGAATCATCCGCGTGCTATTGGCGGTGCTTGTCGTAGAAACCCTGTGCCTATTATTGTTCCGTGCCACCGAGTTGTAGCGAGTAATGGAATAGGAGGTTTTGCTGGCGCGGTTAATGGTAAGCAGATAAACCTTAAGCAGTGGTTGCTTAACCATGAGGGGATAACACTGTAGTGCTTGATAGCTGTACATCAAGCGAGCCAAGTAAAGATGATTTAAGCTTGATCGAGCGTTTTCTCGATGCCTTATGGGTGGAAAACGGTTTAAGCCAAAATACGCTAAGTGCTTATCGAAGCGACTTGCAGAAGCTAGCCATTTGGTTAAAACGCAATAATATGCAACTGCTAGCACTCAACAGAGAGAAAATGATGCGTTATCTCTCTTATGTGCAAAAACAGGGTAAATCGGCACGCTCGGCCGCGCGTATGCTAAGCAGTATCAAGCGGCTATATCAGTATTTGATAAGAGAGGGTGAGATAGCAGTTGATCCTATCGCGCAAATCGATTCGCCAAAATTTTTTAAACCACTGCCTTCTTCTCTCACTGAATCCGATACAGAAGCACTATTGAATGCGCCTGACACCAGTACAGCGCAAGGGCTTCGTGACTTCGCTATGTTGGAAACCTTATATGCTAGTGGTTTGCGTGTTAGTGAGCTAGTCGGTTTAGAACTATCTCAACTAAATTTACGAGAAGGCTTGGTACGCGTCACAGGTAAAGGCAATAAAGAGCGGCTAGTGCCGTTGGGAGAGAATGCTATCGCTGCGTTGCAGCAATACTTGGCAGTAGCCAGAACGGAGTTATTAAATGATCGATTAACCGATGCGGTGTTTGTTAGTAATCGTGGTCGCGCAATGACTCGACAGACGTTTTGGTATTTGATCAAGCGTTATGTCGTGCAAGCAGGTATCAACAAGGTGGTATCACCGCATACTCTGCGTCATGCCTTTGCCACTCATTTGCTCAACCATGGCGCTGATTTACGTGTATTGCAAATGCTCTTGGGGCATAGCAACTTGTCTACTACACAAATCTATACACATGTGGCGAAAGAACGTTTGAAATCCTTGCATGCTGAGCATCATCCACGCGCTTAGCGTAAAAATTCGATCAATTTATGGGAAAGATTATCTAATTTTGTGGTCTGAGCGTTAGGTTTGTGTGATCTATAGCCGTTATACTAATGTGAAGTTTATTGTGAGAGAAGTTTGATGTTACGAATATTAGTACTGTTATTGGCATTACTGTTTTCGGGTTTGGTCGTTGCCGAGGACGAAATGACCAATATTAAACAAACTTTGAAAAGTTTGGTGCCAGAGTTAGAGCCTGATGAAATTCAGCCTAGCGCGATTAAGGGTTTATACGAGGTGGTATTCGGTACCCGAGTATTTTATATCAGCGCCGATGGCCGTTATTTTTTGCAGGGTAATATTCTTGATACGACGACTAAAACAAGTATCACAGATAGCAAGGAAACCAGCTTGCGATCTGATTTAGTGAAAGCCATTGATGATTCGAGTTTGATTGTGTTTTCGCCTGAATCACCTAAACACACTATTACCGTGTTTACGGATATTGATTGTGGTTATTGTCGAAAACTACATCGTGAAATTAAAAACTATACCGATGCTGGGATTGCCGTGCGTTATGCCGCTTATCCTCGTAGTGGCCCAGATACCCCGTCTTATTTTAAAGCAGTATCAGTATGGTGTGGAGAGGATCAGAAAGCGCTAATGACCAAGGCCAAAGGTGGAGAGGATTTTGCGCAAAGTAAATGTAAAAACCCGGTCGACCAGCACATGGAAATTGCGGCTAAAATTGGAATAAGCGGTACCCCAACCATTTTATTGGAAGACGGTACTTTGATGCCGGGCTATGTGCCAGCAGAGCGTTTGTTGCAAGCATTGGAAGCTAGCAGCGCTTCGTAACGCTGCTTGCCCATATCTAAAAATTAAGCTCAACTAATTTTCTTTGTGCGGTAAACACGATTACCGCACTTACTGTTTTGTCTGGCCAAAGTGTTGAAACGGCAGTGCGATAGCGTTGTAGTTGTGGCCGATATTCCTCTACTGAATGGCTATCATTATTTTGTCGGCTTTTATAGTCAATAATGATTGCTTCTTCTGCAGTCAATAAAAGGCGATCGATAATACCGTATAAATGGTGTTTGGTTTTGACGTAGATAGGCAGCTCATTAAAAGCTTTATCGTAATGCTGAGCATCAAATAAGCGTTGTAAACTTGGTTCATTAAAGACAGCCAGCGCTTCCCGCCAACAGTCAGCTAGATCAATGCCATTAGTGTTTGATGGGTAATGCCTTATTGCCTCTTCTAATGGTGTGTTTGTCTGCAGTCTTCCGCTCGTTAACAGCTCTAGATAACGATGGACAGCCTCACCATATTGTGCAGCTTGTTGGTCGACATCCTTTGCTTCAGAGTTGGTTGACTTGTCATTTGGCAATAATTTTTTCGGGATGGTAAGTAATTGTGGTGCGCTGAACGGTGTTTCTTGGTTGGTTGGCTTAAGGTCTTGTATGTCTGAATCAAAACTATATTGCCAGCCTTGTTCGCAATCGAAGTCTTCATCAAGCTGATGGGCGATTTGCCCATACCAGCTGTCTTGCCAGCGCCGCTTGCGTGTTTCCACACCACTGATATAGAGCCGTTGTCTTGCTCGTGTCAGAGCTACATACAATAAATTGGCTTCCTCGTTATCAGATTTTGCATTGTCTCTATCAATTAGGCTATCGCATAGAGTATTACGGTGCATGCTGGATATTAGAAAGTGACTTGGTTTACTTTCGCCTGCCGGCCAATCTATAAGTATCTTGTGTCTAGCCTGACGGCGTTCTTGATTGGTGGCGTCTGCAAGAATCACAATCGGTGCTTCCAGACCTTTAGCAGAATGAATGGTTAAAAGACGTACAGCATTCTGGTTTTCATTAGCTATGAATTCGTCAGGTGATTCATCTCTTTGGCTAAGCAGTTCCAATCGGTAAATAAATTTTTGCAAGCTGGGGTATCGGCCGCTGTCTATCTCTAAAGCTAATTCGATAAACCGAATGAGATTGGTGCTTACTCGGTTTTTAATATGCTTAGGGAAGGCTTGAGTATAGCGCGCGATAATGTTGCCTTCATGATAGATACGGTCAAGTAAATCATGTACAGGTAGAACGCCAACCAGGTTTCGCCAACGTTTTATTGATTGATAAGCTTTTGTAAGGTTGGCGCTTAGCTCTAGCGAACTTTCCGCTAGTGCTTCTAAAGCAGAATACCAGGAGACATTATTCTCTTTGACATGCACGGCCAGGATCATTAGGTCATCGTCACTGCAAGAGAACAGTGGAGAGCGTAAGACTACCGCCAGAGCTAAATTGCTATGTGGTGTAAGCAAAGTATTGCAAAGTTGAATCATGTCTTGAATTTCTAGCGTACCAAGTAATGATCTTTTTTGCGTGCCAATAAAGGGAATATTTCTGGCGAGCAAGGCTTGTTCATACTGACCAACGTGGGTACGGCGTTTGATTAAAATCATGACATCGCCGTAATTGGCTGGACGTGTTAAGCCATCCACTGTAATACATGTTTTGTCCTCAATTAGGTTTTCAATGGTATTAGCAATCTGTTCGCCCTCGGCTGTATAGCGACCGTCAGTTTCTATAATTCTCGGTGTTTCTAATGGATTACGAAGTGCATAGTCCTCTTCATATTCGTTCTCATCCTCTTCGATAAAGGGAATCGAAATTAAAGGCAGTATCTCGGTATGGCCCGATAAGTCTTCTCGATAGGTTTCATGCGGTTCAAATTGTTTGAGTTTCTCTGCCAGTCCTGGTGCCGAGAAGACTCGATTAACGAAATCAATCACAGCAGGTGATGAGCGCCAGGATTGATTAAGGCTAATATCATGATGCGGACTTTCTTGCTGAGTTAACCATTGTTGGCAGGCGGAAAATAACGCTGGTTCGGCACGGCGAAAGCGATAAATAGATTGTTTGCTATCGCCAACAATAAATAGACTGCGCTTTCTCTCATCATCATTACTCGTCGATGTAATTTCTTCTAATAGAGGATAGAGCATTTGCCATTGAGTTGGGTTGGTATCCTGAAACTCGTCAATCAATATATGATCAATACGTTGGTCGAGTTTATACTGGACCCAAGTGGACTGTTCTTGATCAGAGAGTAATTGATAGACTTTCCATTCTAAATCTGCGAAATCGAGTAGTTGTTGTTCTTGTTTTAGATGTTGAAATAGATCTAATAGCTTTGTGCCAATGGTTAGCCACGATAAATTAAACCGTGCGGTCAGTTCTCTATTATGCTGGTCTAGTAGAGCAGCGATTTGCTCAGCCAGCGATTGATGCAGAGAAAGAAAACGTGCTTGGCCACTATCCCCCATTTTGATTGCCTGGGTTTTGCTTTCTTTGCGTACACGTAATGAGCCGCTGGTGGTAAAAAATACGCCTTGCAGTTGTTTTAGTTCTTCTAATGTCGTTGTATTAACTGCAAGCGCTTGCTCTAATTGTTGTGCAAACTGGCTATTGGTTTTGTTGTTATGTTTCAGTAATAGTGATCTGAATTCCAGTAGCTCATTGCGCAGTTCTTCTGCGATAGTGATCGTTTGATCATCTAAGGCATTTTCTAACGGTAACTCATTAAGTTGCAGTGTCTTTCTCAGCGTTTGATAAGCAAACTCGATAGGCTTATCTTGGCCTTGAGTAAAAGCCCACCAGTCACTGCGGTGTTCAAGAAACTCGTCGAGTAATAATTTTTCTACGCTAGTCGAATCGCTGCATTCATCAAATAACTGACTGAAGTGCTGGTTTAATGGATGGCTTTGTTCTTGCGTGCTGGTTTGTAGCAAACGCTGCCAGGCTTGATATTTCAGTAGCGTGCTTGATTCGAGTAATTCAAACCCAGGGGCGACATCCGCTTCTAGCGGGAAGCGTTTTAATAGATCATGACAGAATGCATGAAAAGTGGTGATTTTGATTTTTTCATGTGAAAGTAGTTGTGTTTCATAAAGACCTCGTGCCTTGGCGCTATAACTTGTATCTAGCCCAATTGAGTTAAGTTCTGCAGCCAACTCGGGATCAGTAGCCGAAGCTAATTGATAAAGCCGTTCATTCAGGCGTTCATACATTTCTCCCGCTGCCTTACGTGTAAATGTGACGGCAACAATGCTGCTAGGCGTAACATCTTCTAATAATAAGAGTAAAAGCCGGCTAATCAGCAGGTAGGTTTTACCAGAGCCGGCTGAAGCGCTAACAGAAATATTTTTGTTGGTATCTAGCGTTCGCATTAATCGCTCTCTGCCGTGCTTTGTTTGCGGCACACGCCTTGATAATCGCAATAACGACAGACTGTTTCATCTCCCCAGGCAGTAACAGCTTGTTGATTATTCAGTTGCTGATGAATCGTGTTGAGACGTTCTTTATTGAGATCGCTAATCATCGAGAGTTCCGGCTGTTCGATGATGGTTTCCTTAATTTTGTCGTCAATGGTGACGTATTTGCAGGCTACGATATTGCTTTGACGCAGCATAGTATAAAAAGGTAGTTGGATGGATTCACCGACTAACACGTCTGCTGCAGTTGCGCTGCCACCGGTTTTATAGTCGATGATTACCTCTCCTTTATCGCTGCTATCTATTCGGTCTATTCGGCCCTTGAGTTGCGGTTGTTCGAGCTGTGCCTCGGTAGTAATGGCGAGCTCGGTTTCTATAACCTTGTTACTTTCAGCTTGTTTAATTTGCCAATCAATATAAGCGGGAATCTGGCGTTGCCAGCGAGTAAGCCAAACGCGATGAATACTGTTTTGTTCAAGCTCATTAGTGAATACTTGCTGAGAAATCTGCTTTAACTGCGCTATTGCCTTGTCGCGCGTTGCCTTGGAAAAACCCGCAGTAAATGGACCTGTTAGACCAGAGACATCGCTATGCAAGGCTTGCAAGCATCGATGGATTAATTCACCGTAGTCGGCTTTTTGTAAGGCCTCTCGCACTTCTTCTGGTGCGGAAAGTGCTAAGCATTGGCTTATGTAAAAACGATATGGGCAGTTAATGATCTCTTGATAACTGTATGCTGAATAAGTATCGGGTAACAATTGTGGTAATACCGCTGTACTGGCTTGATAAACGGTTTCAGTTGATTTGGTATTTTTCTTCTGTGCCTTTTCTTTTTCCGATAAGGTGTGGCTGAGTGAGTCATCATGTAAGTCTGCGCCAAAACTTAATTGATGAAATGCATTGAGTAATTCCACCCAAGGGCTGATGCTTTGTGGCTCACCATGATTATCCGTAGCGTAAGTGATATGCACATGCGAAGATGATTCTAGTAACCGACGAAAGTGATAGAGTATGGTTTGCCGTTCTTCACTTAAGGTGCGTAAACCCAGTTCGGCACGAACCGCTTGATTAAATAAGGGCGACGCCGCAGAGACGAGAGGTAAATGATTGGCGTCCGCCGCAGCGATAACTAAACCATCAAAACATTCTAAATTAGAT
>CAZTYM010000037.1:0-28630 GCA_964617475.1 uncultured Thiotrichales bacterium
AAATTTATAATATTTTTATAACAAATTAGTAATGTAAATATTTTGTGAGCCCAACTTAAGTGCTGTAAACCATTTTTATTTACCTAACAAGAGGAAATAACATGCTACGCAAATCTGTTATCGCCACTCAGCTGGCGTTCTTACTCTCCGCGCCTTTAGGTGTGGCCAACGCGGTTGACGTTACCCCCATACCTGCCGGCACCGGTTCAGTCAACGGTTCTGTCAAAGATACAAATGTTGCGACTAATCTGAATTACGATATTGATTCAGAATATCGTTCGATTGATGGTTCTGGGAATAACCTCGCCAAGCCAGGCATGAACGCTATATTTGCCAATCTTCGTCGTATCACAGAAGTCACCTACGACGACGGCATTTCTGCTATGCCTAGCGGTCGCCCGAACCCACGCACCATCAGCGAAAATTTACACGCTCAAGGTAGTGTCAGCGTTCCAAGTGTTGGTAACGCTAGCGATTTGATTTGGCAGTTCGCACAGCTGCTAGATCACGATATTGGTTTAACCGAAGGCGTTAACGCCAACTCTTTTGAGCCAGTCACCGTGCCTGAGGGTGATTCATTTTTTGATGCTGGAACGGAATTACCTTTGTTTCGAGCTATTTTTAACAGCTCAACCGGTACCGGTACGGATAATCCACGCCAGCAAGAAAATGAAATTACCGGCTGGATAGACGCATCATTCGTCTACGGCTCTGACGAAACTCGCGCTGCTGCACTACGTACCCTGGATGGTACGGGTAAGTTAAAAACCAGCGCTGGCGAATTAATGCCATTTAATGTTGATGGTTTACCTAATGCTAACTCAACTCGTGAACCGACCGAATTATTTTTAGCTGGTGATATTCGCTCTAACGAACAACCTGGTCTAGCTGCCATTCACACTATTTTCGTGCGTGAGCATAACCGTCTGGTAAACATTTTGGCTGCGCAAAACCCAGACTGGGATGGAGAAGAGTTATATCAAAAAGCCCGTGCATTAGTCGGCGGAATGACACAACGTATTGTCTACAATGAGTTTGTACCTTTGTTGATTGGTAAGAACACCTTAAGCCCCTACCAAGGTTATAACCCACTAGTAGACGCTAGCATGATCAATGAATTCTCACATGCAGCGTATCGTGTTGGGCACACAATGCTTAGCCCAACAATTTTACGCCTTGATTCAGAAGGCAATGAAATTCCTGAAGGTCATTTACCTCTGATGTCTGGCTTCTTCAATATTGAAACCATCACCTTGCAAGGTGGTATTGATCCAATTCTGCGCGGTCTTGCTAATCAGGTAAGTCAAAACGTCGACTTATTAATGGTTGATGATGTTCGTAACTTGCTTTTTGGTAACGTTGAAATGGGTATGGATTTAGCCGTTTTGAATATCCAACGCGGTCGCGACCATGGCCTCGGTACACTAAACGATGTTCGTAAAGCACTTGGTCTTAAACCTTATATCCGTTATGGCCAAATCACTAGCGACCGTAAAATACGCCGTGCATTACGCAAAACTTATGGCCGTGGAAATGCGAGAAACCTCGACTTGTTCACTGGTGTATTGGCTGAAGATATTGTTCCTGGTGCTTTAGTAGGTGAAACACAAGTTGCATTATTTAAACTGCAGTTTGAAGCATTACGAGACGGTGATCGTTTTTACTGGAAGAACCAGTTCAAAGGTAAGAAAAACCGTCAATATCGCCGTATGATTCGATCTACAACTTTATCTAAACTGATTACGCGAAACACCAATATTAAACGTCGTGAAATTGGTAGAAATGCTTTTGTTGTCGGCGATGAAAGATTTATTGATAGAGAAAGAACTTTTGTCGAATAAATCACTGTTAAAAAGTAGTTTTGGGCAAACTGGCCGCAGCCTATGCTGCGGCCTTTTTTGTCTAATCCTTCGAAAACGAAGTACTAATCAAAAATGTGACGTACTTTGCATTCTACATACATTTGTTCCCTCGACTGGCAAAAATGCTGATAAATACCATATTAAGACAGCATTTATCCGCACAATTCACCTATGCCAGTTGCCAACACCATTATTCGCCATCTCGACGATCAAAATATTAGCTATAGAGTCGTTGAAGTAGAGCCGTTTACGAATGCGGAGCATGCCGCGTCGAACGCCGGTATACCCAGCAGTTGTATTCTTCAAACCTGCCTTATTGGTGATAGCAGTGGCCAGTTGATGATTGTTATTCCTGCCAATCGCGAACTAAATTTACGCGCCGTGCAACAATTACTGAGACGGCCATTGAAGCAGCAGGACGAGACTACAATATCGAAAACCTTTAATGATTGTGTGCCGAAATTTTTACCTGCTTTAGGTGCTGCTTATGGTATCCGGACGATTCTTGAAACCCATTTTGCTGCACTGGAACAGGTATATATGTTAACAGGTGACCGACGTCACCTTATCCAGTTAGATAAAAAAAGCTTCCGCCAATTATTTCGCAAATACGAATTTGCTAAACGGCTTTCAGCCGAAGCCGATATCGCTGCCGATGTAGACGAACGCTTACTGACACCTCATGATGATAGTTCGCCGTTACTTGATCTAAAAAGCAAAATCGAAAGAACCAAAAAACTACCTGCTATGCCGGCAATGGCACAAAAGATTTTCCAACTTAGAGCCAAGAGCACACCAGCTATAAAAGAACTGGCTGATGTGGTTGAACTAGACCCAAGTTTAGCGGCACAAGTGATGCGCTATGCATCATCGCCTTTTTTTGGTTATCGAGGCAAAGTCGATTCAGTCGATACCGCTATCACACGCGTACTTGGCTACGACATGGTCATGAGCTTAGCCCTAGGTATTGCCACTGCGAGACCGTTTAAACTACCAAGAGGCGGTGCTTATAGCATTGATGAATTTTGGCGCCATGCCGTTTATAGCGCTGCATTTTGCCAGGCGATCAGTAATTTGCTGCCACACAGTATTAGGCCACCTTCTGGGCTTGCTTATCTTGCTGGACTATTACATAACTTTGGTCATGTACTATTAGGTCATATGTTTAAAGATGAATATCTATTACTCAGTAAAATGATTGAGCAAAACCCTAATATGCCTATTCAGGAGGTAGAGTTAAGTACGCTGGGCGCGCATCATGGCATTATTGGTTCATGGTTAATGAAGAGCTGGCGATTACCGGAAGAAGTAGTAGTCGCCATTGAACAACACCACAATGAAGATTACCAGGGTCCACACTCGGTTTTCTCTGGAATCGTATTATTGGCCGATCGCATGTTGAAACGACACGACATTGGTGACGCCGAGTGCACCGAACTTCCTGAGTCTATTCTGAGTTATCTTGAAGTCACGGATTTCCAGCTCACTACTGAGTTACAGACTTTAATGGATCACGACGAGGGCCTGAAGTCCATGGCATTCCAACTCGCCGGTTAGTTAAGGCGTTACTTATCTACCACGGCCGAAGCACTACATCGCCAACAATCTGAAAATTGTGCCTCAATCAGTTCACCACATTCCGTACATTGCCAGGGTTTTGCGTCTGGTTCCGGTTTTAAGTCAGATAAAATTTCTTCAGCACGCGAAAAATCGTCTTTACTTACCCACAGCTCTGGCCAGGTTTCGTTAACCGGCAGCTCGCCACTAGCACCGCCAAGAAATTCATTTTTAATAAAACAACGTAAGCCTTCTGCTTCCAATACACCTTGACAAAAACCAACTTCTGTCCGATCAGCGCTGGCCATCAGTTTTTTAAACATGGTTACGTTACGGTCTTTGAATACTGTCCATTAGGTCTGGTAACCATAGAACCAGATCAGGAAAAATAAAAATAAGCGCCAAAGTCACTACCTGTAATAAAACAAAGGGGATAACACCTCGATAAACCTGAGCAATACGAAGCGGTACTTTAGCGGCCGCTTTCAAATAAAAAAGTGAAAATCCAAATGGCGGTGTTAAAAATGAAGTTTGTAAGTTCATCGCGATTAATATGCCATACCAAAGCATATTAATACCGAGTAATTCGGCAATGGGCGCAAGTATAGGGACAACGATAAAACAAATTTCGAGAAAATCCAGAAAAAAACCCAATATAAAAATCAATACCATGCTTAGCGCTATAAAAGTATTCACGCCTCCTGGCAAGTTCGTCAGCATTGACTCTACCAGGTAGTCACCACCCATACCTCGAAACACAAGGCCAAAAGCAGTCGCACCAATTAAAATCATAAACACCATGCTGGTCAGTCTTGTTGTATGCTGCATCGAGTCTTTAAGCATGCCTAACTTAAGTTTGCCATTCAAGGCTGCCAGCAACATTGCACCCACCGCTCCTAGGGCGGCTGACTCTGTCGGTGTCGCTATACCAAAAAAGATAGACCCCAACACAGCGATTACCAGCAGCAAAGGTGGCATCATACTTTTCAGAGCCTGATATATAGAAGACTGCTGATCCATTGCGCTTGCGTCAGGCAATGTATGTGGACGCCAACGACCTAGAAAAACAATATAAAGGATAAAGCACATGACGAGGATGAGCCCTGGAACCACTGCGCTCATAAATAATTGGCCTACGGGCACACCAATAACATCGCCTAGTAATATTAATACAATACTCGGTGGAATGATTTGACCTAAAGTTCCTGCTGACGCAATAACACCACTCGACAACTCTGGGCTATAACCATTTTTAAGTAATACTGGTAAAGCAATTACCGTCATTGTAACGACTGTTGCACCAACAACTCCGGTAGTGGCGGCGAGTAAGGTACCCACCACAATAATCGAAATAAGCATGCCGCCTTTAACACGCCCGAATAATGCGCCCATAGTCTGCAGTAAAGATTCGGCAATACCGGATTTTTCTAGCAACACTCCCATAAATACAAATAGAGGTACAGCTAGTAAAGTAAAGTTGGTCATTATTCCCCATATACGCAGGGGTAGTAGATTAAAAAAATCTAGACCGAGAGAAATAGCACCGAATATTATTGATACCGCGCCTAATGTAAAGGCTACGGGGTAGCCTAACAAAAACAGCAGCACGACCACTGCGAACATTACCAGTGCCCATACTTCCATTATATTTTCTCTTTCAGATTATGCTCGTTGTTCAGCATAGCCAGGGCTTGCTTATCACCAGCCAAATATGCGTAACTGCGCAGTGACAATGCAATTCCTTGGATAAATAACAAAATAAAAGCGACAGGAATAGCAGCTTTGAGCAAATAACGATAAGGCAGACCACCTGGATCAGGAGAACGTTCTCCTGCCGGTGGAATATTGTAGGAGTTAGCGACGTAATCCCAACTGCTGTAAATAACTAACAGACAGAATGGTAAAAGAAAAAATACAGTACATAATAAATAAACCCATGCTCTGACCTTGATTGTCATCCAGGGCCGTTGTGCGAGAACATCCACACAAACATGATCATGATGTTTTAACGTAAACGCTGCGCCAAATAAAAATATAATCGAAAATAAATGCCATTCCAGTTCTTGTAGAGCAACTGAACCACTTTGGAAGAAATAGCGCATAACAACGTCATAGACAATAAGCAAGGTCATAACAATAACTAGCCATGACACGAGTCGACCGACATTTTCGCTAAATTGATCTATACCGAGATAAAGGCGCTTGATAAGCAGATTATCCATAACCTGCGATTATACACTGGCTTGACTAAGTTGGATCTGCCTTAGCACTGGATTGTGCTTGTCCACCAAGTAGTTGTTGTAAATTGCCTTTATAAGCTAAACGTGTTTTTCCATCGCTGCCAGGACGACCTAGAAATTGGAGCCCACGAATTAAATCACGCGACGCTGTTCTACTTGTTTCTACAGCCAAATTAACATCGTAAGCACCAGCATCATCTACAGTAATGACGCCATCAGCCAACAAAGGACCACCTTGGTCTTTAATTTTTATATTGGTTACACCCTCAGGTGAGGTGATATCTACTTTGAAACTTCCCCAGGGTGTACGCCTAGGCAATAAAAATGCTGTATCGATAATATTGAAGTTGGCAACTGCACTGCTAATACGTGAAGACTTAAAAATAAGTTCCTCTATTTTGCCACCTAACTTACCACCAACAGTCACGGGTGACACTTGTGCTAGTGCTTGTATATCAGCCAGTTCCTGTTGTAGAAACAAGTCCTGGGCAATATAGTTGCCAAACACATCTATTCCAGCATTACCTTTGATCAGGCTTTGACCATTATCAAAATCCAGTTTGACAATTACTTTGCCTTTAAGCAATTCAGCCCATTGAAATTGCCAACTGGCATTGCGATATTGCTGCGATGCTAATGTCGCTAACTCTGCTTCACCATTCCATACTGTTCCACTTAAGCCATAGAACTTTACCGATGCCGGTATGTGTTCAGCAAAAAACTGATAAAGCCGATTCGCGGGCAGCGTCACTATTAAAAAAATAGCGTAGGCGAAAACAGCAAACACCAGCAGCTTAATTGTCTTTTTCATTAGCCGCCTCGTGTTAGAGATATACGAGCATCGACAATACCCGGGCTATCAGGCTGCTCAAGTGTAATACGTTTAACCTCGACACCCTGGTTACGTTTTATCTGTGCCAACCAGCGAAGCACATTATCAAATGATGCTTGCTCTAACCACAGACGTACGCCATCACTGCCTTCGGGCTCAACACGTTTTATTGCTGAACCCAAACGACTACGCTTTGCTGTTTGGTCAACTACCGCAAGTAATGATCCACCGGTATTTGTCGGTTGCCGTGTTTGACTGCTGTTGCGTCGTAAAGCACTTATTGTAACTTCACTCTCTTGCATCCACTGCAAAAGCTCGGTTTTATCGGTAACTGATTTCTCTAAATCTTGCATATGTTTTACTACTGGCTCAACAACCAATAAATACAACAGCGTCAACGTTACTGCAATGGCAGCGATAATGACTAACCGCTGCTCTCGTTGATTTAAACCTGCCCACCACTGATTCATTATTGCTCACCTTTAATCTGTAAGCGCGCTTCTACTTTATTATTACGCGAACTCGCAGATTGAATTTCTATATCCAGGCTTTTGTCTTTGCTTAAACGGTTTTTTAAATCATCAAGACTCTGTAAATCACCCAGTGTCAGGGCGATGTTCAACGCCTTATTAGTAAAAGCGATACGTGTAATTTCGACTTGCTGTGTCTTTTTCACGTCTTCGGCGACTTTCGCCAATAACTCTAAGAAGCCATCACTTTGTCCTTTACCGCCATTTAAACTTTTTAACAGGCTTTGAATGCGCTCTTTACTAGCCTTACCGGTCGCTTGCGGTAATATTCTTTTATACACAGCCTCTATTTGTGCGGTTAATTTATCTTCTTTTTGTGACAGCTCAATAAAATCGAAACCTTTTAAGGCAGCAAATAATAGTAAGCAAATAACACCGATTACTGCGGTAGCCCGCCAGGGCCGCCACAACTTACCTATTTTTTCTTTGCGGCTATAAGCACCCTGGAGTACGTTAATCGTATTATCGAGTTGGCAGTTTTTGGCAAGCAGATACAGTGAATAGTTTTGGTTTAACTCAACGTCAACTTCGGGAGACAAATCACCAAAATCCAAGGGTGTTAACTCATCGGCTTCACTGAGGTAATAAACGATATGTGCCGGTGGGCTATCGGTGACTGATGCTAGACTCAAGCGTAGGGTGTCTACAGCAATATCGCGATCAACGTGCAAACCACTGCCATCAGACAAACGCATTAACACACCTTCAGGGCTATCTAATATAGACCAGGTGTCTTCATGATAAGGCACGGCCATTAAATCCGGAATCATCGCATGCGGCCGAATACCGATATCTTGAAAACGTTGAATCCAGTCTTCTAAGGTCACCTTAGCAATCACAGCAACATCTACTGAGTTATCTGCACGCGGTTTTGAAAAGGCAAAATGCAGTTCTTCGACATCACTGGCAAATTTTTCTTCCAGTAAATAGGGTAGGGCGGCGGCTATACGTTGGGTATTGCGTGTCGGCACCGTTGCATCGGTTAAAGTGACATCGGCTCCAGGCAATAAGACAATAACGCGGGCGCCTTTGGCATCATTAGCCAATAATGACAAAGGGCCATGACGAACCGCAGACCGATCAACACCGTCTTCTTGCAGTAACCATTCTGCTTCATCTCGTCTCTGCGCATTAAGATGTACAAAAACTGTCGCCATTAGTAACTACCTTGCCCGCGCATTAAGACGGTAAGCGTACCATCACTATTATCTCGCTGCACAAGGCTGAATAACTGCACTTGTGCTTCCGGTAAGACGACGCGGCCTTCAATAAGAAAGTATTCACTGACCACCGCTGGACCAAATGGGCCAAAGTCGGGTGGGCTGAGGCTTTGATTAACTATCACAGAGTCTGCTAGTAGATCAGTAATCGTTTCGTAACCTTCCGCGGTTTCAACATTCTCAATAAATGTTTCTGCTTCAGAGTCGCTGAGCGGCAAAGTTGGATCATTGCTCAATAATGCCTGAATGACAGGAACTGGCGCCGTATTAAGGTTTATTGGTGTAGCGTTTGAACTTGCCAAATTATTATTTTGGTTATTTTGGTTATTTTGGTTATTTTGGTTGTTCTGGTTGTTCTGGTTGTTCTGGTTGTTCTGGTTGTTCTGGTTGTTCTGGTTGTTATTATTCGGAACAGGATTAGCGGTTGAAGCAGGTAATGCCGTCAAGAAAGGACTGATCGACGCATAAACTTCGCTAGTAAAACCCTCAACTAAGCGCAGTTCACTAATACTTCTCATTGGACCATTGGCTGTACGATATGATGGATCTTTACTTAAATAATTGGAATCTTCAGCTCCAGACGATCCGGTTGTCGCGGTATCAGGGTCAATCCAGTCGATAACCGCTTCGACCAAATCTGGGCTGAGGCTAAGTACAATTAGTAAACGTCTAAACCGATCCACTTCTGTTGTTACCTGCGCTCCGCTAGCATCAACCAAACCATTAACATTAATCAACCCTTGCAGATCGGTAATCCTGCCACTAATCACCGCTCCTTCTACCGCGATAGCAGGCAATTCATTACCCCATTCTTCGCTCCGGTGATCGTAAATAGCGCCGGTTGCCTCAGTAATATCACGCGTTAATATATCGCCTGCCCAATCTTCAAGACCTTGCGATAATAAATAGGCTCGCTCACTGGCAAGGATATTACCGGTACGCCTGATATCGATTTGCTGTTGTGAGGCAATGGCGACAGCAAAGCTGGTGACTAGCACGGTAAAAATTAAGGCCGTGATCAACGCAACGCCGCTTTGTTTATATACGATAGGGCGATAAACAGACGTCATTAACCCGCCACCCTAAATAAACGCGGCACTTCACCCAAACCTTGTATATCAAAAGTGATCTCTAAGCCTTGAGGTAAGGCTGCTGCACCACCCGTCGGCGCGCGCAGCGGTGGCCATTGTTCATGCCAGGTGCCCGTGGCATCAAGATAGCGAATATCCACTTCGTTGATACCTTCTACTAATTTCGATTCCAGTGGTTCGGTGTCAGACGCTCTATCCATTACCGCCCAGCTCAAACGATAAAAGGTTTCATCTTCAAAGTGAAAACCAATTCGTTGCAAATGACTACGCGGCGCTTGCGCGGGATTGCGGCGACCAGTACGTGAGAACTCCAATAAATTATCGGGTTGGCCACCGAGAAACGCGGGGAGGTTGCCGCCAAACTCATCGCGAATAGGCCTGTCTACGGCTTGCTGAACATCACGAGCGAGAATCACCATGGCTTTTTGTAATTTGGCCAGTCTATCCATTTGCTCTTCGCTACGCGTAGCATTATTTAATACCGAGTTAAAACCACTGCTTGCTAAAGCAGCCACAACGGCAAACACACCCACGGCGACGAGTAGTTCCAGTAATGTAAAACCTGCTGCGCGATTATGTCGTTTACTCTTCATTATTTACTGGCCAATAAACGCCGTGACTCGTGCTAACACAGCATCGCTGTCTTTGACGCCCACCTCAACTTCGACGCGTTTAATTAACTCAACATCGGTATCATCGACATCTACCGTCCACTCCCAGGTACGGCCAGCGAGCTCAGATTCTCCGCTTTCCTCATTTCTACTGAGTGGTGCATCATCTAAGTAAATTTCATTTACCTTATTAGAGGCCACCCATTGGGCCATGGTTTTATCACGTAAATAGCTTGCGTTTGATATATTCTTACCGACACCATTAATCACTGCTGCCATAGAAATCGAAATCACTGCCAGCGCAATCACCACTTCGATAAGGGTAAAACCACGTTGTCTTCGGCATGATGATGTTAAGAATGGCATAGATATTTATGTATTACTTTCAACTTTTTCTATTTCTATTTCACCGGTGATGGTAGCACTTAGTGTGTAAAGCGTATCGCCGTCATCATTATTGAGGTTGAGCTCAAATGGCGTCACTTCACCGCTGGAAAGTAAAAACACTCTGGGTAGTTTACTTTCCTCTTTTTCTTCTTTATCTAAAGAGAATTCATCTATTTTAAATTCAAACTTTGATTCGCCTTCGAGAAATACTTCAAATTCTAGACCTGCCGGCAGTGATCTTGCGCGCAATAAACGATCGGCATCTAATGGAGCCCAATCGTTCTCCACAAGTGTCAAAAAACGATAAGTAGTCTCATCGAATTCCAAAGCAATCTCTGTTGACTTGAATACGGCTTCTTGTGAGGCGATATCAATTAAGGCGGCGATACGCTCTGCTTCTTCGCCAACATCATTCTGTCTATTTAAACCCGATGATAAGGTAACAACGCCTAGCATGAGACCGATAATTAAGGTCACAACGATTAGCTCTAAAAGCGTAAACCCTTGTTGCCGTTGTCTACTCATGAATTAACTTGCTTAAGCTGGAATAAGGCTACAAATCCCAGTTACCAATATCTGCATCTGGCCCTTCACCACCACTGCCGCCGTCACGCCCGAAAGTAAACACATCTATCGAACCATGTACTCCTGGATTGAGATATTGGTACTCGTTGTTCCATGGGTCAGTGGGTAGACGATCCAGATAACCGCCTTCTTTCCAATTTGGCGCATCGGCAGGTTTTTCCACCAACGCACGCAGCCCAGTATCACCTGTTGGGTAATTGAAGTTATCTAAACGGTAGAGATTGAGTGCATTCTCTAACACGCGAATATCTTGCTTGGCTTTAACGACACGCGCTTCGTCTGGACGGTCAAAAATTCGTGGCGCCACTACAGCCGCCAAAATACCCAGAATCACCACGACGACCATGATTTCAATTAAGGTAAAACCGGCTTGCTGAGAAGAGAAGCCAAGCTTTTTGTTGTTCATAACGTTTTCCTTTTCACTATTTAACGAGTTGGTTCAAATCAAAAATAGGTAACAATATTGCCAATACAATACATAAGACGACACCACCCATTATGACAATAAGTAAGGGCTCAAATAAAGCAACGAAAGCGGCGACTAAGGTCTCTACTTCTCGCTCTTGCGCTGCTGAAGCCCGCTCGAGCATGACATCCAGATTGCCACTGGCCTCACCACTGGCGACAAGATGTAAGGTCATTGGTGGAAAGTATCCAGATTGCTGCAAAGACTCATGAATACCCGCACCTTCGCGCACACGCGAAGCGGCATCTTCAACCGATTGACGCATAGGCAAGTTGGTTAACACTTTTGCCGAAATTTTCATGGCTTCTAACGCCGGTACGCCACTAGCCGCAAGAATACTGAAGGTACGTGCAAAACGGGCTGTATTCATCCCCTGAACAAGCTTACCTATCACCGGCAGGGTTAATAAAAATTTATGAAACGCGTATTTAGGACCGGGGCGCTTAAGTATCGCACTGACAACAATAGCCGTACCTAAAATTCCACCAATCAATAACCAAGCATTGTCTCTAAGAAAATCACTAACTGCAATTAGGATCTTTGTGAGTATTGGTAACTCTTGATCAATAGTGTCGAACACCTGTATGACTTGCGGCACAACAAATGTCAGCAAAGCAATAACAACCAAAACTGCAACGGTGGTTAGCAATACAGGATAGATTAAAGCTAACTGCGTTTTTTGGCGTAAGGCCTGACGGGTTTCGGTATAGTCTGCCAACCGTTCCAACACCACATCTAAATGCCCTGAGTGTTCGCCAGCAGCCACCGTCATGCGATAAAGCTCTGGGAACACGTGAGGAAAATCACCGAGCGCATCCGCTAGGTTATAACCTTCTTTGATACGTGAACGTATTGCTAACAGCATACTTTCAATATGCGGACGATTGGTTTGTTGCGAGACCGTACGTAGGGCTTCTTCTATAGGCAAAGCCGCTCTAACCAGGGTAGCCAGCTGACGGGTAATTAAGGCGAGGTCGGTAACGCTGACACTGCGTTTGAATAGCGAGAAGCCAGAGCCTGAACGCGACTCTTTTTGTTGGACTTCTACAACAGAAAGTGGAGCCAGGCCCTGGTCACGCAGTTTTTGTCTAATTTGGCGTGAGGTATCGGCTTCTAGAACGCCTTTTTTATTTCGCCCGGCACTATCAAGAGCGGTGTATTCAAACGCACCCATAATAAAAGCCGCAAGTTACGCCTCGCGTGTAACGCGAAGCAATTCTTCCAACGTGGTTTCCCCGTTTAATACGCGCTGTATGCCGTCTTCTAAAATACTTGGCGTTGATTCACGTGCTTGCTTTTCAATTACTTGCTCTGACGCTCCATCATGAATCAGACGCCCCATCTCGCTGTCGATTTCAATTAACTCGTATACGCCAACACGACCTCGATAGCCAAGGTAGTTACATTTATTACAGCCAACCGCATCGTAAATTATAGGTGGATGATGTTCATCGACTCCCAGTACTTTGCAATCGGTGGGACTGGCAGGCCGAGGTCGTTTACAATCAGAACATAATACGCGGACTAAGCGCTGAGCAAGCACGCCAAGCAAGCTCGATGCAAGCAAAAACGGTTCTACCCCCATATCACGCAAACGGGTGATGGCACCTACTGCGCTATTGGTATGTAGAGTTGATAATACCAAATGACCAGTTAAACTGGCTTGCACTGCAATTTCTGCAGTTTCAACATCACGAATCTCACCGACCATAACGACATCGGGATCCTGACGCAAGATGGCACGCAGGCCTCTGGCAAAGGTCATATCAACCTTGGTGTTAACATGGGTTTGGCTAACACCGTCAAGATAATACTCGATAGGATCCTCAACAGTCATAATGTTGCGGCTCTTATCATTAATACGTGTCATACCCGCGTAAAGCGTAGTAGTCTTACCCGAACCTGTAGGTCCAGTCACCAAAACAATGCCGTGCGGCTTGTGAACCATTTTATCTAGCAAGGTCATGGTATCGGGTGCCATACCCAAATGCTCTAAGCTCATTCTTCCTGCTTGCTTATCAAGCAAACGCATTACCACACGTTCGCCATGACCTGAAGGCAAGGTAGAGACCCGCACGTCTACGGCATGACCGGCTATTTTGATTGAAATACGACCATCTTGCGGTAAGCGTTTTTCGGCAATATCTAGCTTGGCCAACACTTTGATACGTGACACAACCAAGGGTGCCAAGGCTCGATCGGGTTGCAATACTTCGCGCAACACGCCGTCTATACGAAAACGTATGACTAAACGATTTTCATACGGCTCAACGTGAATATCTGATGCACTTTCTCGCACCGCTTCGGTAAACATAGCGTTGAGCAAACGAATAATAGGGGCATCATCTTCGCTCTCGAGCAAATCCTCTGGCTCGGGTAAATCTTGAATCGCCTTGGACAAATCCATATCCTGGCCAATATCACCCATCATTTGCATGGCTTCGCTTGAACCCTGCTCGTAAGACTGACGCAGCAAGCCATCAAACTCTTCGTGAGATACACTGACTATTGAGATAGGGCTGGCGACAAAACGTCTCACCTCAGCCAAGGCCATTGGCGTGACATCACCTTCTCGACAACTAATTTGAATTGTATTACCGTCGTAGGAAGAAACGAGTACACCATTGCGCTTGGCATAACTGAAGGGTAATTGCCGAGCTCCCTGCTCGGGGCTATCACTAACTAAGGCCGGACTTAATTGATCTTCTGGAACCAGCGGTTGTGTCATTACCTAGCGCCACTGTCTAAAACAACGTCCTTAGGCTCCGCCACGAAATCAAGTGGTGGCGGAATTTCTACAGAGGGATCACCTGTTCGAGTAGAGATATTACCCGAGCTTTGCTCAAAGGGCGGTGGTAGTTCCAAATATTCATCAAAACCAGGTAACAAAGGTGACAGCTCATCATCTATCAACGCGACGCCTCGATCGCGGATAGCTTGTTGACGATCTCGAATAAACTCATATTTACCACCGGCAATATAACGCGCTTGACTCTCGTTACGGATAATTAGCGGCCGTAAAAACACCATCGTATTGGTTTTATCAAAGGTTGTTTCTTTAAACCTAAACAAATGCCCTAAGACGGGTATATCTCCAAGGCCAGGAACCTTCTGTACGGTTTCGTTAAGTTGGTCTTCTATCAAGCCACCCAAGACAACAATGCTACCGTCTTCGACTAATACACTGGTTCTTATTTCACGCGTATTGGTAATAATATCCTCGGCAAGAGCAGAATTCGTGACACTTGAAGTTTCTTGTTCAATATCCAGTCTAACGGCATCACCTTCGTTAATCTGTGGTGTTACCCGCAAAATAATACCGACGTCTTGCCGCTCGATCGTCTGAAATGGGGTGGCAACGCCGCCGGTTGTTGCCTGAGACCCAGTGACAAAGGGCACGTTCTGACCGACAACTATTTCGGCTTCCTGGTTATCCAAGGTTAGCAAGCTAGGTGTGGACAGAATATTAGACGAGGTATCGTTATTGATAAGGTTAACCAGGGCACCTAAATTAAGGATTTCAGCGCCGCCAAACGTGGTAGTGCCATCGATAAACCCCAAAGCTAAGCCGCCACCGTTAACGGCAGCAGGGTTTGCCGCGGCGTCGGTTATTGAAGGTACCAAGCCAGTGGGTGAATTAAAACTGGTGCCGCCAAACGCTCCGCTACTATCCAGGCTAGTGGTTGACTGCAACTGAACACCAATTGCCGCTGCCGTTCCGCCAGATACTTCGGCAATGACGGCTTCGACTTGTACCTGAGCACGACGTATGTCGAGCTTACGAATGACGTCTTGTAATTCTAAAAACTCTTCTGGTGGCGCGGTAATAATTAAGGCATTGGTACCTTCATCTGCTTGTATGGTGATGGGGGTTGCCGGCGCAGCGGCAGCGCCATCTGCACCACCGTCCTGGTCGTCTGCAATAGATTCACTAACACCTGTTAGCACTTCTCGCATTTCTACCGCATCGGCATAGTGAAGATAAATAACGTGAGTATTACCGCCACTTTCGAGCGGTGTATCCAGATGTGATATCACGGCTAACAAACGCAAGCGGGCAGTTGGCTCGCCGCTAATCAGAATGCTGTTAGTACGCTCATCGGCAACCAAGGTTGGCCGCGCACTGAGTGCCGCTTGATTTCCGCCGGCAGCGCCAGCCCCTTGCAGTGAATTTAAAATTCTAACCACTTCTGTTGCAGAAGCATTTTTAAGGTTAACGATATCAATCTCATCAACACTGGGCTTATCAATACGTTTAATGATGTCGTAGAGCCGCTCAATATTGGCGGCATGATCAGAAATAACCAAACTATTGCTGGGAGGATAAGCAACTAAATGTCCTTGTTGCGGAACAAGGGGACGTAAAATAGGCACCAGCTGTGCGGCTGGTACATTATTGAGCTCGATGACACGCGTCACTAGCTCATCGAGCTTGCCCGGTTTTTTCCTCGATGCTAACGGTACGGCGATTTGTTTCGCATTGGCCGACGGCACAATTTTGACAACGTTACCGGCCTCAATCGCCGCAAAGCCATGGACCTGTAATACCGATAAAAATATTTGGTAAATTTCTTCACGTTCCATTGCCCGCGAGGAGATGATGGTGACTTTACCTTTTACACGTGGATCAATAACAAAGTTTTTACCCGTCACCTCAGCGACAGTATTCGCGACAGCGGTAATATCGGCTTCTTTCAGATTAAAAGTGACCGGTTCAGCCCATACCGAAAATGACATGACACAGCCGATCAGCAATGCGGCAAACCACTGGCGCATGCCTAATGCTTGTTTTTGTTGTTGTCGCAAAGCTGTCATATTCCGCTACGCTGAATATATATTAGGAGGAACTGATTATTAACGCATAAAAGCATATCAGTGTCATCCCTGATCAAAAGAAAAAGCGTATGTTTGAGGAATATTATTGCGCAAGACCTCAATATTAACTTGGCCAGCCTCGCCAAGCTCCCGAATGACTTCCAAGGCCCTTACCGGGCTATCGAGCTTAATGCCGTTGACACTGGTTAATACATCACCCGATTGCAGGCCAAAACGTTGTAAAAAGCCAGCATCCCGCCCAGGCTGTAACTTAAAGCCAATTAAGCGGCCTTGCGCATTCGTTTCCGGCACAGTATTAACCAAACCCGTCAGACTTTCAGGATCATCTAATAGGGCGTCACGGAAATCATCTGGTGTCTCAATAATTCCCGTGACAACATCTTCATTGCTATTTCCTCTACGCTGAGGCATAGGTGCTGACTGCAAACTGACACCATCCTGCTCTTTTGGCAGCAGCAGATTCTCAAGTTGCCCGCCGCGTGAAAGAATAATTTTGTCTGGGTGAATTTCTTCTAACTTGGCGTTGCCAGGCAATGTTGCGCCAACTGCGTAGGGAAGCTCACCTGCATTCGGCGCCGAAATAATAGCTCGTGCTGTGTCGGGTCGATCGGAAGCAATAACACCGCGTAATGTCAGCGGCAAACGTGTTTCGACGATTGGCGCGGCTTTTTTTACCACTGGGGTACGCTTGGCATTGGCCTTACCAAACAGGTGCTGTGACACTAAGCGATTGATATCAACACCAGTTTGCGTAACTGGCGTGTTACCGCGGTTTGTTGCTGCGTCCTGCGGCACAACTATGGATGCTTCAGAATCCGGGATAAAACGCCAGGTGAGCTGTGCCGCCGCAAACGCAGCGAGCAAAATAAGCACAAAATTGACAAGCGTAGTTAACCAGGACATCGCCGATTCATTGGCAATGAGCTGGGTCACTTTACTGAGGTCTGGCGTTGTCATTACTACATTAGCGGACAAAAACTAGCCGCTTAACTCCCCCGAGTTATACGTCATAAAACGGATCATACGACGCAAACAATAAAAATTGTGTGATCTACGTCTAATAATTTAAATTCGATTGCGTCTGATTTCTGAGACATTGTCGAGTACCCTAGTTCAATCTGGCCTGAATCTGGCACTACATTCGCTTTTTATTCACACTCTTACACAAGTATAAGGCCAGTCAGCTAACTCACGATCAAGACTGCTAAGTTTACCACTAAAATCCGTAAGTCATTGAAATTTAAAGAGCAAAGCGTTATACCGCAATAAGGTTACGAAAATAATACATAAGCTGGTACTGGTGAATTTGGCGTTCATCAATAATTATCCACATAGTTATCCACAGCTTTTAGTTTTGGAAAACTATCATAAAAGACAATAACTTAGGGATATTGCAAGGGTTATCGAGGCTAAATTTGCGCTGGGTGAGAGGCGACTCGCAACTGTAAAATTCGGCGGAAATGATTAGGATCTTTAGCGTGCGTTATTTCACCCGCTCTCGGAAAATGTAAATCATAAAGGCGGGATAACCAATATCGTAACGCTGCAGCGCGTAACATGGCCGAAAAATAGCCCGCTTCTTCATCACTTATTTTACGATGTTGTTGGTAAGCGCTGATTAAACTATCCATTCTTAAAACATCGATTTCTCCATCCTCAGTGACACACCAATCGTTTATAACAACGGCTAAATCATGCAGTAGAATAAAGTCACAAGCGTAGTAGAAATCAATGATGCCGCCGAGCTTGTCGCCATCAAACAGCGCATTGTCGCGAAATAAATCACCATGGGTGAGGCCGAACGGCAGCGAATCGTAATTATTCGATTGATGATATTGCATCTCACTTTCTAACAACCCAGCATCGTCACCATCAATAACCGTAAGCACTTTTTCAGCCGTTTCTGTATGCCAGGCTGCACCATGATCTGTTTGCCGTCTGTGCCCAAATCGCCGTCCTATATCATGTAAACGGCCCAGAGCATCGCCAATAGCAGCGCACTGTGCAATTGTTGGCCGATCAACGCCTCGACCTTGAAGCCGCTCTACAACTAACGCGGGCTTACCACACAACTCGCGCAAATAGCGACCATTTTTGTCGCTGATAGGCTGTGCGCAAGGCACTTGCTGATCACTTGCAAAACGCATTAACTCGATGAAATAGGGCAATTCATCAGCATTGAGTTCTTCAAACAGGGTCAAGACAAAACGGCCCGCCTCTGTAGTGACGAAGTAATTAGTGTTAACTATGCCATCACTGATGCCAGCAAACTCTTTTAACGATCCTAAATCATAGGTAACAAGAAACGCCTCGAGCTGCTCTCGCCCAACGCTGGTAAACACGGACATAGTGAATCTTTAATTTTGTTATGAAATAAAAACGGCCAAGCCTAAACGAACAGTTTAGCTTATTTCCACTTAAACAGTACCCATTGTGAGGTGGGGGGGTTGGCGGTAGGGTCGTCATTGATAAGATCAAACTGGCCATCACCGTTTTGATCGACCATCACGTAGGCTGGACCACTGTTAGGAATAACCTTGACCAAATACAGCCTGCCATTGACTCGATACTCTTCAACACGCTGATCTTTGTCATCCTGAATAATAGTGACTTCGGCTTCTGATAAATCGATATCTTCTGCCAAAGCAGTTGCTGCTAATGTCAGCGACAAAACAACTATTAACAGCAGTCTAGCAGGCATTATAAATCCAACAATGTAGGCTGGCCTTCGACCGAGGGTTCAACGCCACGGTTCTCGTAGTGGGTGAATATGGCTTCAACGACTTCATCTGGATCATCAATCACCTGAATTAAGTCAAGATCGGATTCACTTATCGTACCTTCTTTGACCAGAGTGTCCTTGAACCAGTTCAATAAACCGCCCCAAAATTCACTTTGCACTAAGATTATTGGAATACGCCGCGTCTTGCCTGTTTGAACCAGGGTCAGTATCTCGGCAAGCTCGTCTAGAGTGCCAAACCCACCAGGACAGACGACGTAAGCCGAAGCATATTTAACAAACATGACCTTACGCGAAAAAAAATGCCGAAAACTCAGCGACACATCTTGATAAGGGTTGCCGGATTGCTCGTGCGGCAAATGAATATTCAGCCCAATACTCGGCGATTTTCCAGCAAAGGCGCCTTTATTAGCCGCCTCCATAATTCCTGGGCCACCACCACTGACGACACTAAACCCCGCATCGGACAAACCGCGGGCGATCTTTTCAGCTTGCTCGTAGAAAGGGTGATCAGTCTTGGTTCTCGCGGAGCCGAATATGCTGACTGAAGGTTTAATACGCACCAGTCGCTCAAAACCCTCAACAAATTCGGCAATAATTTGAAAGATCTTCCAACTTTCGCGATGCAACATGGCATCGTTAATGGGCTGTAAGCGAAAATCCGAAGACTTAGTTTTGTCATCCATTCAGGTAACACCTTATTCAATCGCAATCGAGGTCTATGATACACGGCAAAAACCTGACAAGCTTAAATTTATAGCGGCGCCTGAGGACAAAAAAAGAGTAGCAATACGCAACGCTATGCGCTGCCAGTCAGGCAGCGCGTAGGTGGAGAGATTATCGATTAGTGTAAAGGCTTGCCCAATGTTGCTTGGTAACCTTCTATAAATACCCAACCGGTTTCTTTAGCGGGTGTATGACACGCCTGACAACTTTCTTCAAAACTTGTGGCGACGTTTTTTTGCGGGTTATCAGTTTGATACATAGACCAACCCCAACCTTTCGCCCATAACGGATTACCCTTAAATCGGTTCTTACTGTCGCGAACCATGACAAACCACAAGCGAATGTCGCTGTTTTGGAAACTGACGTTGGCGCCTGTCGGATAATCGCCTGAATCATGTTGGCGCAGCTCTTTTACTAAGGTTGCACCATCAGGGAAATCGCCATGCTTACGGTAGTATTCGACTGTTTTCGCTTCGGTATACACATCGTGAAAACCGCTAACGTCGCCTTCCGGCACAAACCAGGAACCTAAATGAACCATATTTTTACGCGGGTCTTTAGGTAGCGAAATATTGCCGTCTTCATCAACATACTTCTAAAATGAAGTTGATCCCGAAGCCATAACAGAACCGGTCACAATGCTTAGCGTCAATACTAAGCCGACAAGATAGGGTTGTTTAATCATTACTTTTTCCTCTGTTTATCAATCCAATCATGTGTATGCTCACCATGAAACACACCCTGAGTGACTGTGGGATTAAGATAGCGTGGCTTACTTAAATGCCCCATGGCTGGAACAATGTTTTTCTTGTCCAATCGTCCAAGATTGATAAGAATGGGGGGATGGAGAAAAACAACACCGATATTTTAGGGCAAGTACTTAATACCATTCGTTTACGCGGCAGCATATTCTTTTGCTCGAAGCTTTCTGCGCCTTGGGGCATGACGCTAACAACGGCAGATCACCCTCGCTTTCATTTCGTACTTGAAGGGAGCTGCTACTTTCAAAGCAGCGACATGGCCGAACCCGTTGCTTTGCAAACAGGCGACTTTGTACTCATCACACATGGAAGCGCTCACTGGATTGCCGACAATCCTCATAGTGAACGCATTGCGAGCGATGTCGCCGCTAAAGCTTACGCAAGTGGTGAGCAGATATTCCAAGGCGGTGAGACTGTCACGCGCTTACTTTGTGGGCGTTTTCTTTTTGATACACGTAATCAGCATCCTTTGCTTTGTACACTACCAAGCCACATCCAAATGGCTAACATCGACGAAACAAAACGCCACTGGTTACATCAAACCGCACTACTTATCGAACATGAGTTGCAACAACACGGGGCGGGAGTCGGTGTCTTAGTCGATCGCATCTGTGAGGCGCTTTTTGTCCAAATTTTGCGCAGCAGTAACAGCCTGAAAAACCAGCATACTGGATTTCTCTCGGCCTTACAGGATCCGGTGCTCAATCGCGCCTTGCAGGCGATTCATAGCCAACTATCGCATGAGTGGACCGTCGAAGAGCTTGCCGCGCAGTGCAATTTGTCGCGATCGGCTTTTGCTAGCCGCTTTCAGCAAAAAGTCGGGCTAGCACCTATCGCTTATCTGACGCTATGGCGGATGCAAAATGCGTTATGCTTATTACGTGATACACCTTTATCCATGGCGCAAATTGCTGATCACCTAGGTTACTCTAGTGATATGGCCTTATCCAAGGCCTTTAAACGGTTCTATGGGGAAACACCAGGAACCCTACGTAAAAGCATGCGCCAAGCCTTACTTTCTAACAATAATGCTTAAACAGCTACTTTCTTTATATGAGTAAAAATAAACCTCTTATCCTTGTTGACGGTTCGTCCTATCTCTACCGCGCTTTTCATGCGCTACCACCACTCACTAACTCGCATGGTGAACCCACTGGTACGGTGTTTGGCTGTATCAATATGATCAAACGCTTATTAGAAGACTACCAACCCGAGCATATGGCCGTGATCTTCGATGCAAAGGGTAAAACCTTTCGCGATGATATTTTTCCAGAATACAAAGCCCAACGCCCACCCATGCCAGACGAGTTACGCAGTCAAATCGAGCCGCTGCATGCTTGGGTTAAAGCTATGGGCTTACCCTTGCTCAATATCGAAGGCGTTGAAGCCGACGATGTCATTGGCACACTGGCCATGCAAGCCACCGCTGAGGGTATCGAGACCATTATTTCAACCGGTGATAAAGATCTCGCGCAGCTCGTTAACGAACACATTACCTTGATAAATACCATGACCAATAAGGTCATGGACGAAGCAGCGGTCGAGAAAAAATTCGGCATCGGACCAAATCTCATCATCGACTACCTCGCCTTAGTTGGCGACAGTGTCGATAACGTCCCTGGTGTACCCGGCGTAGGTCCCAAGACAGCCGTAAAATGGCTACTCGAGTATGGCTCTCTTGATGGTGTGATCAATAACGCCGAGGCTATTAAAGGCAAAATTGGGGAAAAACTGCGCGCCAATCTCGACCAACTGGCTTTATCCCGCACCTTAGTCACACTTAAGTGTGATGTCGCACTTGATGTTTCACCGACCACACTGAACATCGGCAAACAAGATATCTCCATCCTACGCGAATTTTACCAACGCATGGAATTCAAACGCATGCTTAAAGACGCGCTAGAACAAGAAGAAGCAGGAACAACATCAGCACCCAATCAAAACGATAGCCAAAATGATGGTAGCTCAAACAAAGCAGAAAAAACCTATCATACGATCTTTGATTTAGCTGAGCTCAAGACATGGTTAGAACGCTTAAAAAAAGCAGAGCTATTTGCATTTGATCTTGAAACTACCTCTTTAGACTACATGCAAGCCGAGATTGTCGGTTTTTCGTTTTGTATTGATGCCAACGAAGCCGTCTATGTGCCGTTAGCGCATGACTATGACGATGCACCGCAACAACTTGATCGAGACAAAGTTCTTGATTTATTCAAGCCCTTACTTGAAGACGAGAAGCACCAAAAAGTAGGGCAACATATTAAGTATGATATGAACGTATTAGCCAACTATGATATCGCGCTGCATGGCGTTGTATTTGATACCATGCTTGAGTCCTATGTCTTAGACAGCACCGGTAGTCGCCATGACATGGATTCACTGGCGTTAAAATACCTAGGTCAAAACACGGTTCATTTCGAAGAGATCGCTGGCAAAGGCGCTAAGCAGCTTACCTTTAATCAAATACCGATTGAAACTGCGGCACACTACGCGGCAGAAGACGCTGATATTACGCTGCAATTGCATGAAACACTGTGGCCAAAACTACAGGAACACGAGGGGCTCAGCCAATTATTAAAACATATAGAAGTCCCACTTATTCCAATATTATCACGCATAGAATGCACGGGCGTCTACATCGATGCAGACATGCTAAAACAGCAAAGCGATGAAATTACCGAAGAGCTGGCAAAAATTATTGACGAAGCCGAGCAACTCGCTGGGCAAGGCTTTAATCTTGATTCGCCCAAACAAATTCAAGAAATTCTATTTGAGAAACTTAAATTACCTATCTTAAAAAAGACGCCCAAAGGCCAACCTTCAACCGCCGAGGGCGTATTACAAGAACTTGCGCTTGATTACCCATTGCCGAAACTTATTTTACGCTACCGCAGTCTAGCTAAGCTTAAGTCCACGTATACTGATAGCTTGCCGCAACAGATTAATCAAAAAACGGGTCGCGTACACACCTCGTATCACCAAGCTGTCGCCGCGACCGGGCGCTTATCTTCCAGCACACCTAACCTACAAAATATACCTATACGAAAAGAAGAAGGTCGGCGAATTCGCCAAGCTTTTATTGCACCGGATAAAGATACTGTCATCGTGGCTGCTGATTACTCTCAGATTGAGCTACGTTTGATGGCACATTTATCTGAGGATAGGGGATTAGTTAACGCTTTCCAACAAGGCTTAGATGTACATAGTGCCACCGCTGCTGAAATCTTTGGTGTTGCCGTTGATCAGGTAGACGGCGAGCAACGACGCCGCGCTAAAGCCATTAACTTTGGTTTGATCTATGGCATGTCTGCCTTTGGTTTGGGACAGCAGTTAGGAATAGGGCGCAATGAAGCACAAGAATATATCGACCTCTATTTTCAACGTTACCCCAATGCGAAAACTTTTATGGACAGTACACGCGCTTTGGCTAAACAACAAGGCTATGTGGAAACGATTTATGGTCGACGTTTATATCTACCTGATATCAAATCGCCCAATGCACAAAGAAGACAATATGCCGAACGCGCCGCGATCAATGCACCGATGCAAGGCAGTGCTGCAGACATCATAAAACGTGCTATGATTAAGCTAAATGACTGGTTTACTAACGAGGAGCCAGCAGCAAGGATGATTATGCAAGTTCATGACGAACTGGTTTTTGAGGTAGCGAAATGCCAACTCGACCAAGCCCAAGAACATATCCGATATTGTATGATTCATGCTGCTGAGCTAAACGTTCCACTAGACGTAGGCATAGGTGTCGGTTCGAATTGGGATGAGGCGCATTAAGTGTCTTAGCCGATTAGCACTTTTAACATTTATTGTTTCATTTCGTAACACTTTATGCACGGCTATTGGAACCCGCAAAAAATACGATAGACTGTAGCTATCGTTAGATAATTTATTGCTCTGGAGTGAACTTAAACAACAGTTAAAGACTCTTAGTATATGTAGCACTTACCACTTGTTCCTCCCAGACATAGTGGCAAAGATATCCTGGCATCCCCAGCCGGGATTATTACCCCGGTTTTCTCCTCCCTTAGATTAACCGGGGTTTTTTTTGCGCTGGCAAAAATTGGTTAAGCTATTGAGAAATTTAAAATTTTATTTCAGCCATGTATCCAGTTGAGCAATTGCCGTATTGAGGCCGGTTTTTTTTAATGACGAAAAACTCTGAACGCTGACCAACTCCGAATCGACCTGCCATAAATTAGCGAAAGAGGCCACCTGATTTCTCACTTTTAAGCAGGTATTCGACGCTGCACCGCGACTTAGCTTATCCGCTTTGGACAGTAAGATATGGACCGGCAAGTCCAATTCTAAACAATAGCTCAACATATGCTGATCACCTTCACCTAATGGTCGTCTTATGTCAGAAATAAGCACAACTCCTTGTAGGGAATCTCGCTGTTGAAAGTAATCCGACATCAGTTTGTCCCATTCTTTTCGTACCGAGGCAGCGGCCTTAGCATAACCGTAACCGGGCAAATCGACTAGGCGGCGCTGCTCATCGACACGAAAAAAATTGATTTGCTGGGTACGACCCGGTGACTTACTGACACGCGCCAAACTATGCTGGTCAGCGATGGTATTTAAAGCACTCGACTTACCGGCATTAGAACGTCCAACGAAAGCGACTTCAGCACCAACATCATCGGGAAATTGCGCAGAACGCGCTGCGCCCAGCATAAACTCGGCGCGACGATATAATGATTTATTTTGACTCACAGTGCGTTATTCTAAAGAATGTCTACAAGGAATACACTTGTACGCTTAGACTGTAAACCGTGGGTAACAAAACTATTACATTAAGCTTGATAAGGAACGCTGTCGCCACCACATAGTCAGAAAAAGAATTGACGTGTTTATTATTAATAAGGAGTTCAGTCGCAAGCGATTACGATCGTTGCACTCGACGCACCACTTTTACTTTAGAAATAGAAAAGGCTTACACATGAAATTACTTCAGGGAATATTGCTGACATTGGCTTGTCTATTATTCGGCAGCAACGCGGCCATGGCTGTAGAGAAATATCAAGCAGGTCAGGCCTACAGTGTCATTAATCCCAAACAGGCCAAACTCAGCGACTCTGACAAAGTCGAAGTACTGGAAGTATTCTGGTACGGCTGCCCCCATTGCCATCGATTTCAACCTTATGTTGAGCGCTGGCTAGAAGATAATGCCGACAAAGTCAGCTTTATTCGCCTTCCCGCCGTACTCAATAAAAGCTGGGCAATTCACACCCGTGCCTATTACACGGCTCAAGCCTTGGGCGTATTAGAAGATATCCACCAACCCCTGTTTGATGCGATACATAAAGGCCGCCGCTCACTCAATAATGACGAGACACTGATGGCGTTTTTTGAGGAGCACGGTGTCGACAACAAATCCTTTCGCAAGGCGTTTTATTCCTTTTCGGTCAGTGGCAAGGTAAAACAGGCTGAGGAGTTAACGCGGCGCTATCAAGTTAGTGGCACACCTGCCGTCATCATAGATAATCAGTATTACACTGGACCGCGACAGGCTGGTAGTTTCGAAGAATTGATTAATGTTGTCGATTTCCTCGTCACTAAGGCGAGTAGCGAACAAAGCTAAGTAGTTAGTCGTGGCGTAAGCGACGACACAGGGGGCAGTAATGAAGGCAGTTGAATTATTTGTTCAGTGCCTGGAGAACGAAGAGGTCGAATTTATCTTTGGGATACCCGGAGAAGAGAATCTCGACCTCATGGATACCCTTTTAGATTCTTCCATCAAGTTTATTACCGTAAGGCACGAACAGGGCGCGGCTTTTATGGCAGATGTCTACGGCCGTCTCACTGGTAGAACAGGTGTATGCCTATCGACTCTTGGACCGGGAGCAACCAACCTCATTACCGGCGTCGCCGACGCTAATATGGACTATGCGCCACTTGTCGCCATTGCCGGCCAAGCGGGTACCAACCGCTTACATAAAGAGTCTCACCAAGTACTTGATTTAGAAGCTGTTTTTAAACCACTGACAAAATACTCTGTACGCATGTTAACGCCTAATGTCATCACTGAGGTGATACGCAAGGCGTTTAAAGTGTCACAAACGGAGAAACCGGGTGCCTGTTTTATCGAGTTCCCTGAAAACCTAGCGCCCATGCCCATTGAGGACAAACCGCTAACCGTACAGCAGCCGCATTCCCCTGAGCCCCCTAGCGAAAGGATAGAAGCAGCGGCTAAAACCATTTCGGAAGCCAAACATCCTATTATCCTCGCCGGTAATGGTGTGATACGCGAACGTGCGTGGGGCCATCTGGCAGATTTTGCCGGCAAACTGAATATTCCCGTAGCCAACACCTTCATGGCAAAAGGGGCCATACCATTTAAACACCCAATGGCTTTAGGTACCGCTGGCTTGCAGACTTATGATTATCTCAACCTTGGCTTTGACCAGGCAGACGTTATTATCTGCGTCGGCTACGATTTAGTTGAATATCATCCACACCTTTGGCACCCAACCAAGGACAGAAAAATTATTCATATCGATATGTCGCCGTCTGAAGTCGACGCGCACTATATCGTCGATGTCGGCGTCAATGGTGATATTCGTCATAGCCTTGATCGCATAGCAGATATTGCTTCACCACATATCGGTTATGAGTTTGGCCATTTGCGTCGTACCCTGATAGAGGACATGAAGGAATACAGCAAAGACGAAGGTTTCCCTATCAAACCGCAAAAAATTATCTGGGATCTTCGCACCGCGATGAACCTCGATGACATCGTAATTTGCGATGTCGGTGCTCACAAGATGTGGATGGCGCGCGTATTTCGTTGCGAACAACCTAATACCTGCATTATTTCTAACGGGTTTGCTAGCATGGGCATTGCCGTACCCGGCGCTATCGCTGCTAAGCTTGCCTATCCGGACCGGCGCGTGGTTGCTGTCACGGGTGATGCCGGCTTTATGATGAATTCACAAGAAATCGAAACAGCGATGCGTTACAACGTGCCCATTGTTATATTAGTTTGGAATGATGCCAGCTATGGACTCATCGAGTGGAAACAGAAGAACCACTTTGGCCGTACCTCTAATGTTGAATTTAGCAATCCTAATTTCGTGCAATATGCAGAATCGTTTGGCGCAAAAGGCTACGCTATAGAAATAGCCGAAGACTTATTGCCGACGCTTAAGAAAGCCCTAGATGACGATACGGTTTCTGTCATCGATTGCCCTGTTGACTATAGAGAAAACTTAAAATTAACCGAAAAACTAGGCGCCTTAGTATGCCCGACCTAGCTATAGTGGATCTGCCCGAGCAAGTCACGCGTGAAATTCGCGAGTTGAATCTGCTTAGTTATAATATTCAGGTCGCTACTGGATCCAGTCGGTTTCGTCATTACTTAACGAGAAGCTGGCGACACGTTCTTCCGCATCCGGATAGCTTCAGTAACCTCGATCAAATTGCCGAAACCATCAAACCTTACGATATAGTTGCACTGCAGGAAGCCGACGCCGGATCAATTCGCAGCTCAAATACCAACCAAACCGAGTACGTTGCGAAACAAGGCAACTTTCCTTTCTGGTGGCACCAGACTAATCGCAAGATCGGCCAGTTTGCTCAACATAGCAACGGTATGCTGAGCCGATTAAAGCCCTTAGAAGTCCGTGAACATAAACTGCCTGGTCGCATACCTGGTCGTGGCGCTATTGTCGCCCGCTATGGAACGAAAGATGAGTACTTAATGGTTGTGGTCTTGCACCTGGCGTTAAGCAGACATGCTCGCATGCAACAACTGGGATTTCTCGCAGAAATTATCGAAAACGAACCTCATGTCGTTGTAATGGGAGACTTCAACTGTACGGGCCAGAGTTATGAAATCAAGCGCTTCGTCGAAAAAAGCGGATTAGTCATGCCTGAAAAACGTCTGGATACTTTTCCAAGCTGGAAACCCATGAGGAATATTGACCACATATTGCTTTCTTCAACACTTGGCGTAAAAGAGATGCGTGTACTAGATGAAAGCACCTCAGATCATCTGCCTATTACTGTAAATATAGACTTACCTTTTGTACTGCAAAATTAAACTTACTATTAATAACAAACTATAATTCTCCTTATATAAGCTAAGACATAGTGAAAGTAGCGCTATGTATAAGCATCGGCTATTTTACTCATTGTTCTATTTTAACTCTTAACTTTATTTAGAAAATAAT
>CAZTYM010000038.1:0-27897 GCA_964617475.1 uncultured Thiotrichales bacterium
AGCAGATAACGTGAGATATTGGTTAAAAATTTTAACTTTTATTTTAATTTACAATGACTTAAATATTTTTAAGTCATATTATTTTCTGTTGTTTAGCGGTGGATAACTTATTCATAATTTCACGTTTCCTCATAAATAAAAACTTAAACACACCTTATCCACATTATGTTTGTAGTGTTCTCAACAGGTTTGAATAATCCTCGCTTATTGCTTCATCATTAGCCCTAAGTTCCGCAATTTTTCTACAAGCATGAAGCACCGTTGTATGATCTCGACCCCCAAAGGCATCGCCGATTTCCGGCAAACTGTGATTAGTAAGATCTTTTGCTAGCGCCATAGCCACTTGCCGGGGTCTCGCTACTGAACGAGAGCGCCGTTTTGACAAAATATCGGCAACGCGAATTTTGTAATACTCGGCAACTGTTTTTTGAATATTATCAACAGTAACCAGACGGTCTTGAAGCGCTAAGAGATCTCTTAGTGCTTCTTTTGCAAACTCAAGCGTAATAGGTAGGCCGGTGAAGCGTGAATTGGCTACTACACGTCGTAGCGCGCCTTCCATTTCGCGAATATTGGATTGAAAACGTTTAGCGATTAAAAAAGCCACCTCGGAAGGAATATCAACATCAATTTGCGCGGCCTTACTCATTAAAATTGCCACGCGTGTTTCAAGCTCAGGAGGTTCAATTGCGACTGTTAAGCCCCAGCCAAAACGAGACTTTAATCGCTCTTCGAGCCCGTCAACCTTTTTCGGATAACGGTCACACGTCATGATCACCTGCTGGTGACCTTCGATTAAAGAATTGAAGGTATGAAAGAACTCTTCTTGCGAGCGGTCTTTATTAGCAAAAAACTGGATATCGTCGATAAGCAAAGCATCGACGCTACGATAATAGCGCTTAAATTCGTTAATCGCGTTGTGCTGTAACGCTTTTACCATTTCCGCGACAAAGCGTTCTGAATGCAAATAAACGATTTTCGCATTCTTATTATTCTCATACATCATATTGCCTACAGCATGCATGAGATGTGTTTTTCCCAGTCCTACACCACCGTAAAGAAATAAAGGGTTGTAGGCAACGCCAGGGTTCTCTGCTACCTGAGCAGAAGCCGCGCGAGCAAGTTGATTAGATTTTCCTTCTACAAAGCTATCAAAGGTAAAACTTGTTTGTAGTCCACTGCGAAAACCTTTACTGACATCATCTCCCTCACGACGAAACCGACTAGCAGGTTCGTTAGTAGATCTTTCTGCTTGATAACTGCCTACCTCTACGCTGACGCTATACTGCGGGTCGAGCTGTTTTACTTTTTGAGAAATATTGGCGATAAACATCTCGTTTATCTTGTCTAAAACAAAACTATTGGGCGCAAGTAGACGCAATAGATCGCCTTCTTCTACCGCATGTAGAGGTCGAATCCAGGTATTGAGGTCTTGCACATCCATCTCATTTTCGAGGTGATGAAGACAGCGTTGCCAGAGCGAATCGCTCAAAGCTTGAAGACCTCCCAAATTATTATGGTTTCGAATTGCGCCTGATTTAGGCAGCGTGGATTGATTAGTCTAACCTCCTTGGGCAAGCGGCGCTAGCGTTTTGAAAACGATTTATCGTTTATGAGAATTGTAGTTTTTCTTGACAGCAGGGGGGGTGATTGAGTATCTTCCTGCGGTTTTGAACCGTGCCCTTAGGGGCCAACGGCCAGATTTCACGGAACCGACATGAAGCAAACATTTCAGCCTAGTAATCTTAAGCGTAAACGCACTCACGGGTTTCGTGCCCGCATGAGTACTGCCGCTGGCCGCATGGTGATTAAACGCCGTCGCGCCAAGGGCCGTGCCCGTCTCAGCGCCTAAATCTGAGTTACCGGCGGCGACCGCACAGGCCAAAGCTTCGTATCGGTTTAGATACTGTGACCGGCTAGTCAGCCAAAAAGATTTCCAATTCGTCTTCGATAAGCCTCATCGAGCAGGTAGCCAGTACTTAATGCTACTCGCGAGGCCCAACGAGCGGGGATATCCTCGGCTGGGTATAATTATTGGAAAACGCGCGGCCAAGCTCGCCGTACAACGCAACCGATTTAAACGTACAATACGAGAAGCCTTTAGACTCAGTCGCCAACAACTAAAGAACTGGGATTACCTAGTCATAGGTAAGCCTGGCATAGCAGACCAAAGTTCGGCGCAAATACGACATTGGTTTGAAAAAAGCTGGCGCAAACTACATCGAAACAAAGAGTGATGAAAAAACCGCTTCTGTTTTTAGTAAAAGGCTATCGTTATCTCATCAGTCCGCTGTTGCCTGCGACTTGTCGCTTTTACCCAAGCTGTTCCAGTTATTGTGAAGAAGCATTGCATGTGCATGGCGCATGGCGTGGTACCTGGCTGAGCTTGCGCCGCATTAGCCGTTGTCATCCCTGGAGTGAGGGTGGCGTAGATTTAGTGCCACCACGTCACACTAGGCAGTGTGACTGTGATCATCACCATCAAAATTCTTAATGGGCCTTTATGGAAACTCGTCGAATCTTATTGTTTTTCGCTCTTGCCGCCGTCGTGGTCTTACTTTACGAAGCATGGCAAACCGATTATGGCCCACAACCACCAGCGCCGCCTCCACCATCAGCACAAATTACTGATGGTCAATTAGCGCTACCAGAAACGGGCGAAGATGTTCCTGATGCGCCGGCTAACTATGTCGAACCGATCAGCGAAGCGCCTGTAGCAACAAGCCAGGCCAACAAACCAGCCGTTAAGGCCTTGGCTGACGCCGGTAACGTCCATGTTATTACCGATACCTTCGATATCGATATCGCTCTAGCAGGGGGTGATATTCGCCGCGCCGATTTGCGCGCATATCCGGTGAGCTTAGATGAGCCAGATAACGCCTTTAAGCTGATGTCTACGGATCCCAACAACTTATTTGTTGCCCAAAGTGGTTTGTTATCAAAGGCAGAAGCGCCAGACCACCACGCTATTTATTCTTCAGAGCGCAGTGAATACACCATGGCCGATGGCCAGGACTCCATGCAAGTGGTACTCAACTGGCAAGGAGATAACGGCGTTAGTGTTGATAAAGTATTTACCTTCACGCGGGACAGCCACCTTATTAAGGTAGAGCACAGAGTCAGCAATAATTCTAATGTCGACTGGAGTGGTCGAGTTTATCGCCAATTCCAACGTACCGAACCATCAGATGCTGGTGGCTTTAAGCTGATTTACACCTACACCGGTGGTGTGCTGTCTACCGAAGAAGAAAAATACGAAAAAGTCGATTTTGGCGACATGCGTGATAAAGACGTTAAGATCGATAGCGCTAACGGTTGGGCAGCAATGATCCAACATTATTTCCTTGCCGCTTGGGTGCCAGATGCTGAACAAAGTAACCATTATTTCAGTAAAGCATTAGATGATGGCCGCTATACCCTAGGCTTAATCGCGCCAAGTATTAATGTTGCTGCAGGCCAGCAGGGCACAACGACAGATAGTCTTTATGTTGGGCCAAAAGAACAGCATGCCTTAGAAGAAATTGCGCCGGGGCTGGAACTCACCGTTGATTACGGCATCTTTGATATTTTCTCGAGACCCTTATTCTGGTTATTAGAATGGATCCATGGTTTTGTTGGTAACTGGGGTTGGACGATTATTATTATCACCATCATTATCAAAGCCATATTCTTTCCATTGTCAGCGGCTAGCTATCGTTCCATGGCCAATATGCGCAAGCTACAACCGCGTATAGAAAAAATTCGTGAACGCGCCGGTAACGACAGACAAAAAATGAGCCAGCAAATGATGCAGCTCTATAAAGACGAAAAGATCAACCCACTAGGCGGTTGTTTACCCATGTTGATTCAAATCCCAATCTTTATTGCTTTGTATTGGGTTTTGATTGAGTCTGTCGAACTACGCCAAGCACCGTTTATGTTGTGGATTCAAGATCTATCAGTAAAAGATCCGTATTATGTATTACCCGTATTAATGGGTGTTACCATGTGGTTTCAACAGCGTTTGAACCCAAAACCCCCCGATCCCATGCAAGCGAAAATTCTTGGTGCACTACCTTACGTGTTTACTTTGTTCTTCGCTTTCTTCCCAGCAGGCTTAGTACTTTACTGGGTATCCAACAGCATTTTGTCTATTGCTCAGCAATGGCAAATCACACGCAAAATCGAAAAAGGCTAAATAAAGCTGGGCTGAGCTTTCAGCCCAGAATGACTTTCTAATCCTAAAGCGTTCGATTTAATTGAACAAAAGGAGTAGGATTATTTGGCTACCTATATAGTATTGACTAATGAACTGTATTTAATTACCGATATTTAGAGGTGAACCATTTTTAAGGATTTCATTAATAAGTCATAAGTCATAAGTCGTGATACGCAGACATAGGAGGTTCCATGTCTAGCATAATTATTAAAACGCGCTTCATTTTCATTGCAATGTTCTTTGCAGGCGTAGCTTGCGCCCAATCACCAGAACTCGTTATCTCTCATCATGCTCAACAACATGACTTAAAGCAAACTAAGGTTTGGAGCATTTCAGATTACCTGGTTCTAGAGCAGGCGATTAAACAAGATCAAACCGAATTACCGAAGGCAGGCTCGATAGAATCGGGTAGCCAATTTGAAGCGATGGTATCGCGACAAAGTTTAGATATATTGCGTAATCAACATTTACCGCTTAAACAGCGCTTAAAAATTGCGACCAAGATGGCGGGTAGCACGCATAGAATTTTTTCGGCTTACGTTGCGGCTAATGAACAAGCTGACTTTAATTATGAGTATGAAATGGCAAGCATGCTCGCTTTTATGATTGAACACGCTTCTGTGCATTTGGGTTTATGGGTGGACGAACAAAGCTTGGCCAATAATGCAGATACCGATGCACGTAAGCATTTTGAAATTCAATCGACACAGCGTTACCTCAAATCAATGACCAAAGGCATCTTGTTATCAATGGGTAATACCATTGTCCATTCGGATAAAAGCATAATCCGCATGGCCAAAGCCTTAGATAATAATATCGCCAGGTTCGCATTGTTTTTTGATGATGAGTTTAAAATTGAAACCGCCGCTCTAATGGAATCCATGTCGGTATCCTCATCGGATAGTGCTTTGCAAAAATTGCTCAGAAGCTCGGTGCAAAAACTTCTTACTGCGAATGATGCGGTAGCGTAGTTATTGATAGGTTGGCACAGTATCCCTGGCAGCTGTAGCCTGGATGCCCTAAAGGATTCCCTACGGTCAAATGTAATGTAATCCGGGAATAGTCCGTAGCCCGGCGCGAAAATAGCGACATGCAGTGTTTCCTGGATTCCGCGAGCTCCATCCAGGCTACAAACTAATAATGCGGTTTTTCAAGGTTTGCTATTGTAATTTCAACGCCAGCTTTATCAAAAAACTTTTCAAATTGTATTAAAATCTTTTCACTATTTTTAGACAGATTTCCATTTTTTTTTTGCCCTACTCCAAATACGATAAAGAATTTCTCTCGCATTTAAAAGCTCTTTACCGTAGACAATCTTTCTCTCAAGAATGTCTTTAGCTAGAGTTGGATCAGCTTTTTCGATTCTAAGTCCGTTTAAAATTCGAGCTCCTGCGAGAAGATTTCCAAGCCCTGATGCTTGTAAGATAAGATGAAAAAGGCTTGAGTCTTTTTCTGATTTTCCGATTTTACAGTTAAGTTCGAGGTAGACCTCGCTTATTTTATAAGGACCGATTTTTTCTAAAAAATTTAAGACTGTAGGAATTTCTCCATTTTTTATGAAAATACAGATTCGTTTAACTTCTCTATCGTTAAGCTTAGGGCTTTCTACGCTGGCCGTCTTACGACTTAGCTCATCAGCAAGCTCAATGGCCTTGGAAACCTGGCCTGGCTTATCTTCTTTGTTATGGCATTCTTTCTCGGCCTTTTTTGAAGCTGAGGCGGCGGTAGCGAAAGCGTTTTGTATTAAAAAGCTCGATAAAATCAGGGCGATTAAGGTTTTTTTCATGGGTTTTCTTTGCTGTAGCTTTTATCCCAATAACGGTATTGTGCCAAAGTATGCACTGGCTAAGCTGATTGCTCACTGAACTATAATTTTAGCCTGGATATAATGCAATGAAGTTTCGGGGCGGCTTATCTATAAAGCCAATACTCGCAGCCCTTTTTCCGCTACTAAATTCAACAGTTTCAAAGAAGGCCCATTCGGTTTTTTATGCCCCTGTTCCCACTGCTGAATGGTTGAAGGGCTAGAGGCCGTAGCCCGGAGGGAGCGTAGCGCAGTCCGGGGTGAAAATAGCGATATGCAGTGTTTCCTGGAATACGCTACGCTACTTCCAGGCTTGTATCTTACTGGTATAGATAATTAGATTTGTAGCCTGGGTGTAACGTAGTGAAACCCAGGATATTATCTTCAACCATATTATTGGGTATGTATTTAATTCCAAAGCAAAGCCGAAACCCGCTTACCCATTAGTTCATCGTTATAGACGACTTCTGCTTTGGGTGATTTTGTACAAGCTATGCCATAGCAAACATGCAAAGGTAATAAGTGTTCTTGACGTGGGTGGCAGTAGCGCGCGTGGGGTGCTTTCTCCCATTCAATGAGTCGTTGCATAGAATTTGTTAAGTCATTGCAACAGGTTTCTTGTAGCCAATCATCAAAGTCATCACTTTGTTGATTACCTTCTGAGCTCGGTTCAAAGAACGTTTTAAGATTGTGGAACGACATGCCTGAACCAACTATCAAAACATTGCGTTTTCGTAACTCAGCTAAAGACTTGCCAAGTTTTATATGTTTTTCGGGATCGAGATCTTTCGTCAAAGATAATTGAATACAAGGAATATTGGCCTGTGGGTACATCAACATCAGTGGCACGAATAAGCCATGATCAAAGCCGCGTTGATCGTCAAGCATTACATCTATGTTCGCGTTTTTAATAAGCTCAAAAGCTTCTTGTGCGAGCTGAGGTTCGCCGGGGGCTGGGTACTGATATTCATAGGCTTCAGGTGGGAAATTGTAGTAGTCAAAAATCAATTCAGGCTTAGCGGCAGCAGTGAGTGTTGCCTGCTCTGCTTCCCAATGTGCACTGATGACTAAGATCGCTTCAGGTGTTCCCAATTGACTAGGTATGGTCTTTAGAAACTCGATCATTGGTTTATGATTGGCGTCTCCCATCAAGGGTAGAGGGCCGCCACCATGGGGCAGATATAAGACAGGCGCTAATGAATTGGACATTACTCAATACCATTAATCTGAAATTGCTCACGCTTAAATATAAACGATTCGTCTGATCGATGTGCGTTGGCCCGCTCACAGTTACACTCGGTTTCCGAAATATACAAAAACCAGGTTTGTTCTTTTTTAGGCTTCTTGCTTCTAAACGTTGTCGGTGAAAGTAGGGCGATGTTATAGCCTTTTTCAGCATCACGAACAGACTGATAGCGTATGACAGTAATACCGGCTTCTCTAGCCTTATCTGCCAAGTTTTGTGTGGCACTATAATCGCTAGGGTGCAGCCAGTGCTTTTTATCTTTAACTAGTTTGGGTTTGCTGAGATCAATAGCCTTTTCACTACGATACATAATGCTAAAAACGGTTAAGCGTGTCTCGCGTGTTGGCATAATGCTATCTGGGGAATCTAAAAAAAATCGTAAGCGGTAATAGCATTGTTCGGCTAAGGCGGTGCGTATCGCTTCCGAACAATAAAACACACCTTCGGTAATCCCAGCGCGACGAAAGCGCGAGCCTATTGGGTAAGGAGCGCCATAGCGAAACGGGGTGGCGAGTAAATAATGCAGCTTAGCAGCGGCTTTGGGTATTGAAGGTTTGCTGGCTTCTAAAATATTTTCTAGTGCGAGTTGTTCTTCCTTACTATCAACCAGTTTACGTGTGGAGACTGTGTATTGGTGTTCAACAACACGCCAGGCCTCACCTGCAATCGGTCGAACCTCAGACTCTAGCGCGGTAGGCGTCCACATAATCGACCGTCCTGGTCAGACCGGTAATCTGAGCGAGTAAATTTTTAGGGGTGTCACCTAATGCGTTGTTATAACCGCTGAGCCAAGCAAGCATGGCTTTTTCATCACCTGCCATAATGGCATCTAGACTACGATAGAGACGGATGAGTAATACGGCCAGCTCCCATTCCTTAGCGTTTTTCTTCAGTAGATAGCTTCCGTCATTCATACGCGACAGGGTGGATTTGCTCAAACCGAGTACGCTGGCGGTCTGCGTGGTGCGTAAGCCCATTAGCTCAGCACAACGTAGTACAGCCTTAGTTAATACCTCACGCTCTTGATCCGTTTCTTGCGTTACAGCTGTTGTATTAGGCATAGCACCCTCACTAACTGTTTCTTTAGAAACTATATATATTTTTTTATTCTATAGCAACATGTTCTATGATAAAATCGCTGTGCGATTAACTATCAATAGATAGATATAAGGTATCGAGCTGCTTTTTTCCTTCTAAGCACGGTATATTCCTGCCTTCTTATTCTGGGCGTTTACATCTAATCATGTCTGTGCGAACCGACACCATTGCAGCAATTGCTACACCCCCCGGTCGCGGTGGCGTGGGGATAGTCCGATTATCAGGGCCGGATGCAGCCAAAATTGGTGAAAAAATCATTGGGCCGCTTGCTACGCCAAGGTTGGCCACGCTTAGTGAATTTTGTGATGCTGACGGTAAGGCTATCGATTATGGTTTAGCGATCTATTTTCCAGGTCCCAACTCCTTTACTGGTGAAGATGTTCTTGAACTTCAAGCGCATGGTGGGCCGGTAGTGCTGGATATGTTGCTAAAACACGTTTTGTCTTTGGGGGCCCGCATGGCGCGACCAGGAGAGTTTTCAGAGCGAGCCTATCTTAACGATAAATTAGACCTGGCTCAGGCAGAAGCTATTGCTGATTTGATAGACAGTAGTTCTGAAACCGCAGCACGCGCCGCGATGCGTTCATTAGATGGCGAGTTTTCCAATACGATAAATGAATTATTAGAAAAACTGATTCATTTACGTATGTATGTAGAAAGTGCCATCGATTTTCCTGACGAAGAAATCGATTTTTTATCCGATGGCAAAATACAAACCCAGCTTGATAATATCCACGCAGCGACACAAGCTGTGTTTGAATCAGCAAGACAAGGTAGTATTTTACGAGAAGGCATAACTTTAGTTATTGCGGGCAAACCCAATGCCGGTAAATCTAGCCTAATGAATCGCCTCGCTCAACGCGAGGCGGCTATCGTTACGGATATTCCAGGTACCACGCGAGATGTGTTACGTGAAGCGATTACGCTAGACGGTATTCCTTTGCATTTAGTTGATACGGCAGGACTGCGTGAAAGCGACGATGTTGTGGAGCAGCAAGGAATAGAACGTGCGCGAAAAGAAATTGAACAGGCCGATATTATTTTGCACATTATCGATAGCTCAACAGAAAATACCAACGACGATTCCTTAGTCAATTTACCCTTAAGTATTCCGCGTATCGATGTCTATAACAAAATAGACTTAAACGAAGTAGCTAATATCAAGCATGACGAAGCAGTTTATCTCTCTGCAAAAACTGGCCAAGGCTTAGATAGGTTAGAACAAAAAATTAAAAAGATTATTGGCCTTAAAGATAATACCGAAGGTTTATTTAGCGCCCGTCGTCGTCATCTCGATGCATTAGAAAGAACCCTGTCACATATCAAAGCAGCGCAGCACCATTTAAGCCAACAAGTCGGTGAGTTGGTCGCCGAAGAACTAAAAATTGCTCAGGATAATTTGGCGCAGATTACCGGAGAATTTACATCGGACGATTTGCTTGGAGAAATTTTTTCACAATTTTGTATCGGTAAATAATACGCAGGTAGTGGCGTACAGTAATTTTAGCTAGCTGTGATAAATCTGCATTGTCTGGTCGAGACACTAGCCTTAGTACAAAAAGGTCATTGTCGATGAAACAGTTAACTACCTTATTTATAGCTCTCACTTTTTCCGCCCTCGTTGGCATAGTGGTCAGTGGTCTAGCGCAAAGCAAAGCACAAGCCGCAGACGTCCAAGTAGCTAACTTCTTAGAACTACTGCGGGAAACTAATACCGATACGCAAAAGGCGTTAAGAGCAATCGAAGATAATTGGCAACCAGGTTTTGCCATTATGTTAGCAGAGATTATGTCGTTAACGCGTAATACTTATGTTGTTGATAACATCATCGAACTGCTAGAAGAAAAAACTAAACAAAAGCATTCCTATGATTTACAAGCCTGGCGAGTATGGTTGTGGAACCAGCCTGAAAATGATTATCAAGATTATGCTGAGTTTAAATCACAACTCTATCGTTTAATTGATCTCAAGTTTGCGGCTTACTTTAATAACCGCCGTGATAAAACAATTCGCCTCGATGAAGTGGTTTGGGGTGGTGTAAGACAAGATGGCATACCTCCACTACGGCAACCGAAAATGCTTGATGCGAATGATGCTGATTACCTAGACGACAGCAATATCATATTTGGTATAGAGGTTAATGGTGATGCGAGAGCTTACCCTAAGCGCATCATGGCTTGGCATGAAATGTTTGTAGATAAAGTCGGTGGCAAGCCAGTCGCCGGTGTCTACTGTACCTTATGCGGCAGTATGATTTTATACGACACAGTAGTCGATGGTACAAACTACGAGATAGGCACCAGTGGTTTTCTTTATCGATCAAATAAGTTGATGTACGACAAACGTACGCAATCACTGTGGAATACTTTATGGGGCACACCGGTTATCGGTCCATTGGTAGATCGTGATATCAAGTTTGATCGCTTAAGTATTGTTACCACTACTTGGAAGGAATGGAAACGTCGTCATCCGCAAACCAAAGTGTTGTCACTAGATACCGGCCATCGCCGAGACTACGGCGAGGGCGTCGCCTACAAAGAATATTTCGCCACCGATAACTTAATGTTTCATGTGCCGCAGCGTGACAGTCGTTTAAAAAATAAAAGTGAAGTGCTGGGGTTATTATTCACAAATGCCCCTGAAAAACCATTGGCCATCTCTGCAGAGTACTTAAACGATAACCCGCTTTACCAAGGAAAACTTGGCGGTACAGAGTTTGTGGTGTTGACAGATAAAAGCGGCGCCAATCGCGTATACGATGCCACAGATCTACGTTTCACTTCGTGGGATCAGGACAACACCGTAAAGGATGAGAAAGGCCGAGTTTGGCGGCTAACTGAGGAGGGTTTACGCACTGACGATGGTAAGAAACGCGCACGCTTACCGGCTCACCGCGCATTTTGGTTTGGTTGGTTCTCGGCTTATTCGCACACAGCGCTCATAAATTAGCTCAATATGGATTCATAAAGAAAAACTAATGATTGTATAAATACATACAATTTCACATTTCAATAGGTTTTTTAGATACTACTCCTGAACTGATTTTTAACCCTTTTTTATTAACGTTTTGGAGATAATTATGAAAACCGTATCTATGACACTTGCTGGTTTGGCCCTTTTTGGTTCTGTTGCTGCTCAAGCGGCTACCGTTGGTAATTTCGGCGGTTACGCTCAACTTTGTAGTAATAAAGCTGAGTCTAAAGGTGTTCAAGTCAACGTCTCAGCTGAAGGCCGTTTAAACGTTTATGCGCCGGCTGAAGAAGTAGTAACGAATGACACGCAAATCGCTGTTAGTCCAGAAGGTCGTTTAAGCGGCTATCGTTCTTAATTTTTTCCTTGCCGTGTAGTACCAAAGCCCCCGAAAGGGGGCTTTTTTATGCCTGATAAAAACGAAAAACCCTGCCGATAAAGTGGTAAGTGTTTGATAAGCTAGGTATCATCGCGCGACCAGTTATTGATCAAATATTAACCAATGAGTCAGCAAAGACATTATCAAGTCATCATCATCGGTGGTGGCCATGCCGGAACCGAGGCCGCCATGGCTTCGGCGCGCTCGGGCGCGCGCACCTTATTGTTGACGCACAACATCGATACCTTGGGTCAAATGAGCTGTAACCCCGCTATTGGTGGAATTGGTAAAGGCCACTTGGTTAAAGAGATCGATGCTCTAGGCGGCGTCATGGCCCGCGCGGCGGATGCGGCAGGTATTCACTTTCGCAGGCTCAATGCCAGTAAAGGCCCAGCGGTGCGGGCGACGCGATCGCAAGCAGATCGTACTTTATATAAGGCCTTTGTCAGAAAAGAATTAGAAAACCAAGCCAATCTCAGCATTTTCCAACAAGCTGTTGATGATCTCATTATCGAAGGCGAAATGGTGAAAGGCGTCGTCACCCAGATGGGTGTCGAGTTTTATGCGTCGAGAGTCGTACTCACCGTTGGTACCTTCTTAGGTGGACGTATTCATATCGGTCACTCGAATTATTCTGGAGGTCGTGCCGGTGATCCACCATCGAATGCTTTATCACAACGACTACGCGAACGCCCCTTTCGCGTTGGACGTCTAAAAACCGGAACGCCACCACGTATTGATGCGCGCTCGATAGATTATTCAAAGCTTGATGAACAACCTGGTGATGATCCGCGTCCGGTATTTTCATTTATAGGCAATCAAGACCAGCACCCAAAACAAGTCAGTTGTCATATCGCGCGCACCAATAGCCGCACGCATGAAATCATCGCTGAAGGTTATAAAGATTCACCGATGTTTACCGGTGCGATAGAAGGTGTAGGCCCACGTTATTGTCCATCGATAGAAGACAAAGTACGGCGCTTCGCTGATAAAGATTCGCACCAAATGTTTATCGAGCCCGAAGGTTTAGAATCAACCGAAGTCTATCCCAACGGCATTTCAACCAGTCTGCCGTTTGATGTCCAAGAAGCCTTTGTGCGTTCAATGCTTGGCTTCGAAAAAGCACATATCACCCGACCCGGTTATGCCATTGAATATGATTACTTTGATCCGCGCGATCTCAAAGCAACGCTAGAAACTAAATTTATTAACGGTTTATATTTCGCAGGCCAAATCAACGGCACAACCGGTTATGAAGAAGCTGGCGCCCAAGGCTTAATCGCAGGCCTAAACGCTGCGCGTGAATCACGCGAATTAGAAACTTGGAGCCCAGGCCGGGACCAAGCCTATATTGGCGTGATGATTGATGACCTCATCACCCGCGGCACCTTAGAACCTTATCGTATGTTCACTAGCCGTGCTGAGTATCGTTTACTGCTACGTGAAGATAATGCCGACCAACGTTTAACCGAAAAAGGTTACGAGCTAGGGCTAGTTGATGAAAATCGTTGGCAAATATATTCAGCTAAATGCGAAGCACTTACTAAAGCCAACGCAGATTTAGACGCCTGCGTTTTAGACCCAAGCATACTAGACGCAGAACAAACAGAGGCGTTAATAGGCTCAAAGCTTAGCGAAAAAATTAAAGCACGAGAAATTTTAAAGCGTCCTAATATCAGTTATGTTGAGTTAATGAACTTAGCTAACATTGATACAAAGAATATCGATCCAGCTGTCATAGAACAAATCGATATCGACGCAAAATACTCCGGTTATATCGAACGCCAACAAGCTGAAATAGAACGGCAAAAACGCTACGAAACCATGCCTATCCCTAGTGATCTAGATTACGCAAATGTCACTAGTCTTTCGGCCGAACTACAACAAAAATTGAGTCAACATCGCCCGGAGACCCTCGGACAAATGGCTCGTATCTCGGGTGTTACCCCTGCAGCACTTTCAGTGTTGAGAATCTATCTTAAGAAAACAGAAGTTAAATTAAGCGATAGCGCTTAGCGAGCCCCCACCACACGTTGACCATCGGTAAGGTCAATGATCACTACCGACCCAATATCATTCTCCGTAACAAGTGCGCGATTATTAACAGGGTCGTAAGCAATATCTATGGGGCTATTGAGGGAGTTCTGGTCATTTGGCGTGCGGTTATCAGAAACTACACTGCGTTCACCTGTAGTTAGGTCTATGGCAATTACGGCTCTCAATGCTTGATCTATAACTAGAATACGATTATTAATCGAGTCAAGGGCGAAGCTTGTTGGAGCTAGAAAATCGATGTCACCGCCTATACCAGCATCGAAGACGGTGTCTACTTCGCCACTGGTAATATCTACGGATATGATGTCGCCAAAAAAACTTAGTAGAGCTAGTACACGATTATTATCGCTATCAAGAGCGAGATCTACAGCATTTTGAATCGGAAAATCAAAGAGAATATCACCATTCGAAATACGACTACGATTACCAAAATTTTGACCAGGGGTTAAGTCTATTACGGATAAGTCAGCTATACCTTCGCTGAAAATAAAGGCTCGGTTATTTTCTGAATCAGTGACAATTATCTCTTCATGATTAGTTCTAGGGCCAGTAAATAAACTACTATCAGATAATTTTTCTCGATCGCCTGTGGCAAGATCTATCACTATCACTGATTCTGTAGTTTGGTCGGTCACTAGTGCGCGGTTATTATTGATATCTAGACTAATACTGTCAGCAGAAATTAAGTTAACCCCAGAACCAATGAGATTTACTGTGTTCGAAGCAGAAATTATTTCTCGGTCGCCAAAGTTTGTATCGGGTGTAAGGTCTATTCTTACAATAGAACTACCCAAGCTTTGGTCTATGAGGAAAGCTTGATTATTTAAGACGTCAATATCGATGTTTGAAGGGAAAATATTGACGCCGTTTCCTGTGCTACTCGCTGAGACAATATTTCTATCACCAAATGCTACACCGGGGCTTAGATCAATGGACGTTATTATTCCAGTAAATGAGTCCACAACGAGGGCTCGATTATTACTAATATCTAGCGAAATATCACGTGGCTGATTCAGCGTAGGGCCATTCCCGATGAGGTTGCTTGGTGAATTTGAAATATTATTGCCCGAAATTACTTGAGTGTTACCGAAGTTGATGCCAGGTGAGAGATCAATTTCTATGATAGCGCGTATGCTTTGATCAACGATTAAGGCTTTGTTACTAGATCTATCAAGTTCAATTGATATAGGTAAAGCGAAATCGGTGGTAACAATACTGCGATCACCAGATGCGAGATCAATCGCAATAAGCGCAGGCTGAAAAGAAATTAAAATAAACGTTAGAATTTGATTTTTATCCGAATCGTAAGCAATACCTAATGGATTTAAAAGCTCTGGCCCATTTCCAATTGAATTACTAGATATGATGTTACGGTTGCCAGTTATGAGGTTTATCTCAACTAATGCCTCCAAGCCAGCGTCGATTACGAATACACGGTTATTCAAGATGTCTAGGGTGATATCTTGAGGACCTTGTAAGTTAGGGCCACTTCCATTGTTTTGATCAGAGATAATTGTTCTGTTACCAAATGTTGGCCCTGAAACCAGGTCAACTTCCAGTATTGCATCCAAGCCGTTATCAACGACAAGAGCACGATTGTTGTCGGTATCTAAGGCGATGCTGTTGGGAGAAACGAAGGAGGGCCCATCACCCTTAGTATCACCCGAAAGAATCGTGCGACGACCTAAACTTTCTCCTGGTGTTAAGTCTATAGCGACAATTGCTCTTAGTTCATTTCCGACTACTAGAGCGCGGCGGTTTGTCTCGTCAATTACGATACCTAAGGGCGCATCTAATGCCACGTCTTGGCCGATAATATTAACCGAGGCTGCTGCAAGATCACTGTTCAAAGTGATATCCATAGTCTCGACAGTGAGAGTATTATTGCCTGGCGATAAAGGTACTACCGTACTCCACGTAGTAAAATTATCGGTTGTGCTTACATCAATACCATTAACACGTACCACAGCAACTCCGGAGCCTCCAGCATCACTGGCGGTACCTCTTACAATAATACTGTCACCGTCTGTTAATGATTGGGCTGGCGGAAAGGTGATTGTGGCTATCGGGGCGGTGGTATCTGTGCTACTAGTTTCGGGGCTAGAAGTTTCAGGGCCAGGGGAAGAACCGCTTCCTCCTCCACAAGAGGAAAACGTGATCAAACATAATATAAGTAATGTAGCACGATTTATTTTCATTGCTTTTCCCTTAGTAAATCGTTGCTTTCGTCGATGAAAGTAAAAATATTTTTATTCTTTATACTGTAACATATTCTAAATACGATGAATTATCACCAAGCTCCTGCAAGTTACGCTAAATATCGGTTTTAATTTGATTTATGCCTCAACACGATTTCATTACTGGTCCTAGCGGTAAACTACAAATTATTTATCGTGAATCAGATAAAAACCTCCCCGCTGTTTTAGTTTGCCACCCGCATCCACAATACGGCGGCACGATGCATAATAAAGTCACTTATCGGATTGCTAAGGTCTTTTCCGACAAGGGCCATCCAGTATTACGTTTTAATTTTCGTGGTGTAGATTTAAGCGAAGGTGAGTGGGCCGATGGTGTGGGTGAGGCAGACGATGCTAAAGCCTGTATCAATTGGCTGGCTGAAAGGCATACTAATATTTGGTTAGCGGGTTTTTCATTTGGAGCTTATGCTGGGCTCAAAGCAGCAGCTGATGATGAGCGAGTAGAAAGATTGTTTGCTGTTGCACCCGCGGTTTCGCTCTATGATTTTTCTTTTCTTGATAGTGAAACGCGGCCACTAACTGTTGTGCATGGAACAGAAGACGAGATTGTGCCGTACAGCCAAGTTCATGCATGGGCGAAATCAAATGCTGCGGCAACTCTACATACTATTGAAGGTTCTGGCCACTTTTTTCCAAAGCATATGGATGAAATGCTAGAAGCGTTATTCCTCTGATCGTAATTTAAGCACTACGGTATGATCTTGGTGTGCTTTGATTTCGATTTCTTGTGATGCGATGTCGCCGGCATAACTCCAGGGTTCAACCTTGTAGCGTCCAGGTAAAAATTTCAACGGCTTACCTGGACGCATAAAGCCTTTGATAATCGTTTGGCCGTCAAGCGCATAGACAAAGGCGCGGTCAGGAGTTTTCTCGTAGTTTTCAGATGGTGCGTATTCGACGGTTAAGTTACCCAAGGGTTTGGGCTCAAACATGACCTCGGTAGTTTCACCAGCGACAATATCCATATCGATGGGATCGAAAAATCCCGCATTAGTGTTGGGATTAACGGTATAAGCGCCAGGTGAAATGGCGATGGGTTTGTCTAAACCAGCGTAATTACTTTTCCCGCTTGCTTTTGATTCAATAAAGGCTTTACCAGGTTTGGCTGTGTAGTCGTCAGATTCAGCATAACGCACTATGACATAGCCATTATCTAAGGGAACCTCGATAATTTGCCCTTCTTCGACAACTTCGATTTCTACGGGTGTAAGAGGTGTGTATTTATGTGAGGAGCGTAGTTCGTAAACCCCGGGTTGCGCCCGCCCGCCGTTTGAGCCGAGAATATTGTAGAGTTTTTCCCCGTCACGCCAAAGCTCACCACCACGTTGCGTGGTATCGCCATTGCTAAATTGATAATGCACATAAAACTTGACGGTTTTTAGTAGCTCAAAACTTAACTCGGTATGTTCACCTTCGGTTAGGGTGCTGCTTAATGATAGCTTGTTGTCTTTATTCGGTGTGGCACGAAACTCGTAGTCACCTGGCAAGGCCAAGGCTTCATCAAAGGCGCGAAAACGAAACATCTCTTTATCATCTTGATAAGCATAGACTAGAGAGCCGGGATGTTCTTCACCTTCTTCTGTGAAATTTGCACTGACGATGGCGGGCCGATTAACAATCACTTCAATATGAGTATCACCGGATTGTTCGATGCTGACGTTTTCTGTCACCGGTTTAAATATTGAGCCGTCTTTTAGCACAGGCCCGATCTCGATACGGTAGTTTCCTGGGCCGTCTAATACATTTCGCCCGTTACTGGTGACGCTACCGACTTCGACATCGTCTTTAAACAGTTTACCCTTAGCAATATAGCGACGGCCTTGATCATCAATCGCACTGATGTTTAAGGCATAGCCTTGTTCTTGAGGTTGCGGATCAGGTTCGCCTTTCGGGATATCTATGGCAAAACGGGCTTCTTTTAAGGCTTCTGAAAATCCTTCCGCGGAATCAGCATCAAAATATTTTCCCTGAGTGGTTTCGGCAATACAGGACATCGCTGAGCGTTCTAATTCAGTTAGGCCAACGCCGACGACATGAACACGAATATCGATATTATCCTTTCGCCATTGGTTAACCAATTGGCAGGGATCAATATCACAGGTTTCGATACCGTCGCTGATTAGCAAGATGTCACCTGAGTCACCGGAAAAATCTTTAACTGATTCGCGTAAGCTTAGGGTGATCGGTGTTTTGCCTGTTGGCCGAATGGATTCAGCGGCTTTTAAAATATCTGCTTTGACTTTGTCAGGTTCTGCAAAGTCGACAACTAGTTCGCTATCATTACAGTCACTTTTTTCTCTATGGCCATAGGCGCGAAAACCGATATCACGACCACCAAAGTCATTGTTTAATAGATTAGATAGCGCGTTTCGGCCGGATTCGTATTTACGTGATTGATCAGATAACTCACCCCACATCGAGTTGGATGAGTCATAGATAATCAAAAATTTAGATTGAGCTGCCAGAGCGCCGGCGGCCCAGAAACTTAAAACTACCCCTACAAAAAAATACCCCCAAGACTGCTTCATGCGAAACTCTCCTCAGTTGGTTTTTCGCTTAGCACTGATATTTAAGATTTATAGCCAAGCACTTTTAGGCTTAAGTATACTCAGCCGTTACTCAGAACTTAAGCGTGGCGGACAGCTTGGCCTCAAATTTAACCACAATGCAAGTGCAGCTTGCCATGCATATCGAGGCCATGTCTTTGCGGGCCTCGCCGGCACAGTGTCAGCAGTTAGCTCAGTTTATTGCCTTACTGGCCAAGTGGAACAAGGTTTATAATCTCACCGCAATTCGTGATGTAAACGCCATGTTGAGCGAACATGTGCTCGACAGTTTGTCGCTGACCCCGTATGTTAAGGGGCCGCGCGTCCTCGATGTTGGTACTGGGGGCGGATTACCGGGGATTCCGTTGGCGATTTTGTTGCCGGATATAGAATTTAGTTTGCTTGATTCAAACGCAAAAAAAACCCGATATGTACAGCAGGCCGTGATAGAACTGAAAATCAATAACATAGATGTGATAAGTAGCCGAGCCGAGGAATACCAACCTGATGTGCTGCCTGCGCAGATAACGAGTCGCGCCTTTTCCAGCCTGGTGGATTTTGCTACAGCGGTGCGTCATCTTAGCAATGACGGTACAGAGTTATTGGCAATGAAGGGTAAATACCCGGCTGATGAGTTAGACGCATTGAATGGCGCAAATGTGGAAGTGATTAAGCTCGATGTTCCGACCATTTCAGCCGAACGCCACTTAGTTCGTTTTTCAGCGCTCAGCGACTTAGGTGCTGCCAATGCTTAATGACGACGCTGAGGTTTTTGCTATCGCCAACCAAAAAGGCGGGGTCGGTAAAACCACCACCACCATTAACTTGGCGGCTTCGCTAGCGGCGACTAATCGAAAAGTTTTGTTGATTGATCTTGATGCCCAGGGCAATGCCACCATGGGTAGCGGTGTCAATAAAAAAGATGTGCCGCAGTCTGCTTATCACGTTTTACTCGAGAGTATGGCCATTGCTGATGCCATGATTGAATCTGAAGAGGCCGGTTACCACGTGCTTGCGGGCAATGCCGATCTCACTGCTGCGGAAGTTGGCTTAATCACACAAGAAGCGCGTGAAACACGCTTAAAAGAAGCGATTGCACCGGTGTTGGAGCATTTTGATTATATTTTGATCGATTGCCCGCCGGCGTTGAATATTCTTACCTTAAACGCATTGGTGGCGTCAGACGGCGTGATTATTCCTATGCAGTGTGAGTATTATGCCCTGGAAGGGTTATCGGCCTTAATGGAAACGGTAGAGAATATCCGCAGCAGTCTTAATCCGAGGCTACAGATTAAAGGCCTGCTACGCACAATGTTTGATCCGAGAAATAATTTGGCTAATGAGGTGTCGGATCAACTGATTTCCCACTTTGGCGAGAAAGTCTATCGTACCATCGTGCCACGTAATATTCGCTTGGCTGAAGCACCGAGCTTTGGCCTCCCTATCATTAAATACGATAAAAACTCGCGCGGTGCGGTCAGTTACTTGGCGCTGGCGGGCGAAATATTAAGGCGTGATGCCAAGGCGCGCAGTGCCGCCCAAGCGCAAAAAACCAGCGCCGCCGCGCAATCGATGAATTCTGAGGAAACGCATGGCAACTAAGCACCCTAAGGGCACCCAGCACCCCAAGGGTACCCGGAAAAAGCGCAGCCTTGGCCGTGGTTTTGAAGCGCTGCTTGGCGATACCAATATTGCTGCTCTGGTCGATGAAAAAGTCGCCGAGTCGAGCAAAGACGGTGAGCTCAAACAAATGCCGGTGGAAAACCTGCAGCCAGGCCGTTACCAGCCACGCCGTGATATGCGTGAAGAGGCTTTAGAGCACTTGGCCGAATCGATTCGTGTTCAAGGCGTGATTCAACCCATTGTTGTTCGTGCTATTGATAGCGGCGGTTATGAAATCGTCGCCGGTGAGCGCCGTTGGCGTGCGGCACAAAAAGCCGGCCTGCCAGACGTGCCGGTGATCATACGTAAGGTCGATGATCGCGCCGCCATTGCCATGGCGTTGATTGAAAATATTCAGCGTGAAGAACTCAACCCCTTAGAAGAAGCGCAATCGTTACAGCGCCTGATTGACGAGTTTGGTTTTACTCACGAAGAAGCCGCATCCGCTATAGGGCGATCACGCAGCTCAGTTAGTAACTTATTGAGATTATTGGCTTTATCGGAAGAAACCAAGGCCTTGGTAATCAGCCGAGAAATAGAAATGGGTCATGCCAGAGCCTTGCTGACCCTGCCGAGAGAACAGCAGTATGGCATTGCGCTGAGAATTATTAAGGATGGCTTATCGGTACGCGCGGCTGAAAAGCTGATGCGACAGCAATCCAAGCCAAAAACTAGCACGAATAAGCAAAATAAAGATCCGAATATTGTTCGCCTGGAATCAGAGTTATCCGAGAGTATTGGCGCTTCAGTGGCGATCAAACATTCAAACAAAGGCAGGGGCACACTGACCATTGATTACGCTAGCCTGGATCAACTTGAAGGCATTTTGGATCGTCTGCGTTAAGCGAATTTGGATCTTCAAACGAGCTGAATGGTTCCGGAATACCGAAAAATAACTTGATAAACCACATGTCCGCCGCTATACTCGCCGCGGGTTTTTGAGGGTTCCCTGCTTGTCTAAGTCACCAATGATCTCGCCTTTATTGCTCGGCGTGGGGTCAACGTTGACCGCGATGATAGCGTCTGGGTTCATTCTAGGTTATTTAACAGATAGCTGGCTGGGTACTACTCCGCTATTCTTGTTGTCGTTCGGTGCTCTCGGGTTTATTGGAGGCATGCTCAAAGTCTACAAGATGTTGAGCAAGCTAGGATAAATGAACCCTACAACCGAGGCATTAGCCAAAAAAAACCAAAGTTTATTACGCTATCAGATTGTTATAGCTTTACTAGTAGCAGCTGTCTGGTGGTTTCTTCGAGGTGGCGAATCGGCCTTGGCTGCAGCCTACGGCGCAGCGGTAACTGTGGTGTCAACCGTATTGCTGGTATGGCGCTTAAAGCGTGCTGGCGAGACAGCTCGCAACGACCCTCGCAAGAGTATGAAGATTATTTACGTGGGTGCAGTATGGCGATTTTTGCTGACTGCCATCCTCTTCGCGCTAGGTATCGGCTTTTTCAAGCTTGATCCGCTGGCCATGATAGTGGGTTTTATGCTGACACAGCTGGCCTACGTTCTAATTGGCCTTGGCACGCAGCGCGCTAGTGACTGAGTCTTATTGAGACAACGTTGCTATACACAACGAATTTTTAAAGTTTTAGTTTTGAGGATTATCAGGTGGCATCTAGCGAAAATGGTGGCAGCGGTACCGTTGAGTACATCCAACATCACTTAACCAACTGGTGTGTGGGTGATTGTGATCCGGTGACCCATCAAGCGGCAGGCTTTTGGGCATTCCATTTAGATACGATTTTTTTCAGTGTCGTATTGGGTATTCTGATTATTTTTGCGGCTAAGCGCGTTGGTGCAAACCTGCAAACCGGTACGCCGGGTGGTTTCCAAAACTTTGTCGAAAGCATTATCGATTTTGTTGCTCAGCAGGTGAAAGACACCTTCCCGGGTTCCAACCCGATTATTGGTCCATTGGCGTTAACCATTTTTGTCTGGGTTTGGCTGATGAACTTCATGGATTTGATTCCCGTCGATTTATTGCCTGAACTGGGTAAGTTGATTGGCGTTGATTACTTGAAAGTCGTGCCGACTACCGACTTAAACGCCACATTGGCCATGTCTTTAGTCGTGTTTGCTTTGGTAATTTACTACAACTTCAAAGTGAAAGGCCCAGTGGGTTACTTGAAGATGTTTTTATTCCACCCATTTGGCAAATTCGCCCTACCTATTAATATCGTGATGACCGCGATTGAAGAGCTAGCCAAACCATTGAGCTTGGCGCTGCGTTTGTTTGGTAACTTGTTTGCTGGTGAGTTAGTGTTCCTATTGATCGCCCTAATTGGCGGTACGTTGGCAACGGGTTTCATTGGCTACGTGTTCTGGTGGCCACTACAAGTAGTGTTAGATCTTGGTTGGTTGATCTTCCACTTATTAGTTATCACATTACAAGCATTTATCTTTATGGTGTTAACCATCGTCTATTTAGGCATGGCGCACGATACTGATCACTAATTTTTGTTCGTTTTTTTAATTGAAGCACAGGCTTAACTAGGAGATAAAACCATGACTGCCGAAATCCTTGCTCAAATCTATGCCTATACCGCCGTTGGCGTTGGCGTTATTCTGGCCGCTGCTGGTCTGGGTTCCGCTATTGGCTGGGGTCTGATTTGTGCCAAAACCTTGGAAGGTATTGCACGTCAACCAGAAATGCGTCCTGCTTTGATGACCAATATGTTCATCTTTGCTGGTTTGATGGAATCTTTCCCATTCATCATTCTTGCTTTCGCAATGTGGTTCCTATTTGCTAACCCATTTGTTGGTGCTTTGGCTAGTGCAATTGGCGCACTTTAAGACACCCTCAAGCGTTAAGTTTTAGGAGCGACACGTGAATATTACAGCAACACTACTTGCTCAGATCGTCGCCTTTGTCTTGTTGATTATTTTCGTCAACAAGTATCTTTGGGGACCGCTGACCACGATGATGGCCGAGCGTCAAAAGAAAATTGACGATGGTTTGGCTGCATCTGAAAAAGGTAAGCACGAGTTAGAGCTGGCTGAACAGAACGCTCAAGAGAAGCTTAATGAAGCCAAGAATCAAGCGGCTGAAATTATTGCTAACTCTGAAAAGCGTGCTAGCGAAATCATTGAAGAAGCGAAGGCAGCAGCCCGCTCTGAAGGTGAGCGCTTATTGACCGCAGCGAAAGCTGAAATCGATCAAGAAGCTAACCGTGCTAAAGAAGAGCTACGTGGCAGTGTCGCAGCAATTGCTGTGGCCGGTGCAGGCAAGATCTTGAACAAAGAGATCAATGAGTCTGCCCATGCCGATCTGATGAACGATCTGGCGAAACAGATCTAGCCAAGCTTTTTATAGGTAACTTATGGCAGAAAACAGTACACTCGCCCGTCCTTACGCTCAGGCTATTTTTAGCTTGGCGAAAGAGTCAAATGATTTTGCGGGCTGGGGTAATGCACTGAGTGCACTGGCAGAGGTGGTTAGCACCACGCCTGTGCAAGCAATTTTAGGCAACCCAAAAGTTGGCGCCAGCGAGCTGGTCGATATTTTGAAAACTGCTGTCGGCGATGCTGCTAACGACAAATTCGGTAATCTGCTGAATTTGTTAGTGGAAAATGGCCGCCTCAAGGTTGTACCAGAAATTGCTGGTCTCTATGCAAACTACCGCGCCGATGCTGAACGCATGGTTGACGCAACCGTTACTTCCGCGTTTGAAGTAACCGCTGAGCAACAAGAAGCGATCAAAACAGCATTGAAAGCGCGTTTAGGTAGAGACGTTGCATTGACCTGTCACATTGACCAGTCGCTCATAGGTGGCGCGATTATCCGCGCGGGTGACTTGGTAATCGATGGTTCTGTTACGAGTAAATTGGAAAAACTTAATCTGGCGCTAGGCCACTAATACCGTTTAAGGGGATCAAATCATGGCGTTATCAGCCTCTGAGATCAGCGATCTAATCAAAAAACGTATCGAAAGTTTTGATACGGCAACCGAAGCCCGTACCGAAGGTACCATCGTCAGTGTGACTGACGGTATTGTTCGAGTTCACGGTCTTGCCGACGTTATGTCTGGTGAGATGGTCGAATTCCCAGGCGATACTTATGGTATGGCCTTGAACATCGAACGCGACTCTGTCGGTATCGTGATCTTGGGTGATTACTTACACCTTAAAGAAGGCGACAGTGCAAAATGTACGGGTCGTATTCTTGAAGTGCCAGTGGGTGAAGCCATGCTTGGCCGTGTTGTTGACGCTTTGGGTGTGCCAATTGACGGTAAAGGCCCAATTGAAACACCGCACAGTTCTCCTATCGAGAAAGTGGCTCCAGGCGTTATTGCTCGTCAATCCGTGGATGAGCCAGTACAAACCGGTCTTAAAGCGATTGACGCCATGGTGCCAATCGGTCGTGGTCAGCGTGAGTTGATTATTGGTGACCGCCAAACAGGTAAAACAGCGGTTGCGGTTGATACCATCATCAACCAGAAAGACACCGGTATTAAATGTATTTATGTTGCTATTGGCCAGAAAGCTTCATCGATTGCAGCAGTGGTACGTAAGTTAGAAGAACACGGCGCGATGGATCACACTATTGTGGTTTCTGCTTCTGCTTCTGACTCAGCGGCGATGCAGTTCATAGCACCTTACTCAGGTTGTTCAATGGGTGAATACTTCCGTGATTTAGGTGAAGATGCCCTGATCGTATACGATGACTTGACCAAGCAGGCTTGGGGATATCGTCAGGTGTCATTGTTGCTACGTCGTCCACCGGGTCGTGAAGCCTATCCTGGTGACGTTTTCTACTTGCATTCACGTTTGTTAGAGCGTGCTGCGCGTGTCAACGCTGACCACATTGAAAAAATTACCGATGGTAAAGTCAAAGGTAAAACCGGTTCATTGACCGCACTGCCTATTATTGAAACGCAAGCCGGTGACGTATCTGCCTTCGTTCCAACTAACGTGATTTCGATTACCGATGGTCAGATCTATCTAGAGAGTGATCTGTTCAACTCAGGTATCCGTCCGGCGATTAACGCTGGTCTGTCAGTGTCACGTGTGGGTGGTGCGGCACAGACCAAGATCATCAAAAAGCTAGGTGGTGGTGTGCGTTTGGACTTAGCACAGTATCGTGAGCTTGCCGCGTTTGCTCAGTTTGCGTCTGACCTTGATGATGCTACGCGTGCTCAGCTAGAACGCGGTCAACGTGTGACTGAATTGATGAAACAGCCTCAGTACTCACCATTGAGTGTGGCCGAGCAAGCGGTGTCATTGATCGCTGCTAACGAAGGTTTCTTGGATGATGTTGAGCTAAGCAAAATCGTTAGCTTTGAAGCCGCATTACATAGCTTTATGAAATCATCACACGGTGATCTGTTAGATAAGATCAACGACTCAGGTGACTTCAGCGATGAAATCAAAGAAGGTTTGAAATCTGCGATTAGCAGCTTCAAATCAACCGGTACTTGGTAAGCACTAGCGCGAGATAATCATGGCCGTAGGTAAAGAGATACGCACCAAGATTAAGAGTGTTAAAAACACTCAGAAAATCACCCGTGCGATGGAAATGGTCGCAGCCAGTAAAATGCGCAAAGCGCAAGATCGTATGGCTGCATCACGTCCTTATGCTGACAAGATGCGAAATGTAATTGATCACTTAGCGCACGCTAACCCTGAATATAAGCATCCTTATATGCAGGTTCGTGATGTGAAGAAAGTGGGCTATATCATCATTTCATCAGACCGCGGTCTTTGCGGCGGTTTGAACAGCAACCTGTTTAGAAAAATGGTTGCAGAAATGAAATCAAACGATGAGCAAAAACTGGAAATGCAATTTTGTACCATCGGTACAAAATCAGCAGGGTTTTTCAAGCGTATTGGTGGCAACATCATCGCTCAAACCGCTCATCTTGGTGATACGCCGCAGCTTAATGATCTTATTGGTACCGTCAAAGTCATGTTAGATGCTTTTGATAACGGTGAGATTGATCAGCTTCACTTAGTGTATAACGGTTTTGTTAACACCATGACGCAAGACCCAACGATTGAACAGTTATTACCTGTTCAACCGAAAGAAGACGAGCAGCTAGATCATCACTGGGATTACATCTACGAGCCAGAAGCTAAGATCGTCATGACCGAATTGCTAACGCGTTATATCGAGTCATTGGTTTATCAAGGCGTGGTTGAAAACCTCGCTTGCGAGCAAGCCGCACGTATGGTGGCGATGAAGTCAGCATCTGATAATGCGGGTAATTTGATCGGCGAATTGCAATTGATTTACAACAAGGCGCGCCAGGCCGCGATTACTCAGGAAATTTCCGAGATCGTTGGTGGTGCGGCAGCGCTAAGTTAAGTTTTTATTTAATTAGGTTAAGAGTAGTTAACAGCTACACGAATACACAGGGGTATCCATAATGAGTTCAGGAAACGTAGTTCAAATCATCGGCGCGGTGGTGGACGTTCAGTTCCCAGCCGACGCAATGCCGAAGGTCTACGACGCATTGGTAGTGGACGACACCGGCTTGACGCTTGAAGTACAGCAGCAGCTAGGTGACGGCGTGGTTCGTACCATTGCTATGGGTACCAGCGAAGGTTTACAACGTGAAAAGGCAGTGACTAACACAGGCGCACCAATCACCGTTCCAGTGGGTACGAAAACACTAGGCCGTATCATGGACGTATTGGGTACGCCTATTGATGAAAAAGGCGATATCGGTGAAGAGGCTAACTGGCCTATCCATCGCGCAGCACCTGCATATGACGAGCTGTCAGCGTCTACAGAATTATTAGAAACCGGTATTAAAGTGATCGACTTGGTCTGCCCATTTGCTAAGGGTGGTAAGGTTGGTTTGTTCGGTGGAGCTGGTGTGGGTAAGACCGTTAACATGATGGAGCTTATCCGTAACATCGCTATCGAGCACAGTGGTTACTCAGTATTCGCCGGTGTCGGTGAGCGTACTCGTGAGGGTAACGACTTCTACCATGAAATGACGGATTCAAACGTTATCGATAAGGTATCGCTAGTTTACGGTCAGATGAACGAGCCACCAGGTAACCGTCTACGTGTTGCTTTGACCGGTTTGACCATGGCCGAATATTTCCGTGATGAAGGTCGTGACGTGCTGTTATTCGTTGATAACATCTATCGTTATACCCTGGCCGGTACCGAGGTATCAGCGCTACTAGGTCGTATGCCATCTGCGGTGGGTTATCAGCCAACACTGGCTGAAGAAATGGGTAAACTGCAAGAGCGTATTACTTCAACTAAGACCGGTTCGATTACCTCGATCCAGGCCGTTTACGTTCCTGCCGATGACTTGACTGACCCATCACCTGCCACCACCTTTGCTCACTTGGATGCAACAGTGGTGCTTTCACGTAACATTGCCGAGCTAGGTATTTATCCGGCTGTGGACCCATTGGATTCAACCAGTCGTCAGCTTGATCCATTGATCGTTGGTCAAGAGCATTATGAAACCGCTCGTGACGTGCAGATGACTTTGCAACGTTATAAAGAATTGAAAGACATCATCGCCATCTTGGGTATGGATGAATTGTCAGAAGACGACAAGCTAACCGTGTCACGTGCACGTAAGATTCAACGCTTCTTGTCACAGCCTTTCTTCGTGGCTGAAGTCTTCACCGGCTCACCTGGTAAATACGTATCACTGAAAGACACGATTTCAGGCTTTAAAGCTATCGTGGCTGGTGAATATGATCACTTAC
>CAZTYM010000039.1:0-24247 GCA_964617475.1 uncultured Thiotrichales bacterium
TTTATAAGCAACATCATCTTGAAAGGCGGCATGCGTCGCCACCAAGATATCAATATCACCGGCTGCCAGCGCTGCTAGCATTTTTGCTCGCTTCGCCCCTTTGATGCCACCATGCAACCAGGCAATACATACCCCCAGTGGTTCCAGCCAATTGAGCAAACACTGATAATGCTGTTGCGAAAGAATTTCTGTCGGCACCATTAATACCGACTGCACCTTTGCCGCCGCCGTATTAGCTAAGGCCGCGGCGGCGACAACGGTCTTACCGGAACCAACATCACCCTGTAATAAGCGCTGCATGGGCAAAGCCTTCTCACAGTCCACTGAAATCTCACCAATCACGCGTTGCTGTGCTGTCGTTAACTCAAAAGGCAATGCCGCAAGCATCTGTTGGTAAAGCGAAGAATGGGGACTGATTTGTGGCGCCTTAAATTTCGCCAAAGCCTTGCGCCGTTGCCTCAAACTTAAATGATGCGCAAGCAATTCTTCAAATGCTAAACGCTGCTGCATCGGGTGCTCACCTGCAGCCAACTTAAACAGATCGGCATCAACAGGCGGTCGGTGGACATAATTAATCGCATCAATCAAAGAACCAAGCTGATGCTGTTTACGAATAGTTTCCGGCAATAACTCTAACTCTACCGCTGCCTTATTTAAGGCAGCCAAAGCCGCATCGGCAAGTTGTCGCAATATATGCTGACCAATGCCTTCAGTGGCGGGATAAACGGGGGTCAACTCGGGGGCCAGATCCGTAGCGCCTGTTTCTTGCAGCACTCGAAATTCAGGATGGGCCATCTCGAATTGACCTGGCTTCACCTGACGCGGACTACCATAACAAAGTAATGCCTTGGCACGCTGTAAGAGCTGCTGTTGTTTTTGACTAAAGTGGAATAAGCGTAAACTCATTACGCCACTATCATCTTCTAGGGTACAGAGCAAAGAACGACGTCGACCATAAGCCACTTTAACGTTAATTAGATTGCCTTCGACTTGAGCTTCCACACCTTGGACAAGCTCGCCAATGAGCGTTACACGTGTGCGATCCTCATAACGCAGAGGCAAATGAAAGAGCGCATCACCTAAAGTGTGTAAACCGATACGCGATAAGGCCTCGGCTTTTTTAGGACCAATACCCGATAATCGCTCTACTGAGGCATCTAACCCTAACATAGCGTAGAAACTTATCGGTCAGTATCAAACTTTGACTCAAGCCCTAGGTTTGGGTCAATTTTTTTCACAAGATATTCAGAAATGATGCCTGATAAAAAAGCCACTGGAATCATTACATGCCAAGTAAAAATTAAAGTTATATGAAAACTAATCGCCCAGAAGAAATCCCCAAAACTAATCATTTTTGCAAATAAAGCAGGCTCACAACACAACGAATAAATGTAAGATAAAATCCCATAAGCTGGGTGCGAAATAATTACGACCATCAGACCACAGCAAACTCCTTGAACAAAAATGTTTTTAAAACGTGGCCATAGATCATAATACGTAAGCAAAAAGATACTTAAAACTGCGGATACCGCGGCTTGTACCGCTGTGAGATAAGGCGAAAACATCCCAAGAGAACCGAAATCTCTAGGAAAACCTAGGATAACAAGTGGTGCTATTGCCGCGCTAACAGCATAAACCAATGACCTGACAATTAATCTCTTTAAGATCAAATCACGCGCCTAGAAATGATAGATTCTCCTGGTTACTCAATCACCATTACAGCATCCATCTCAACGCCGGCATCCTTAGGCAAAGCAGCAACACCAATCGCCGCACGTGCTGGATAGGGTTGATGGAAATAACGCGCCATCACTTCATTAACCACAGGAAAATGAGAAAGGTCGGTCAAGAAAACATTAAGCTTAACAATATCAACCAGGTCGCCACCCGCCGCTTGCGCTACAGCTCTAAGGTTTTCAAATACACGAACAATCTGTGCTTCGATATCACCTTCTACCATTTCCATAGTTTCAGGTACGAGAGGAATTTGCCCGGAAAGATAAACATCGTTACCGACACGCACCGCTTGTGAATAGGTACCAATCGCGGCAGGTGATTTATCCGTCGCAATAATCTGGCGTTGCATCAAATTCTCCTCTTACAATACTTATATTTATAATTTTAAAACGTTATCGAGGCAGGCGATACTAGGCACCAAGGGGCCTAGGGCTCAATAATCATTAGAATTACGGAGTTTACAAATAAGTAAATGAGTAGATTCTAATGATTATTTAACAACGTAGCGCCAACGCAGATAGTTTTAAAAGTTATGCGTGTTTCTCGCGATATATCTTCGCCACCGAATCCACTCGCTTAACCTTGCGCATAATATTAGCAAGATGGCGGCGGTCTTCAACATCTACGGTCACATGCAGCACGCTGTATTTACCGTCACGATCCTCAACCGTAATGTTGTCAATATTAGCGCCCATATCTGAAAACACCGCTGCAACATTGGCCAGCACACCGCGTCTGTTCTTCGCATAAATGGCTACTTCCACTGGAAAAACTGCATTAGATTCGCTTTCCCAATGAACATCCAATAAGTTTTCCGGCGACTTACGCGCGGTGACGGCATTTTTACACGAGTTTTGATGAACCACAATTCCTCGGCCTGAAGTTAATACGGCGCATATGGGATCACCGGGTATAGGTCGACAACATTTACCAAAGTTAACCACCATTCCCTCAGTACCTTTAATGGCCAAGGGTGCCCCGGTACTGCGCTCACGACGCAACCAAGCTGGCACGTAACGACGCCATTTTTTACCACCGACTTTATTATTCAATTGGTCACTGATACGTTTAGCTACCAATGCTGGTGGCCGATTACCCAAACCAATATCGGCATAAAGCTCGTCAACCGATTCGAGATTAAAATCACCGAGCAAGGCCATCAACTCCATTTCCTCCATGGCTTCAAGCTTGATGGAAAACCCATCTAAGGCTTTACTCAATAAACGTTTACCTAAACCAACGGATTCATCACGACGCAAATTCTTCAGATAATGTCTGATCTTACTGCGCGCTTTTGCGGTGACCACAAAGTTCAACCAGGCTGCATTTGGCCTGGCACTCGGGGCAGTAATAATCTCTACTGTTTGGCCATTCATCAATGCTGTACTCAATGGCACTAATCGACGATCAACTTTCGCAGCAACACAGGTTGCACCAACATCAGAATGCACTCCAAAAGCAAAATCAACTGCAGTTGAGCCTTTTGCCAAACGCATAATCTTGCCTTTCGGCGTAAAGACATAAACTTCGTCTGGGAACAGATCAATTTTGACGTTTTCAAGAAATTCTACTGGGTCACCAGCATGCTGCATTTCGAGCAGACCACTCATCCATTCATGAACATTGGCTGTAGTACCCGATGACTTCAGTTCTGCAGATTTATAAACCCAATGCGCTGCCACGCCTGCTTCGGCAACCTTATTCATATCATCAGTGCGTATTTGAACTTCAATTGGCACACCATAAGGACCAAATAAAACGGTGTGCAGAGACTGGTAACCATTAGCTTTTGGAATAGCAACATAGTCTTTAAACCGCCCACTAACCGGCTTATATAAATGGTGCATCACTCCTAAAGTACGATAGCAGGCATCAACCGTATCAACCATGATGCGAAATGCGTAAACATCGAATACTTCTGAAAACGATAAACGCTTGCTACGCATTTTTTGATACAGGCTGAATAAATGTTTTTCTCGCCCTTCAACTCTGGCTCTAACACCCTCTTGCCATAAACGCTGCTCGATAGATTTATTGATCTTAAAAATAACTTCTTTTCGATTACCACGCGCTTTATTAATCGATTCACTCAATATGCGGTATCGTTGCGGGTATAGCGCCTGAAACCCGAGATCCTGCAACTCGATACGAATACGGTTCATACCCAAACGATTAGCCATCGGCGCGTAGACTTCCAAAGTTTCTTTAGCTATGCGACGGCGTTTGTGAGGCGCTAAGGCGCCAAGTGTGCGCATATTATGGGTACGATCGGCGAGCTTGATGATAATGACGCGAATATCTTTGACCATCGCCAGCATCATCTTGCGGAAATTCTCTGCTTCTGCTTCGAGTTTATTTTCAAACTCGATTTGCGTCAGCTTGGTCACTCCGTCGACTAATTCAGCTATCTCGGTACCGAATTGTGCTTCGATTTCTTCCTTAGCCACATGCGTGTCTTCTATAACATCATGCAGGATAGCAGCAGCGATGGTGTGATAATCCAAGCGCATTTTTGCCAAAATGCGGGCAACCGCTAAAGGATGATGAATATAAGGTTCGCCAGAGGCACGGCGCTGGTCTTTATGCATTTTCGCGCCAAATTGATAAGCACGATAGACACAGGCAATTTGATCTTCAGGCAGATACTCTTCAAGTATTGAATGTAAAGTATCGAGTAAAAAATCTCCGCCCGGAACGGAGGCCGGCATCACCGGAATAGGGGTTACGATCTGTTTTACGCCGCCGTCCATCTAAATATCAGCTTAACACGAGAAATAGAGAACTTGTCTATAAAACGTTACGAGCGAGGATGAGACAAGGCGACCGTAGGAAGTGCCGGTGGTGCAAAAAGATGCGAGAAAGCAGAGTCTAGGTGCCCTTTGGGTATTACATAAGAGTAAATGAGCATTTTGAGAAGCTTTTTAACGAAGTATCATCAAGCGCAGTAGTTTTAGAACAAGTTCTGCTTATTGGAGGACGTCGCCTAGACCTTCATCGGTGATCTCAAGGACAGGCTCTGGCTCAACTGATTTAGGTGTTTCAATGAGTATAGACGCATCGACCAGACCTTCTGCAACTTCGCGCAGCGCAACCACCGTAGGCTTATCGTTTTCCCAAGGGATCTGAGGGTCTTGACCCATTTCAAATTGGCGGGCACGCTTGGTCGCAACCAAAACAAGTTCAAATCGGTTATCAACATTTTCCAAACAGTCTTCAACGGTAACGCGTGCCATTCTAAGCAATCTCCAAAAACATAAGAATAATCTTGTGACTATAGCATATATTGAGCTATACCAAGCCAAATAACGACCCGAAATGATGAATCTGTCTCTCGCGGCGCAAAGCTCCAGATCGAACAATACAACGCATATCTTCCAAAGCGACATCGAAGCGGTCATTCATCACAATATAATCAAACTCTAGGCTGTGATTAATCTCGTTCTGGGCATCGCGCATACGACGCTTGATTGAATCATCGCTATCCTGGCCGCGAGAGCGTAAACGCTCCTCTAAGACCTCCATATTCGGCGGTAAAATAAATATACTTTGCGCTTCCGACATATTCCTTTTCACCTGCTGCGCACCTTGCCAATCGATTTCCAGCAGCACATCGCCAGAATTATTAAGCAGGTTTTCGACGAATTTACGCGACGTACCATACTGATGATCAAACACTCGCGCATGCTCCAAAAAACCGTCTTTTTGCTCTATCTGAGCAAATTCTTCTTTCGATACAAAGTGATAATCCTTGCCATCCGCTTCACCACGCCGCATCGCGCGTGTGGTATGTGATATCGACACATGCAAAGTCGGCATCGACTCAACCAAGGCTTTCACCAAAGATGTCTTCCCCGCACCCGAAGGTGCCGACACCACAAACAAATTTCCATTCATCTTCAAACTCCGATCGCTACTTTGCCAGTGACATCATGTCCAGTGGAATAACTACTCAATGTTTTGCACCTGCTCACGCATCTGTTCAATTAGTACTTTCATATCTACGGTTAGTTGCGTCACCGCACTATCAACAGATTTAGACGCTATGGTATTAGTCTCGCGGTTCAATTCCTGCATAAGAAAATCCAAGCGCCGGCCAATACTTTCATCTTTATCGAGCGTATTTCTAACCTCTTGAATATGCAGTCTTAATCTATCGGTCTCCTCAGCAACGTCCATTTTTTGCGCAGCAAATAGCACCTCTTGCTCGAGGCGGACAGGATCGACTTCTATATCTAGCTCTTCAATACGCTGCACCAGCCGCTCACGCCAATGTGATTTCACCTTTGGCAAATGCTGCGCAACCGCATCAGTCGCCCTAAGCAGCTCTTCGCAACGGGTCAACATCAGCCCTTTTAAACTCTCACCTTCACGCTGACGAAACGCCACCAACTCGCCAATCAGATCATTGAGTGCGTCGAAAATAGCGGATCTTAACGCTTCATTGTCCTCTTTGGAATCGAGCAAAATGCCATCCCAGCGCAACACATCCAACACGTTGGCCTGGGCAAGACCGTGAACGCTGGCCTGAACGGCATCCATGGCTGCAGCCAATTCGGCTAACAACTGATTATCAACCGCCAAGCCACCTGCCTCATCTGCGGTACGTTCAAGCTTTAAATTGCAATCGACCTTACCTCGCTTCAGTGCCTTAGCCAGACGTTCACGCAATAGTGGCTCAATGCCACTCCAGTCTCGCGGTAAACGTGGACTCATCTCCAAATAACGGTGATTAACCGTTTTAATTTCCCAAACAATTTCCGTATCGCCAAACCGACGTCGGACACTGGCAAAACCGGTCATACTGTGGATCATTATTATTCCTATGATGCTGGCGCTATAATTGAGCGCTTTTTAGCCAAGAGAAGGTCATACCATGCGCCCTAGCGGACGAACCCCCGATCAATTACGCACCGTAAAACTTACACGCAACTATACCAAGCATGCCGAAGGTTCTGTACTAGTAGAGTTTGGTGACACTAAAGTGATTTGCACAGCCTCCGTCGAAGAACGGGTGCCCGGCTTTTTAAAAGGTAGCGGTCAAGGTTGGGTCACGGCCGAATACGGCATGTTGCCGCGCTCGACTGGCTCACGCATGCGTCGCGAAGCTAACAGCGGCAAACAAGGTGGCCGTACCATGGAAATTCAACGCCTTATTGGCCGCTCATTACGCGCCGCCATCAACCTCGAAGCCCTAGGTGAAAACAGCATCACCATCGACTGCGATGTAATTCAAGCCGATGGTGGTACGCGCACCGCCTCTATCACTGGTGCTTACGTCGCTCTAGTCGATGCTGTGCGATCAATGAAGCTAGCCAATAGTCCAATTTATGGCGCTATCGCCTCCATTTCTGTCGGCATCTATGATGGCACACCAGTTTTAGACCTTGATTATGCCGAAGACTCTAACGCCGAAACGGATATGAACGTGGTCATGAATGACGCCGGCGCCTTCATCGAAGTTCAGGGCACCGCCGAGGGTCACGCTTTTAACAAAGACGAACTCAACGCTATGTTAGGTTTAGCGGAAAAAGGAATTAGTGAACTCATTAGCTTGCAACGTGAGGCCTTAGCTCAATAACCATGGCTGGTCAACAACTAGTACTCGCCAGCAATAACCAAAAAAAGATAGCTGAAGTGCAAGCCATACTGTCGTCCACCGGCATCAAAGTTGTCACTCAGAGCAGTGTCGGTGTAGGCGAAGTTGTAGAAGACGGCCTAAGCTTTGTTGAAAACGCGCTGATTAAAGCGCGCCATGCCGCGAAGGTTTCGGGCCTGCCGGCGATTGCTGACGACTCGGGTTTAGAAGTAGACGCACTAAACGGCGCACCGGGTATATATTCCGCTAGGTATTCTGGCGATGGCGCTAACGATGAAAGTAACAACCAAAAGCTGTTGCAAGCACTGCAGGGCCAGAGCCAACGTAGCGCGAGGTTTTACTGCGCCATTGTTTACCTCAAACACGCCGACGACCCGACGCCATTAATTGCTTGTGGCGCCTGGCAAGGCGAAATTTTAGAACAAGCACAAGGAAAAAACGGCTTTGGCTATGATCCTTTGTTTTACGTGCCGACGCATCAATGTAGTTCCGCACAACTTGCGCCAGAAGTGAAATCACAAATCAGCCATCGTGGCCAAGCTTTACGCCGCTTCGCCGAGCTTTATCAAGAACACTGCGCCAAGCAATAATGCGCTTTATGCTTGCGCGATAGTTTTATGTATAACTTCAAAGCACCACCACCTTTATCTTTATACGTTCATCTGCCTTGGTGCGTGAAAAAATGTCCATACTGTGATTTCAACTCTCACGGCCTTAAGGATGACGTACCCGAACAACGCTATATCGATGCTTTAATTGCCGATCTCGAAACCGAATTACCCTTAGCCTGGGGCCGACAAATCGTCAGTATCTTTCTCGGCGGCGGCACACCGAGTCTTTTTAGTGCTGAAGCGATCGATCAGTTACTTGCTGCAATCCGCGCGCGTTTACCTCTACGCGGCGATGCCGAAATCACCATGGAAGCGAATCCAGGTACCTTTGAGCAAGAGCGCTTTGCAGCGTATCGTCAATCTGGTGTTAACCGCTTATCACTAGGCATACAGAGCTTTAATGATGCACACCTAAAAACCTTAGGTAGAATTCACGGCAGTGCTGAAGCAAAACAAGCTATTACCAGCGCCAGTCAGGCGGGCTTTGAGCGTATTAATCTTGATCTGATGTACGGACTGCCAAACCAAACTACCGAGCAAGCACTACAGGACTTACAAACCGCCATCGATTTTGAACCCGAACATATTTCACATTATCAACTGACGCTTGAACCTGATACTGCTTTCGCCAAACAACCACCGGAACTACCCAGCGATGATGAACGCTGGGCTATGCAACAACAATGTCAAAACCTACTGGCACAATCTGGCTATGAGCATTACGAGGTATCTGCCTACGCGCGCAACAAAAAGCATAGCCGCCATAATAAAAACTATTGGACCTTTGGCGATTACATCGGCATTGGTGCAGGCGCGCATGGCAAAATTACCATCGGCTCGGAACAACGCATAGAACGTCGAGCGAAGCTGCGTAACCCTTTACGCTACATGGAAGCGATAAATTCAAAAAACTTTCTCGACGAAAAACATAATATCAAACCGCAAGACGCGGCCTTCGAATTCATGCTCAATGCCTTAAGACTGGTTGACGGTGTTAACATAGACACCTTTCATTTACATACCGGCCTCGACATTGAGTCAATTCAAGATAAAATCAATACAGCCAAAGAAACTGGCCTATTAAACGTCGACGCGCAGAAAATACAACCGACAGAACGTGGCCAGCGCTTCTTAAACGACTTAACAGAATTATTTTTACCTTCTCAGGAATCAAAATGAATACCCATCCACTTGTTGTCAGCGGCAACCTTAGTGATGCATTACTCAAGAGTATTGAACAAACCCTAAACGGCAATCTTACTCAAAACACAAATAACCTAGCGAAAATAAAGGTCGACGAAACATTAAGCAAAGACACGTTGATATCGCTACGAAAAGTATTTGACTGCGATTTCAACCAACTTCCTGAATCGTTCGACCCAAATACTGTAGGTTTAGTGATTAGCGATATGGACTCCACCTTTATCGCTATTGAATGCATCGATGAGATTGCCGACTTCGCCAATATCAAACCGCAAATATCTGCAATCACCGAATCAGCGATGCGCGGCGAAATTGATTTTGAAACCTCATTAAAAAAACGCGTTGCCTTGCTAAAAGATCTTGATACCAGCGCGCTAGACCAAGTATTCAATGAGCGATTACAACTCAACCCTGGCTCAGCAGAATTAGTTAAAGGCTTGCATCAACAATCAATACCCTTTGCTATCGTTTCAGGTGGCTTTACTTTTTTCACTGACAAACTCAAAGCCGCACACAATATGGCTTATGCCAAATCGAACACACTGGAGATCATTGATAACAAATTGACTGGCCAAGTGTTAGGCGCCGTCGTCGATGGCCAGGCTAAAGCCGATTATCTTGAACAACTATGCCAAGAGCGCAATATTCAAACCTGCCAAGTCATTGCCATGGGTGACGGTGCTAATGATCTATTAATGATGGATAAGGCAGGTTTAAGTGTTGGTTATTGCGCAAAACCGGTGGTTCAAGAAAAAGCCGATATTGTAATTAATTATTCCGGTCTAGATTTAGTATTGGAGTTAATACACTAAACAATCATTAGCAACCAGAGTTTTTCACTCACGCATCACCATGAAACGCAGTTTATTCATTACAGCCATTCTTTTAGGTAGTACATCTCTAAACACGCTATCTGCCATCGCATTTGCTCATTCTACTGATGATGACAATGAAGAAGTCATCGTTTATGGGCGTGCTACGCAATTGCTCGGTACTGCCGAGTCTGCCTCTCAAGGTGTTGTCGGAAATGATGATTTAAAAAATCGCAGCATTTCACGCGTTGGTGAATTAGTGGAAGTAGTGCCTGGCTTAATCGCCACTCAACACTCCGGTGCAGGCAAAGCTAACCAGTATTTTCTACGCGGTTTCAACCTTGATCATGGCACCGATTTTAATGTTTCAGTGGATGGCACACCCGTCAATTTTCGTACCCATGGTCATGGCCAGGGTTATCTGGATTTAAATTTCATTATTCCAGAAATCGTCCAACAAGTCGCTTTTCGCAAAGGACCTTACTACTCCGATGTGGGTGATTTTTCAGCTGCGGCAACATCAGAATTTCGCACATATGATCAACTGCCAGAAGGCATTGCCCAAGCCACCTATGGCGAATTCGGTTATCGCCGAGGTCTCGTTGCAGACTCCATAGACCTCGATGAACAAGTCAGCGTACTTTATGCCTTTGAAGCCGCTTTTAATGAGAGTCCGTTTGAACTCGACGAAGACCTAAAAAAATACAACGGCTTTGTTAAATACACCAAGCATACTAACAAGGACAACTTCAGCTTATCGCTAAGCGCTTATGATGCCGAATGGACAAGTTCAGACCAAGTACCAGAACGCGCGATTGAAAGTGGGTTGATTGATCGCTTTGGTTTTATTGATCCGGATCTAGGCGGCGAAACCACTCGTATTGCCTTAAACGCCGAATATGAAAATGATACCGGCTTATCAACTAATGCCTATGCGCTTTATTACGCCTTTCAACTGTTTTCCAATTTCACTTATTTTTTAAACGATCCTATTAATGGCGATGAATTCGAGCAAGCCGATAGACGCATCAGCATCGGTGGTGCCGCCACACGATCCTGGGATATCGAGTTAGGTGGCAGAGCCACGCAATTACGTGTCGGTGGCGAAACGCATTTCGACAATATTTTGGATATTGGCTTGTTCAATACCGCAGGACGCACGCGACTCAGTATCGTTCGTGACGACCGCGTGAAAGAACTTAGCGCTGGCATATTCACCGACGTTCAAGTTTCACTAACTGAAAGCTTACGCCTGACCACAGGCTTACGTGCAGATATTTATCATTTTGACGTTGAATCAAGTATCGCCAGCAACTCTGATTCTGGATCAGATTCCATCTTTACACCCAACTTATCATTAGCCTGGCGCGCTAGCGATTCTGTTGAGCTATACGCCAACTATGGCCAAGGCTTTCACTCAAACGATGCACGTGGCGCAGCGGCAACTATCGACCCCGTTAGTCTGGAAGCCATAGAGCCTATCGATTTACTGGTACGCGCAGAAGGTGCCGAGCTTGGCGTGCGTTATCAAACAGCAGATTTTAATGTCAGCCTATCCGGCTTTTGGCTAGAACTCGATAGCGAGCTCGTCTTTGTTGGCGACGCGGGTACTACCGAACCAAATCCCGGCACACGCCGTTTTGGTGTAGAAACCGCCTTATTCTGGAACCCCGTCGAGCGCTTAACCATCGACGCATCAGCGGCTTATACCGACGCACGTTTTCGCAATGCCGCAAACAATGAAGATCGCATCCCACAAGCCGTAGAATCCGTGTTTAGTGCAGGTATCACAGTCAAAGCCACTCAATACATCACCAGCAGCCTACGCTTGCGCCACTTTGGTAAAGCACCGCTCAATGAATCAGGCTCAGTCACTTCAGATCCGACAACATTGGTTAACTGGGGCATTTACTATGACAAACCCAGTTTTAGACTCGGCCTAGATATACTGAATTTATTTGACGCCGAAGACGCCGACATCACCTACTTCTTCGAGTCGCAATTACCGGGTGAAACGAACCCGGTAGAAGGTAGAGTATTTAAGCCGGTTGAACCAAGGCAAATTCGAGCAACTATTGGGATTAAGTTTTAGTGGTCACCAAATTTCCGCTCTCCACTAACAACTCATTCATTACAAAATCTATACATATAAATTGTACCATCAATATATATCAGCCAAAAAATCGTGCCGCCAACGCGCCCAATGTCGTAAAGATCGCAGCCCCAACGATGCTTGCCCCTACATTTGGAAAAAATGATTTTTTTCTAGCTTCTCCTTCTGCTTGACCTGTAATTTTCTGCAACTCTAACACTCTATCTAAGATTACAGGCTCTTTATTGTCAATTTCCTCCCTAAGTGACTCAAAAGCAAATGCAGCATCAATGTACATACTAACTATTTTCTTATTCTCACTAACACTAGCACCAAAATTATGATCTTGGGTTTTTGCCTCTAGAAACAAATCTCGTGCTTTATTGCATCTTTCCTGAAAACTCTTGATAAATTCACCATTATCAACTATTAACAATGCTTGCTGATCATAACCCTCAATCTTATTTACTAGCCACTCGTCACCTTTATGACAAGTAAGTTTAATAACGTCCAGACAAGCTCGCTTAATATGGTTCTCCATAAGGCATAGCTGTTCAGAATACTCTGGATGGTCTGGCAGCGTAACGTGCCTAAAAAAATGATCTAAAGCATTTCTATATTCATTCCACACCTGAAGAGGAATTTGATGATTCCTAGCTTCAAAGGCCGAAACGAAATACCGGGTGATATAGTAGAGTTCTACAGCTTTTTTGTATGGTTTGGGCGAAGCATTACCTTGAGTTCTCGCCCTACTTAGCAAGTCTTCTTTACTTGAAAATCCAAATAACACTAATCAATTGCTCCTCCTTGAAATAGCAGAGCAGTATAACTTAATTAAGTACTATGAAAAAAATAGGGAGGAAACGCGAACTAGTTCTGTTCGGAAATAAAAACGTTCTCTAGTAAAACACTGCCTTGACTTGGCACCACTTCGTTTAGATGAGTTGGCAAATCCACTATTTTTTTGCCCTCATCAAGGAACTCTGCCTCAATATCAGATAGGTTAGCAACCCAAAAAGGATCTACAGTATTTTTTTCTTCAGTCATTTCAACACCTTAAACATCGATCTCTCCATATCAACGCCATATAGGGTTATTTTGCCTTAACACTACGCATAATAATAATGGGTGCGCGATTTTATATTGTATCGGCATAAATATCTAGTTGAATAGCTCGAATATATATCACTTTTCAGCGCAAAACCATAATTTTATTAGTAATCAGCAAACAACCCTTCATACATTGTTGCAAATATGCAACTCAAATTGCTAAAGCAAACCGAAAATGCACGGGAAAAAATTGATTATTCTAGAAACTTGAGCTTAAATCTGAGCCCATCACCAACACTCTCTCCCCTTCCACAAACTTAATTCGTATTTGCTCTTTTGCATTGCGATCAAGCTTTAACTCCACTTCCTCTACTTCATCATCACAAAGCTGTTGCCAGAAGTTGGTCATACCTTTGGTGAGTTCTAGTGTTTTTTCTGTATCGTGCTCATAAGAATAAAACAAATCGATACGGGCAAGGTCAGCGATGTATTTATCATCGGCTAGCTGTTCTTGTGTAGCAAGAAAACCTGGAAAGTCTTTTGAAACATCGTTGATGTTAGGTGAAGTAATGGAGCGTTCTATTAAATAATTACGGACAAAGAAGCGAAAGTTGTTTTCGCCAAGGTAATTTTTTACTGCGACAAAGTCTTCGCTCAGCCTATCGATTAAGCCAACTAGTAGATTGTTTCGATAAACACTCATTCGTACCAGAGTTTTATCTTCTACAAACTCGCTGACATCACTATATTTTGACTTCATTCCAATACTGAAGACGGAATCAGAAAATCGGTTTAGTTGCTCACGATAATTCATTGATACTGGCTTCGATACGTTGGCGTTCTGTTTCTAGCTCGACGAAACTTGGGATATCAGCATCGCGCTCAATCATTGCTGGGATGTTATAGCCTGCTTGGGTGATTTGTTTCAGTACTTCTATGTCATCTTTAGGTACAGTTTGACTATGTGTATCAACGATCAACTCTCCGTTGAACTTGCCGCCTGCCAGGTGAATTTGTTTTACGCGATCTAAGGGATAGCCCGACCACCATTGCGCTTTTTCTTCTACTCTGTTTTTTTGATTAATATGGACATTGGATATATCGAGCAATAAATAACAGCCCGTTTTTTCGATTATGGCTTTTATAAATTCTATTTCTGAATAATCCGTTTCTTTGAAGTCTACATAGGCCGTAATATTTTCTACCACCAAAGATCGCTGGAAATAGTCTTGAAGATAATTGATACGGCAACAGACGTTTTCTAGACCTTCTTTAGTTCTTGGGATAGGCAGCAAATCGTGGTGGTAACGACCGCCATGTGCCGACCAACATAGGTGATCGGAAATCCATTGTGGTTGGAAACGATCATAGATCTGCTTGAAACGTTTTAAATAATCTTGATTGAAATCATCGACCCCACCGAGATTAAAACCTATTGAATGCAAGGCTATAGGGTAATCTTGTCTTAGCTTTTCTAATTTTTGATGATGTGGCCCGTCATCAAGAAAGTTATCGGTGATAACTTCGAACCAAGGGATGGCAGGTTGTTCTTTGAGGATGGTGTCAAAATGAGGGAATCGCAGTCCGAGCCCGATTCCCTCGATAGGCTTTTCAGTCAAACTTAACCTTCGATAATACGTTTTTTACCGACAATTTTACCTGGGGTTGCGTTACAGACTTCTTCGCGCACATAGATCCATTCGTTTGGATCAAAATCCGTCACACCTTTGCCGGTGCAATCATGACCATTGGCGCCACAATGGTTCTTACCTGCTTTGGCGATGCCTGCACATTTAACGATGATTTCTTCTAACTGTGGAGAAGCAACCGTATCAGGTACTTTGCTCAGTTTTATTCCTTTGATTTTTTCACCTTCGGCATGGTGACCAGCTTGTACTGAAAAGGCCATGCCTATCGCCAGTGCGGAGACAAACAACATATTCAAAGCAAGTTTCGATTGTGACATTTAACGACTCCTGGTTCCTAGGGCTAATTTATCATGCACTATGTAGAACAAACGATCAGTCTATTTGATTGCATTGTTAGCATTTTTCACAAAATGATCATATTTTTAGGACTTAGATACCGCATTAAGTTTAGGAACTAATTATGAACACTGAGTTAATTGGTTATTTCGCCGCATTTTGCACTACCGTTTCATTTCTACCACAGGCTATCAAAACCATTAAAACACGTGACACACATGCCTTGTCATTAATGATGTATAGCTTATTTACGATAGGCGTTTTGCTTTGGTTATACTACGGCATCACTATCAATGACTTACCTATCATTTTGGCGAACTTGATTACCGCTGTTCTCGCGGGGATTATTTTATTTTTCAAAATTCGCAACAAGTTCTTTTTAAATAAAGGCTAGTCAGTAACTCATTTTTGGATAAAGTGGTGCTAAACCTTGTTCTTCTTTATTGTCTTTCTTTCTATCCAGCTCAGCAATCAATGCCAGTAAATCTGAGCCATTCCATTCTCCATCTTCAACACCCTGACCGTATAGAGAGCTATTGAGTTTATTTACTTGCTGGCTCAATTCCTGGCTATCTAATTTTATTGCTTTATCTACGATAGACCCATTTCCTGTACCTGGAAAACGAACTGATAGCCACTTTTCTAAGGCGGCTTTTGCGCCTGCCGCTTCGTTATTCAAACAGGCTGTTTTTAGTTGCTGATAAACATGACGTAGCCTTGGATTATCTGCATCTTTATTTTTTATATCAGTAACAGCGACTCGATTACGAGTTGACCATAAATAGACCAACGTTAGCATCCAGGCAAAGGTAGAAAACAGTGCCAGGTATTGCCACCAGGTTTGTACGCTATTTTCTGGTAAGCCATTCTCTTTTAAGGGGGCAGACCCCTTTATATCTATATCAGATGGTGACAAAGGAATCGGATCCCTTGAAAGGGCACCTTCTTTTGCCGGTAATATTGTCAGTGTTCTCTCCGGCAGCTCTGCGGTTTTAAATTGCTTATTTTTCGCATCCCACCAGTTAAGGGTTAACTTAGGCAGGGTATAGTTGCCTTGTTCAGTGGGTATAAATGCCAAGGTTTCTGTTCGCTGACCAACCACACCTTGTTCAGTATTTTCACTATTGAGCACCGGTTTTTCTGGATAGATATTCAAACCTCGAATATCCGCCATTTTTATTTCTGGTAATCGCGCAGCCGGCAAACCTTCTACGCTAAGCTGGATCTTTCTTAAAACCGGTTCCCCTACACGCACTTCAGAAAGGTTATTCCCCCACTCTTCTTTTAAACTCAGTTGGTTTGCCGGTAACCAAGTAGAAACACTCTGGCCGTCAGGAAGTGGTTTTACATTGATACTTTGCTCTTTCGAAGCAATGCGTATGCGTTGACTACGTTGGCCAAAACGCTCAATAGTAAAACCGAAACGACTGGAGCCCCCAATGACACCATCAAGTTCTTGTTGTGGTATCACCAGCTCACCCGCTTCATTAGCAAATAAAGCATAACGACGTTCAACCACACTATAGCGCCGACCATCGATACTGCGCTGGTAACGTCGCTCGGGTAGTTCTTCGACATCCACGTCCGGCAAATCAAAGGGCTGCAAACTGGCATTCGAAAGATCGGCCGCATACAACACGCGTAAGGTGTAAATTAATTGCTCACCGACAAAGACTTCAGCTTTATCTAGCTCAACCTCGAGAAAAACAGCACGATCTTCTGTTGCATTATCAAAGGTCTTCGCCTCTGTCACCGTAACCGTTCCTGCACGTGATGTTTTACCGTCTAGCTCAAAACCAGGAATAGTTAATGTTCCTATGCGTTTAGGTTTCAGCTGTAGAGTCAGCGTTGTATTAGATTGACTTTCACCGTTAATAATATTGATGCTACTTTGAGTAGATTGATTAACGATCTCAAAGTCTTGGCTTAAGGCAGACAGTTCAATTTCTGACATATCCTGGCGACTATCACTACGTAGCTGTAAAGTCAGCGTTTCGTTTAGCGCTAAAGCGCTGCGATCAATACTCGCCGTTAGTGCGTAGCCATTCGCACTAAGCAGCAGCAAGCATATTAATAGAATGATTCTGCTTACCATATTTGTCCATTTTCCTCGGCTTCGACTACAGAACCTTGACGTTGTTTAAGCTGTCTTTCATATTGAAATTTTCTACGTAGTAGACCTGCCGGATCATCAGGTATTTGTCTTAACCACTGCTGCAGTGCTTGACTTTGCTCTGCACTGAGTTGTTCAGCCTCACTTAGTAGCGGCATAGCTTCGTCTTGTTCTTCCTCAGATTTATTTTCTGATGATGCTAATGATTGTTGTTCCTGACTGTCTTCAGTATTTTGTTCTTGCTCGGCTTGTTGACCAGCTTGTTCTTCTGATTGTTCCTGTTGTCCGTTTTGGCCAATGGATTGCTCTGAATCCTGGCCTTGTGAAGCATCCTGCTGCTCAGAGTCATTTTCCGATTCTTGACCGGCTTGATTTTCAGATTGCTGACCATCCTGCTGATTAGATTGCTCGCCTTCTTGATTAGCTTGATCAGATTCTTGCTGCTGATCACTATTCTCTCCTTCGCCTTGCCCCTGCTGTTGCTGCTGTTGTTTTAAAAACTGCTCGATAATTGATTTGGATTTTTTCGCATCATCCATAGCTGGATCAAGAGCCAACGCATTGTCATAGGCGGCTATCGCTTCTTCTAGTTTTCCGTCATGCGCTAATGCGTGACCACGATTATAGTGGGCACCGGCTGCATCAATTCCTGCCAGACTTTTTGCCGATTCTGCATAGTTACCCGACTCATACTGTGCCACGCCCTGCCATTGTTTGTCTTCAAATAGCTCCGCAGCTTCTTCATGCTTACCCAAGTCAAAGTGTTGTTTAGCTTGTTGATCTTTTGTTTGCCACAAGTCTTGCCAAGTTAAAGCGTAACTGTCCTCGATAGGCGCTACATATACCGCAACACAAGCGATAGCAAGCACCCAGCCACGACGAAATGAAAACAAAACTATCGGTATCAGCAGTAAGGCCAACCAAGCACCTTGATCACGCCAACGCTCTACCATTCGTTGGCTCTCATTCTTTGCGGTATTTTCGCCTTCAACGTTCTCAAAAAGAGATTCTGACAAGGCAAAATCTATATCGCGGTTGTCTGAGCGAAGATCGATATATCGACCACCTTGGTCAGAAACGAATTGTCGTAACTCACCGCGATTAAGCTTGGCGGTAATCAAATTACCTTGATTATCTTTAATAAATTTACCATCGGGCAATTTGATTAAACCACCTTGCTCACTACCAATACCCAGCACAACCAGGTCAATATTGTATTGCGCCATAATTGATTCAACAGGCTTTCTATCTTTATCCAGCAACTCATCTGTTAACCAGACAATTCGAGATGAAACACTACCCGTTGATTGAATTAACTCTGCAGCGATATCAAAAGCAGCGCCAGCATTACTGCCAATGGTTGGCATGACTTCTGGTGACAAAGCCGGCACCAATGCCGCAATAGTTTTACTGTCATCGGTTAATGGCGAAACAATATGGGCATCACCGGAATACGCCACTAGTGCCGTTTGGCCTTCTTGTCTCTGGGCCAATAACTCTAATAATTTATAGCGCGCTCTGAGCAAACGTGATGGCGTGACATCGGTTGCATGCATGGATAAAGTCATATCGATAATCACAATCATGACGTCTGCTTTTTTTTCGACTACCTGTGGCAAACGCTGCCATGTCGGCCCAGCCAAAGAAATACATGTCAGCAACCACGCGGCGGCGACAAAATAAACAGGCCAACGATTCTTAACGCTGGCGGACTGATCCAATAAATGTTCCAACAATTGCGGATCTATCACTTCCGACCAGCGTCGACTGCGTGCTTTGGTCATGATCAACCAAGCACTCAATAACAATAAGGGGATCAGCGCCAGCAGCCACATTGGTCGGATAAAATGAAAATCTGTTAAGGCACCCATGTTAACCCCTTAACGTCCTCTGGCTAACAGAGTCACCATCAGGCTAAGCAACAAAGCCAAACCTAACGGCCAGAAAAAAAGAGGGGCACGCGGTCGAAATGTTTCTGCTTCTTGATCAACAGGCTCAATCTTATCGAGCTCAGCATAAATATTCTCAAGTTCTTCGACATTCTTCGCACGGTAATATTGCCCCCCCGTCAATGTGGCAATTTCTTTTAATGTTTTTTCGTCGAGATCACGTGATGGATTAACAACACTGGAACCAAAAAAAGAACGCACTCGTTGTTCACCAGCGCCAATACCAATGGTATAAACGGTAATCTCTTGTTCCGCTGCGAGCTTTGCTGCCTCAATTGGATCAACCTTACCGGCGTTATTCGCACCATCCGTTAACAATACGACAATGCGACTTTCTGCTGGTCGTTGGGTCATTCGCTTAATGGCTAAACCGATAGCATCACCAATAGCGGTTTTAGTTCCGGCAAAACCGAGCTGGGCTTCGTTCAGCAATTGCTTTACTGTAGACAGATCAAACGTTAGTGGTGCTTGTAAATAGGCATTGTCGGCAAACAAAATTAAACCCAGCCTATCACTTTGGCGACGCTCTGCGAATTCACCGACTACCGCTTTAACGGCATCAACGCGACGTGCCGACCTACCTTCAAGCCGCATATCGGTTTCATCCATACTGCCAGAAATATCGACTGCCAGCATGAGATCACGGGCGGCACTGGGCAGTTGCACTGGCTGACCAACATAGTTCGGCTGACTTGATGCAACCAACACTAGCAACCAAACCAAACCAAGCAACAATACTGATAATAGTGAGCGTGATTTTTTAGCGACCGACTCACCTTGCAGCGTTAACACGTCATGAAAAAAAGGCACGCGAAGCGCGCTGTCTTGCACCGTAGCCTTTGGCAGAAAGAAATACACTAACAGCGGCAGTGGCAGCAGCAAAAATATCCAGGGCCATTCTATTTCTATCATGACGCTAAACTTAAGCCTTTAAACCATTGCACTAAACGTGGGTGCAACTGTGATATAGCACTCTCATCGTACATAGTATGTTTTTGATAAACACTTAATAAAACTGATGCGTTATCTTGATTGAAATTTGACTGTGGTGATAATTCCTGCAAACTCGCCAACCATTGTTCCCCCGACAAGGCTTGCAGGTTTTTATCCGGATATTGCTGCATAACAAACTGCTTTAATAAAAGATTAATCGCCAACACATATTCTTCAGCATTATTATTTTTTTTATAGGCCTGCCAGTGAATATCTAGCTTTGCCAAAGCCGCTTTGCGCAATCTATTTTTCACTTGGTATTGAATTAATACCCTAACAATAAAAAAACCTAGCAAAATTAAGACTGCTGCCAACAACCACCAGCCTATTGCCGGCGGCCAAAAAGATATTGGCTCTGGCAAATGTATTGGCGGCAATTGATCAAGCGGATTCTCAGGCATGGCTAAACCTAAGTGTTATGCGAACGACGCTTATGCTTTCGGTAATACTGCTCAAGAGCTAATTGCGCATTATCTTTTGTGCTTATTTCAAAACTGGGAATACCATACTGGGCAAAGTTCTGTTTTAACCACTGGCGTTGTTTCATTGCGCGCTCGGCGAATTGATGCCTAAATTGCTTACTAGATAAATTAATATTAAAGCGTCTTTCGCCGTCGGTAAGTACTGACCCACCTTTGTCGGGTAATTGATATTCCATTGGGTCTGAAATAATAATTGCCGTGACATCATTGTGGCGCTTCAGTTGATAAAGCTGTTTTAGTCCAGCTTCATTTAAACCGTGAAAATCACTGATAATAAATACAGCACCACCGTGACGAGCGATTTGCCTTAACTCTAGCGCGATGCTATTTATTTGATCTTGCGACTCCGCATTTTTCTCCTGCAGTAAGCGATTATTGAAATCGTTAATTTGATGCAATAACTGCAAAATAGCGTGTTGGCTACGTTTTGGCCTGACTTCTTCATGCTGACTATCATTAAAAACCAAACCACCAATGCGATCACTTTGGCGTAATGCCGCCCAGGATAATAATGCGGCGACTTCAGCGGCTTGAACTGATTTAAAACAATGCTGGCTACCAAACGCCATAGAACGCCGTTGATCTACTGTCACAAAAACGGGACGCTCTCTTTCTTCACGAAATAGCTTAGTATGTGCTGTACCTGTTCTTGCCGTAACACGCCAGTCTATTGAGCGTGTATCGTCACCCGCCTGGTAATGGCGTACTTCTTCAAAATCAATACCTCGACCACGAAAATGTGATTTCACCGAACCCGCCAAAACACTTTGAGCGCGTGTTTTAGCAAAAAGATTAAGCCGCGACGCTGAAAAGCGTAGACCAATGAGTTTTGTTAGCTCTGTCTTTGCACCCGTAGCCATATCGTTAAAGTCTAGGCGACAGGCACCTTATTGAGTAAACGATCAATCACCGCGCTCGTACCAATGCCATTTGCTTCCGCCTGAAAACTGGTAATAACGCGATGACGTAAGACATCATGCGCGACGGATTGCACGTCATCTGGAGAAACGAAATCGTTACCGCGTAACCAGGCGTGCGCTCTGGCACAACGATCTAACGATAATGTAGCGCGAGGACTACCGCCGAAATCTAACCAGCTACTGAGCTCTTCGTCATAGACTTCAGGCTGACGTGTCGCCATGACTAATTGCACAATATATTCTTCCACCGCATCGGCCATATGTAACTGCAACACCTGTTGTCTTGCAGCCTTAACTTCTTCTTCGGTAAGCGGGGAAAAGCTTATCGCATCGGCATTTGATTGAGCTTTTTCTTCATCGCGTACTAAGCGAAGAATATCTCGCTCGGTTGCAGCATCAGGATAATCGACTAAAACATGCATCAAAAAACGGTCTAGCTGTGCTTCGGGTAACGGATAAGTACCTTCTTGCTCAATGGGGTTTTGTGTTGCCATCACCATAAATAGCTCAGGCAAGGTATAAGTATTCTTACCAACACTTACCTGACGCTCGGCCATGGCTTCTAATAAAGCAGACTGTACTTTTGCCGGTGCACGATTGATCTCGTCGGCCAACACGAGGTTATGAAAAATCGGCCCAGCCTGGAATTCAAAACTACTGGTTTGTGGGCGGAATATATCGGTACCGGTGACATCGCCAGGCAGCAAGTCAGGTGTGAACTGAATACGTTGAAAATTACCGTGTACCCCCTCTGCCAGGCTACGAATGGCACGCGTCTTAGCTAAACCTGGTGGCCCTTCAACCAGCAAGTGGCCATCGGCAAGCAATGCGATCAGTAAACGGTCAATAAGATAAGGTTGCCCGACAATACGCCCCGCCAACCACTGACGTAATTCGGAAAAACGCTGTGACTCCGACATACAAACTATCCCTTAAAATTATTTTCTAACGTAAATAAGATCCCATATACCATGACCCAGTTTAAGACCACGGCGTTCGAACTTTGTCTCTACACGGTTACCTGTATCTGGGCTGTAATTGCGGCTACCCGCTTTATTTTCAAGCAGGTCACAGTTGTCCGCGACTTCAAGCATATGTTCCGCGTAGTTTTCCCAGTCGGTCGCCATATGGAGTATGCCGCCAGGTTTTATATGTTTTACAATTTTTTCCAAGAACGCAGGCTGAACAATGCGGCGCTTATGATGGCGCTTTTTATGCCAAGGATCAGGAAAAAACAAATACACGCCCTCCAGTGACTCCTCGACAATCATAGAGTTCATCACTTCGACAGCATCAGCGCTAATCACTCTGATATTGTCGAGATCATGCTCTTTGATCTGACACAGCAGACTTCCGACACCCGGCTTATGCACTTCGATGCCAATAAAATCATTTTCGGGTCGTTGCTTGGCCATCTCGGCCAGAGACTGGCCCATACCAAAACCAATCTCTAAAAAAACCGGTGCTTGACGCTGAAACATCTGCTGAAAACTTAAAGCGGATTTACTGACTTCAATACCGAAACGCGGCCATAAGGTTTCTAAAGCACGTGCCTGACCTTCGGTCAAACGACCACTGCGACGAACAAAACTTCGGATGGGACGATGAGGTTTTTTGTCATCAGACAATCGGGCTACCATATTCAAAAACCAGAACTTTGAGATTGCTCATTAATAAACTTCTAAGCGTCTAAGGCCATCACCAAATCAAACAAAACGTTATGAGCGCAGCTCAGACAAGGCAAAAATAAGCGAGAAGGCGGAGTTTACAAGTTAGTAAATGAGCATTTTGAGCTTATTTTTAACGCCGTATCAGCAAGCGCAATAGTTTTGTTCTAGAAAAAGGTTCCATCAATAGGTGACGATGCTGAAGCATACAGCTTACGCGGCATACGACCCGCCAAATAAGCCTCACGACCGGCTTCTACGCCTTTTTTCATCGCGGAAGCCATTAACACCGGATCTTTCGCCGCCGCGATAGCGGTGTTCATTAATACACCATCACAACCTAGCTCCATAGCAATAGCCGCATCGGATGCCGTACCGACACCGGCATCAACCAAAATCGGTACAGAGGCATTTTCCAGAATCATTCGAATATTATAGGGGTTACGAATACCCAAGCCTGAACCGATGGGAGCCGCCAGCGGCATGACTGCGACACAACCCATTTCTTCTAGTCGCTTAGCGATTATCGGATCGTCATTGGTGTAGACCATGACTTTAAAACCATCTTCTACCAGGGTTTCTGCCGCTTCTAGCGTGGCGGTAATATCAGGAAACAAGGTCTTCTCATCACCTAAGACTTCAAGCTTGACCAAATCATGGCCGTCCAGTAGTTCTCGCGCCAAACGGCAAGTACGCACAGCATCTTCAGCTGTATAACAACCCGCGGTATTAGGCAAAATCGTGTACTTATCTGGAGAAATAATATCGAGCAAATTAGGCTCATCAGCATTTTGACCAATATTGCTACGACGTATAGCAACGGTAACTATCTCAGCACCACTGGCTTCTATAGCCGTTTTAGTTTCGGCAAAATCTTTATATTTCCCCGTACCAACCAGTAAGCGTGATTGATAGCTGACCCCAGCGATGGCAAAACTATCGCTAGCATCTTGAGAATTATTTAATGGTAGTACTGCGGACATATTGGCCTCTTGCTAAATGTTCTTAACCGCCGCCAATGGCATGGACAACTTCGA
>CAZTYM010000040.1:0-23717 GCA_964617475.1 uncultured Thiotrichales bacterium
ATCGATTTTTTTCTGCAACTTGCATATCAACTAACTGCCTTCGCCGCGTTAATAAGGCTTCCAACAGGCTTTCTTCTTCACTTTTTAAAGGTCGTATGGCAGGTTTAATTGTAGCAGCGAAATGAGCAATCACTTGCGCATCTAGACGATCTGTTTTAGCCAGTTGGCCGGTGGCTTTGGCGAAGTCTCTCATCTGCCGAGGATTAACAGCGACAATAGGGAGTTCAGCTTTTGCGAGCAGGCCACAAAGGCGCGCTTCTAGCCCACCTGTCGCTTCAAGTACAATAAGTTTAGGAGAATAATCAACCAATGCATCAACTAGCTGAGTTAGACCCACGTCATCGTAGGTCTCTCGCCATATACGGCCATCAGGAATAATAGCGATATCCAAATACGCTTTCGAAACATCGATACCAACATAACGTGGAATGTCATTCATTACTCTATCTCCCAGTCTTGCGATACGGGCTTGAGCCCAGGCAACTGTTCGGGTTAAACAGAGAAAAGTATGGCGACTCAAGCTTGGGGACGGAGTCTTAATCCTAAGAGTAGACGGTCTACCATACTTACAACTCACTCTTCACTTTAAACCACAAAATTTAAGATACAAGAGTACTTCTTAATAGGATCCTTGTCGGTTCTTACTCAGGGCACACCCTTCGACTGGCTCAGGGTGAACGGACTAGCGGGAGTGACTATTTGTTAAATATCTTCCAAAAACTCCTGATGGCGTTCCATCAAATAACACAAACAATCTTGTCGTATGGCTTTGACCGATCGACATAACATCGATGGCATTACAGGTAAGGCCGTACGTAATTCACCATCACTGACCCGAAAATATCTGCCACTGACATCTTCGCCATGCTCATCAAGCACTTCTAACTCTATTGGATTATTGGTTTTTATTTGTGCCAGTGTGGTATCAACGGGTAGCTCTCTAAAATTAAAGCAGTCAATATCATCAACAAAGTTGAGATCACAGGCTTCACCATTAAAACCGATACTGACATGATCGGGCACTTTGGCTACGGCGACGGTATGAAATAAATCGACATCGTTATGGCTGACTGTATGTTGTGGTAACTCGCTTAGACGCAAACAAGCATCAAGAAACTCTCTAGCATGACCTTGACCATAAGCGTGACCGGGTTGACCACACTCTACAGTAATAGACGGACAAAACTTAGCAAAGGCGGCGCATTGCACGGTATCAGGATAGGTAAAGTAAACGACGGTGCGGCTAAACATGGCAGCCAAATGCAGTGCATCATGTTGCAATACGGTAAGGCAGGCATAATGCGGATTAATACCGGTATTATTATGGATGTCGATGCTGGCAAACGGTTCACGCTCACGCATTATGTCTGCGACTCGTTGCATTATTTTATGTTCAGCAGTGTTCGCATTAGCTTCTGTGTTTTTCCATACTCGATTGTAGTCTGGCTGATGATCGAGAAAGCGTTTGTTATAGCGTGCGGCTTCAACGTTACCAATAAAGAGTGACAAGGAACGCGGTAATTTTCGGCCAGCGTATTCTTGTAATAAACTGCGTATGGCCACCCACCCTGTGGTTTCATTGCCATGCATAAGTACAGAAACAAATAAGGGTTGATGACGGCGGCCTTTTATATGTATGAGTGTTGGCCCATCAAGCTTTTTATGTAGCTCATCTGCTTCGAGTTCGAGCAAGCCTTCAGGCAAACCTTCTAACACTTGTAGCATTTAAATCTTCCACTCATGCACAGGCTGACCATGACGTTGGTTTTCATGATAACGCGCTGCTAACTCGTGCATATCGGCATTATGCTTGGCAACAAATTCGCGTTGCCATGTTGCACCGTTTTGCCCTGTCTGCAAACGCGCTTTTACAATCTCACTATAAACCTTTATATCATCACGGTCGATTTCTAATCGTTCTAAACCCTCAAGCATATGGGGCAATAGTGATTTCAACCATAGTGTTCTGACATTGACCTTATTACCATCAAACCAAGTTATCTCCGCATCGAGACCATCTTTTGCTGCTGCGTAAAAATTCGCTCTTGCATCACTAAATGCCAGTTTTGTTGGCGCTGGCTCAGACTCCGCCAACCATTTTCCTATCAAGCCATAATACGCGGCAGCGTTAGCAAAGCTATCGATAATACTGGGGCCCGCCGGAATTACACGGTGCTCGATACGCAGGTGAGGGCTGCCGTCTTCATTAACCCCGATCAAGGGTCTATTCCAACGCCAGATGGTGCCATTATGCAATTTTAGATGGCTGAACGATGTCGGATCATCATCCAGTAATTCAGGTAATAGCACGGGATGACATTCACGGTTTTCAATAAAGCATTCCATCAGTGATTGGTGTACATAGCTACTACCAAAAGTCACGCGCTCATTATGAAAACCTTCAACGGTGGCAACGGATACGGCTTGCTCAAATACGGGGATACGTGTCTCAGCCCATAAATCATAATTAAATAAATAGGGAGAATTAGCGCTTAGGGCCACCATGGGTGCTGAGGCAAGCATCGAGGCGTTATACGCTTGTGCGGCCAATTGCTGAGGCACTTTAAGATGAACTTGCAATGACGTCGCCGCCGATTCCAGCATGACGTCTTTATGCCAGGTTTGTAGGTGTTGTTTTTGCCCTGCTATGTCTAATTTTAAAGGTGCACCTTTACGTAAGCGTCTGACTTGTTCGTTTAGGGCTTTATAGCGCGTCATTGCTGACATATTGTCTAAGGTCAGCTCATGCTCTTGTAAGGTAGGCAAGATACCCGCGAGTATTAAGGCGGCATCCATATTATTCGCAATCTTATAACAGTGCTTCCATGTCTCTTCAAACTCAGCTTGCATAAGACCTAAGGCTTTGCCTCGCAATGCCCTAGGCGTGCCATTTATCTCGACGTTAAAGCGTGCCAGCTCGGGGCAGAGGAATGGATGGTTTACGCTTTTAAGAAAGGTTTCATTTTCAGCTAGCGCTTGGTCATGATCATTGACTAGCCAGACTTCCATTTCAAAACCGGCTTTCAGCTCATCATCTGCATTCCCGAAGCGCTGCTCATCGAAATAGGTTTGCAATAATTCAGTCTCTCGCAGAAGTCGACGATTATATTCATCGAAGTCTTGCTTACGAAAATGATCGTGCTGAATTTCTTGCCCCATAGTCCACCAGGAATTTGCAACTCAACCCCTATATATATACGGCTGCCTAACAAAACACCTGAATTTAAATTCCTCAATAATATAGCGCTATTGGGAAAATGGACAACAGCAACTGAGCAATGGTTCCAGAGAGGTAATAATTCGGGATAAAAACTACTGTCTTTTCATCTTTGCTGATAATACTCATAAGTTTTTTATTTTTATTAATTCCCTCCATTAAGGTACAAAAGTACTGCTTCGTAAGATCCTAAGCAGATCTCACTCAGAGCGCCGCCCAAGACGACTTACTCATGATTAGCTATCACTCATTCCATCTCCTATTGCATAAACATCTATTCAGCAAAATGACATTTGGCCGATATCTTAAGTGCTTACTCATCAAAACAGGTTAAGCACCTCTTCCAATAGGCATTTCGGAAGGGAGAGGTGTAAAAAGAACGATAATATGAAAAATGAACACACTAAAAACGGCCCAACTGATTTTGGCAGTATGATTGATACTGCTATGCGCTCTGGGCACAAAAAAAGATCAACCTCTGATGAAAGTTGCATTGAAAGGGTTCTTAAATTACAAGAGGCAGACGACCATCAAGATCCTATAGTAGAGGAAACATTGGCAGAGAATGAAGTAAGCGAAGTAGCAGTTGAACCAGAGCAACCTGCTGCAAACGAATCAATACATAAACCGATCAGAAAAGAAATATCATTGCTTGGTCGACTTTGGAACTATTTTCGAAACTAACTGCAATTTGTGTTTCACGCTTTGCTTGTTATATGGAAATAACTGCTAAACACATGGCAGTAAGCACGTGTACGCTACAACGCCATTTATACAATGAAGGCACATATTTCAAAAAAGTTTTAAAAGATACACGGCTTGAACTAGCAACGAATTATCTTAAAAACTCAAAAATATCTGCTACACAAATTTCTTTTTTACTCGGTTTTGAGGATACCAATTCATTTAACAGAGCATTTAGCACCTGGACTGGTATGACTCCAAAACAGCTTCATAATAGCTTATCTACTCAATACATAATCTAGCTTACATCAATGATTCACTGTTTTTGAAAACAAATGAATCACCGCCACTCCGACGATAATTAAAATCATTCCTATTACAGCTGGTAAATCTGGCGTTTGTTTATAAAGAAAAAACCCCACTAACGCGACTAAGACGATACCTACACCCGACCATACTGCATAGGTAATACCTAGAGGTATGGATCTTAATACCAGGGTAAGCAAATAAAAAGCAGAGCTATAACCAACAACGACTATGATGCTAGGTACAAGCCGCGTGAACTCGTTGGAGGCTTTAAGCGCACTAGTGGCAATGACTTCGCAGATGATGGCTAATGCAAGATATAAATATACCACGAGCTACCCATATTATCCGAGTATATTAGGCAAGTTGCTGGCAGCGCTTGATGATTTCATCTCTTCCTAACAATACACTAAGGTCGGACATTTCAGGACCATGCACTTTACCCGTTAAGCCAGCACGAATTGGCCAAAACAGTTGTTTACCTTTTTTACCTGCTTCTTTACCAATCGCCTTTATGGCGGCTTTAAAATCTGCGTCTTCGGCAAAAATTCTAGTAGCAATAGCATAGAACTCATGACCTGCTCCGTCTATAGCAGTTTGCGCTTGTTCCTCTACGTTATAGTCAGAACTAAAAAAAACTTTTGCCCAATCTAAGCCTTCTTGTGGATTACTGATATTGGGTTTAACCGCTTTTAGGAACACATCTTTTTTGTCTGCGGGTACATTTTGATGCACGGCTTCGCCTAGCCATTGCCAGGTAGTGTCATCATCAGCAGCGTTGAGTGCTTCTTTTTGCCAATGTTGTAATTGCACAGCATCAAAACGCGCTGGCGCTTTACCTAAATTGGACGCATCAAATTGTTCAGCCAGCTGAGCCAAAGTCATAAAACTATTGTCTGCATAGTAGTGACCTAAACGTGATAGATAATTCACCACCGCTTCTGGGAAATAGCCCATTTCACGCATTTCGCGTATACCCATGCTGCCATTACGTTTTGATAACGGCGTACCGTCATTACCAATAATAAGGGAGATATGACCGTATTGTGGCTGGCGCTCGCCCAGGGCTTGTAGAATCATCAACTGCCGCGGCGTGTTGGTAAGGTGATCATCTCCACGTAGCACATGGCTCACTCTCATTAAGGCATCATCCACCGCATTAGTAAAAAAAAACGCCGGTGTGCCATCACCACGGCGGATTATAAAGTCACCGATATCATCACTGGCGAAATGCTGCTCGCCACGGACTAAATCGTTAAATGTAATTTCTTCGCCTTTGGGCACCGCAAAGCGTAAAGTCGGTTTTTGCCCTTCTGCCAGCTTTTGTGCAACCTCTTCTTTACTCAATTGCGAGCATAAACCGTCATAACGTGGTGGTTGACCAGCTGATAGCTGCGTTTTTCTCAAAACAGCTAAACGCTGTGAGCTGCAAAAACAAGGATAGACCCTGCCCTTGGTTTCCAGCTGGTCGTAATACTTTTGGTATAGATCCAGGCGCTTAGACTGATGGAATTCTCCAGGTATACCGCTATCATCTGTGGGACCGCGCTGCCAGTCTAGCCCTAGCCAGCGCATGTCTTCCATTAAGGCCGCAGTATATTCGTTTTTGCTGCGCTCCAGGTCAGTATCTTCTATACGCAGCAAAAAATCGCCACCGTCTTTGCGTGCCACAAGCACGTTAAATAAGGCAGTACGGATATTGCCTAAATGCACAAATCCGGTAGGACTGGGCGCAAACCGGGTGATTACCCTGTTTGCATTGCTAACTTCTGTCATTATGTTCTCTACATGTTACCTGATGAAGAACCGCCGCATTCAGCGCCAGTTGCTAAAAAATTGATTATAATGCGCCTTTCTTGTCTTATACTAATTCTTTAATGTTTGTAATGAATCGACTACTTCTTTCTACTACGCTTTTTTTTGCCTGTTTAATTGGGAGTTTTACTGTGTCAGCTGATGCCGCCAACCCTGAAGTACTAATAAAAACCAATCATGGTGAAATTACGGTTGAGCTTGACCGTGTTAACGCACCAATAACCGTCGATAATTTTTTAAAATACGTTGACAGCAACCACTATGATGGCACCTTGTTTCACCGTGTAATGACTACTTTTATGATTCAGGGCGGTGGTTTTGACGAAGATTTTAATCAAAAACCGACTAATGACCCGATCAAGAATGAGGCAAATAATGGCCTGAGTAACGAGCGTGGCACATTAGCAATGGCTCGAACTAATGACCCACACTCTGCCACCTCGCAGTTCTTTATTAATGTAGTGAATAACGATTTTCTCGACTTTAAAGCACCAAGCGGCAGTGGTTGGGGCTATGCGGTGTTTGGCAAGGTGACGCACGGTATGGATATTGTTGATAAAATTCGACAGGTAGATGTCGGTAATTTTCAAGGCCATGCCAACGTTCCTACCGAACCTGTTGTCATAGAAACCATCCGTTTGAGCGAGTAATATCCACCTACACGGAAGCACCGCGTATTAACGAGTAAATATTATGAGCCAAACCGCTCATACCTTATTTATTTCTGATTTACATCTAAGTGGGCAAAGGCCAGATATTGCTGCGCAATTTCTGGCTTTTATGCAAACTCGCGCTACCAAAGCCGAAGCACTGTATATTCTTGGTGATTTATTCGATATATGGCTGGGCGATGATGCTATTCAGCCTGCGCATAATATCGTGATAGATGCTATTCGTAGCGTCAGTCAGCGTATTCCCGTTTATTTCATGCATGGCAATCGAGATTCCTTGATCGGGGATGTATTTTGCGAAAAAGCCAATTGCGAGATTCTGAATGATGTCTGCGTTATTGATCTCTACGGTACCCCAACGCTCATCACTCACGGTGATTTACTCTGCACGGATGATGTGGAGTATCAAAAATTTCGGGCATATATTCGCGATCCCGAAGTGATAGCGGAGTTTATGGCTCTATCAATTGAAGACCGTATTGCCAAAGGTAAAGAGATTCGCAAAGCCAGCCAGGAAGCCACCAAGCAAAAAGCCGACTACATTATTGACGTTAATCAACAGGCAGTGGAGACAATGTTACGGGAACATAAGGTCACGCAAATGATTCACGGGCATACCCACAGACCCAATGTACATCAATTTAGCTTAGATGAAAGCCCAGCCACACGCACTGTATTAGGCGATTGGTATACCCAAGGCAGTCAGATCGTTGCCAATGCGAATGGCTGCGAGCTACAAAGCCTTAAACGTAATAAGCTTATATCCTTTTGGCAGACAATGAAGCTGGTTAAGGCAATGCGTAAACTTAACCAGTAAATCCTATTTTTTATTGTATTGCATAGCCTCAGTAAGGCGCTGGCTATTTTCTAGTGCTTGCTGCGCAGTTTCTTGATTCCAATCGGCACCCGTTTCCGCCCAGCCTTGGGTATGATTAACGACAATGCTCGTTAATGCATCAATATGATCTTCCCGATCGTTCAAACAAGGAATATAGTTAAAACATTCGCCACCACTTTCGGTGAAATACTCTTTATTTTCAATCATAATTTCCTCCAGCGTCTCGACACAATCTGCTGAGAAACCGGGGCAGGCGATATCCAGTGACTTCACGCCTTCCGCACCGAGCTGTTTGAGCGTGTCACTTGTATAGGGTTTTAACCACTCCTCTTTGCCAAACAGCGATTGAAAACTGACCAGATATTGGTCTTTATTTAAACCCAACTTCTCAGCTACCAAACGTGCTGTTTTTTGACATTCACAATGATAAGGGTCACCTGCGTGCAATGTACGCTTAGGCATCCCATGGAACGAAAAAATTATCTTATCGCCACGACCATTTTCTTGCCAATTTTCTTCAATACTGTTTGCCAAAGCTTGAATATAAGCTTCGTTATCGTGGTAATTACGAACAAAACGCAACTCTGGAATCGAGCGCCATTTATTCATCACAGCGCTAACCGCATCAAACGTCGACGCTGTTGTGGCAGCCGAATATTGTGGATAAAGCGGCAAAACCAATAAACGCTGGACACCGGCATCACGCAGTTTTTCCATTGCTGATTCAATTGAAGGATTGCCGTAACGCATGCCTAACGCTACTTCAACTGGGCCCGCAAAACGTTCTGTTAATTTAGCCTCTAAGGCTTGTCTTTGGCTTTGAGCGTAAACCATTAATGGCGAACCGCCATCCATCCATACGCTTTCATAAGCTTCTGCCGATTTTGCCGGCCGCGTACGCAAAATAATACCATGAAGCACTAACCACCATATTGGACGAGGTATTTCTACGACTCGTTTGTCCCACAAGAACTCTGCGAGATATCTACGTAAGGCACTTGCATTAGGTGCGTCTGGCGTACCCAGGTTAGTAATTAACACACCGGTTGCAGGGATTTTGTTTTGCATGGCTCTATACTACTCAGACTGGAGGGCAAACGATTTACTCAAGTGTTTCAATTGTTTACCGATTACTTGATATTATGCTATTAAGCAATAATACAAGGATTAAAGGTGTTGGTATTATACCTGTGTATAAACAAAAATCATGATTTTAACTTGTCAGTTAGCTTAGATGTAAAGGTCGTATCCAAATGAAAGTGCGCCCAGCCATTGAATCCGCTTATGAGCTGTTAGAACGCTCCATTTTGTATTGGCAAGGCAATCCTGTTGGTACGCTTGCAGCTTGCGCCTCAGCATCAGAGGCAGAAAACTATTCCGAATGTTTTGTTCGTGACTTCATTCCCTCGGCTCTCGTTTTTATGATGGATGGCCGCGACGATATTGTGCTTAATTTTTTACGCTCGGTAATGCATTTACAAGGTCAACAGGTTGAAATGGAAGGCCATCGCCACGCCGTTGGCCTGATGCCAGCAAGTTTTAAAGTTCATCATGAAGCAGACGGTTCTGAGCAACTAGTTGCCGACTTTGGTGATCGCGCCATTGGCCGCGTTGCACCGGTTGATTCTGCTATGTGGTGGATTATTTTGTTACGTGCTTATGTTATTTGTAAGGGCGATATCAAAGTTGCTCACTCACCCGATTTTCAGCAAGCCATTCGCTTAATTCTACAGCTTTACTTACACGAAACATTCGTCACTTCGCCAGCGCTTTTGGTTCCTGATGCCTCATTTATGATTGATCGTCGTATGGGGGTTTATGGCCATCCTCTTGAAATTGAGGCATTGTTTTACGGCACCCTAGTATCGGCACAGGAATTATTAATTCACAACGACGAAAATAAAAATTTATTATCCGTCATACAAAAACGCTTACAGACATTACGTTCCTATGTCCGCCTATTTTACTGGTTAGATGTCAATCGTCTTAACGAAATTCATCGTTATAAAGGCGAAGAATTTGGTCTTGACGCAGTTAATGTGCTCAATATTTTTCCGGAAAGTATTCCTCATTGGCTGGACGGGTGGTTGAAAGATGGTAGCGGCTATATGGTCGGCAATGTCGGCCCAAGTAGAATTGATTTTCGTTTCTTTTCGCTGGGTAACTTATTAGCAATTTTATTCGGGCTAACGACGGATGAACAGGCCGACCAAATTATGAATCTGTGCGAGCAGCGCTGGGATGACATTATGGGTGAAATGCCGATGAAGCTATGTTATCCGGCTATGTTCGGTAAAGAATGGGAATTTCGAACCGGCGCTGATCCCAAGAATGTGCCATGGTCTTACCATAATGGTGGTAGTTGGCCTACGTTAATGTGGGCACTGACCGGAGCTGCCATTCGTACCGGACGTGCACATCTGGCTGAACGTGCTTTTGAACTATGCCTAGATCGTTTGTTTAACGATCAGTGGCCTGAATATTACGATGGTCGAAAGGGCTCACTGATTGGCCGTCGTGCCAATCTCCATCAGGTTTGGACGGCGACAGCGGTTATTATTTCTCACCAGTTATTAGAAAATCCAGATAGTGTCGGTACATTTGAGTCTATTATTTTTTAGTCGCTACAAGATAATAAGAATTATTATGGAGTAAGCATGGGACTTGATATTTCACAACTGGACATGCCAGGGGTTTCACCTCAAGGACTGGAAGTAATGGAGCTGGTGTCTATTGATGACCCCGACTTACATAAAATTGAAGAAAAGATCATGCAAGACCCCGCCCTTGCGGGTACCGTAATACGTTACGCTAACTCGCCACTTTATCGACGCCGTGACGAAATAACTAATGTTCCTAATGCGCTGACTATGCTCGGCTTAAAAAATGTCCGCAGCGCAGTCGTTATGGCAACTCTACACGCTGTTACCGACGCCAACAGCAAGGTAAATAATGCGGTATGGCAACATGGCCAAACCATTGCCATGCTTTGCAAAATGATAGCGATGAAAGTAAAACCTACCGTAGCCGACGACGCTGAGTTTGTCGGACTAGTACATGATTTAGGTGCCTTAGTATTATCAAGCAACTTAGGTGAACAATATGAAGCTGCTTATCAGCGCAGTCTTGATGAAAACGTCAATTTAGAAACAATAGAAAAAGAAAGTTTTGGTATCCAACATGACCAGGTTATGGAGCATTTAGCTAATCAGCTTCGGTTACCGGAACGACTAAAACAAATAGTCAGTAACGTTCATGGTCGAGAAAAATTATCCAGCCTTAACAGTGAAGATGATTATATACATGCAACAGTAAGCATCGCTCATCTTTTGCTTGGCGACCTTTCTGATGAACCACTGAGTAAGAACGAAAGTTGCCCAGAAAGCTTAGATCAACTAAAAGAACTGCTTAAGGTTGACGAAAAACTAGTAGAGAAATTAGCTTCCAAGCTCGGCGCAGATTAGCAACCAGCCGGAATCACTGGCGCACTTCGCTTACCCGACAAATAATCTTTGTAATCAGCCAATACTTTGGCATGATCAAATGCAAGCTCAGGTAAATCGCCATGAATATCGAACATATCTAAGGCCTTGGCATCATCTTGAGCAACGGGCTGACCCTTAGCTTCAGCGACATAAACAATACTGACGGTGTGTCCACGACTATCTCTTTCCGGCTCTGAATAACAGCCGAGCAATGTCTTTATATTTATATTGAGTGAAGTTTCTTCTAGCGCTTCTCTAACCACAGCCGCTTCTAAAGTTTCACCAATATCAACAAAACCACCTGGTATAGCCCAACCATGCGGTGGATTGAGTCGTTCGATTAATACTATAGGCCGTCCCGGGTAATCAATTAGTTCGATAATGGCATCGACAGTGATTAGGGGTGTAGACGGCCTCATACGTTAGTCTGTTTCAATACACTTAATTGACGACTAACCAGCCTTACCACCAAGCTCAAGCAGCAAATCGTTCATGCGTGAAACGTAGGCAGCTGGATCATCTAGTTGACCACCTTCGGCCAGTAATGCTTGATCAAACAAAACATGCAACCAATCATTGATTCGATCACCGTCATTATCATCTCGAAGACGGCTAACAAGATCATGATCTGGGTTTAATTCCAAAATCGGCTTAGACATTGGCGCCGCTTGACCAACGGAGCTAAGAATACGCTGCATATTAGCACCCATATCGTGTTCATCTGCAACCAGACAGGCAGGTGATTTTGTTAAGCGATGGGTCATACGCACTTCTTTGACTTTTTCACTAAGTATTTCTTTCGCTTTTTCCAAAAGATCTTTGTATTCGCCTTCAGCTTTCTCAATTTTTTCTTTATCCTCAGACGCCTCACCTAAATCAAGCGCACCTTTGGCAACAGATACCAATTGTTTATCAGAAAACTCTGTTAAATGATTGACCAACCATTCGTCTATGCGGTCGTAAAGCAAGACAACTTCGATATCTTTTTCTGTAAAAATCTCAAGATGAGGACTGCTTGCGGCAGCACTATAGCTTTCTGCACTGACATAATAAATTTTATCTTGCCCTTCTTGCATACGGCTTATGTAATCATCAAGCGACACGGTTTGCTCTTGCCCCTCACTCTTGGTCGTTGAAAAACGCAGCAGCTTGGCTATGCGATCACGGAATTCATAGTCATTAATCACACCTTCTTTCATCACCGTGCCGAATTCTTTCCAAAAATCAGCATATTTTTCAGCTTCTTTATCGGCGAGGTTTTCCAGCAAGCCTAAAATACGCTTAATTGACGCTGTTCGGATTGCATCAATTGATTTTTCACGCTGCAATATTTCGCGTGAAACATTCAACGGCAAATCATTGGAATCAATAACACCGCGAACAAAGCGCAGGTACTCTGGTAGTAATTGTTCAGCATCGTCCATGATAAAGACGCGTCGCACATAAAGTTTTACGCCATGACGAGAATTTTTATCCCATAAATCAAACGGCGCTCGCTTTGGAATATAAAGTAAGCTCGTGTATGAATGACGACCTTCTACATGGTTATGGGTCCAGGCTAAGGGATCATCGAAGTCATGCGATACATGCTTGTAGAATTCATTATGTTCTTCATCACTAATATCTTTTTTCGGGCGTGACCAAAGCGCTGCGGCTTTGTTAACAGTTTCATCTGTTATGGTTTTATTGCCATCCTCATCCTCATTTTCTTGCTGCATAAGAATTGGCAGTGAAATATGATCAGAGTATTTACGAATGATAGTTTGCAGACGAATAGGCTCGAGAAATTCATCCATATCCTCTCTCAAGTGCAAACGTACTTCCGTACCACGTGCATCTCGCTCAATATTTTCCAGCGTATATTCGCCATCTCCCTTAGACTGCCATTGGGTAGCACTATCAGCAGCAGCGCCTGCCCGACGGGTAAGTACGGTTACTTCATCGGCGACGATAAATGCAGAATAGAAACCGACACCGAACTGGCCGATGAGATTACTATCTTTAGCCTGATCTCCTGTCAGCGAATCAAAAAACTTTTTGGTGCCGGAACGCGCGATTGTACCGATATGGCTAATCACTTCTTCTCGGCTCATGCCAATGCCGTTATCGATGATCGTTACTGTGCGTTTATCTTTATCCACATCAATACGGATTTTTAGCTCCGTATCATCTTTCATAAGAGAATCGTCGCTGACAGCCTCGAAACGCAGCTTGTCACAGGCATCTGATGCATTTGAAATTAATTCACGTAAAAAGACTTCTTTATCAGAGTAAACCGAATGGATCATCAAATCCAAAATCTGCTTAACTTCTGCTTCAAACCCTAGTGTTTCTTTGTTGGCAGCGACTGTCATTGCTTAAATCTCCTACAGGTAAAACTTGGCTGCGATCCGGGGACCAATCACCAGACGGCAAAAAATAGTGCGAATTTTACACTGTAGACAATGAAGACTAAAGCCGGTTTTTCCCCAGTTCTTCCCAGTTCTTCTAAGAGGAGGTGTTAAAGATATAGTCCTGGACGCGTATGCCGTGTTCACCCGCCGGTAAGGTTTTGGCTACCGTCAGCTTCGTGCCCGCATCATTGATTTTGGCAAGATCAACGTATTTAACTGGATGATATATATTCAAATCTGCATCTCTAACGACCATAACCTGCGGCAGCAAACGACGTTTTTGCTCAAAACCAACGACAATGCCAATTTCTCCATTAGTCAGCTCTACAATCGCACCGACAGGATAGGTACCAATACATTGCATAAATTGTTCGGCCAGATAGGGATCGAAGTGTTTGCCACGCCATTTGTAAATATTACGCAACGCATCTTCTGTTCTGATACCTCTGTGGTAAATTCTATTACTAGTGATCGCATCATATACGTCAACAATAGAAACCATCTTCGCGAACAACGAGATTTGATCTCCCGTTATCCCTCTTGGATAACCACCACCGGTTTGCCGCTCATGGTGTGAATAAGCAACATCAATAACGGTGTCAGAAATTCCTGGAGACTTGATTAGCAAATCTCGCCCCATGATGGTGTGATAACGCATCAAGTTCATTTCTTTATCCGTTAACTTACCTGGCTTATTCAACACCTCTGGCGGGGTCCGTATTTTACCGATATCGTGGAGCAAAGCACCCAAGCCTAATTCATTAAGCGGCCCTTCTTTCAATCCGAGGTGACGGCCAAAAACAAGCGATATCATACAGACATTCATACTATGGTCTGCGGTATAGGTATCCTGTCCTTTTAAGTTTGACAACCAGCTGGATGCATCGGGGTTTCTAATGACACTGCTAACTAGCTCTTGTATCAGGGCTTTTGGTTTCTCAGCGTCTATAGGCTGATCATTTTTTGCATTCTCGTGGATATCATCGACGACGGCGCGCGTGTCCTTGTAGACAACTTGAGCAACTTTCGCCTCGTCGACAAAACTACTGCGTCTCACATACTTAACGGGTAACTTTGGCAACTGCCCATTTTCAATAACACTTTTTATTTCTTTTACCGTACGAACTCGGCTTGGTATACCTGAATGTAGTTGATTTTCATCACCACCACCGACATCGATACCTTCCTCTGTGTTGATGTATACCTCATCACAGTGCTGAGCAATTGAATCGATAACTCGCTTAGATAATACGGGGAAACCCTGAGTAGGAAAGGGAGTATCTAGCCATGGCCGATCAAGGCGCACAACATACATGCCGACTTGAAGCTGTTCAACTTGAATACATTTTTCCACAGGCTTTAGCCTCAGACCTATTCCCGGTTATAATGCCCATCTGCGTAGAAGTGAGCAAAAAGTCCTCATGAAAAACTAGCTATGACAAAAAGATAAGATCATTCCGATAAGGCAAAACACACCTTTGCTTATTTATCGGTATCCTAAACGCTGACTTGAAATATAAAAAATCCGATCTATATGCAACCGGAGATAAACCATTAATATTCAAGAACGACAGACACGGCCTTTTGATGACCAAAAACCCGGTACATCCGGGCTACGTAAAAAGGTCAAGCTATTCCAAACTGAGAATTATTTGGAAAATTACGTCCAATCCATCTTTAATGTCATCGATGCTGAGGGTAAAACCCTGGTACTGGGAGGAGATGGTCGTTACTTTAATCGCCAGGCTATACAAACCATCTTGCGTATAGCTGTTGCAAACAAGGTAGCAAAGATTCTTGTTGGCCGCGATGGCATTCTGTCTACTCCTGCCGCTTCTCATTTGATTCGAAAAAACTGTACCGATGGTGGCATCATTTTGAGCGCTAGTCATAATCCAGCTGGGCCCGATCAAGACTTTGGTATTAAATACAACGCGGAGAATGGCGGTCCTGCCAATGATTCGCTTAGTGCTCGTTTTTTCGAGGAAGCCTGTAAGATTAATCGTTATTTCATTGCTGAAATCGAAGATATTGATTTATCAAATCTAGGTACGCAAACAATAGGTGAATGCGAAGTTGAAATAGTCGATTCCGTAGGCGAATACACCAGCCTTATGGAAAATCTGTTTGACTTTGACCGCATTCACCAGTTATTTAACTCTGGCGTATTCCATTTACGCTTCGATGCTTTAAACGCGGTGACAGGACCCTATGCCCGTGCAATTCTAGAAAAAAAACTTGGCGCTAACCAAGGTAGCGTTGTCAAAGCACAACCGCTTGAGGATTTTGGCGGCCTACACCCCGACCCTAACCCCATGTATGCTTCTGACCTTTACCATCATATGTTCGCACCTGACTCTTCTGACTTTGGCGCTGCTTCGGATGGCGATGGTGACAGAAATATGATTATGGGCAAACAGTTTATGGTTAGCCCTGGCGATAGCTTAGCCATTATCGCAGCCAATGCCAGCCGTGTGCCAGGCTATAGTGACGGCATTGCCGGTATTGCTCGCTCTATGCCTACCAGCTGTGCAGTTGATCGCGTCGCTGATTATATGGGGATTGAGTGCTTTGAAACTCCTACAGGCTGGAAGTATTTTGGCAACTTACTAGACAAACGCATGATTACTCTTTGTGGTGAAGAGAGCTTTGGCACAGGTTCAGATCATCTTCGCGAAAAAGATGGGATCTGGGCAGTGTTATTTTGGCTTAATATTCTGGCTGAACGTCAGCAATCTGTGCGTGACATTGTATTGCAGCACTGGAACGCCTTCGGCCGTAACTTCTACTGCCGTCATGATTATGAAGGTATTAGCCGGCAACAAGGCGAAGACGTGTTGGAGTATTTAGGTAAACAACTTAATGATCTTCGTGGTAAAAAAATTGATGGTATTGAAGTTATTGGCGGAGATAACTTCAGTTACTCTGACCCAGTTGATGGCAGTATTAGCGACAACCAGGGACTACGGATTAAACTGGAAAATGGCGGACGCATCGTTTACCGCTTATCAGGAACGAGCACGGATAGTGCTACTCTGCGTGTCTATCTGGAAAGCTATGAGAAAGATGCTGATAAACATTTGGTCGACACTCAACAAGCGTTAGCGGACATCGCGCGTTTGTCACGGCATATTGCCAATATTAACGATATTACTGGCTTAAGCGAACCTACATTGGTTGTTTAATGCAATTATCGATGATGCTTAGTGCTTAATTGCGACGACAAGATCGGCGATATTGCTTCTTCCCGGAGCAAAATGCAACAAGGCACCTGCTTGTTCTAGCAAGCTCGCGGAATCATAGTCATTTAAAGCCTTTTCCGTAAGCGTTTTATCGATACCTGCCGTATTTAAGGTTTCGCCATCAACGATTGCACCGGCACATCCACTATTGCCATCATCACCGTCGCTTGCAATAGCGGCTATCATACAGTTTGGAATACCGCGCAACTTACTAGCCAATAGCAAGGCCAAATGTGTATTTCGACCACCCTTACCCTGAGACATACCAATCTCAATAGTTGTTTCACCACCCCATAGATGGATGCCTTTCGAAGCCCCATTAAGGGTTCCGACAATATCATTTGCCACCGCTTCAACATTACCTGTCAAATTCCTATTATGAATATGACACGCTCTGCTAGCCTGTTTTGCTGCTGACGCCATAGCCGATAAGGCGCTAGCTAAATCAGCGATAATACTTTGTTCAATTTCTTGATCTAAATTTTTCCTATCTGCGACATCAGACTGATTGATCTCACATATTTGCTTTACCCACTCAGGCAGTACCGCTTTATTTATTTTTACGCTAGCAGGCGTGAGCAAACCGGAGCCTATAATTGATACATCATTGGTCACCACATCTGACATTAATAAACACCAGCAATGTTTCGCATTAATATAATTAAGTAGACCACCAGCTTTTATTTTAGAAACTTGTTGGCGTATGGCATTCATCTCAATAATATCGAGGCCGGAGTTCAGCAAAAATTTATTTAATGACTGGAGTTGCGATAAAGTGACATTTTCTTTTGGCACTTCTACCAAGGCTGAAGCACCGCCAGAGATCAAAAACAATAAAGGAAAATCAACCGGCTTTTCTTTTAAATATTCGACTAGTGCTTGTCCGGCTTGTAGGCTAGCTTCATTCGGAACCGGATGCCCAGCAATGTGACATGTTATGTTTCTAGGCAGCTGCAAATGATTTGCAATAGCTTTTGTAATAAGTAAACCTGAATTAATACGCCTGCCCAGAACCGTAAACGCTCCCTCAAGCATTGCAGGTGCAGCTTTACCTATCGCTACCACTCCTAGCTTTTTAGGTGGCATTATTTTCTCTAATGCCGCTTCGACACATTTAGCCCCATCTACACGGCTTAGACCTGCGCCAACAATAGATAACAGCTCTTCTTGAACTGCGGAATCTAGCGACATTGGTGTTAACTTATTTGCGACAAGCCGCGCTCAAGATCCTGTTTTAAATCTTCAACGTCTTCCAAACCAACGGACACGCGAACTAAGGAACGGTTAATACCTGCCAGTTGCCGGTCTTCTTCGCTAAGTCGGCCGTGCGTTGTTGTCGCCGGATGCGTGATGGTGCTTTTCACATCACCCAAATTCGCCGTTATGGAAATAAACTGCGTTGAATCGATTACCTTCCAGGCGTCTTCCTGCCCACCTTGTACTTCAAACGAAACAATGCCGCCGAAACCTGATTGTTGCGCTTTCGCTAACTCGTGTTGAGGATGCGTTGGCAAACCTGGGTAGTTAACTTTTTTCACCGCAGGATGCGCATCAAGCCAAGTCGCCAACGCTAATGCGTTTTCGCAATGGCCACGCATACGCACACCAAGCGTCTCTAGACCATGCAAGAAAAGCCAAGCATTAAACGGACTCATGGTAGGACCTGCGGTACGTAGATAAGTATAAATTGGGCCGCCAACTACTTCTTTTGAACCGACTACGGCCCCACCTAATCCCCGACCTTGACCATCGATATATTTAGTTGCTGAATGAATCACAATGTCGACGCCAAAATCAAACGGTCTTTGTAGTACAGGACTACAAAAACAGTTATCCACAACTAGTAATACTTCGTTACGACGTGCTATAGCAGATAAAGCCGTTAAATCGGCTACTTCTGTTAATGGGTTTCCAGGTGTTTCAAGAAACAGTAACTTAGTATTATCCTGAATAGCGTATTCCCACGCGTTAGTATCTGTGAGGCTGACAAAACTGGCTTCAACCCCAAAACGTGAAAGAATATTTTTAAACAATAGAATGGTTGATCCAAACACATTCATTGAACAAACCACATGATCACCGGCGCTCAATAAACCCATCATCGTTGCGTTGATAGCAGCCATTCCGGAACTTGTCGCGACACAAACTTCACCACCTTCCATTGCTGCCAAGCGTTCTTCAAACATGCGCACACTGGGGTTTGTAAACCGCGAATAAAGATTACCTGGCTCCTGACCAGAGAACCTAGCGGCGGCTTGCGCTGCACTTTCACAAATAAAGCTCGATGTAGTAAAAATGGATTCGCTATGCTCACCCTCGTGTGAACGCGCTGTTCCCGCTCTTATCGCCTGGGTAGCTATACGCCACTGATCTTTATCTTCAGACATGATGACCTCTGCAGAAATTTATATCTAACTCATCTAGCAGGCACAAAAAAACCCGCTTGTTAATCCGACCATCTAATCATCGGCAAACTAAAGCGGGCTTTCTCGCTTTAGCTGTATTTATAATGCGCCCGCAAGCTGAGTTCTCAAATTCGGCGCAATTAAAGCTTATTGCTACTTTTCTATGCTGTCAAGTACCTTTACATAATCACGATGCATTATAAAAATCAATGCGCGTGACTTTAGAGCGACGCTTTTTCTTCGCACCATCACTACGCTGACTTTCTAAATCTTCCAAGTAACTTTCATTGACCTCGCCAGATATGTACTCGCCGTTGAAACATGACGAATCAAAGCGATCTATGTCATCCTTTTTCTTAGAGTGAACGGAATGTTCCAAGTCTTCCAAGTCTTGATAAATCAGCCAGTCGGCACGCAGATACTTAGCAATTTCTTCTTCATCTCGACCATGGGCAATTAATTCACTCGCGACCGGCATATCAATACCATAAACATTGGGATAACGCACCGGTGGCGCAGCGGATGCAAAATAAACATTTTTTGCTCCAGCTTCTCGCGCCATTTGAATGATTTTTTTAGATGTCGTTCCTCTGACAATCGAATCATCCACCAGAAGAACATTTTTGCCCTTGAACTCTAGACTAATCGCGTTCAATTTTTGTTTAACCGATTTTTGCCGTTGCTTTTGCCCAGGCATAATAAAAGTGCGCCCAATGTAACGGTTCTTTATGAAACCTTCGCGGTATTTAACGCCAAGTTTATAAGCTAGTGGCAATGCTGCTGTGCGGCTGGTATCGGGAATAGGAATGACAACATCAATATCATGATCAGGGCGCAAGCGCAGAATTTTGTTTGCTAGCGCTTCTCCCATTCTTAACCGCGCCTTATAAACAGAGATATTATCGATAATAGAGTCTGGGCGAGCGAGATAGACGTATTCAAACAAACAAGGCGAATGCATTTTTGCTGGAACGCACTGCTTTGTTGAAAGCTTACCGTCAAAACCTATATATACCGCCTCACCTGGTTGAACATCACGTACCAAATCAAAACCCAAAACATCCAGCGCCACACTTTCAGATGCGACCATATACTCAGTACCGCTATTCGTTTCACGCTTTCCATATACTAAAGGACGGATACCATACTCGTCACGAAACGCGACTATGCCGTATCCCATTATCATGGCAACCGTTGCATAGGCGCCCCGACAACGCTTTGCAACGCCGGCAACTGCATTGAATACATCGTCTTTAGTCAAATTAAGTTTATTTGCTCGCTGAAGCTCGTGCGCAAATACATTCAATAATACTTCTGAATCAGACTGGGTATTGATATGGCGCAGCCCTTCTTCAAATAGCTCTTGCTTCAATTGCTCTACGTTCACAAGGTTTCCGTTGTGACCAAGCGCGATACCGTAAGGTGAGTTGACAAAAAATGGCTGTGCTTCCGCTGACGAATCACAACCTGCTGTTGGGTAGCGAACATGACCTATACCGACATTACCTTTTAATTCGGTCATATGACGAGTACGAAAAACGTCACGAACTAAGCCGTTTTTCTTACGCAAAAAGAGATGGCTGCCATCACTCGTCATAATACCTGCCGCATCTTGGCCGCGATGCTGCAGTACCGTGAGTGCATCGTAGATCGACTGATTCACTTTCTCTTTAGCGACAATGCCAACAACTCCGCACATATGAGGATCCTCTTGGGTGGGGCTTTATTTTACCCCGGATGACTAGAAAAACACGATATTATAACTGCATTGTTTAGCTAATAATTGATCGGTGTGTAGCAAATAGAAATTAAATTGCCTTGAGTCGATCGAACAATGCCTGGCTAAAGTTTTCCGGCATCCAGTCCAGAACAATCACCAACAATTCACGGCTGTGAGCCAACAGCATAGACTGATCCCACCACGGCTCTTCCACCAATGGGCTCATGCCCAGAAAAAACGTCAAGGTCAATACAATAACCACGCCTCTAACCACCCCAAAAAGCATACCGAGAAAGCGGTCGCCTAAACTCAGATGCGCCACACTGATAATTTTAGACGCAATCACACCAATAATGCTGCCGATAATAACGACAGCAAAAAATATGACAAAAAAGGCGATTCCCTGCCGTGCAGGAGCTAAAGCAATATACTGCTCTAGGTACTGACCAAAATCTGGTGCAAAGCGTAGTGCCAGGAAAAAGGCTAATAACCAGCTTGCCAGCGACACCAGCTGCTGCACAAAGCCTTTGATCAAACTGATTACCGTCGAAATGGCAATAATCGCAATAATGATGTAGTCAATCCAAATCATCTTGCTCTGTTATACGTTGCGACTTTCACTACTAGGGTTGGTATGCTTTGATAATAGCGGAATTATTGAGTATTTTTTCCAGCTTATCTTTAAAAGGTAGTAATTTACTTTTATCCGGATTAGGCCCGACATTAACGCGAAAGCTTTTCCCCTCTTCTGACTCTACCTCCTGTAAAAAAACCTTATAGTTATCAGCTCGCAGCTGCTCCAGAAGTTCTTCAGCATTGGCTCGACTGGAAAAACTGCCTACTTGAATCACCCACTTTTCTGGCTTGGTTTCGGCTGCATTTGATTCAATCGTAACTGCTTGGGGAGGCTGTTCCTCAGACTTTTTCTCTAAGGAGTCTGTGCTGGTGTTACTTGATGAATTTTCTATTCGCTCTGGCTGCTTAGCTTCAGCAACAGCAACTGGTTCTGGCGGGTCTTTTCTCGTTGGTGGCTCTGGTATTTCTATTGGCAACACCTGAACATTGAGGCTCTCAGGCTTAGGTGGTATTTCTACAGGCTGCAATACATCTATTTTTTTATCGTTTTGACTAGGCAATATCAACATGATAATGATGAAAATGGCAATAAGAACAGTTGTTCCAACTATTCGCTGTTTTGCCTTGCCCGGAGACTTAAAACCACTTGCTTTTGCCATAAACTAACATCGTTAACTATCTCAACAACTCAGCAATCATAACATTATTAGCCGCGAGTAAATTGATTGCTAAAACCCAGATCTGATGATTTTAGATCGCATCCAGTTGTTCCATGTTCATAATATCAGCTACGGCGTAAAACGATCCAAATACCAATAAATAATCGCCAGCTGTAGCTTGTTCCACGGTCGCCTGCCACGCTTGTTTTGGTGAACCAAAGCTTGAAAACTGCACGGCGCCTGCAGCCAGCAATGCAGAGCTGAGCTGATCAATCGTTGCAGCTCTTTCCGTATCAATCTGAAAAATAGACCACTGATCAACAAGATCAGTCAGTGGTTTAACTATACCGGCAATATCCTTATCAGCTAGCGCACTAAATACCGCGTAGGTTCGTCCTTGCTTAGGCAACGTAGTCAAACGTTTGGCCAATTCCTGCGCGGCCGCGGCGTTGTGTGCAACATCGAAAATCTTTGTCACTTCACCTGGCAGAATTTGAAACCGAGCCGGCAAACTGACTTCTTGAAGGCCTTGTCGAATATCAGCCTGCGATAAAGGGAAATGCTCTGATAACGACTCTAAAGTCATGATCACAGTAGCAGCATTTTGTAGTTGCACCTCACCACGTAGTGCAGGAATAGGCAGACTATTACGCCGCTTTTCACCTGCCCACCAGGACCAACCATTGGTTTCTCGGCGATAGCCAAAATCTTCGTTGATCGTTTGCCACCGTGCATTCAACTCTTCGGCAACGCGGCGCACGCTGGTAGGCGGGTCAGGGTCGCCACATATTGCTGGCTTGTTACTTCGAAATATACCCGCCTTCTCAAAGCCGATTGCCTCACGGTTATCTCCCAACCATGAGACATGATCAATCCCTATGCTAGCTACTAACGCAGCATCGGCATCGACTGCATTGGTAGCATCAAGTCGGCCACCTAGCCCTACTTCTAGCACAGCAATATCAACCTTAGCACTGGCAAAAACTGCTAATGCTGCTAAGGTTGAAAACTCAAAATAAGTTAAAGGGATATCACCACGCGCCTGATCAATAGCATCGAAACTTGCCATAATAGTAGCGTCGTCAGCTGAGTCACCATTAACCGCAATGCGCTCGTTGTAGCGGTGAATATGCGGAGACGTAAAACTACCTACTCGATACCCTCCCGCTTTCAAAATAGAAGACAACATTGCAACACAGGAACCTTTTCCATTGGTTCCAGCAACCGTGATTACAGTAAACGGTGGAGGCAAAAGCTGCATAGCAGACAAAACCTGCTGAACACGCTCCAGCGTTAAATCAATTTTCTTGGGGTTTAAGGTCTCTTGCCAATGCAACCATTGGTCGAGATGATTGAAACGCATACGGATAACGTTTTAAGGGGTCAGCACCTCGTTTTCTGCCTTTAGAAAACGGGTCTGCACCCCTTAAAATAAGTTTGTTGATTCATAAAGATATGGTAGCAAGATTCGCATCATACTTGCGAAAGATAGAATATTATTTTTCGTTACGCCTTTCAGGCGCTTAACGACCTACTTTTGAGACCAAAAGTAGGCAAAAGTCTCGCTCCTAATCAGCGCCCCTCATAAGATCCTAACCGGATCTTATTCAAGGCACGGCGAAAGTATTTAATTCCCGGATTTCGCTAACGCTACATCCAGGCTTGTATGTTAGGAGATGAGATGATTAGCTATCATCTTAGGTTGT
>CAZTYM010000041.1:0-22052 GCA_964617475.1 uncultured Thiotrichales bacterium
TTTCAATTGATTGACAGTACTAATGGTCAGGCCAGTATCGACCCCCAAAGCGGTGCGCTGATCCTCACGCCCGATCTCGACTTCATTGGCCTGGCCGAAATCATCTTTATCGCCAGCGATGGCTTGCAAGCCTCCGAGCCGGCCATCATTAGTGTTGATATCACTGCACCGAGCAATCTTGCGCCCATCGCAGAGGACGCGAGCTTTAATGCAGCGTTTAATACCGAACTCAGCGATAGCTTAGTCCCCTTTGCCAATGATCCAGACAATGGGCCGAATCCATTGAGTTTTGATTTAATCGACTTTGGCGCAGGCATAGCTGATATCGAGCTACAAGACGACGGCAGCTTCACCGTCAGCTTTAGTGCAGGCTTTACCGGCCAAACCAGTTTTATCTATGCCGTCACCGATGGCGCTGCTAATTCCAACCAGGCGACAGTCACCATCAATGTGGCTGCCAATGGCCTCCCCACCGCCGATCCACAAAGCGGCTTAAGCACTCCATTTGAAACCCCATTAGATGGCCTCCTAACAGGTAGTGATCCCGAAGGCGCGGCCCTCACCTTTGCCGAAAGCGGCACAGCAGTAGGTGGCAGTGTCAGTATTTATGGTGCCAGCGGTAACTTTACCTTCACCCCGGCTGCCGGCTTTACAGGCTTGGCCAGCTTTGCGTTTATCGTTAACGACGGCACGGCGGATTCCGCGCCAGCAACAGTAGAGATAACCGTCGGCAATGGTGCGGTCACCGCCGTCGATGACACGGCCAATACCGATGCCAATACCAACGTCGATATCCCGGTTTTAGATAATGATAGCGATGCCAATGGCGATACCCTGCGCCTAGTCAGTGTCGCCCCCAGTCTAGATTTTCTCGGTGGTGCGGTAATAGATGGCGACATCGTCACCTACAATCCCAGTGGCGCTTTTGCCGGCCTAGCCCAAGGCGTCACCGCTACCGATAGCTTTACCTACATGGTCACCGACGATAACGGCAGCACCGAAACGGCTACCGTTACCGTTACTATCACTGGACTTAACGACGCGCCGGTCGCCAATGACGACGTTGGCCAAACCGACGAAGATAACGCCATTACCGTTGCCGTCTTAAACAACGATACCGATGTCGACGGCGATAGCCTGACAGTGGCCAGCATCGATACCAACGGCACACTCGGCCAGGTCAGCATCGATACCGGTAACCTCACTATTAATTACAACCCCAACGGCGCCTTTGATAACCTCGCACCGGGGGCAACAGCAACCGATACCTTTACCTATATTGCTACCGACGGATCAGCCAACAGTACCCCCGCGACCGTAACGATTACCATCGGCGGTGAAAACGACGCCCCCATCGCCAATGACGATACCGGCACCACCGATGAAGACACCCCTACCACACTGCTGCTGATCAATAATGACAGCGACAGCGAAGGCAACGTCATCAGCATTGCCAGCGTCGATACCACCGGCACCCAAGGTCAAGTCACCATTGATGCCGGTAACCAAAGCGTCAGCTACGACCCCAACGGTGCCTTTGAAAGCTTAGGCCAGGGCGCGACTGCCACTGACACCTTTACCTACATTGCGACCGACGGCACAGGTAATAGTGCGCCGGCCACCGTTACGGTGACCATCACCGGACTCAACGACGCGCCGGTGATTGATCCTATCGCCCCGGTTAGCACGCCCTTTCAAACACCGGTGACCATCACCTTTAGTGGCTCCGATGTCGATAGTGCCAATCTCACTATTGCCGGCACCTCCCCAGCCAACGGCACCATCGCCATACCCGATATTACCCAGCCACAAATTATCTATACGCCTAATAATGGCTTTAGTGGCCAAGACAGTTTCCCCGTGAGCTTCAGCGATGGGGTGTTATCTTCAGCGCAAGAAACCATCATTATTAACGTCGGCAATGGCCCGGTTATCGCCGTTGACGATACGCCACAAACCGATCAAAACACGTTTATCTCCATCCCGGTATTGGCCAATGATAGTGACGCCAATGGTGACGCCTTAAGTCTGGTTAGCATTGACACCAGCGGCACACCAGCCTTTCCTAATGGCACAGTCGGTTTCCCCATCATCAATGGCAACGTCATTGACTACACGCCTGCCGTGACCTTTGCCAGCTTACCGGCAGGGGCCAACCCGGTTGACGTCTTTACCTATACGGTGACCGACAATAACGGCAGTACCCAAACCGCGACGGTGACGGTGACGATACTGGGTTTAAATGATCTGCCCATTGCCGCCAATGATGATGCCACCACCGACGAAGACACAAGCGTATTAATCGATGTTTTGGCCAATGACACCGATATTGATTTGGGTACGGTCTTAAACATCGACAGTATCGATGACAGTGCCACCACAGGCAGTATCACCATCGAAGCCAACCAGGTCCGTTATGACCCCAATGGCCAGTTTGACAACCTGGCACCTGGTGCCACCGCCACCGATACCTTTACCTATATCGCTACCGATGGTTTAGACAACAGCGCACCGGCCACCGTCACGGTCATCATCACCGCTGTTAACGACGCCCCCATCGCGACACCACAAGGGCCCTTAGATACCGCTTTTGAAACCGCCTTGCCGATCACCTTACAAGGCAGCGATATCGATAATGATCCAAGCGATCTAAGCTTTGCTATCACCACGAATCCAAGTATCGGCTTTATCAGCGACTTTAATGCCACTGCTGGTACCCTGACCTATACGCCAGGCCCAGGCAGTCAGGGCCAAGACAGCTTTGCCTTTACTGTTTCAGACGGCAACCTCACCTCGGCAGCCGAAACGGTGCTAATCAATATTGCCGAGCCACCCCCGCAACTGACGGCATTAGATCTGAACATAGAGTTAAACCAGGCCTTTGACCCGGCGGTATTCGATTACACGGCTAGCGTCGGTTTCCTACAAAGCAGTGTCGAAATTATACCGACAGCAAGCAACGGCACACTAACGATTAATGGTAATCCTGCGAACTCCGGTGAAGCAACCACTATCGACTTGGCTGAGGGTGATAACACCCTCACCCTTAATCTAACCAATAATAGTGACTCAATAGACTATACGCTGGTCATCACCCGTGCTGATGCTAACAGCCTGGCACAACAAGCCTTCCTCAAGGCCTCAAACGCGGGCGCCGGTGATCAATTTGGTTTTAGTGTCTCGCTTTCTGGCGACACCCTGGTCGTTGGTGCGTTTGCCGAGGACAGCGCGCTGGGTGATCCGGCCTCGGATAGTTTACCTAACTCCGGTGCGGTCTATGTCTTTGTCCGTGATCCTTTAACAGCGGAATGGACGCAGCAGGCCTTACTCAAGGCCTCGAACGCGGGTCTAGCTGACGGATTTGGCATTAGTGTCTCGCTTTCAGGCGACACCCTGGTGGTGGGCGCGAATGGCGAAGACAGCACGCTAGGTGATCCGGCCTCGAATAGTTTAGTTGATTCCGGTGCGGCCTATGTCTTTGTCCGCGATACGAATACAGGTGAGTGGAGCGAACAGGCGCTGCTCAAGGCCTCGAACGCAGGCAGTAATGATTTCTTCGGTAATAGCGTCTCGCTTTCCGGCGACACCCTGGTGGTCGGTGCGAGATTAGAGGACAGCGCCCCGGGTGCCCCGGCCTCGAATAGTTTATCTTTTTCCGGTGCGGCTTATGTGTTTGTCCGCGATCCGGCCACGGATGTGTGGAGCGAGCAAGCCCTGCTCAAAGCCTCGAATGCCGGCGCTAACGATCTATTTGGTTTTAGCGTTTCGCTTTCCGGTGACACCCTGGTAGTGGGCGCGATTAACGAAGACAGCCCGTCGGGCGCCCCGGCCTCGAATAGTCTGCTTAGTTCCGGTGCGGCCTATGTCTTTGTCCGCGATACTAATACGGGTGCGTGGACAGAACAGGCGCTGCTTAAGGCATCGAACGCGGGCGCTGGTGATGCATTTGGTTTAAGCGTTTCGCTCTTTGGTGACACCCTGGTGGTGGGGGCGCAGTTTGAGGACAGTGCCACGGGTGCCCCGGCCTCGAATAGTTTAGTTGATTCCGGTGCGGCTTATGTCTTTGTCCGTGATCATGTGACAGGGGAGTGGGGCGAGCAGGCGCTGCTCAAAGCCTCGAACGCGGGCGCGGGTGATCAATTTGGTGTTAGTGTCTCGGTCTCTGGCGATACGTTGGTGGTGGGGGCGATATTTGAGGATAGCGCGGGGGGTGACCCGACTTCGAATAGTTTGAATGCTTCCGGTGCGGCCTATGTGTTTGAGCGTGATGCTGTGACAGGGGAGTGGAGCGAGCAGGCGCTGCTCAAGGCCTCCAATGCGGATAGTAATGATCGATTTGGTAACAGTGTCGCGATCTCTGGCGACACCCTGGTGGTCGGGGCCAACTTTGAGGACAGCCCTCCGGGTGATGCCAGTACGAATGTCTTATTTAGTTCTGGCGCGGCTTATGTGTTTGATACTGCGCGTGTCAATAATGCACCACCGCAAAGCTTTGACGCCAGTTTTACTATTGCGGCTGGGGAGGCCATTAGTAGTCAGTTAGCCGCCACCGATATCGATGGCGATAACCTCAGTTTTACTGCCCAGCAACCGGCTAATGGCAGTGTCACGTTTGATACTGATACCGGTGCTTTTACCTATACGCCCGATAACGGCTTTGACGGTATTGATAGTTTCACCTTTACTGCCAGTGATCCAGCTAACGCGACTTCAGATGCCGCGACGGTGACGATTAATGTTAATCCCTTACTACTGGGTGGCTTGCAGTTATCGGATGGGGTGCTAAGCCCGGCCTTTGATCCGGCCATATTGGAATACAGCGCTGAGGTCGACTTTCTCACTGACAGCATCGATATCACCGCTTTGATCGAGCGCAGTAGCTTGATACTGAATACATTGGATATCAGTGACCTTATCTTAAACAGTGGTCAGGCGAATACCGTTAGCCTGGTTGAGGGGCTAAACGAGATCACCCTCACGGTCGACCCCGATGGTGATAATGGCAATGGACCAACCACCACTTACACGCTGTCTATTACCCGAGAATCGGCGGCCAACTTTGCCGAACAAGCCTTTTTAACCGCGTCGAATGCGGGAAGCAGTGATCGCTTTGGTGGCAGTGTCTCGCTTTCCGGCGACACCCTGGTGGTAGGCGCCATCGCTGAGGCCAGCGCGCCGGGTGACCCGGCGTCCAATAGTTTAGGTCAATCTGGCGCGGTCTATGTTTTTGTCCGTGACCCGAATACCGGTGTCTGGACAGAACAAGCCCTACTCAAGGCCTCGAATGCGGGTCAGACCGATCAATTTGGTTTTAGTGTCTCGCTTTCCGGTGACACCCTGGTAGTGGGCGCGATTAACGAAGACAGCCCGCCGGGCGCCCCGGCTTCGGATACTTTAAGCGGTTCTGGCGCGGCCTATGTCTTTGTCCGCAGCAATGGTGTCTGGGCAGAACAACAACTGCTCAAGGCGTCGAACGCTGATGTCGGCGATGAGTTTGGTCGCAGTGTCTCGCTTGATGGCGATACCCTGGTGGTAGGGGCGATAAGAGAAGATAGTGCTCCGAGTGACCCGGACTCAAACAGTGTCAGTCAATCCGGAGCGGCTTATGTCTTTGTCCGTGACCCGAATACGGGTGTCTGGACAGAGCAAGCATTACTCAAGGCCTCGAACGCCGGCGTTGATGATTTCTTTGGTGGGGCTGTCTCGCTCTCGGGCGACACCATGGTGGTTGGCGCGAGTAGAGAGGACAGCGCGCTAGGTGATCCGGCCTCGGATAGTTTATTTGATTCCGGTGCCGCCTATGTCTTTGTGCGCGATGTGGCGACCGGCAGTTGGACGCAGCAGGCCTTGCTCAAAGCCTCGAATGCCGGCGGCAGTGATATCTTTGGTGAAAGTGTCTCGATCTCAGGCGATACCCTGGTGGTCGGCGCCAGTTTTGAAGACAGTCCTTTGGGTGACCCCGCCTCGAACAGTTTAAGTGCGTCTGGTGCCGCCTATGTGTTTGAGCGTAATCCGAGTACGGGTGAGTGGACGCAACAAGCCTTACTCAAGGCTTCCAATGTTGAGACATTCGATCAATTTGGTCTGAGCGTGTCGATTGATGGCGATACCCTAGTCGTTGGCGCGTTGTCCGAGGACAGTGCGGCGCAAGGCGTGGACGTCGGCCCGCAGGGCGATAATGCTGGCTCTAATTCCGGTGCCGTCTATGCCTTTACTCGCGACAGCAATGGTGACTGGACACAGCTCGATTACATCAAAGGCCTCAACACGGATAGCGCCGATCAATTTGGCAGTAGCGTTTCTCTAAAAGACGGCCGACTAGCAGTCGGCGCCGCAACCCAAGGCATACCGGCCACTGGTGCCGCCTACGTGTTCGATGATTTGCGTGCTAACTTTGCGCCGGTAGCGAATAGTCAAAGTGGATTGAGCACCACCTTGGATACACCGTTAAACGGCACCTTAACCGCCACCGATGGCGACGGTGATAGCCTGACCTTTGCAGAGAGTGGAACTGCAGTTGGTGGTAGCGTAACGATAGATGGTAATACCGGTGATTTTACTTTTACGCCTGATAGTGGTTTTACAGGAACTATAGGCAGCTTCAGTTTTGTTGCAAATGATGGCGTTGAAAACTCAGCGCCAGCGCTGGTTGAAATTGTTTTCCTTGCAGAGCAACAAAATCCAACAATTACTGCTCAACAGTTTGTTGATGGCCTTAACGATGCGGACAATGCTGATCCCTTAGATGAATCAACGCTTGAATTAGCAATTGATGAGACTCTTCGTTCAGCAGTTGAAGGAGAAGAGGATTTCTTCGTGATTTTTGATGCCGAGTTTGATGAACATAAAGCAATTAGTCTGCAATATATCAGAAGCATTGTTTATCTTGCCCAGTTTGCTAACTCGACCGATCTGGCTCGAGAATTTCGTGCTATAGAAGCGGATGACATTTCAAACGGGGATGTCAACGGTGATTTCTTCGGTGATGATTATGAAGTAGTTGATCTTCGTAATGACGGTTTCTTTGTTGGCCGTAACTCAGGGTTTTTATATTAGATGTTTTAAATCAAAGGATCGGGTTCGATGATTTTAGTTAGTTAGATAGATTATTTGTAGCCTGGAAGGAGCGAAAGCGTATTCCAGGAAATAAATATGTTGTGGCCCGGACGGAAATCATAGGGTCAGACTCGATGATTTTGGTTAGTTAGATGGTTAGATAGATTATATGTAGCCTGGATGTAGTGATAACGAAATCCAGGATAGATTGATTTTTATGTTTCCCGGATTCCACTTCGTTGCATCCGGGCTACATTATGTAAAGGGGGGAAGTGAAATGGAAATTACTTTAAAGCTGATGTTATTTATGCTGCTTCTAGCACTTGTTGCCTGGGGAGGTAATGGTTTGGCTGGCAATGTTTTCTATGTAAATAATGAAAGCTTGAAATATAGCAGCATTGATATTGTCGATTATATTTTTGATGATAGGCTCGATTCAGTTGGTGGCAAGGATGTATTTAGGCCGCGCAGTTTTGATACCACCACAGGAAAACTCAACGTTGATCTTAGTAAAGTGGACGCAAGGTTTGTATCAGTTAGAAAGGATGCGAATACAGTTTTATTAACGGCAACCAATACGGTTAATAACGAGCTTATTACTACTTCAACGGTTTCTATTGCGGAAGATAGAATCGTGGTGTTTTCACCGACACTATCAGAACAACCAAACGCTGATGGGCTGACAACCGTAATGCCACGGTTTGTGAATGTCGGCGATATTTTTTCTATTGAAATGGGTTTAAACAGTGGTGAAGTAGAAACCTGTGTTCTTGAAGAACGCTTTGGTACTCTCGACTTAACGCAGGAGACAGCACCATTTGATGTGGCAACAGGCGTGTTGAACGATGTGCTGCGTACCCGTTGCACCTTAACTTCAGAAAACGGCGACGTTATTAGTGTAATCGACGATTACTATGCGTATGGCAGCGGTGTGGTTTTTCAACGTTTATTAAAACCAGAATCTTTGTTTGCGGTGATGGAACGCTAGTATTGCGTAGTTTGTGCAGTTCACTGCGTTTATCACAGTGCGTAGCCTGGATGGGTCGTTAGCACGAACGAAGTAAGTGCTTTAGGACAATCCAGGAAAAGAGGTTGATATTTATTTATTCCCCGGATTCCACTTCGTTGCATCCGGGCTACAAAAATTGTCATCCTTCGACAAGCTTGCCCCAAGAGCACTTCTTCGTAACTTACTGTTGTAGGTTACTCAGGGCGCAGGATGAGTGCGTAGCTTGGAAGGAGTGATAACGCGACCGAAGGAAGTCCTTTAGGATAATACAGGAAAAGAGGTTGATATTTATTTATTCCCGGATTTTCCTAAAGGATGTCCTACGGCCACACTGTTGCATCCGGGCTACAAAAACTACATCCACTTTATTCGCCCTGAGCCAGTCGAAGGGTGAGTTTAGTAGTTGAGTACGATACCAATTGAACGGTATAGAATTTAGTCCTTTCTGCTCGGCCAGTATGTCACGATGAGGTAAAGCGTGAAAAACCCGAGTATCCAGGTGAGTATAGGTACATCTCCAAATATATAAAACTCAAAAACATTCAGTCTGTATATGATGGCTGCGGCGATCAAAGAAGCGGCGGCGGTTATGGCAATAAAGCTACGTTGGTGACTACGCCTGATTTCCTTTTTTAATTGTTGAATTTCTTCTAAGTGTTGTTTTTCGTAACGTGCTAGTTGTTTTTGACTATCTAAAGCCGTTTGAATTTGACGTGGTAATTCCGGTAAGTTCTCCAGCCACCATGGCGCATTCTTTTTCATTGAATTAACAAAGGCGCGTGGGCCAATTTGTTCGCTCATCCAACGTTCCAAAAATGGTTTCGCAGTCTTCCATAAATCCAGTTCATCATAAAGTTCGCGGCCTAAGCCTTCTATGTTAAGCAGTGTTTTCTGTAATAGCACTAACTGTGGTTGTACTTCCATGTTGAACTTTCTGGCGGTTTGAAAGAGACTGACTAATAAACGGCCAAAAGAGATGTCTTTAATAGGTTTTTCAAAAATAGGTTCGCAGACGGTACGAATCGCGCCTTCAAATTCTTCTATGCTGGTGTTAGCCGGCACCCATTCTGATTCGACGTGGAGTTCGGCAACGCGACGATAATCTCGATTGAAGAAGGCGAGGAAATTGGACGCCAGATAATGTTTGTCTTCACTATTGAGCGTGCCCATGATGCCGAAGTCGATCGCCATATAGCGGCCGTCGGGTCGGACAAAGACATTGCCAGGGTGCATATCGGCGTGAAAAAAACTATCTCTAAATACCTGGGTAAAAAAGATCTCGACCCCTTGTTCTGATAACTTCTTAAAATCTATGCCGGCATCTTTTAAGCCCTGGATATCGCTGATTTGTATACCGTATATGCGCTCCATAGTCATGACATTGCGGCGGGTATAATCCCAGTGAACTTCGGGTACGTAAAGTAATTCTGTGCCAACAAAGTTTCGTCTTAATTGGGTGGCATTAGCAGCTTCATGGCTGAGGTTAAGCTCATCCATAATGGTTTTTTCATAATGCTCTACAACTTCCACCGGTCTTAATCGACGACCATCTTCCCAGTATTTTTCTGCTAACTCAGCAAGGGTATAGAGCAACGCGACATCGCGCTTAATACGTTTTTCAATATCGGGGCGCACTACTTTTACGATGACATCGCTGCCGTCTTTAAGGTGAGCTGCATGCACTTGGGCGATGGAGGCAGAGGCTAAGGGTGTTTCGTCAAAGCGGTCATAAATCGCATCTATAGGTTCGCCCAATTCTTTTTCTATAATGGCGCGAGCGATATGACCTTCAAACGGTGGCACGCGATCTTGCAGCTTGGCCAGTTCTTCAGCAATGTCAGGTGCGAGCAGGTCTCGTCTCGTTGATATGATTTGGCCAAATTTTACAAAAATTGGTCCAAGGTCTTCTAAGGCTTTGCGTATACGCTCGCCACGAGTACCTTTGTCACGCTTAAACCAAAAAGTAGGTGAGAGATAAAATAAAAACCGAAAGGGGCGAAAAATATGGGTAGCGAGAATGATTTCATCCAGGCCATGCTTCATCAAGACATAGTTAATAGTAATGAGGCGATAAACCTGTTTTAGCTTAGCCATTTGTTACGAGCCTTCGATCTCGGGTGCTAATTGTTTTTTAAGGCGCTGCAGGCGTTGCTCTAGTCTACCAACATCATTTCTTAGTGTGTCGACTTTACTACAAAAAGCATCGACTTCATCCTGACCAACGGCTGTTCGTGTTTCATGTCTGACGTAGTCTGCAGCAGTTTGTTCCAGTGAGCTGCCGGCGTGTTTCAGCCAGCTGAAAAACTGCTTTGCTGTGTTGCCAACTTGATGAGCGATGACGTCACCAGTGAGTTTGGCTAGCTCGCCTTCCCAATCAATTTCAAATCGATTAATAATGCGCTGAAAAGTTTGGCCGAGTTCGGGGTCGCCGCTAAACGTGACGTTACTGCTAGCAGGACTCTGGTCTTTGTTCAGCCCCATTTTTGCCAGCGCCGTTGGGGTGCCACGGATAGTGGCATCGGCATTGCCATCGAAAGCGGTGAGTAAGCGGATTCTATGATCATCGACTCGCGTAACGATACGCCACTGTAATTGTGCTAGTTCTATGGCAATGACGCGATTATTCAGTTCTGCCAGTGATTCTCTACTTTCAGGATCAAGCGATATGGCACGATTAATCACGGCCTCTAAGGCTACGGCCACGCCACCCGGAAGATCTTTAAATTCGCTCATGGTCTAAAACTTATAAGCTCGGTGCATGGCGACGATACCACCTGACATATTCATATAATCACACTGATCAAAACCGGCGTTTAAGGCCATACCTTTTAAGGTTTCCTGATCAGGATGCATGCGAATAGATTCGGCAAGATAACGATAGCTGTCTTCGTCATTGGCAATGACTTTGCCGAACAAGGGTAATAATTTAAATGAGTAGGTATCGTATAACCCTTTTATAAATTCATGCGGTTTAGAAAACTCTAATACCAATAAACGACCGCCAGGTTTGAGTACACGTTGCATGGATGCCAGGGCGGCATCTTTATTAGTGACATTGCGCAGGCCAAAAGCAATAGTGATGCAGTCAAAATAATTATCGGGAAAGGGCAATTGTTCGGCGTCAGCCTGAACAAACCGAACATTGTTAATAATGCCCTTGTCGGTTAGGCGGTCACGGCCAATGCTGAGCATGCTGTTATTAATATCGCTGGCAATGACCAAGCCGTCTTTACCTGCGCGTTGCGCATGTTTGGCAGCAAGATCACCAGTACCACTGGCAATATCGAGAACACGCTCACCGTTTTGTATGGCGCAGACTTCTAAGGCAAACCATTTCCATAGTCTGTGTACACCCATCGACATGACATCATTCATGATGTCATATTTCCTGGCGACAGAATCAAACACGGCGCCGACTTTTTTGACTTTCTCGCTAACGGGGACTTCTTCGTAGCCGAAGTGCGTAGTCTTATCGCTCATGTTTCTCGCTCTTTGCCTTTAGGGTTTTCTGGTGTAGCCTAATTTTTTTAAGCGATCCAGGTAATCTTGCCAAAGTTCTTCCTGGCGCGAGCCCAGATCATAAAGCAATTCCCAGGTGTATAGGCCGCTGTCATGGCCATCGTCAAACACCAGCTTAACGGCGTAATTGCCCATGGGCTCGATCGCCTTGATGTTAACCTGCTCTTTAGCAACTTGTAATACTTCTTGCCCAGGACCATGCCCGCGAACTTCTGCAGACGGTGAGTAAACTCTTAGATATTCGCAGCTGAGTTTAAAAACTTCTTCGCCAAAATGAATTTCCAATATTCTCGACTGCTGATGCAGTTTGATATCACTGGGTACGGGTACTGACATAATTAAACCTTAAAGAATATAGCGCGTCAGATCTTCGTCAGCGACTAGCTTCGACAAGTTGTCATCAACGTAGCTAGCATCAATGATGATGACGGTATCTGGTTTATCAGGTGCATCAAAAGAAATACTTTCAAGTAAGCGTTCCATCACAGTGTGGAGGCGGCGCGCGCCAATATTTTCAGTACGTTCATTTACCTGCCAGGCGATTTCAGCGATACGACGAATGCCATCTTCTTTAAATTCCAGACCAACTTTCTCTGTACCAAGCAGGGCAGTATATTGCTGTGTTAGTGAGGCACTAGTATCAGTTAGGATTTTGACAAAATCATCGACGCTAAGCGCGTTCAATTCTACGCGAATGGGAAAGCGTCCTTGTAACTCAGGAATGAGATCTGACGGTTTCGATAAATGAAAGGCGCCGGAAGCGATAAACAAAATATGATCTGTTTTCACCATGCCGTTTTTCGTAGTGATAGTAGAACCCTCAACCAAGGGCAATAGGTCGCGCTGTACGCCCTGGCGTGATACATCGCCACCACTGGTGCCTTCACGAGTGGCAATTTTATCGACTTCATCAAGAAAGACGATGCCGTTTTGTTCGACATTTCGCAGCGCTTCTTCTTTGATTTCTTCTTCATTGATCATCTTCGACGCTTCTTCGTCGGTTAGTAACTTCATGGCCTGTTTGATGGTGACCTTGCGGGTTTTGGTTTTGCCTGTATTTAAATTCTCAAACAGTCCTTGCAGCTGATTAGTCATATCTTCCATACCGGGTGGTGTCATGATTTCTACACCGATTTTTCCAGCAGCTACTTCGATATCGATTTCTTTATCGTCGAGGTCGCCTTCACGTAGTTTTTTGCGAAATTTTTGCCGGGTCGAACTGTCGGTTTCGTCGTAGCTATCATGGCTACGTGCCTGCGGTAATAGCGTATCGAGAATGCGTTCTTCTGCCGCATCCATCGCTCGTTGTTGAAACTTTTTTGTGGCTTTTTCTCGACCCATTTTTATCGCGATGTCAACGAGATCTCGAATAATAGAATCGACATCGCGGCCAACATAACCGACTTCGGTAAACTTGGTCGCTTCGACTTTGACAAAGGGGGCCTCTGCGAGCTTGGCAAGACGTCGCGCAATTTCGGTTTTACCAACACCGGTAGGCCCAATCATTAAAATATTTTTTGGTGTGATTTCGTTACGCAGTTCTTCGCCGACTTGAGCGCGTCGCCAGCGGTTACGTAGTGCTACGGCGACAGCACGTTTAGCCTCATTTTGACCGATAATATGGCGGTCTAAAGTTTCTACAATTTCGCGAGGTGTCATAGATGACATGAGTATTCCTTAGTGACTAGCTTCTAGTTCTTCTATCGTTAAGTTGTGGTTGGTGTAGATGCAAATATCGCCAGCAATGGCTAAACCTTTTTCGACAATTTCACGCGCTTCCAGCTCGGTATTTTCGATCAAGGCGCGGGCAGCGGCCTGGGCGAAGGAACCACCTGAGCCAATAGCCATAAGATCGTGTTCTGGCTCGATAACATCACCATTACCGGAAATGATTAACGATGCTTCTTTGTCGGCAACGCAAAGCAGCGCTTCTAAACGGCGCAACATTCGGTCTGTGCGCCAGTCTTTGGCTAATTCTACGGCGCTGCGAGTGAGGTTACCCGAATGTTTTTCTAACTTACCCTCAAAGCGTTCAAACAAAGTAAAGGCGTCAGCCGTACCACCGGCAAAACCAGCTAGCACTTTGTTTTGGTAAAGACGTCTCACCTTACGGGCATTCCCCTTCATGACGGTGTTACCGACAGAGACCTGGCCATCGCCGCCTATCACGACTTTACCGTTTCGGCGCACAGATAGGATTGTAGTGCCTCTAAATTGATCCACGTATCTTCTCCAGTTGCTCGCAGGTGACAACGAGCCAATATGTATAAACTTTGGGAAATAGCCTTACATTGTGGCGACTAATCTCTATTTTTCAAGCATTTATATGTTTATTGCGTGGTATGACGCGGGCCTAAATGCTATTTATTTTTAAGCTTGGATCGGGGATGAGCGTCGTCGTAAACTTTTGCCAAATGCTGAAAATCAAGGTGTGTGTAAATCTGTGTCGTTGCCAGGTTGGCATGACCTAGCATTTCCTGCACTGCTCGAATATCGCCGCTGGATTCCAGTACATGGGTGGCAAAAGAGTGCCTTAGTTTATGAGGATGCAGTCGGCCGGCTAGGCCTTGTTGCTTACCCCAATGTGTCATCCGCGCTTGTATGCTGCGAGCGCTTAGGCGTTTGCCTTGTTTGCTAATAAACAGCGCATTATCTGTCTCAGCCTGGCAAAGCTCGTGGCGTGATGTCAGCCAGTTTTGCAGCGCTTTGATCGCTAGCTTGCCGACTGGCACGTGGCGCTCTTTGCGACCTTTACCAATGACTTCGACAATTTGCGATTTAAAATCGATAGAGTCGATGTTAAGCGACGCCAGCTCAGCCAGGCGTAAACCCGAGGAATACATCAGTTCCATAATGGCAATGTCACGTTGCTCAAGCGCGTTTTCACCAGAGAATTGCAGTAGTTGCGACACTTCATCGGTGCTTAAGGTTTTGGGTAGCTTGCGTGCAAGCTTTGGCGCCTTAATGCTGGTAGCAGGGTTATTTTTTAAGCGGCGTTCACGAATTAAGTAATTAAAGAAGGTGCGGCTTGCCGAAAGTAATCGTTGCAGGCTGCGTGAACTGCTGCCACGGCGATGTAATTGTGCCACAAGGTTACGAATATGATGATTATCTAACTGACCCCAATCTGTAATTGATTGTGACTGACAGTAATCGATTAATTGCGCTATATCACGTTGATAATGCTTTATGGTAAGTGGCGATAGTTGGCGTTCACTATTTAGGTGTTCAAGAAACTGCATGACCGTTTCTTGCAATGCCACGTTGCCAGACATTAGCTTGGCGTCAGTTGTTGCCAGAGTTTATGGCTGATTAATTCAGCCAAACGAGTTAAAAACACAGTGCCGAGATCGCGGCGAAAACGATCGCTGTTTTTGCCGCCAAGCCCGATCAAGCCGAAGGTGTTATCGCGTTTAAGCGGCAGTAAGGCGGCGGAAGTAATGGTTTCGCTTTCACCAAAAAACCCTTCAATGTCAGACTTGTCTAGTTGTCCGCAAATGACTTCTCCACGGCGTAGTTTATCCATGTACTTGCTGTAGGCAGTACTATCGCTGTTGTCGAGTATCACCGCTTCATTTACTACTAAGGTGGGTGTATCAGCTTCGACTTGGTCTTGCCAAAGCACTATACGGATGTTGTGAATGCTAAAGTCAGAGTTAAAGCTAGTGATAATGCTATTGAGACTATCTTCTAGGTTATCTGTTATTAATAGTTGTAAACCCAGGCGATGAATCTTGTCACTTAGCTGCTCGTTCAAGCGAGCATTTTCAGTAGCATCGTGCAATTCAGCGCGTGTCTTGTGGTTTTGGCGGCGAAGTATCGATACCTGACGTTCGATTAATGAAGTGGCAGCGCCACTTTCATGTGCCAGATTCATTTGCGCCAACACGTGAGAATGTGCATTAAAAAAATCTGGATGAGCTAGCAAATAGTCGATCACCTCGGTCGGGGTTTGCTCTAACTCGTTGGGTTTACTGGTCACTTTAGTCACAGATTTATCTTACCATTAAATACAAATTCAGCGGGGCCAGACATGGTCAGAGATGCTTCGTCACTACCTGACCATGCTATATGCAGTGTACCACCAGGCAGCTCGACATTGACGCTGTCGTTGAGCAAGCCCAGCCGACGGCCGACAGCAACAGCAGCGCAGGCGCCTGTTCCGCAGGCCTGGGTTTCACCGGCACCTCTTTCAAATACTCTCAGTTTAATGTGATCACCTGCCATTAACTGCATAAAGCCAACGTTGACTCCCTTTGGAAACGCGGCGTGCTGACCAAGTAACGCGCCTTGCTGATGAACAGGTGCATTGGCTACGTTGCCTGTTTGAATAACTGCATGCGGATTACCCATTGAAGCGATAGCAAAATCTATCGACTGCTTGCCATCGTTAATCTGATAGCTTATGTCAGATTGATCTAGGTTGGCTGTTGCCTGCTGTGGATCAAATGGCAGGCTGGCTGCGGAAAACCGGGGTACACCCATATCAACGCGTATGTCACCATTTGCCAGTACTTCGCAAAATAGGCTGCCTGTTGACGTTTTAAAGCGCAGGGATGTGTTAGTGGTTAGACCTTTTTCTATGACATAGCGGGTAATACAGCGTGCACCGTTACCACATTGCTCTACTTCGCCGCCATCGGCGTTGTATATGCGATAGATAAAATCATGATTTTCGTCATCACTGGGTTCGATGAGCAATATTTGATCGCAACCGATTCCACGATGGCGATCGGCAATGAGGCGGCGTTGCGCCTCATTGAGATCAATGGCTTGGTTAACTGAGTCGGTGACAACGAAGTCATTGCCCAAGCCCTGCATTTTATGAAAATGGATTTCCATTAACGAATGGAGCTGGTATCCAAAATCCAGTTTTTAAGAGTTGCTATTGTTATAACGCTCAACGGATTCAGCAATTTCTTTGCGCGCTGCTTCTGCGTTATCCCAACCTTTTACTTTCACCCATTTGTTAGGCTCAAGTTCTTTATAGTGTTCAAAGAAGTGACCGATTTGCTGTAATAACAACTCAGGCAGATCAGTGGCTTCTTTGACGTCGCGGTATAAGACGCTGAGTTTATCGTGCGGTACGGCAACAATTTTGGCGTCGCCACCAGACTCATCATCCATATTCAAAATGCCTACTGGGCGACAGCGAATAACCGAACCGCTAATCAAAGGAATAGGCGTTACCACTAATACGTCAGCTGGGTCGCCATCATCAGATAGGGTATGTGGAATATAACCGTAGTTGCATGGGTAATGCATAGGCGCAGTCATAAAGCGGTCGACAAACAGTGCACCGCTGTCTTTGTCCACTTCATATTTTACGGGCTCGCTCATCGCTGGGATTTCGATGATCACATTAACGTCATTGGGCAGGTCTTTACCGGCCGGGACAAGGTTTAGGCTCATTAGAGTTTCCTCAAGTAGTTGAATTAATAACCAAAAAACTTTGCATTATAGCGATGTAACAGATTGACGCATAGGCAAAAAATGACAATCACGCAGCCTGTCTGCTGCCACTTTCTGGGCTGTAGGTCGATTTAATAAGGCATGTTGACGGGATACGTCCAAAAACCTTGGGTGTTTGGCATGTTTAGGTCTTAGGTAGATGCCGCAAAGCTCATAGTGCGTTTTTCGCTACCTTGGCTTATAGGCAAAGGCTATGAACTAATTTTTCATCTTCACATTATTTTCACGATTTTTTGACAGCAAATTCACGCTTATATTTTTATATTTTCTCTCGTAACTGTTCAATTTGAAACGAAGAGGGAATAAGACAATGATTAAAAAACCTAATAATAGTGCGCCTTCGGTATTGGGTCGAGGCGTTATTCGCGGCGTATTTCTCGCCGCACTGGTCAGCGTTATCAGCGCTTGCGGTGGCAGCAGCAGTAGTAGTACCGACACTGCACAGATTCGCGTAATTCATGCTTCAGAAGACGCGCCTCCCGTTAACGTGACGCTTAACGGTACCGAAGCGATCTCGAATCTGGATTATAGCGAGAGCACGGGCTTTACATCGGTCGACGCCGGGACTTTCGATATTAGCGTGTTCGGTATCGTACCCAGTGGTAATAACCCAGAGGTCATCGATGTTAATAATTTTGAACTAACCACTAATAGTCGCACCACGATTGTGGCAGCAGGTCTTACTGCGGGAATTATGCCTGTTATTGTGAGCGATTCCGCTGCAGAACCATCAGACACTCAAGTTGCTGTCACTGTGTTACACGCTGCTCCTAATGCGCCTGCGGTCGATGTTTTTGTAACCTCACCAGGCTTTGATATTTCGATGGCGGAACCTACTCTAACGTTTTCTTTCGGGGACGACGCGGTTGATGGTGGTGCGCTGGCGGCTGGCGAAGTGCAAATACGCGTGACCGAAGCCGGTACCACTACTGTGGTTTATGACTCTGGCACAATCGATCTTGCCCCGTTTGCCGGCCAGCAGCTGTTAATTGCCGCCATTGGTACAACCACTCAAGCGGAGGCTAATACATCACCCGTTAAATTACTGGTGGCGACTGATGATGCCTCGCTGGTTATCACTGATACCAATACACTGAGTGGCGCCCGCGTAGTGCATTTGTCTCCCGATGCTGGCGTCGCAGCTGGCGGGCCAGTAGAAGTATTTGCCAGTAGTTCAGCGCTACCGACTAGCCCGACTGAACTGGTTCCATCATTCTCCTACACAGAAGTCGTGCCTGCACAAATGCCTGGCGGTGATAACTTCGTCTTTGTTCCAACTGGCGACTATATCTTTGACGTCGCACCTGACACCAATATGATTGGCGATAGCGTTTTCATGAGTCCCACAGTTAATTTAGCAGTGGGGCAGGACTTTTCCGCGATTGCTGCCGGACGTGTGGCGGGTAACCCAGATTTCACAATTCTGGTATCAGCTGATGATGCGAGACCCATCGTGACCCAGGCAGCGATTAAAGTCATTCATGGCGCACCCGCAGCCGGTACAGTCGATGTCTTTGTTACACCTGCTGGTCAGTTCAGCGTGCCAGAAGTTGAAGCGGGTATGGCAGGCGAGCCACTTTTAGACGACTTCGTCTTCGGCACTATTACCGATTATGTGCTCGTTGAGCCAGGTATGTTTGACGTGCGCGTGGTAGCCGGTGGCACTGTCGCTATCAATGTAGAAGGCCTAGAGCTTGCTGCGGGCAGTGTATCAACCGCTATTGCTCGTGGACCAATTGAACCAATGGGTCCACCACCAGCAGACTTTGCCCTGGAGCTATTAACCTTTTAAGCGCAATGAAGATAGGCAGAGCGCGGTACCATGCCGTGCTCTGCCTTTTCTATTGTAGACAGCTTAGTGTTTAGTATCTGCCTCTCGCTTTCAATATATAGTTTGAAAGCTGCTGACTTTCCTGATTCATCCGCATCAGGTTTTTGTGCGTAAGGCGAAATAGGCCGCGCATAAATTTATAGACAACCTTGGGGTTGCTATCGAGTAGTTTTTCAAAGTCTTCGGGCTCTAGCGTATAAACCGTGGTTTTGCCTAGAGCTTTAAGCGTGGCCTGGCGCGGTGCCAGATCAACGAAGGCGCGAGTACCCGCGCATTCGCCTATTTTCATAGTATAAACCTTGGTTTCCTTACCACTGATCTTACTATTAACGGTAATAGCGCCCTCGATCAGCACAAACAAGGTGTGGTCAGCTTCACCTTCTTTAACTAAAACATCACCATCCTCGAACTCTTGAACACCCATTACTGTAATCAATGCATTGACATCGTCAGCGTCAAGGTCTTTACCCAGCGCTGATCGCTGCAACGGTGAGCATTCAACTTGTTGGGTCATTGTGCTGTTCTCCTCACTTATCCTTTAAACTCAACCAGTCAGTATACGCGCTATGCCAATAAAATCGAATAGTCGGTGATTAAATTCGCCTGGGATCGCGCTGCCACAGGAAAACAATATTTGACATGTTCGCTGTAATAGCTGGCAAGCCAAATAGGCAAAATGGCCAACTCAGTCTGGCCTTGACAAACTGCTTCAGGTTAGCATTTGTTATCGCTTTATCGTGGCTTATTAAATAGATTGTCGCTGGAGTCGTTGACTTGGCTCTCATATAAGGGTTAGTTTAGCGCCTGTTATGGTCAAGTCGGGTTCAACCTGGCAAAATTTAGTGCTACATTATAAGCATAAGCTATTGAATAATAATTAATTATCTCTGAGGAGTTGGTGTCCAAATGAGAGTGGTATTGCTGGGTGCGCCGGGTTCTGGAAAAGGAACTCATGCCAAGTTGTTAATGGAGAAGCATAAGGTTCCGCAAGTCTCAACTGGGGACCTTTTGCGTGATGCCATTCGAAACAAAACCGAGCTTGGTCTGCAAGCACGAGCCGCCATGGAGGCTGGCCAGCTCGTTCCCAATGAAGTGGTATTAGGCATTATATCGAACCGATTAGCCGATGATGACGCCGAAGAGGGGTTTATTCTCGACGGTTTTCCGCGCAATCTCGAACAGGCCTGTGCTCTTGACGAGCTATTACGATCAATTGATAAGCCGCTGCAATTGGCGATTCTACTCGAAGTTGAAACCGATATTCTTTTACAAAGACTCACAGGACGCAGAACCTGTATCAGTTGCGGCGCGGTTTACAATGTATACACATCGCCACCAATGATCGAAGATCGCTGTGATGAATGCGGTGATGTGCTTAAACATCGGCCGGATGATAATGAAAGAACGATTGAGCGGCGATTACGTGTTTTTAATCAACAGACTAAGCCACTGATTAACTATTACAGTGAGCAGAGAAAACTAAGAACTATCCAGTCAATCGGAGATGTTGATGATATTTTTTCAGGTATCAATAAAATTGTTAGTCAAATTGACCAAATGGATGTGGTTGAGCCTGTCGAGATGGAATCAGTTGATGAAATTGTCAACGCGCCAACTGCAGTAGTTACCGAGCCACTGCCGCATGTTGAATTACCTGAGTTAGAGAAGAAGCCAACAAAAGCAAGGGCGCAACAAGATTCTGAGTCTGTTCCGCTGACACGGAAAAAAACTGTGGCTAAAAAGAAAACGGTGAAAAAGAAGACAGCCAAGAAAAAAGCTGCACCGAAAAAGAAAGCAACACCTAAGAAAAAAGCCGCAGCGAAGAAAAAGACTGCCAAGAAAAAGACTGTGAAAAAAGTTGCTGCGAAAAAAACAGTCAAGAAATCTGCGGCCAAGAAAAAGGTGGCAAAAAAGAAAGCCGCCGTAAAGAAAACGATGAAGAAAAAAATTAAGAAGAAGGTGGCAAAGAAAAAAGCAGTGACGAAGAAGACTACAGCCAAGAAAAAAGCTGTGCCTAAAAAGAAAGCAACGCCTAAGAAAAAAGCAGTAGCGAAGAAAAAAACGGCCAAGAAAAAAACAGTAAAGAAAACCACGGCTAAGAAGAAAACCACCAAGAAAAAGGTGGCTAAAAAGAAGGCGATGAAAAAGAAGGTGGTAAAGAAAAGAGCAGCACCCAAGAGAAAGGCTGCGGTGAAGAAAAAAACAGCCAAGAAAAAATCTGTAACCAAGAAAACTAGCGCAAAAAAGAAACGTAGTCGACGCTAGTAGAGTGTAGAGTGAAGTAATGCCAGTAGAAAAATTGACATCAGGACCCACCATTTTCAGGCGAATGCGTCGTATGCGCCGAGATGAGTTTAGTCGCCGTTTGATGCGTGAGAATGTTATTACTGCTAACGATCTTATTTATCCTTTATTTGTGGTCGAAGGTAGTAGAGAGCGTCAGCCGGTAGCGTCCATGCCAGGTGTTGAGCGCGTTAGTATTGATGAATTGCTGAAAGAAGCCGAGGCATGTCTGCATTTGGGTATTCCAGCTATTGCTCTGTTTCCGCTAGTGCCAGAAGAGAAAAAAAGCGAGCACGCAGAGGAAGCGTTCAACCCGGATGGTTTAATTCAGCGCGCGGTCTCTGAGCTTAAGCAGGCATTTCCAGACCTGGGTGTGATTACCGATGTTGCATTGGATCCTTTTACTACGCATGGCCAAGACGGTTTGTTGGACGAGGAAGGTTATGTCTTGAACGACGAGACGGTTGAGGTATTGGTAAAACAGGCCTTGAGTCATGCCCGCGCCGGCGCAGATATCGTCGCCCCCTCAGATATGATGGACGGTCGTATTGGTGCAATACGCCAGGTGTTGGAAGCAGAGCGCGTTATTAATACACGTATTCTCGCTTATTCGGCGAAATATGCGTCGTGTTTCTACGGACCATTTCGTGATGCAGCGGGTTCGGCGGCAAATCTTGGCGCGGGTAATAAATACAGTTACCAGATGGATCCGGCCAATTCGGATGAATCATTGGTTGAGGTTGCACTTGACCTTGAAGAAGGCGCTGATATGGTGATGGTTAAGCCGGGTACGATTTACCTGGACATTGTGCGGCGGGTAAAAGATGAGTTTGGTGTGCCTACTTACGCTTATCACGTTAGCGGTGAGTATGCGATGTTGGC
>CAZTYM010000042.1:0-18114 GCA_964617475.1 uncultured Thiotrichales bacterium
AATATTTTATTTATAAAAATCAATAACTTATAAATTTATCATATAAATCAATAACTTGCGTATTGGTTATCCTGTGTATAAGTTGTGCACAATATATAGTGGTAAAAAAATAAGCAATGTGACCGCTGTAGTTTCTTTTTATCGGCTTATTTTTATGAAAAATTGATCTCAAACTTCCCTTTCAATGTATGACAATAGTATCCTTAACGGTTTTTGCGACGAGGCATACGTTTGCCTGGTGCTTGAGGACCTGTCGGGTCAGATTAGGATAAGAGGTTATTCCGATGAAATTACTTAAAATGTTGCCGTTGTTGCTTGGCTTAGTATTCGCTGCAGGCAGTTTTACCAGTGTTGCGATTGCTGATAGCAGTGTTATGGCCACAGCAGGTGGCGCAGCAAGTCATTTGCCAGCAGATCCAAACCGTTTAATGAAGGATGAATATCACTATAAAGAAACTGATGATATGTTTGCATTCAAGTTCGTATTAGTCGGTATTGCTATTGCCATCATTTTTGCTGTGATCAGCATTGCCACAGGTTGGGGTAAGAATAAAGGTTAGGTTTTTACCTAAGCAATGAAAGAAAAAGGCGTTGCCTTCTAATGAGGGCAACGCCTTTTTTATTAGCTAAAGTAAGTGCGCTTTAGCGAGCGGAATGGCCGCTGAGCTTCACTTCCACTTTATCTTCTTCTTTAATGCTACCGTAGTAGTCGCGTAATATCCGTAGTACTTCCGGGCGGCTAAATTCGGCAGGTACATCATCACCTTCAGAAAGCATCTTACGAAGCTTACTACCGGAAAGCAGTAGGCGATCTTCTGGGTTGTGTGGGCAAGTGCGCATAGACGCCATACCACCACATTTATAACACCAGAATGTCCAATCCAGTTTCATCGGTTGGGTTTGCAGTGCACCTTCAGGAATTTCATCAAAGATGTCATGTGCGTCAAACGGGCCATAGTAATCGCCAACACCGGCGTGATCACGACCTACAATCAAATGTGAGCAACCGTAGTTTTGGCGGAATAGCGCGTGTAGCAAGGCTTCACGAGGGCCAGCATAACGCATATCTAATGGATAGCCCGATTGCACAACCGTATCTTTAACAAAGTGGTTGTCAATCAAGGTGCCAATAGCGTTGGAGCGCACATCAGCTGGAATATCACCTGGCTTGAGCTTACCTAATAAAGAGTGAATCATTACGCCGTCACAGGTTTCAATAGCCACCTTAACCAGATATTCGTGTGAACGATGCATCGGGTTACGGGTTTGGAAGGCAACCACGGTTTTCCAGCCTTTTTCTTCAAATAGTGCCCGTGTTTGTGCTGGCGTCATATAGTTATCAAAACGCTCAGGGAAGCCGCCTTGTGAGAGCACTTTGACCGGCCCGGCCAAGTTAACATCACCTTGAGCCATGACCATTTTGACACCAGGATGGTCTTCCTCGGTGGTTTTAAACACGGTCTGGCATTCGTGTGCTTTATCAATCGTGTATTTTTCGGTAACGGTCATGGTTGCCATGGTTTCGCCACTTTCGCTATCAACCAAGGCAACATCGCTGCCATCGGCAATGCTATCCGCGGTTGCCTGGTCAGTAGAAAGCGTAATAGGAATAGGCCAAAACAAGCCATTGGCCATGGTGTAGTTATCACATACTCCCTGCCAGTCAGCTTTGCCCATAAAGCCGTCTAAAGGTGTGAATCCGCCAATACCAAGCATGATTAAATCGCCAACCTCTCTCGAGCTGATTTTCACTTGCGGTAATTCAGCTGCTCGAGCCCGTTCGGCGTCCAATGCAGCGCCTTCGAGCAAAAGGGGTTTTAGCGCGTCGGCGCCATGGGGTGTGACCAGTTTAGACATTAATGTAACTCCAGGTTTAGTAATAAAGTGGTAATGGTCGCTATTCTATCCTGCTTTAAGCGAACACCAAAAATGCATGCGATGATACAGGTAGCGGTTGATATTATTGTGACTTTATTATTACCAACCGGCGAGCATTTTGATACCTATGATAATCAGTAACACGGCAAAGGCCTTTTTCAACACGGAAGGATTCAAATAATGCGCCAAACGCGCGCCCATTGGCGCAAATATCAAAGTAGCTAAACTGATTCCAGCAAAAGCAGGCCAATATACATAGCCACTACTAAATCGCGGCAGATTTGTCGCATTGAGACCAGTGAAAATGAAGCCGATGGCGCCGGCAATGGCAATCGGCACGCCCACCGCTGAGGCGGTGGCAACAGCATGGCGTACCGCCTGACCACGAAAAATGAGATAAGGGCCGGTCAACGCACCACCGCCGATACCCATACTGCTGGCGACTGCGCCGATGATAGTCCCTACCGCGGGCATTTCACCGTTGTGCGGAGTGAACTGACCTTGTTGCGGCGATAAATTAAGCAATAGTTTAAGGGCAAGTATTATTTGTAAAACTCCAAACAGCTGTCGTAAGTGATCGCTAGACAAGCTATCTGCGAATAAAGCGCCAATCAACGCGCCGATGATAATGCCCGGCACCAGGCGAAAAGCCAGCCGCCATTGCACCGCTTGGCGCTTATGGTGCGCCCAGGCTGAAGTAGTACCAGTGACCACAATGGTTGCCAACGATGTGCCGATAGCGATGTGCGTTAAATGGAGCGGATGGAATCCGAGTGCAGTGAACACCCAGACCAAACCCGGCACCACGATAATGCCACCACCAATACCAAATAACCCGGCGCTGACGCCGGCAATGGCACCAATGGCGAAATAGCTAATGACGATGATTATGTCCAGGCTGTTACCTCAGCAAATTCAGCGCAAAATGTTCTATTTATCATTAGCAGTGTTCGTAAAAAGCCGGATAAGGCACAATAGTGTCCGCATTTGTAAGCCAGATATTGAGCTTGGGCATATGCCTGGTGTAGTCTCCGTGTTCGTCGTCACGTAGGCCAAGCATACTGCATAAATAGGCGGCGCTATAAGCATAGCAAACAGTAATTTAGAGGAATTCTCGTGAAGAAACCGCATCATGTCTGCGTTTTAGGCGGCTCTGGCTTTGTTGGTACGCATTTGGTTACTCGATTGGCTGACGAAGGCTATCAGGTAACCGTGTTATCCCGTCATCCAGAACGTCAACGACACTTGTTAGTGTTGCCAGCGGTTTCAGTGGTCAAGGCAGATGTCTGTGACGACGAGTCGCTTAGCGAGTATTTCACTGGTGCCGACACCATTATTAATCTTATAGGCTTGCTTCATGAGACCAAAAAAGACAGCTTTGCCGAAGCCCATGTTGAGTTATCGCGTAAGATTTCTGCTTCTTGTCGCGAAGCCAATGTCGGTCGCCTGTTACACATGAGCGCCTTGCATGCTAGTGAAGCGCGTGGCACCAGCGCCTATTTACGTAGTAAAGGCACGGCAGAAAATCTTGCTCACGCTTTACACGATGTAGCAGTGACAAGCTTTCGACCCTCAGTAATTTTTGGTCCTAACGATTCATTCTTTAACCGTTTTGCCACCTTGTTACGCCTTAGCCCCGGCGTGATGCCATTGGCTTGTGCCAGTGCAAGGTTTGCGCCTGTGTACGTCGGTGATGTGGTTGAGGCAATGGTAAAGTCGATCAAAGATTCGGATACCTTCGGTCAGCGCTATAATCTTTGCGGGCCAAATGCGTATAGTTTGCGAGAACTGGTTGACTTTACCGCCAGGCAAATTGGTGTCAGCAGGTTAATCATTAATCTTGGCGATGGGCTGTCATCCATTTTAGCGCGTGTTCTGCAGTGGGTTCCTGGCAAGCCGTTAACGCCGGACAATGTCGACTCCATGAAAACTGATAGTGTCTGCGACGGTGAATTTCCAGCCATTTTCGACATTCAGCCTAGCAGTGTCGAAGCAGTGGTTCCGACTTACCTATCCGCAACCGGTGGTGGCGAGTATTTCGATAAATTGCGAGAAGTCGCGCGTCACGAATAAAAGTGAACGCTGCTGACAGCATGCAAATATATCGTGTCGGTGGCGCCGTACGTGACCAATTACTCGGGTTATCGGGAAAAGACATTGATTGGGTCGTCGTCGGCGCGACACCACAACAAATGCTGGATTGCGGTTATACGCAGGTAGGGCGTGATTTCCCAGTATTTTTACATCCTGAAACAAAACAAGAATACGCATTGGCGCGAACAGAACGCAAAACCGCGTCGGGGTATACCGGTTTCACCGTGCATAGCTCCCCTGATGTCACCCTTGAACAAGATTTGGCCAGGCGTGATTTGACCATTAACGCGATTGCCCAAAACAGTATCGGTGAGTTGATTGACCCTTACAAGGGTCAGGCTGATATAGCAGCTAAAGTATTGCGTCACATTACACCGGCGTTTCGCGAAGACCCACTAAGAGTGCTGCGATTAGCGCGATTCGCGGCGCGTTTTTTCCCGTTAGGTTTTAGTGTGGCCGCAGAGACTAGAAGTTTGCTAGGCCAAATGGTATCGGACGGCGAGTTGCGTGATCTGGTTGCTGAGCGCGTCTGGACAGAGACAGAAAGGGCGCTGGCCGAAGCCGACCCGACAGCCTACTTTGATACTCTTGCAGATTGCGGTGCGCTCGATCAGCTATTTCCGGAACTGGATAGTGGCTGGCGAGATTCCAAATCTGGTGCCAGAGCTATGTTAGCGGCCGTGGCGCAAGAGACGCAGGAGCCATTACCGAGGTTTGCGGCACTGTTTGTCAGTATGTCAAACGATCAGCTTAGTGCCCTGTCCTCGCGTTTAAAAATAGGCCACGCTTATGTTCAACTGGCCAATATGTTTATTGCGCACCGAGAAACTATTCACCGTTTCGAGCAGTTAGATGCGGAGCATAAACTGCAGTTGTTAGAAGCAACCGACGTACTACGGCGTCCTGAAAGAGTAGAGTCTTTGTTAATGTTGTGTCGCATTCACTGGCAATTGTTTCATGCGAAGACGCAAGATTATCGCCAGGAAGAACTATTTCACTCTGCTATTGAGGCTATCACCTCGGTGAGCAGCAAAGCATTTCTAGAGCAAGGGCTACAAGGAAAAGAAATAGCAAGAGCGATACGTCAAAATCGGCTTTTGGCACTTAGTGAGCTGCGATTAGAGACTAATTCTAATTAGAAAAAAACTAAAGTAAGTTAAACTGCTTACCGATACTCATAGGACATGACTAAGGAAAGGCGTCAATGAGTCAATGAGTCACTATTCTAATATTGCTGCTCAGCAACAATCTGACGAACGTGCTGCTGCATTGCAGCCGGTCCCGGTTGAATCTCATTCTAATTGGCTACAAAGAATTAATTTTTTGCGCGCCAGTTATGAATACTCACATCGACTTAAGTATTCACTTGAAGCCATTCCTTGTCGAATTGATGACAAAGACTCACTAATTATCGCTAGAAATCTAGAAACCCAGGATACCTTCGCCTATGAACATATCGTTCGCTTTGCGGAAAAATATGATCTGAAAATCGTGGTCGACCGCCGTGTCTCGGAGCAAGCGGTTAGCGAAGAGCGGCGAGCCGCCTAGCGAGTATTAATTCGCTCTCATATAGCGCAAACGGCATGATAGTTGCGCTCTTGACAGAGAGCAGATTCGTAGAGAAACTGAACAACCAACTTCAGAGCAATCCATTGTCTTTGTTGGGTAAAGCAGCATTCGTCTAAACAAAACACGATGGAGGTGCCGCCTAATGCCCGTTTCTCGCCATCCTTTGCACGAGGAATTTCCTAGCTTTTTTTCTAAGTTGCAATCAATGAAGCAACAAGACTCTTCATTTGCCAGCCTAGTCAGCGAATACGACATTACCGATAAAAAGATACATGGCCTGGAAAGCAGCTCATTGCCTGTATCCGATGCCCATATTTCACAGCTAAAGCGTCGGCGTTTAAACCTGAAAGACGCTATTCAAGATCAGTTGCAACGTTAGAAGAAAGCATTGCTTCAAGTGTGGCCAGGCGCTCAGGGGTGCCTATGTCGTACCACTGATCGCTAAATAATTCTGCGCTGATTTTTTCCCTGCTAATAGCATCACGCAAAAGCGGGGCAAGTGAAAAGGCTTGCTCTGCTATTGTCGAAAATAGCTCGCGGTGATAAGCCGCTATACCACTAAAGGTATAACGATTCTCACCAGTATTTTTAATTTTACCTTGCTCAAAGGCGAAATCACCTTGTGGATTATGGCTGGGGTTAGTAACTAAAATTAGATGGCCATAGTTGTTATGTGTTTTTCTAAGTAGAGAAAAATCGAAATTAGTCCAGACATCACCGTTGACAGCGATAAAATAATCGCCTTTTAATAACGGTAAAGCTTTACAGATACCACCACCTGTTTCTAAAGGCGAATCGCCTTCATGAGAGTATACAATTGAAACGCCAAACCTGGATCCATCACCTAAATAGGGTTCGAATTGATCACCCAAGCGACCGGTATTAATAACAATATTATTGATACCGGCTCGTGCTAGTGCTTCGATGTGATATTCAATGAGTGCTTTACCGGCAACTTTTAATAAAGGCTTTGGCGTTGTATTCGTTAACGGCTGCATACGCTTGCCGTGGCCGGCAGCGAGAATAATGGCATAGCTAATGTCGGCTTGTTCGCTCTTAGCAATCAAGCGTCTTCCGCCTTGCGTTCTCGATTGAGCAAACTACTCACAGCATCATTGGGTGAGAGGTTCTCATACAGTACTTGATGCACGCTATTACAAATGGGCATATCAACATCAAGAGATTGAGCCAATCTATGCACCTCATGCGCAGTGCTCACCCCTTCTACAATTTGACCGATATCTGATAAAGCTTGTTGCAACGCTTTTCCTCGTCCTAAAGCCAGACCGAGCTGACGGTTACGAGATAGGTCATCAGTACAGGTAAGAATTAAATCACCTACGCCTGCTAAGCCGTAAAATGTAGCCTGTTCCCCGCCTACGGCCTCGCCTAGCTTTAGCATTTCGTTTAAGCCACGAGTGACTAATGCGGCACGAGTATTGGCGCCGAACTGCAAACCGTCGGCAATACCGGCAGCAATAGCTAACACGTTTTTGATAGCGCCACCCAGCTCGACACCGACAATATCGTGAGAGGTATAGCAGCGCAGGCGGCCACCGTGAAGAAAAGAGGCAATATCGCGACTAGCCGCTTCGTTATTAGCAGCAACGGTAATTGCTGTGGGTAAACCCGCGGCAAGTTCTTTGGCAAAAGTAGGGCCGGATATCACGCCATAACGCTGCAAACCTGGCCATTCTTCACGCAGAATTTCATCGACACGTTTACCGCTGCCCGCTTCCAGACCTTTGCATGCCCAACTAAGCAGTGTGTCATCAGAGCAATAAGATTTAACCAGGCTGATTGTTTCTCTAAAAGCATGACAGGGTACGGCAATGACGACCAGCTGTACTGCCTGCAAAGCGGCTTCTAAGTCAGTGTGTGCGCTAATGTCCGCCGATAATGTTAGATCGGGTAAGTAGTGAGTATTGCAATGATGATGATTAATGTCAGCAACAACGTCGCGACTTCTGCCCCATAACTTAACCGCATGGCCCTGACAGGCAAGTTGCTGAGCCAGCGCAGTGCCCCATGAGCCTGCTCCTATAACACTGACTGGCTGTGCTTGCATCATAAAAGACTAGTGAGCGGTCTCCGTCGCATTTCCTTCATTATTCTGCATGTTTTGTAAGTGCTGGTTATAGAGGCTATCAAAATTCACCGGTGCCAATACTAACTGTGGAAAGCCGCCTTTAGAAACAATATCGGAAACACATTCTCTGGCATAAGGAAAAAGAATATTAGGGCAATAACTGCCAACCATCGCCGCCAAATTGTTTTTCTCAAAACCACTGATATTGAAAATGCCCGCTTGCTGAACTTCAATCAGGTAAGCTACTTTCTCTTCAATTTTTACCGTCGCAGTAAGTGATAAAATGACTTCATGCACGTCTTCTGCAAGTACCTTCGCGGTATTGCGTATTTCTAAATTAACTTCAGGCTTCCATTTTTCAGAAAAAATTTGTGGTGAATTGGGTGTTTCAAAAGAAACATCCTTGACATAAATTTTTTGAATATGAAAGCGTTGCTGATTCGTATTGCTTGCTTCTTGAGTATTTTCTTCGTCTGCCATAAGGTATTCCTAAATACGATTAACTAAAATTTTTAAAAATCTAACTGGATTTGCTTACAGGAAGTTTGGCATTTTCCCAGGCAATGAGGCCGCCGTTCAATTTTTTAACATGACTAAAGCCTTGCTTCATTAAGGTCGAGGCAGCTTTGGCTGAGCGATTGCCAGTGCGGCAATACACCAGTAGCGGCTTATCTTTATGTTCCTGTAGCTCGGTCAGGCGATCTTCGACAAACGGTAAAGGAATGTGCAGCGCGTTGATAATATGTCCTTCTTTAAATTCGCTATCTTCGCGAACATCGAGGATGACGGCATCTTCACGGTTAATCAATCTCACCGCTTCGTCGGCCTTGACTTCGCCAAACCCAAGCAGTTTATCTCGTACAGTATCCATGACCAGCAAAAAGAGAATTAAGACAAATAACGAGCTGAGTATCCAGTGATTGCCTATGAATTCAAAAAATTGTCCCATGTTCTCAGTTTTCTCCCAGCAAGGCAGCCCTGATACGGCGCCAAATACTGTGTGATAAGGTATAATTCCTACGTTTGTGGGCTCGGCATCATACTGGCATTGCGCCCGCGTTACCAGCGCGCCCAAACCTTTTCGCCGTCAACAGCGCGGCGCTTGTAAATTTGAAGATTACCTAGTAACTAAATGAAGAAAAAAAAAGCACCTATTCTCCTGACTATTCTGGATGGTTGGGGTCATACTGATGAAACATCAGGTAACGCCATCGCAAATGCCAATACACCTGTTTGGGATGAGTTATACGCTAAGTATCCCAATACTCTGATTAGTGCCTCCGGCGCCAGCGTCGGTTTGCCTGGTGGCCAAATGGGCAATTCAGAGGTCGGTCACCTCAATCTGGGCGCGGGTCGCGTCGTTTATCAAGAGTTAACCCGTATTCAACGCGCGATTGAAAGCGGCATGTTTTACGAAAACCAAACCTTAAAAGATGCCGTTGATGTTGCCATAAACAACGACAGTGCTGTGCATATACTCGGCCTATTGTCACCAGGTGGCGTTCATAGTCACGAATCGCATATTCAGGCCATGGTCAAGTTGGCAGTCGAGCGCGGTGCCAAGCAGGTGTATGTCCATGTCTTTCTCGATGGCCGAGATACACCGCCTAAAAGTGCTGCTGAGTCCATTAGCGCGATGGAAGCATTAATGGCAGAAATCGGCGGTGGCCAAATTGCTACCATGATCGGTCGATTTTACGCCATGGATCGAGATTATCGTTGGGATCGGGTGCAAGCAGCCTATGATTTAATCACCCACGGCCAGGCAGAGTTTCGTGCAAGCAGCGCCCAAAGCGCACTTGAAATGGCCTATGAGCGCGGCGAAACAGACGAGTTTATTAAGGCAACCGTTATCGCCGCTGACGATGAAAAAGCCCATTTTATTCATGACGATGACGCCGTTATTTTCATGAACTTCCGCTCAGATCGCGCACGGCAACTAACGCGTGCATTGATTGCCGAAGAGTTTGATGGTTTTACCCGTGAAGCTGCGCCTAAGCTCGGCACTTTTTGCAGCCTCGCGGAATACAATAAAGACTTTTACTATGTTCCGGTTGCTTTTCCACCAGAGCGTTATGACAACGTTTTTGGTGAGTATATCTCCGGTTTGGGCTTAACCCAGCTACGTATCGCTGAAACGGAAAAATACGCGCATGTCACTTTCTTCTTTAACGGTGGTATCGAAAAAGCCTATCCGGGCGAAGAACGTAAGCTGATTCCCTCGCCAAAAGTTAAAACCTATGACTTGCAGCCTGAAATGAGCTCGACCGAGCTAACCGATAACCTGGTCGAAGCCATCACCTCGGGTCAGTTTGACGTGATTATTTGTAATTACGCCAACCCTGATATGGTGGGGCATACTGGCAAGTTAGACGCAGCCATCGCAGCTATCGAAGCTCTGGATGCCTGCCTTGGGCGAGTCAAAGCCGCCGTAGATGAGGTTGGTGGCGAGTGGTTAATCACTGCAGATCATGGTAATGCCGAGCAGATGTTTGATCCGCAAAGTGGTCAGCCGCATACCGCGCATACGGCTAATTTAGTGCCTTTGGTCTACATCGGTCGCCAGGCCGAGATGCTAGCTGACGGTGCCTTGTGCGATATTGCGCCTACCATGCTGCATTTGCTTGGCCGTGAGCAGCCCATTCAAATGACAGGCCGTAGTTTGGTTTCACTAGAACAATAGCAATGGCGCGCTTTTCGGCTCGCAACATCAAGCAAACCCGATATGGTCTTGTCGTTGCGTGCGTGTTTGTTGTTGCGGTCTCCTTTCCTGCTAGTGCCGACAAAGCCGAGCAACTGGCAGAGCTCAGGCAAAAAATTGCAGCACTAAAACAATCGCTGGATGCCGATCGTAGCCGTCACAGCGCGCTTATGAATAGACTCGCCGATAGCGAGCGTCGTTTAGGCCAGCTTAATATCGAGTTCAATGAATCGCTGCAACGACAGCAACAGCTGGAAACAGAATTAGTGGCACTGGCGCGAGAAAAGCATGATTTAAGCCAGTCAATCAAGGCTGATAAAGCTGCCTTGGGCGAACAATTGCTCACCAGCTATGCGATGAGCCGCGAGGGTTATCTGCAACTATTACTGGCAAATAAAAACCCCGCTCAGCTAAGCCGCACCATGGCTTATTACGATTATCTCAACCGCGCACGTAGTCAGCGTATACAAGGTTTGAAACAGCGCGTCGAAAAAATCAAAACGGTTCAAAACAAACTCGATAGCCGTAACCAGGAACTGGCCGCGACAATGGCCCAGCAAGAGTTGTCAAAACAAACACTCAATGCAGAAAAACAGCAAAGGAAAGAGCTTGTGGCCAGTCTTGCCAGCGATATAAATAGCAAACAATCGCAACTGGGCAGTCTCAATGAAGACGAAAAAGCATTAGTGCGACTGCTCGATGAGCTGGAACGGAGCCTGGCTGATATTCCTATGGATATCGATGGTAGTGAACCTTTTGCCAAGATAAAGGGTCGATTAAACTGGCCAGTAACAGGCTCGCTAAAAACCCGCTTTGGCGCAAGCCGCGGCACTGGTGGGCAGGCCTGGCAAGGAATTGAAATCGCTGCCGAGGCGGGTCAACAAGTAACTGCGGTGGCATCGGGTCGGGTTGCCTTCGCAGATTGGCTGCGAGGCTTTGGTTTACTGATCATTGTTGATCACGGCGACAGCTATATGACGTTATATGGCCGTAATCAAAGTCTGTTTCAAGAAGTAGGTGACTGGGTTTCGGTGGGTGATGTGATTGCCAGCGTTGGCAACTCAGGCGGTGCTGAAACCAGTGCCTTATATTTCGAGGTGCGGCACAAAGGCCAACCGCAAAATCCACTAAACTGGATTGCGAGAAAATAGATTTTTTTGACATGAGTCGGCCTGGGAATGTTGAAATACCCAGATTAGCCCTGATTTTGGTAAACTGCTTTCATGCCGATAACCTTCATTGGTGCTAGAAGAGCACATCGTTCGGTCAGCTTTTGGCAACGGGTTCTCAGCTGACAAAAAATGCTAAAACGGAGTAAAACGTATGAATTCTAGAGCACGTAGCTTGCTCATTTTAATTAGTGGCGCGATATTGGGCGTATCACTGGCACTCGGCCATTCAGTTTTCGCTAAACGAGAGGGTGCTCATGAGTTGCCTTTAGAAGAGCTACGTGCGTTTACTGAAGTCTTTGGCAAAATCAAAGAAGAGTATGTTGAGCAAATTGGTGATGAACAACTGCTAGAAGATGCAGTTAAAGGCATGCTCAGTGGTCTTGACCCACATTCAGCGTATCTTGATACCGAAGCGTTTACCGAGCTTCGTGTCGGTACATCCGGTGAATTTGGTGGTCTAGGTATAGAAGTGGGTATGGAAGATGGTTTTGTCAAAGTGGTGACACCCATCGACGATACCCCCGCAGCGCGAGCCGGGGTACAAGCCGGAGATTTAATCATTCGTCTCGACGAAACACCCGTAAAAGGCATGACCTTAAACGAAGCCGTTAAAATCATGCGCGGTAAACCGGGTACCGAACTCAAACTCACCATCGTTCGCGAAGGCCAAGCAGGGCCATTAGAAATCGTGGTCACCCGTGCGGTCATCACCGTAAAGAGTGTTAAAAGCCGTTTACTTGACCCGGGTTTTGGCTATGTTCGTATCACCCAGTTTCAGTCACACACCGGCGAAGACTTAATTAAAGCTATTAGCAAGCTGAAAAAAGACAATGGCTCCAGCCTCGACGGATTAGTCTTAGACATGCGTAATAATCCAGGCGGCGTGCTCAATGCTGCAGTATCCGTCTCCGACGCATTCATAAAAAACGGCTTAATCGTTTATACCGAAGGTCGCCGTAAAGAAGCCGAATTACGTTTTAATGCCACGCCAACAGACTTACTCAATGGTGGGCCTATAGTGGTACTGGTTAATGGTGGTTCAGCGTCGGCAGCAGAGATTGTTGCGGGGGCCTTACAGGATCATAAACGCGCGGTGATTATGGGCCAACCGACTTTTGGTAAGGGTTCGGTACAGACCATATTACCAATGAATAACGGCGCAGCCCTTAAGATTACCACAGCCCGTTATTTCACGCCATCTGGTCGTTCCATACAGGCAGAAGGTATAATCCCTGATATTGAACTGGAAAATGTCACCGTTGCTTCGGTAGAGCCAACGGTTGAAAGAGTCAAGGAAGCGGATTTATCGGGGCACCTGGAAAACACCAATGGTGATGGTGAAGCTACGTCAGGTGAGCAAAACCAGTCGCAAAACGACGGGAATGAAGATGAACAAGAAGAACAGCTGGTGCAAGATGACTACCAGCTCTATGAAGCACTTAACTTACTCAAGGGGCTACATATCTTACAATCGCGCGGTTAGCAGAGGTGCTCAATGGGCAGCCTGACGCTTGCGCGTTTGGCTGCTTTCTTCGCAGTCTGTCTGGCCTGGTCTAGTCATCTACTGGCCGAAGACGTCGCTAGGCTTGATAAGACCCTCTATTCACCACCCCAAAAACTGGCCCAAATTGCCGTCATTATTGACGATTTAGGCATCCGCCTGGAACAAGATTTACTGGTTTTAGCCTTACCTGGCGCTATAACCAACTCTATTCTGCCACGCGCACCGCATACTCACCGCATAGCCGCGTTGGCCGCTCGACTTGGTAAAGAAGTGATGATTCATATACCAATGGAAGCGGTTAGCTATGGCAAGTTGGATGCCGGTGGCCTGACTTCCGAAATGGCTTATCTGGAATACAAGCAGCGGGTTGAAGCCGCCATAGACGCCGTGCCGGAAGCAGTGGGTATTAATAACCACATGGGTAGCTTATTGACGAGTGACACCGAGCGTATGACCTGGTTAATGGAGATCATTGAGGCGCAAACCGATTTGTATTTTGTCGATAGCCGGACATCGGCCAATAGTGTTGCTTTGCATCAGGCGCGCAACAGCGGTGTACCTAGTTTATCGCGTGATATATTTCTCGACAATGAGGCGGATGAAAACGCCATTGAGCGCCAATTTGATGCCTTAATTCGCGTTGCCAAGCGAAAAGGTCAGGCCATTGCAATAGGTCACCCAAATAAAGAAACCATCGCCGTGTTGGAGCGACGCTTGCCAGAACTCGCCAAACTGGGTGTAGAACTGGTTCCGGTTTCGCAATTATTGCAGCCTAAGCTAAAAGCAGTGCCTCAGCCAGCTCCTATCGAGCCCGAGCCGGAAACAATACGTCTTGCTAAATATAGCGCTTACGAAGACTTTATCCTCCAGTCCGGTATGCTCGAATCGCGCGAGCCAGTAAGATTTTTTAACCGCGTTTCGCCGCCATAAAACCGCAATGAGCAAAGTCCTGGTTCCTATCGCTGAGGGCGTGGAAGAACTTGAGGCAGTCACCATTATTGACCTATTACGTCGAGCAGAAATCGACGTTGTCGTCGCAAGTTTGAAGCAAGGTCCGGTTAAGGCCAGTCGGGGCGTGGTATTACTTGCAGACATGGATCTGGAACAAGCGCTTGAACAAGAATACGACATGGTAGTTTTACCCGGTGGCGCTGTCGGTAGCGACAATCTCAATAACGACGAACGCATTAGCGAATTGCTAAAAGTCATGGCCGACAGCGAACGGTTTACCGCGGCCATCTGTGCCGCGCCAAAAGTGCTTGCGGGCGCGGGTGTGCTAAAAGGCCATACTATCACCGCATTTCCAGGTGTCATGGCAGAAGTGAGTGATAGGCCTTTCACCGATAGCGGGGCAGCGGTAGTAAAAGACCGTAACATTATCACCTCACGTGGGCCAGGAACGGCCATGGATTTTGCGCTGGCTTTAATCGCCGAGTTAGCGGGTAGTGCCAAGCGCGACGAAGTCGAAAGTCAGCTCAAGCGGTAGGCTCGTGCAAACCTTGCACAAATACAGTGAGCCATAATCGGAAAAAGCGGTAGAAGATGACACCTGTTTGGGTGTATCTTCGACATTACTCGCTGTACTATAAAGGTGTAACGCTCGCCTAATTTGGTATAATGGAAGAATCAGGAGACAAAAGCGTGATCAGACAGCTTAAGAAAAATGTGTTTTGTTTAGTTGTCGCACTGGCAAGTGGCGGCGCTGGCGCTGCTTATGCCTCGGAATTTGATAGTTACTCGCCTCTAGAAAGTCAGCTCGGCACCGAATTTACTGCTGCAATCAGTCGTACCATTAGTGGTCGCTTAGGTATCAACGCACTAGATTTTGATATCGAAGGTTCAAATGAGCACGAGTCGACCTACGACGTTAATCTAGGATTTGAATCCTGGTCTGCCTTGGTAGACTGGCATCCGTTCAGTGGCAATTTCAGACTCAGTGGTGGCGTGCTTCACAACCAGCCAAATGATAATAATATTGTCGATCCTTACACCGGCCTGGCCTTATCCAACTCCTTGGGGAATAACGACTTCGGTAGCCTAAACGGTATTGTCGATACAGAGGGTACATTAACTTACCTCGGTATTGGTTGGGGTAATGCATTAAATAAAAGCGGCAGGTTAGGTTTTGTCGTTGATCTGGGTTTGGTATTTCAAGAAGCAGACGTTAACCTTGGCTCAGATTCATCAGGCAATGAAAACTCTGCCTTTTCTAATACTTTAGACGATTATAATTACTTGCCGGTTTTCTCACTTGGGTTGTCGTACCAGTTTAATTAACCTTTAAAAGGGGTCAGACCCCTTTTCATAAAATAAAAAGTGTCTAAGGCCTTAGACCGGAGTCATGACCCAGCTTTCTACACCCATTAAAGTATTACTCGTCGGCGCCGCCTTCGTGGTTATTGTCGCCGGCATGCGTACAGCCGAAGCATTGCTGGTGCCGTTTTTACTTTCCGTTTTTATCGCTGTCATTAGCACGCCAGCGTTATTTTGGTTGCAGTCCAAGCGCGTGCCGAGCACGATAGCTGTCACTTTGATTATTGGTTTGATTATAGCCTTGGCTGCTGGCTTAGGTGTACTTATTAGTAATTCGCTTGATGACTTTATCAATAATCTTCCTGTCTACGAGACACGTCTGCGCGATGAACTCGGTTTAGTCATCACCTGGTTACAGGGTTTTGGTGTCGAAATATCAAGAGAGGGATTGTTCGAATACTTTGATCCGGGTAAAGCCATGTCGCTGGCGGGTAGCACACTAAAAGGCTTAGGCAATGTCTTAAGTAATTTTTTTCTCATACTACTTACCGTTATTTTTATATTATTTGAGGCATCAGGTTTTCGCGCCAAACTCAAAACCATACTTGAAAATCCCGAAGCGTCGTTACCGCATTTCACTCGTTTTAGCGATACCTTAAAACGTTATATGGTGATCAAAACCTGGGTCAGTATCGGCACCGGTTTGCTAATTGGTGTATGGCTTGCTGTGCTCGGGGTAGACTATCCCGTGCTTTGGGGCGTGCTGGCGTTTGCGCTTAATTTTGTGCCCAACATCGGTTCCATTATTGCGGCAGTTCCGGCTGTACTGCTGGCCTTGATTCAGATAGATGGTCAAACAGCCATTCTGGCCGCCATTGGGTATGTTGCCGTTAACCTGGTAATGGGTAACCTAGTAGAACCGAGATACCTCGGCCGACACTTAGGGCTATCAACATTAGTTGTATTTCTGTCTCTGGTATTTTGGGGTTGGGTGTTAGGGCCCGTCGGCATGCTGCTATCCGTGCCCTTAACCATGACAGTAAAGATAGCACTGGAAAGTCATGAAGAAACCGAGTGGGTTGCTATCATGTTAGGGCCTCAAAAAGAGTTAGGCCACTAAGCTTTCAATAAATAAATCAAGTAATCAAAATGTGACACAGTTCACAAATCCAAGATAAACCCCTCATTAGATTTGGCCACATAGTCGCTACCCTCTATATCAATGCTTAAAGGGGGAAGTGATTGTTATGATGAATCGGCTTATCTTGAGCTGCATTCTTGCAGTATTTCTAGGTATTACCGCAACGGCTAATGCACAAATGTATAAATGGGTTGGAAATGATGGTCGAATTTTCTACTCAGATAGACCACCACCAGACCGAAATGCAGAAACAATAGAGTTTAGTAGCAAGACAAGTAAAGCCAGTGTCACCAAAACGAATATTGATAATACGGTGGGTCAATCGACCAGTTTGAAAAAAGCAGCATTGAAAGAAGTCGTGATGTACAGCGCATCATGGTGCGGCGTGTGCAAAAAAGCCAAAGCTTATTTCGAGTCCGAAGGCATTCCATTTAAAGAATACGACATCGAAACCTCGCGTAAAGGTCGCAAAGATTACAAAGAACTAAACGGAACCGGCGTACCCATCATCATGGTCAACAACGAGCGCATGAATGGTTTTAGCCAAGGCCGGTTTGACGAGATGTATGAATCATAACGAACTATAAAAACTCCAATCACCCTTCGACAGGCTTACCCCAAGGGCACTTCTTCATAAGATCCTAAACGGATCTTATTCAGGGCGCAGGGTGATTGGTGCGTTTGATAATCCGCGCGTTTTAGACCATTCCCTAACCACCTAGCGTTCCCCTCGGGCCCTTAGCGCGTAGGGTGCGATGTCAATCGCACCATGTGGCGGGGTGCACCACGCACGGTGGATGGTGCGATTCGCTCCGCTTATCGCACCCTACATATAACCTCATGTAATATGTAAAACTCTGTGAAAAAGGATTTCTCGTTGTCATGCCTCACTATCGACGCCTGTGGTGTCCAGGTGGAACGTATTTCTTTACGGTTAACTTGTTACGACGCGGTGATAATGATTTATTGATAAGGTATATCAATGAACTGCGCAATGCTATTGCACGAGTAAAGCGTTGTCATCCCTTTACCATCCACGCTTGGGTGGTTCTGCCTGATCATCTACATTGCGTTATCGAATTGCCGCAAGGTGATGTGGATTTTGCAATGCGGTGGCGTTTGATCAAAGCGGGTTTTTCTCGATCTTTGGCCAAAACTGAACATCGTTCGCCAAGCCGCAAAAGGCGTGGTGAGCGCGGCGTGTGGCAACGCCGCTTTTGGGAACATTTAATTCGTGATGAAAACGATTACCATGCTCACGTGGATTATGTTCATATTAATCCGTTAAAACACGGCTTGGTTGAACGGGTTGAAGAATGGCCTTATTCGACGTTTCATCGATGGGTGACTGCGGGCGTTTATCCAATCGATTGGGCGGGTTGACCGGTGCAATTCACGTCGTTCATTGGTATTCTGCGGACCAATCTATTTATAACAAAACTATAAAATAAACATGTAAAAACTATCGCGCTATCCCCGCATTTACCACGTAATATACGCTCTGGTCTTGGCAAACGGGTGTGTACCCGCCAAAAGTGTCGAAAAACTTAACAGTTTTGAGATTTCAATGGCTCCAATTCTTTGTTTAAAACAAATTGCCGCACTGAAATAGTGCCGAATACACTTTCTTTTGTATTGATCGCCTGGCTTTATCCATCATTCAGTCACTTAGCGCATATCTCACAAAAGTATCACAAAGTCATTGTCACAAAA
>CAZTYM010000043.1:0-18097 GCA_964617475.1 uncultured Thiotrichales bacterium
ACACAACCTAAGATGATAGCTAATCATCTCATCTCCTAACATACAAGCCTGGAAGCAGCGCAGCGGATTCCAGGAAATACTACAGTTAGCTATTATCACCCCGGACTACGCTGCGCTCCCTCCGGGCTACATTTGCTTTTTAGCGCGACTTTATCAGTCGCCTCTATTTATAGCTTCAAACATGAAATAAGCGAGGACTGTCTGAGCCATGGGAAGCATGGCGAGTTCCGCAGCGCATGTTTTAAGCTGAAAATAGAGGGAATGCCGAAAGGCACGGCTGATCAGGAGTGGCCCAAGGCCATTTCCTCGTAACATGCTGCTCGCATGTTACTCACGGCACAAATCAAAAGTCACTCGCCTAAAGCCCGCAGGGCGTAGCGAAACATTTAATCTGCGAATGTAAACTCGGCTCAATTCCGTCATAATAAGCCCATAGCAGATTTTTCCGGAACAACATCCTTAATGAAACACCAATTGAAAGCGCTGCTATCTAGCGCGCTTGAGCAAGTTGCTGCTGAGTGGCAACTTAGCCTTGACGACCACCCCATTCATATAGAAGCCACGCGCGATAAAGCGCATGGCGATTTCGCCACCAATATGGCGATGACGCTGACCAAGCTCGCCAAACGTAATCCGCGCGAAATCGCACAAAAGATTATTAATGCTTTGCCTAAAAGTGCTTTAGTTGAAAAAACAGAAATTGCCGGCCCGGGCTTTATTAATTTTTATTTAAATAGTACAGCCTGGCATAGTATTGTTGGTGACGTATTAGAACAGGCCGATAACTTTGGCCGTTGTGATCATGGTGGCGGTGATAAAATTCAGCTGGAATTTGTTTCTGCCAACCCTACTGGGCCGTTGCATGTTGGCCATGGCCGAGGTGCAGCTTATGGCGCCACGCTGTCTAATTTATTAGACGCAGTCGGTTACGACGTTCAGCGAGAGTATTATGTCAATGATGCCGGTCGGCAAATGGATATTCTGGCCACCAGTATTTGGCTGCGTTATCTGCAAGCTTGTGATGAGCAGTTGACCTTTCCTAGTAATGGCTATCAAGGTGATTATATTCTCGACATTGCCTCGTCGTTGCATGGCAAGCATAAAAATGCGCTTGCGCATTCATCCACCGTCGTATTTGACGACGTGCCCGCAGACGAACCCCAAGGTGGTGATAAAGAGCTCCATATAGATGGCTTAATTGCCAAAGCTAAATCTTTACTAGGCGACAATTATGACCTGGTACATCAAGCTGGCTTGGATGTCATCTTGGCTGATATACGAGAAGACCTGGGTGAATTTGGTGTTAACTATGAGCAATGGTTTTCTGAACGCTCATTAGTCAGTAATAAAGCAGTAGATAACGCTATCGCCAGATTAAGAGACTCCGGCTATCTGTATCAAAAAGAAGGTGCGCTCTGGTTTAAATCTAGCGAGTTTGGTGATGAGAAAGACCGCGTGGTACTGCGTGACAACGGCGCACCGACTTATTTTGCCTCGGACATTGCCTACCATTTGGAAAAATACAGCCGTGGCTATTCGCGCGTGATCAATATATGGGGCGCTGACCACCACGGTTATATTGCTCGCGTTAAAGCCGCTATTCAAGCAGCCGGCGAAAATCCGAATAAGCTCGAGGTCTTGTTGGTACAGTTTGCCAATTTATACCGTGGTGGTGAAAAAGTGGCGATGTCTACACGTAGCGGTTCATTTGTCACACTGCGTGAATTACGAGAAGAAGTGGGTAATGACGCCGCACGTTTTTTCTATGTCATGCGCCGCACCGAGCAACATATGGATTTTGATTTGGATTTAGCCAAATCTCAAACTAATGAAAACCCGGTATTTTATATTCAATACGCCCACGCCCGCATTTACACGGTATTGGATAAACTCGAAGAGAAAGGCTTTACTGCGGTTGATACTAATACAGCACTCTCGCCTTTAGTAGAAGAACATGAAACCGATTTAATGATACAGCTATCTCGCTATCCTGAGGTAGTACTCAATAGCGCAACCCAACGTGAACCGCATCAAGTGGTGAATTATCTAAAACAACTCGCTGCTGATTTTCACGCTTACTATAATGCCCATGCTTTTCTGGTTGATGATGCAGTACTGCGTAATGCGCGCTTAAGCTTAATTTTAGCTGTTGCTCAAGTGCTCAAAAATGGTCTAACTTTATTAGGTGTCTCAGCACCTCGCTCTATGTGATATGGCCGCAAAAAAACCAAGAAAAACGCAAGCGAAGCGCAGAAATGCATCAGGTAAAACTAAACCCACTCCACCTTGGGTTTGGCTGCTACTCGGCTTAATACTCGGCCTTATAGCTGCGCTTGCTGTTTATTTGTACTCACGTACTGATGAACAGCCATCAACTCAACCAAGCAAAGCAACACAACCGGAAAAAGCAAAAAAAATAACTCAAAAACCTATTGAGCCTAGCAAACCACGATTTGATTTTTATCGTTTATTGCCCGAGCGCGAAATCATTATTCCGGATGAAGAAATTAAAGCTGTCCCTAAGAAAGAATCGGTGCCCATCCCTGAAGCTGATAAAAGCGGCCAGTATATTCTGCAAGCGGGTGCCTTTAAAACTTTTAAGCAAGCTGATCAACTGAAAGCAAAACTAGCACTCATAGGGGTGCAAGCTAATATTGAGACCGTAAAAATCAACGACGCCGTAGCCTGGCATCGCGTGAGACTGGGGCCGTTTGGCAAACTGGACGAGGTCAATACTGTACGCTATCGCTTACAAGATAACGACATCGACACCGTGGTGCTAAAAGTCAACTAAGGCGATTTCAGGTAACTACTGATCAGTTGGTTTAGGTGGATTACACCACTTTTCTACTAATTCTTTCGCTTCTTGAGTATCAGCACTAATTTCTTCTGGTGTGCGATAAATATATTCGCCATTTTCATCTTGGGTACGAATGCGTCGTCCTTCATTATCCTTGAAAAACTGCAGGCGCTTTTTGGCTATTTCGCAGTTTTTTTCACGAATTTCCTGATTTTTCGCTTCTTGTTCGGATACAACCGCTGCCTTAGCCGCTTCTTCTTTGGCTTTTACCTTCGCTTCCCTATCTGCGTGTAACTTTTCGATACTGTCAGTGCTTGACTTGCCTGACTTAATGCTTTTTTCCGTGACCTCAACATCAATTGGCGGCGTATCAGTGAAGTGAATATTGCCATCTGCATCGGTATATTGATAAAGCTTAGCCTGCGCTAGAGGAACCAGCGCGAGCAGAAAAATCATTAAAATTGCTGTTTTCATCATCGTTGCCATATTTCTTGATATGTATAAATTAGCGCGGTTTTGATGAAATTTCCATGAATTTGGTCAAATCCACGAATCAAACATAAAAAAAGGGGCGCCGAGGCGCCCCTTAAATTCCAGCTAAGGAGTGTTACTTGTTGCTAAATTCTGGATAAGCTTCCATTCCACATTCAGATAGATCCACACCTTCGTATTCTTCTTCTTCTTTGACTCGAATACCCATAACCGCTTTCAAAATACCCCAAACGATTAAGCTAGTAACGAATACCCAAACGAAAATAGTGATAGCTCCAATGATTTGGCCTGAGAAGCTAGCACCGTCATTAGTAAATGGAACAACTAATAAGCCCCATAAACCAACCGTTCCGTGAACTGAAATGGCACCAACGGGATCATCAATCTTAATTTTATCTAGGAAGACAATTGAACCGACCACGATCACACCACCAATAGCACCGATGATAGTGGCACCCAAAGCAGACGGTGTTGAAGGCTCTGCAGTAATGGCCACCAAACCTGCTAGTGCACCGTTAAGCGCCATGGTTAGATCAGCCTTACCGAATAAAACACGAGCAACAATTAAGGCAGCAACCAAGCCACCGGCAGCAGCAGCGTTAGTGTTTAAGAACACCATGGCAACCGAAGCTGCGTTAGCAATATCACCCAGCTTCAATACAGAACCACCGTTAAAGCCAAACCAACCCATCCAAAGGATGAACATACCTAAAGTCGCTAAAGGTAGGTTAGCACCTGGAATCGCTTGCACTGACCCGTCGGCACCGTATTTACCTTTACGTGCGCCAAGCAGGATCACACCCGCTAAAGCAGCGGCAGCACCGGCCATGTGGACGATACCTGAACCTGCGAAGTCAGAGAAACCTAGATCACCCAGGTAGTAGATACCGAACACAGCGTTACCGCCCCAAGTCCAGCTACCTTCCATTGGGTAAATGAAACCGGTCATGACAACCGCAAAAATCAAGAACGCCCAAAGTTTCATGCGCTCAGCAACCGCGCCTGAAACGATGGACATCGCTGTTGCAACAAACACTACCTGGAAGAAGAAGTCTGAAGCACCAGCGTAAATTGAACCACCAGTAAAACCGTCTTCACGAGCAGCGAAATCACCAAGTACACCATCTACATCAACATCGGCAATACCTGATAAGAACACGTCGCCGCCATACATAATCGCATAACCGCACACCATATACATGATGCATGAGATTGAATATAAGGCTACATTTTTGGTTAAAATTTCGGTTGTATTTTTAGCACGTACGAGGCCTGCCTCAAGCATAGAAAAGCCGGCAGCCATCCACATAACCAGCGCACCACACACCAAGAAATAAAAGGTGTCAATGGCGTACTGAAGATGAAAAATATTTTCTTCCATAACGTCCTCCGCGGAAGTTAAAGTTTAAATTTATGTTGTTTTATAAGGCTTCGTCGCCGGTTTCACCGGTACGAATACGAATGGCTTGGTTAACGTCGTAGACGAAAATCTTACCGTCGCCGATTTTGCCGGTATTAGCCGCTTTGGTAATTGACTCAATCACCTGTTCAGCTAAATCGTCACTTACCGCGACTTCGATTTTGACCTTAGGTAAAAAATCCACCACGTATTCAGCACCGCGATAAAGTTCGGTATGGCCTTTTTGGCGCCCAAACCCTTTCACCTCTGTGACCGTGATCCCCTTTACGCCAATCTCCGATAACGTCTCTCGAACGTCATCAAGCTTGAATGGCTTAATGATTGCTGTAACTAACTTCATATCCTCTCCTTAACCTTAATTGGCATGATTGTCTTGCAGAACAAACGCAGTTTTGATGTTCTCGCTTTTAATGGAGTGCTTGCCCCTCGCTCCACCCCTACTTTATTGGTGGCATTGATCCCAAACCGCACCGCCACCGGGGTAAGTACTCACTGCGTGACCTTGCTAATCACGCGCAGACGTTTCGATATAGGGCATCATTTGTGCCAGATTATTTTTTAAAATAAAATCAATTACTTATAATTACTGAATAATTTCAATAACAAATATATGCGCAATGTTGGTGCAATAAAAAACTGCATTTGCACTAATTTAGAACACTTAATTTACGCATTTATGCGTACTCCATAATCCGTTAAACTAGAGTTAAACTTGGACTAAACTGCATGATCGACCCAAAATTGTTTGATGACCTGGCCAAAAAGCTGGCAAATGCCGTACCCACTGGGGTTCGTGATATTCAGGCTGATCTCGAGCAACAATTTTTATCCATGCTACAGTCGCGTTTGGGTAAACTCGATTTAGTCACTCGCGAGCAGTTTGATGTGCAAACCAAGGTGCTTGAACGCACCCGCGCTAAAATCGACGCGTTAGAAAAACAACTGGCAGAGCTCGAAGCTAAGCATTAGTTCTGCGCACCTAAGGAAAGGTGTTTTACATAAATAGGGATATTCATTATGGCTTTAGCCAAAGTTCAGAGCCGCGCTGCAGTCGGCATTCAAGCGCCACCCGTCGTGGTCGAAGTCCATTTGTCTCGCGGCCTTCCTAGCTTTTCCATTGTCGGTTTACCAGAAACCGCCGTAAAAGAAAGCAAAGACCGCGTGCGCAGTGCACTACTCAATTCACAATTTGAATTTCCACCACGCAGAATTACCGTCAATCTCGCTCCTGCCGACTTACCAAAAGAGGGCGCGCGCTTTGATCTGGCCATCGCCATCGGTATTCTTGTCGCTTCTGGACAAATAAACGCTGCCGACTTAGACGAATACGAAATCATCGGTGAGCTAGGGCTAGACGGCAGTTTACGTGCATGCCACGGTATTGTGCCATTTGTTCACGCTGCCGCCAAAAGCCAGCACAAAGTGCTTTTGCCACAAGCCAACGCTGCCGAAGCCAGTTTGATTCATAGCGCCGAATGTTTAGCTGCCGATCATTTATTGGCTGTTTGCGCGCATTTACAATCAGTGACTCCACTTGGTGTTATCGAACCAAGAGCCTGGCAACGCCAACACAGCAATGGTGTCGATTTATCTGAAGTACGCGGCCAGTTTCACGCTAAACGCGCCTTGGAAGTCGCCGCTGCGGGCGGGCATAATCTGCTTATGTCCGGTCCGCCAGGCAGCGGTAAAACCATGTTAGCTTCCAGGCTTATTGGCTTGCTGCCTGCATTAAGTGAAGACGAAATGATTGAAACGGCGATGATTAATTCCATCGCCGGCAAACAAGATGCACTACAAAACTGGGGCAAACGGCCTTACCGACATCCTCATCATACGTCTTCTGCTGTGGCCCTAGTTGGTGGTGGCAGTTTAGCCAAACCCGGCGAAATCTCGTTAGCTCATAACGGCGTCTTGTTTCTTGACGAAGTGCCAGAGTTTGATCGCAAGGTGCTAGAAGTGATGCGCGAACCGTTGGAGTCGGGAACAATCTCTATCTCCCGCGCGGCCCGACAAGCACAATATCCTGCGCAGTTTCAGCTAGTCGCCGCGATGAATCCTTGTCCATGCGGCCATCTGGGTGACGGTGCCAATGAGTGCCGTTGCAGTCCGGATCAAATAAACCGTTATCGCGCCAAGCTTTCTGGACCATTGCTTGATCGTATCGATATTCACATAGAAGTACCGGCTTTGCCAGCAAAAGACTTACAAAACAAGGAAGACTCAGAAACCAGCGAAGTCGTCGCCAAACGAGTAGCCAAAGCTAGAGAGCATCAGCTCAAACGTGGCGGTAAAACCAACCAGGCGCTGAGCGAACAAGATATACGTCGGTTTTGTACGCTAAAAGATAAAGACGCTGAGTTCTTACACACCGCAATGAACCAACTCAAACTCTCAGCCCGTGCTTACCATCGTATATTAAAAGTCGCACGAACCGTGGCTGACCTAGCAGGCGAAGCCAATATTGAACGTAGCCACTTAAGCGAAGCAATTAATTTTCGCCGGATAGATCGCGCTCACTAAACCACTATTTTTCAGAATGGTTAATTGGGTGGCGCCGATTTCAATCCCGTCGCCTTAACATCGTAGTCAATCACCGTTAAACCGGTAGCGCTCAAGGCCTGGAACATGGTTAAGGTTTCTGAGGCATTACCGTTTTCGTACTCAGCGGAGATATCAAAAATAAATATGCGGCCTGTGCGCACCGTATTAGTTTCCACATTTCTTATACGTATACCGTTCAAGCCACCCAGTTCTTGCTGAACCTTGCCGAGAAAATCTACCCAGGCCGCACGCGGCACCGAGCGAAACATGCCGTCATCAAAGCGACCGCTAGCACCATCAAAGTCTTGCGCTTGTAGTAGCTGGTAAAAACCAGCCGCCGTTTCTCTTGGGTCAACTTGCAAGGGTTTTTCGCAAGCTGCTAATACGCTAGCGACAAGGCCAAATAACATCAACAATGGGAATTTTTTAAACACTAGGCAATCTCGCGATTCGGTCAACACTCTACGCACAATGATACGTTAGCGACGATACAAAGTCAGCGTAGCAGCTTCAATCTGCTAAAATATAAAAAATGGATGTCAGTGAAATATTAAACCCCCTTAACGACGCCCAACGTGGTGCCGTCACCGTAGAAGGGCAACATGCCCTCGTTCTCGCCGGCGCCGGCAGTGGTAAAACCCGAGTCCTCGTGCATCGTATTAGCTGGTTGATTGAAGTAGAGCGCGTCTCACCCTATGCCATTCTTGCGGTCACTTTTACCAATAAGGCATCGGCCGAAATGCGCGGCCGTATCGAAAGCTTGCTGGGTATTCCCGTTGGCAGCATGTGGGTCGGTACTTTTCATAGTCTCGCTCACCGTTTACTGCGCGCGCATTGGCAAGACGCTGGCTTACCTCAAGGCTTTCAAATTCTTGATTCACAAGATCAGCAACGCATTATCAAGCGCTTGATCAAGGCCATGAATTTGGATGAATCGCAATGGCCGGCAAAACAAGCGCAAGGTTTTATTAATTCTCGCAAAGACGACGGCTTGCGCGCTGCCCATATTGAAGATCGTGGCGATCCCTACCTACGGCAGATGATTAAAATCTACCAGGCATATGAAGATGCCTGTCAGCGCGGTGGCTTGGTCGACTTTGCTGAGCTGTTGTTGCGCGCCCATGAACTCTGGCGTGAAAAGCCCGAAGTATTAGAACATTATAGGAATCGTTTTTCACATATTCTGGTTGACGAGTTCCAGGACACTAACTCTATTCAGTATGCCTGGTTACGTCTATTAGCAGGAGATTCAAGCAAACTCTTTGTAGTGGGCGATGATGATCAATCAATTTATGGCTGGCGTGGCGCTAAAATCGAAAACATCCAACGCTTTAGTAAAGACTTTAGTAATACTCAAACGTTTAGGTTAGAACAAAACTATCGCTCCTCAGCCAATATTCTCAACGCCGCCAATGCATTAATTTCAAATAATGCCGCGCGCCTAGGCAAAGAACTTTGGACGGACGGCAATAACGGTGAGCCTATTCAGCTATATCGGGCCTTTAACGATATTGAAGAAGCACGCTACGTAGTTGAACAAATCATGATCTATACCGAACTGGATATGCGGCGTAGCGATCATGCTATTTTGTATCGTTCCAATGCCCAATCACGTTTGTTTGAAGAAGCTTTGCTAGCACGGGGCATTGCTTATCGTGTTTATGGCGGTTTACGTTTCTATGAACGCGCTGAAATTAAAGATGCCTTAGCGTATTTGCGTTTGCTCAGCAATCGCCATGATGATGCCTCATTTGAACGTGTTGTGAATTTACCGACACGTGGTATTGGCGAACGCAGTTTACAAGCAGTACGTGATCACGCTAGAGATTACCGCGTATCGCTTTGGGATGCAGCATGTGCGCTATGCCATCAACAATTGCTAGCTTCTCGCGCTATTAGCGCCTTATCTAGCTTTATCAGTTTGGTCGAACAAATGGCCAACGATAGTGATGGATTGGATTTAGGCGATAAGGTCGAGTTTGTTATTGAACATGTTGGTTTAATTGAACACTTTAAGAAAGATAAGGGTGAACGCGGACAAGCACGTATCGAAAATCTCGAAGAACTCGGCTCTGCCGCACGCCAGTTTCAACACGATGAATCACTGGATATGTCACCACTGGATGCCTTTTTATCTCACGCTTCTCTTGAAGCCGGTGATGCCGAAGGCAGCCAAAGCGAAGACTGCGTGCAGTTAATGACCTTGCACAGCGCCAAGGGTTTAGAATTCCCAGCAGTATTTTTATGCGGTATGGAAGAAGGTTTATTTCCACATCAAATGTCGATTAACGAACCGGGGCGCTTAGAAGAAGAGCGCCGCCTTTGTTATGTTGGTATTACCCGCGCACGACAACGGCTTTATATTACCCACGCTGAAACTCGGCGTTTACACGGCTCGGAAACTTTTGCTGCACCGTCTCGATTTATCAGCGAAATTCCAGATGAGTTATTGAAAGAAATTCGGCCCAAACAACGCGTACCGCAAATTAGCGCGCCTCGACATAGCAGGCCACAAGCACCGAGCCGACGTCGAGCACCTGTCGATGATGCCCCGTCCGGTTTACGCCTAGGCCAACAAGTGGCGCATCCGAAATTTGGTGAAGGCACGGTAATGAGTTATGAAGGCCAAGGTAGCCAGGCAAGAGTGCAAATTAATTTCAATTCGGCCGGCAGCAAGTGGTTAGTGGCCGCTTACGCCAATTTACAAGCGCTATAAACGAGAACACACATGAAAAGACGCAAGTTTGTTACCGGGCTAGGCGCGGCTGGCTTAGCTGCGGGCCTGACTGCATGCCAACGCAGCGAACAATCAAGCACTAGCAGCAGCAACCGACGCTTTAACTGGAAGATCGTCACCACCTGGCCGCCAAACTTCCCCATCTTCCACGAAGGTGTAGAACGCTTTGCGCAAGAAGTGGCCAAGATGAGTAATAACCGTTTGCGCATTACTGTGTTTGCCGGAGGCGAGTTGATTCCACCCCTGCAAAGTTTTGATGCCGTCTCACAAGGCACAGTCGAGATGGGCCACGGTGCGGCCTATTACTGGGCCGGTAAAATTCCCGCTGCGCAATTTTTTACTGCGGTGCCGTTTGGTTTAAACGCCCAGGGCATGAACGCCTGGATGTATTACGGCGGCGGCCGCGAGTTATGGCAGGAAATCTATCAGCCTTTTAACTTGATGCCATTACCTATGGGTAATACTGGCGTACAAATGGGCGGTTGGTTCCGTAAAAAGATTGAAACCGCCAACGATTTAAAAGGGCTGAAAATGCGTATTCCTGGCTTGGGTGGCAAAGTGATGGCCAAAGCTGGTGTTAATCCTATTCTACTTGCCGGTGGTGAAATCTATACCTCACTAGAGCGTGGTAACATTGATGCTACGGAATGGGTAGGACCGTACCACGATTTAAGACTCGGCCTCCATCGCGCCGCAGAATACTATTATTACCCTGGCTGGCACGAACCCGGCCCAACATTAGAACTGATCATTAACCACCAAGCCTGGCAACAATTACCCGAAGACCTGCAGCTGATTGTTGAAAATACCGCAGCGGCGAGCAATCTGTGGATGCTGGCAGAGTTTGAAGCGAAAAACCTCGCTGCGCTAAAAACTCTGCGCGAAGAGCATAAGGTCAACATTTTACCTTTCCCCAAAGATGTCATCGCGACACTACGATCACTGACCGTCGAAGCACTCAATGAAGAAGCTGAAAAAGACGCGACATTTGCCAAAGTGTTAGCGGCTTACCGTGACTTTACGGCTCAAAATGCAGAATGGAGCACTTTATCCGAAGCAGCCTACGCTAATGCGCTGCTTTAGAATATATATTTTACATGCACCAATTTAGCTAGCACATACCTATCTCATCGCACTAATTTTGTGCGCCTTTTGAGCGCAGATCACTTAGTTCTTGCCCCATAACTGTGCATTTGTTTTTTGCCAAAAAACAACAAAACCTCCAGAAAACACCTTAACTATTTGAATTAATTATAAAAATAATTTTTGGCACAGTAGCTGCTAAATACGCTTCAGACTCTGTGCTATTCCCTAGACAAGAAGCACCTGTCGGTTTGTTGGTATACCAAAAACTTATCTAAATACTTGGAGATAAACATGATTAAAAAACTAAGCCCAATTGCTCTAGCCACATCGCTAGCCATTGGTGGTGCAGCAATCCCAATGACGGCTTCCGCTGCGGGAGACTTATCTGCGAACATCAGTGTGACTAATAACTACGTGTGGCGCGGTCTAACACAGACATCGAACGAAACTGCATTACAAGGCGGTATCGATTACGCTTGGGATAACGGCTTTTACGTCGGTACTTGGTTATCAAACGTCAGCTATGAGCAAGATGACGTAGCAGCACTTGATGCGACCGCAACTGACGAAGAAGTAGCTGCAGCTCAAGAAGCAGTCCAAGACGCATTCAGCTATGAGCATGACTTATACTTCGGTTTTGCTGGCGAGTTTGGCGGTGGCGTTAGCTATGACATTGGTTATCTCTACTATAATTACGACAGTCAAGCAGAGTTCGACTTTGGTGAAATCTATGGTTCGATCGGTATTGGTGGTTTCAGCGTTTCGTTAAACGTTTTAGCCAATACGGAAGCTGATGAAGTAGGCGATCAAGACTTCGGCTTTGGTGAAGCCACTTATCTGTCATTAGACTACACTCTAGGCTTAGGTAACGACCTTGAGTTGTCATTTCACTTTGGTAACCATCAAGGCGACTTTAATAATGCCTTTAATGGTGCAGGCGATTCGTACAACGACTACAGCATCAGTTTAGCCAAAAATGGCTTTACCTTTACTATCAGTGACACTGATGTAGATGAGGGTGATGATGAGGCAGATTTTGCAACTAATCCTGCTCTAGCTAACCAAGACGTTAGATTCGTTGTGTCTTACTCAGTAGATATCGACCTATAATTTGAACAAAAAAACGCTTGACGCAATGTCAGGCAGAAAAACCCCTGCTAACCTCGTTAGTAGGGGTTTTTTATATCTAAATGAAATAACTTTAGATCATATAAAAACTGCCTATTTAATTCTTAGTGGCTATGGCTTTGAGTTTTGATACTTCAATTAAAGTCTCTAATCGAACAATTCGCTTATCAAGCTCAATAGTCCTGTCAGATAGTTTTTCCGTTTGCATATTCAGTCTTTTTACTTCATCCGTTAATTTAAGAACGTCCAGCAAAATATCTTTCCAGGCAGCCATGACTTTTATTGCTCCAACGCCAAAGTCTTAAGTGTTTTTGCAACCACTCTATTTGCTTTCTTCGTGGACTTAATGGCCTCTTTCAGTTGTTTAGATACCAGCTCTAAAAGATCAGATTCTGATTTGCTCTGCGAGCCAGATAGCTTACTTAGTTAGTTTTTTTAAATGCTTTTGCTCTAGTAGCATTTGCTTTCTTGATCTATTTTGTGTAACAACGATATTAACTTTCCTATACTTTTATAGCATTAATATTATCGTGCACCTACATAACCACATGCACAATATGACGCTATGTCTTTTTAGGCCTGTCTTGCATAGCAAGGTCGAGCTCAATTTTCAGTTGGATTATCCACAGTTTGACGGGCACTCAGCCGAGTTGGCTGATTGCTGCTCACAGGTCTCACCAGTGATATTTCCTGGGTGCTGAAAACCGAGCACCTTCACTTAATCAAGATTTGACGCTAATGCATAAGTTTGTAAAGCATAGCTGAGTGATTTTTTAAAAGACTATGTAACGCTGGGCAAAGAATTTAAACAGCTAAATTTATTATTCTAACTTGTTATATGGCGACAATGCAGAGTAGTTGTCGAAGTTTCGTCAAAATGTCAAAAGATTTTCTGGTTACGTAGTTTCAAGAGACTATTTGATTTTTATAGAATTCACATATTTTTATACTGACGTATTAAATATATTTTCTACTACTTAATGTACTGCGAAAGCAAACTCTCGTACTGTTTGAGAATGGTTATCTGCGTAAAGTGTTCTGAATAACGCTGCCGGCTCGCCACAGCCGCATTACTCATGCTGTCACTGTCAGTTAGGTTTTTATCTAATATAGCCTTGCATTCTTCTTTATTTGAAAAGAAAAACTGTTTATCACCTGCTACCCAGCGGTTAAATATATTGTTGTGGGCGAGAACGGCATTGCCAGCGCCCATCGCCTCTACCAATGATGGATTAGTGCCGCCTACTTGGTGGCCATGAAAATACAAAAGTGCATGAAAACGTAGTGCTTGTACGATACTTGAATCATATATTGCACCAGCAAATATTACTTCATCTGAAGCTGCTTCTAAGACTTTGTTTTGGTAGTGATGGTCTAAACTGTATTTACCAAGCACCAGTAGTTTAATTCCACGTTGCTTAGCAGAAAATGCTTGCACCATTTCTAAAATTGAATTTTCTGGTTCGGGCCTGGCGATTAGTATGCAATATTTTTTTGATTCGACATTAAGCACTTGCAATGGCTCGATAGACGCGTGTTCGATGCTGTCCGCGCCATAAGGAATAACGGTGATTTTTTCCGCTTTGACATTGCGAGTTAGATGATTTTTGATTTCCGGGTGATCAGCAATAAGGTGATTCGATAACCAGCAACCAAGTTTTTCGTTAATATACAACCAAATCTTTATTGGCAAAGGCCATTTTTGTCGTTTCCATTCAATGCCATCCATGTTCATTAAATTGGTGATACCATTAATTCGGTGCCAAGCACAAAAAATGGCAGTGTTATAGCCTAATGTGAGCATGATTCCGCCACGTTTAGCAGCATGAATAATGCTTTTCCAATCAAAAATAAAGCTAGCAATGGCACTAGTTTGTGGTACGCCAATGTTGATTAATTTAACGCCTTGCCATTCGCTTTCTTCGATGCATGGCTGGCATTCTTTTTGGCAATAGACGGTAACATCCCAACCTTGTTTGACGAGATATAAAGCTAGCCCCTCGGCGAATGACTCGAAACCTCCGTGTGTAGCGGGTATTCCTCGGATACCCATTATAGATATTTTTTTCAATTATTTATTCTCTACAGTTTGCAATGAAGTAGCATTAACAACAAACTTATGCATATTTGACGCCAAGAGAGCTATATACATTTAGCATGCGTTCCAGATATAACTCTTTATTGTAGTTTTTTTCTACATATCTTCGAGCGAATTCACCTTGGTCTTGAAGAACTCTGTCCTCAGATTCAAAGAGTGCGCTGAGTGCTTCAGCAAGCTGATCTACATTACCGCTTTCAAAGAGTTTACCGGTCTGTCCATCGATAATCATTTCGGGGATGCCACCAATATCAGCGCCGATCACTGTTTTTCCAAAGGCGTACGCCTCTAATATACTGATTGGCGCGTTTTCATACCACTGCGATGGCAACACAACCCCTCGTGATCCTTGGACTAATGCATGAAGCGCCTTTCCCTTACAGAAACCTTTAAACTCAACATCAGCTTTCAGAGTAGTAGCCAGCGATTTTAGTTTTTCCTCATCAGGTCCGGTTCCAGCTATGAGTAATTTTGTTTTGCTTTTAGCGCATGCCTTGATCAGCGTATCGACGCCCTTCTCTGGCGCGAGGCGACCAAAAAAGAGGGCATAATTACCGGGCTGATAACTTGGACGATAATCGTTAAGGTGTATAAAGTTGGGTACGGTGCTGATGAGTTGCTCAGGCCAACCCCACTCTATCAATTTGGTTTTAAAAAAATTGCTCGGCGCTACTATCTTGCTAAGGTTTTTGCGATAGCTTCCAAGCAATCTATTTACATAGGCTTCTAACATAACCACACCACTGACTAAGGTTGAGCCATGTATACAGCGGTTTATGACCAAGTTTAAATAATTCCCTGATTGGCATGATTCGCAAACCCCGTTGCTGTTCATCATTTTGTAGGCTGGACACGCAAGTTTTAAATCATGCGCTGTTAACACGACAGGAATGCCCTCTTGTTTTAAAACGGGTAATACTGATGGTGATAGATGATGGTAAATACAGTGTATGTGGGCGATATCAGCATTGAAATGTTTCAGTAATTGGCGCAATTTTCGTTGTGCTTCAAAAGAGTAAATTACCTTGCCAGCCATGGAGATTTTCTGTCCTAGGCTATAATCGCTGCCAAATTCGAGCTCATCGATAAAATATTTATTCCATTCGGTATCTTCATTGCGAGGGTGATGCATGGAGAAAAAACCATTTTGCCAACCTATTTTTTCAAATAGTTTAGCATGATCAAAATAAACCGCGTCTGAGCCACCGCGACGATAATGGTAGCTATTTAATGAAAGTAAATTGGGCATAATCTACCTATGTCTATTTGCCAATATAAAGCATGATTCTATCAATTGGTTTCTACAATCTAAGTTAGATTGGCTACGAAACGGTTTCTCTACAATTTGGCTTTTTTAAACAGTGATTTAACCGCTTTTTGAGTAGAGTTTCCGAGCGTAAAATTTCTCCTTTGTAATTATTAATGATCTGATCCAAGGTATCCGTTTTGATTAGGCGATTAACTCGATCAAAGGTTTTACTGTTCATATCACGGTAAGTTTTTTGTAATTCTATCTTATCAATAAGTTGCCATAGTTTACCTATCCGAGCACGACAAATGATAGATCTGGCTTATAGTATTTCCTAAATAAATAGGGCTTGCCCCTTTTTTATAAGTGGGTTAAGGTTGAGAAGCTAAAGGTCAAGTCTATTGATAATAATATTGATCTTTTTAGCTAAACGTTGATCTTCATCTATTTGCTGCTTAATACTGAATATCGCATGCGACACACCACCATAGTGGCCAAGACCAAACGCTTGCGCAATCCTGGTTAAACGGTATCCCCCCACCCTTTGCGCGAGATACATCGCCACCTTTCTCGCTGTGTTCTTGCTACCTCGACCACGCTGACTGATTAACAATTGACTTTTATCTACCCCAAATACCTCACACACCTCCACTAGAATTTGATCTAAATCAGGATTCAGTGCTCGCTTTTCATCGTGAGATAATTCCCTATTTAGCTCTCCACTCATCCCCCTGAGTCTTGCCACAAATGCCTCTCCGCCCAATATAGGCGCTATTCTCCCTTTGCTATAGAAGTCTTCTAGCTCGGATAATCGCTCTAAATCTTCAACGTAAATTCGATAACGGGATTTTAAACGGCGTTGACCACCAAGCTGGCCATAGACCTCTGAGGTAAATAACCAACTCGGAATAGATGTTTGGCCAATATAAGCCGGATAGCTTGACCAGGAATAATCTTCTAGCTGCGCCACCATACGTGCAGAAACCGGGTTGGTGTGAATATACTTACTAAGATGTAATAAGTACGCATCTGAGTCCACTACAATCGCTTTATATCTGCCCCTAAACAAAGGCCCATCTGTCTTTTTCAAGCGGTTGTAGCGCTGGGTATAGACTGAGCCGATATGCCGCATGGCTCTTTGCAAATTCGCATAAGGCGTTTTCACTAAAAGATGATAATGATTACTCATTAGGCAATAGGCATGAACTTCCAGACCAAAACGCTCACAGGCTTCGCTTACGGTCTCTAGAAAGGCAGAATAATAGTCATCGTCCCGAAATACCTTTTGACGTCCACGCCCTCGGTTCATCACGTGGTAATACGCATCCTTGTACTCTATACGTAGCGGCCGACTCATCGCTCAACAATAAATCATTCCATATACATTATCAATAGACTTGACCCCTATATTACTCTTTGACGTCCACGCCCTCGATTCATCACGTGGTAATACGCATCCTTATACTCTATCCGTAGTGGCCGACTCATAGATCAAGAATAAACTACTCAATATCTATCATCAATAGACTTGACCCCTATATTCTCACTATTGTCACCGACCCCTTTTATTCACCATCTCCTTGTAAAATCTTGTCAGTGATCCTTCACCAACTTCACTGAATCAGATGATAGCAAATAACTGAGAATCATTCTCTATTGTCACCGACCCCTTTTATTCTCTGTTTTTGACGCAGCTATCTATAACTATTAATGCTTCATTTCTCGTAAAACCAGATAACGTTACTAATTCACTATTAGTGAAAAATAAAAAATAATCAAACGAATCACCTGCTAAATAGATCGTTTCATGATAGATGGTAAACCAATCACCTTTATCAATTAATTCCATTTCCCTCGCAAGTCGGTTTTTATTCGCATCCTCATATTCTTCTTCACTAACCTTGCTAAAAGTTATCTTCTTATCCGTTGCAATATTACTTTTAGAGTCGTTGGTAACAAATTTATGAAAATCATAGCTATAAAAAGCTTGAAGGCGCATATTGTCAGGAATCAACCAGTTGCAATCCTTAGTTTCCACTAATATACCCTCCTTCAAGCGATGATCTCCAATTGAATTCAATGAATAACCAGTCATAAAAACAAATATCAGAAGAATCAGATTTTTTTTTGAATTTATATACAACAAGCTAATTGGCCTCTGATAATTCAATACCTGATACGACGCATCCGCCCGCGCTTGTACATGTATATGAAAAGGTAACATTTGGTGGCGAACCAAACAAAGAAGATAACCCTACAATATCTAATGCTGGAAGACAGTTAAAGGTCAAGTCTATTGATAATAATAATCTTTTTGGCTAAACGCTGATCTTCATCCATCTCCTGCTTAATACTGAATATAGCATGTGACACACCACCATAGTAACTGTAGTTTTGGTAGCCCGGATAGAGCAAGGCGGCATCCGAGAGGTCACGGCTACACAAATATAGTTCCTTCGATTTTATTATTTCCTTGAATATGCTTGCGCTCCTTCCAGGCTTGTATGTTAGGAGATGAGATGATTAGCTATCATCTTAGGTTGTGT
>CAZTYM010000044.1:0-2530 GCA_964617475.1 uncultured Thiotrichales bacterium
ATCGAACTATGAGTTTATTTGTAATTAATTTTGCGAATCAATTTTGATAACTATTATTGGGAGGAGATGATGTCTGCGTCTCGATTTTTGTTGCCTATCTTATTTTTATTTACGCTGGTTGCCTGTGGTGGAGGTGGCGGTTCAACTTCGAATCAGAGTGACGGTACAGGCGGAGATCAAAATGTTAACAACCCTGGCAATAACCCGGGGTCCGGTGGAGATTCTCAATCTTTGACGATTGGCGCGATACCATCGCTTACGATGTTACCTATAAAAACAATCAAGTTTGACTGGCAAGATGTTCAAGGCGCTACGTTCTATAGGGTAATGGAAGATGCAGATGGTGTGTCTGGGTTTTCCCAACTTGGTGCTAACATAGCCTCAGGAGTCGGTTCTTTTACTACAACAATTCCATTGCACTTAAGAGTAAATGCGCAATACATTTTGCAAAGTTGCAATAGTCAGGTTTGCCTAGATTCAGCAATTATTAATTTAGCTGACAATTTAATAGATAGCATAGGGTATTTTAAAGCAACTAATACAGAAGAGGGAGATAGTTTCAGTATATTTAATGATGGTGGCACGCGTGGTTCTATTAGTATTAGTACGGATGGGACAACTCTCGCCATTGGTACGCCAAATGAAGATAGTGCTGATGTTGGCATCAATGGAAATCAACAGGATAACACTGCGGATAATTCCGGTGCGGTATACGTTTTCACCAGAAACAATTCGACTTGGGAGTTTCAAGCATATTTAAAAGCGAGCAATACGAGTAGCTTTGCCGCATTTGGTAGCTCTACAAGTTTGAGCGGTGATGGAAATAGATTGCTCGTTGGTGCGATTGGTGACACAAGTTTTTCGCCGGGCATTAATGGTGATCAGAACAATAACGCAATTGTAGATGGGATCCCGTTAGGCGGACCAGGGGCTGCCTATTTGTTTACTAGAGTGTTAGATACATGGAGTCAAACTGCATATATTAAACCGCATAATATACCCTTTGGAGGTAGCATAACTCGTACTGAGTTTAATAGCAGGTTTTTTGATTTTTTTCGAGTAAATAATTTTGGCCGGTCTGTTGCAATTAGTTCTGATGGTGGAACGTTAGCGATAGGAGCTGTAGATAGCAGTGCAAACTCCGGTGTTAGTCCGGGTAGTACTGGTGGATTTCTTGGTGGAGATCCTGCCGACGATACTTTTGGGCAATCGGGTGCGGTCTACGTTTATTCAGTTGATCAAAATAGTGCGGTTAGTCAGCAGGCTTTTATTAAAGCACATAATCCTGGATTTGCTAATGGTTTCGGTTCCGATCTTTCGCTTAGTGGCGATGGAAATACTCTCGCTGTAGGTGCTGCCTCAGAGAATAGTGAGACACGTGGCGTATTTCAAGGTGCTACTGGGGGCGCGGATAATTTTAACAGAGAATGTTTAGCTGTTGCATGTGTTTCTGCTACTGGTGCGGCGTATGTATTTTCACGCGATGATAGTTCCGGCGGTTGGAGTCAGCAGGCTTATATCAAAGCACATAACACGGGTACATTTCCTGCGTCCGGCATTACTGGCACTTCGAGACAAAGCCCAGTTGCCGACGCTTTCGGGTTTTCTGTGAGTCTAAGTTCTGATGGTAATACTCTTGCAGTAGGTGCGCCAGGGGAAAACAGCGCTGATACTGGTGCAAGTCCTGGCTCGACAGGAGGATTTGACGAAGGTGCCGGTGATTCAGGAGCAGTTTATATCTTTACCCGTTTGGGAAACGTATTGTGGAGTCAACAGGCTTTTATTAAAGCTCACAATACTGAACTTGATGATGCATTTGGATCATCCGTTTCTTTGAGTAGTGATGGAAGCTTACTAGCTGTAGGTGCTCGACGAGAAGGCAGCGAAGAGAACGGTATTTTTAATCCAGCTATGGCAGGGTTTTTGGATGTTCTAAATCCATCGGGGATTAGTGATAATCTTGGTGCTGCTTATGTATATAGCCGTGATATCAATGTTTGGTCTCAGGAATCATACGTTAAACCAAGTAATAATGAGATCAGCATTATGCAAATTGCAAACCCTCCTTCTTTTGTACCGTTTTCTAGAGTTTCATTGTTTGGGGCACGTGTAGCATTAAGTGGGGATGGAAACACCTTGGCTGTAGGTGCATTAGAAAACAGTTCATCAACCGGTGTAAACGGTAACCAGTTCAATGATGATGCACCTAATTCAGGTGCGGTCTACCTGTATTAAGTAAATTTGTTGGCACTAGTAATTTAATTACTTCAAAAATTATATGTAATTTTCATGAGATTCCTACAGTAGATCAATAGAAAAGGGTGATAAGAATATGCATGCCCAGAAACACAAATCTTATAATTTTAGAAAAGGGTGAATTCAGTGAAAACCGATAGATTTTTCGCTAGTTTTTTAGTCTATATAACTCTAGTTATTATTTTCCCTTTAGATCAAGCTGTGGGGGTGAGTCAACCAGTGTCGTGTGGCGTACCGACATTTAATCGTAATGTGGATCAGGCGGTCTTTATCT
>CAZTYM010000044.1:2630-17524 GCA_964617475.1 uncultured Thiotrichales bacterium
GGTGTTGTTAGGAGAAGACCGTACACCGGTGAATGTGCCATTTGATTTAGAGACCTTGGGGCCATGTGGTGTAGCGGGATCACCGAGTTTATCGATCGATGATGTGCGGGTCAGTGAAGCGGATGGCCAGGCTGAGTTCACGGTGAGTTTATCGCCGGCGAGCACAGAGGTAGTGAGTGTTGATGTGGTGACTCTGGATGGGAGTGCCCAAGCACCGGAAGATTATATCGCGTTAGCGAGCACGAATTTGACATTTAGTGCGGGTCAGACGAGCCAGGTGGTGTCGGTTGGGATTGTTAATGATGCATTAACCGAGGGTGAAGAGAGTTTCAGTGTTGAATTAAGTGGCGCGGTGAATGCGATCATCAGTGATGGTACGGGGATAGGTACGATTATGGATGATGAGGTGGCATCGACGGTGTCGTGTGGCGTACCGACATTTAATCGTAATGTGGATCAGGCGGTCTTTATCTGGCAGGACTGTAATACACGAGAGTGGACGGCACGGATGACGGGTGGGCCGAGTTCGGCGACGTTTGTGGGGACGGTGGTATCGAGTCAGGGATTCACGAATGTGACGCCGTTTAGTGTTGAGAATAGAGACACATTAGATTTCACGAGTAATCCGAATGAGATTGTGTATGACTTGACGGTGATCAATGGTGGGGGAGTACAGGATGGGTTTGTCTTTACTTTCCCTCAAGGTGCGTCGGTATGTTTTGGCGTAGACAGTCCGTTGGGTGCGACGGTGTTGTTAGGAGAAGACCGTACACCGGTGAATGTGCCATTTGATTTAGAGACCCTGGGAGCATGTGGTACCGCGAATAATGACGGCCCGTTACTGGATGATTTAAGTGTTTCTAACTCTATTATTCCAAATTTTGATCCAAATATTTTCGACTATGCCGGCAATGTTGAATTTTTAACGAACACTTTGACGCTGACAGCGGTTGCTAATGGGACAATTACTGTAAACGGCTCGCCAATAGTATCAGGCCAGAGTACTAGTGTTGACCTAAATCAAGGGCAAAACACCATTTTAGTCGTCGTTAGCGAGAGTGGAGCCAGTACCGCGTACACACTCAGTGTTAATCGAGAATCGGCAGAGATTTTTGCGCAGCAAGCGTATTTAAAAGCCTCGAATGCAGATGCAGACGACAGATTTGGTCGAAGTATAGCGATTGATTTTGTTAACGGTACTGAAACCTTGGCGGTGGGCGCATTTAGAGAAGACGGAGGTTTACCAGACGGTGGCATTGATAGTTCGGATAGAACAAATAATGACGCGCAAGATTCCGGCGCAGTCTATGTCTTCGAACGTGATAGTAGCGGAGTTTGGCGAGAAGTCCAGTACTTGAAGGCGCCTGATCCAGATGCAGGCGATAATTTTGGTCAGAGTGTTGGAATTGCTGCTGCAGGAATTATATTTGTCGGTGCACCAGGTGATGATGGTGTTAACAATACCGAAACAGATATTGGTGCTGTATATGTATTCCAAAGACAATTTCCGGGCGTTTGGACACATATTCAGACGCTTCGGGAGAACACCGAGAACTTCGGGCGTTTTGGAACCAGTATTGCGGTTGCTCAAGATGAGGTTGATATCGCAGTCAGTGCGATAGGTACCAGTGGTACCGATTTCTTTGGTGATTTTGTTCCTAATGTTGGAAAAGTCTATGTATTCAGGCCTGATGATATCTTTGCTCCAAGGGTCTGGAGTTTGCAAGACACGTTAGAGAATACGCATGAAGTTGACCCTGCTTTCCTAGCCGATGATCGATTTGGTACCAGCATTTCCTTTGCCACTGGGGTTATAGTGGTTGGTGTGCCTGGCTACGACTTCGTTAACGACGCCCAAGGAACGATTACACCTGATTCTGGTGCCGCTCATATCTTTACGCGAGGAGCGGGTGGCATTTGGTCGTTAGATACCATTTTAGGCAGTAATTCCGCGGATATCGGAGATAGGTTCGGCCAAAGCGTATCAAGAATAGATTCGGATCTGGTAATAGGCGCGATTGGTGATGACGGTGCGGGTAACACAACCGCAGACTCCGGTGCAGCTTACTATTTTCGAGACGTTAGCAGCGGGACTCAGAGTCAATGGCAATTAGTGCAAACTATTCGGTCTTCAAACCTTGATGCTGGCGATCGTTTCGGTAGTACTGTTAATGTAATTAATAATAAATTAATCATCTCGGCGTTTAGAGAAGACAGTGCACTTAATGCTCAGGGGTTGCCTAGCCCTGGTAATAACGATGTGCAGGATTCGGGTGCGGTCTACTTGTTCCAGAAAAATGCTAATTCCTTATTTGCTGAACAAACTATTTTCAAAGCATCGAATGCCGGTGTTGATGATCGCTTCGGTGGTACGGTAGCAGTAGACGCGACGCTTGGTCGAACACTGATCGTTGGTGCGGTAAGAGAAAGTGGAAATTCTATAGGCGGGCAGCAAGACAATTCATTATCGCAATCAGGCGCTGTATATGCCTTTAGTCTTAATCAACGAGTGGATAATGCTAGCCCGGTTGCATTCTTGAACAGCACCATTGAAGGTGAACTAGGTCAAGCCATTACAGGGACATTGCGAGGCACAGATATTGATGGAGATAGTTTAACATTTGATGCGACGAGTCCATTTGATATCAATCTTACATTTGATCCAAACACCGGCGAATTCAGTGCCACACCAGGTGCTTCTAACCCGGCGGTGGCTGTGCTGCAATATACCGTTAGCGATGGCCAAGCTACATCGGAACTGGGTTTTGTCAATTTAGTATTTAGCTCGGCGCCACAGCTTAACAATCTCACAACATCTATTCCACTTGATCAGCTATTTGATCCCAACGTATTCGAGTATTCAAGCAGCGTGGGATTCTTACAAAACACCATTGATGTTGTGTTAACAGCGGATAGCGCGATTACCGTTAACGGGGTTTCATCAATATCAGGTGAACCTGTTCAACTTGTATTAGAAGAAGGCGCAAATACAATCACTATCACGCTTGATAGAAGCGGCCTCTTAACAACGTATACGTTAACAATAATTCGCGCCTCAGCAAGTACCTTTGCACAACAAGCGTACTTAAAAGCCTCGAATGCAGATGCAGACGACAGATTTGGTCGAAGTATAGCGATTGATTTTGTTAACGGTACTGAAACCTTGGCGGTGGGCGCATTTAGAGAAGACGGAGGTTTACCAGACGGTGGCATTGATAGTTCGGATAGAACAAATAATGACGCGCAAGATTCCGGCGCAGTCTATGTCTTCGAACGTGATAGTAGCGGAGTTTGGCGAGAAGTCCAGTACTTGAAGGCGCCTGATCCAGATGCAGGCGATAATTTTGGTCAGAGTGTTGGAATTGCTGCTGCAGGAATTATATTTGTCGGTGCACCAGGTGATGATGGTGTTAACAATACCGAAACAGATATTGGTGCTGTATATGTATTCCAAAGACAATTTCCGGGCGTTTGGACACATATTCAGACGCTTCGGGAGAACACCGAGAACTTCGGGCGTTTTGGAACCAGTATTGCGGTTGCTCAAGATGAGGTTGATATCGCAGTCAGTGCGATAGGTACCAGTGGTACCGATTTCTTTGGTGATTTTGTTCCTAATGTTGGAAAAGTCTATGTATTCAGGCCTGATGATATCTTTGCTCCAAGGGTCTGGAGTTTGCAAGACACGTTAGAGAATACGCATGAAGTTGACCCTGCTTTCCTAGCCGATGATCGATTTGGTACCAGCATTTCCTTTGCCACTGGGGTTATAGTGGTTGGTGTGCCTGGCTACGACTTCGTTAACGACGCCCAAGGAACGATTACACCTGATTCTGGTGCCGCTCATATCTTTACGCGAGGAGCGGGTGGCATTTGGTCGTTAGATACCATTTTAGGCAGTAATTCCGCGGATATCGGAGATAGGTTCGGCCAAAGCGTATCAAGAATAGATTCGGATCTGGTAATAGGCGCGATTGGTGATGACGGTGCGGGTAACACAACCGCAGACTCCGGTGCAGCTTACTATTTTCGAGACGTTAGCAGCGGGACTCAGAGTCAATGGCAATTAGTGCAAACTATTCGGTCTTCAAACCTTGATGCTGGCGATCGTTTCGGTAGTACTGTTAATGTAATTAATAATAAATTAATCATCTCGGCGTTTAGAGAAGACAGTGCACTTAATGCTCAGGGGTTGCCTAGCCCTGGTAATAACGATGTGCAGGATTCGGGTGCGGTCTACTTGTTCCAGAAAAATGCTAATTCCTTATTTGCTGAACAAACTATTTTCAAAGCATCGAATGCCGGTGTTGATGATCGCTTCGGTGGTACGGTAGCAGTAGACGCGACGCTTGGTCGAACACTGATCGTTGGTGCGGTAAGAGAAAGTGGAAATTCTATAGGCGGGCAGCAAGACAATTCATTACTAACATCAGGTGCGGTTTACGCTTTTAGTCTTGACCAACGTATCGGTAACGCCGATCCAGTTTCATTTTTCACAAGTGCAATCGAGGGTCTGCCAGGACAAGCAATTTCTGGCAGTCTGCGAGGTGCTGATATCGATGGTGATAGCTTGACCTTCTCTGCATCGTCATCAAGCTTTGATATCGATCTTACATTTGATCCTAATACTGGAGAGTTTACCGCCTCCCAAGGCATATCTAACCCTACGTTCGCGGTAATCGAATATACGGTTAATGATGGTCTGGCGACGTCTGACTCTGGTTTCGTCACGCTCTTATTCAACGAGGTTGCGCAGCTGAGTGATTTGACCAGCTCAATAGATCTAAATCAGCCATTTGATCCTAACGTATTTGAGTACAGTGCAAGTGCAGTGTTTTCCCAAACGAGTATACGTTTAACGCCGATAGTTAACTCCCAATTATTTGGTGGACAGATACGAGTTAATGGAGCGGAAATACCTTCAGGTCAATTTATTGATATAGACCTAGCGGTGGGTAGTAATACGATAACAGTAGAGTTGGTCGGTATTACCGCATTGTCTGAGTATACTCTAACAGTGACGCGGTCAGCGGGTCAGCCCAATAATGATCTACCTGTGGTAGGAGATGTTACGCTAACCACACAGGAAGATGTAGCAGCAAGTGGTATTTTATTGGGTAGTGATGTGAATGGAGACTTGTTGACGTACCGAGTGCTGGTGGGAGCTGGTAATGGTGGAGTAGTGATAGATGATGTGAACACTGGAGCGTTTACGTATACTCCAAATGGAGGGTTTACTGGGTCAGACAGTTTCACGTATGTGGCGAATGATGGTAGTGGGGATTCGAATATTGGGACGGTGAGTGTTACGGTAGACGCGACAGGACCGGCAGGTAATACACCACCCGTCGCGAATGATGAGTTATTAGCTGTAGCAATTAACGATTCGAATTTAATTACATCTGTGCTTGGCACATTGCGTGCGAGCGACGTGGATGGAGATACGTTAACGTATCAACTAGTGGAAAACGGATCTTTAGGAACAGCCGTGATCACGGATGCGACAACAGGCGCATTTACCTATACACCGAATACGTTTTCGAGCGGTGTAGATACGTTTAAATATGTAGTCAGTGATGGTCAGTCAAATTCTAACGAAGCAACGGTAACAATCGAAATTGGAGGAGTGCAAAGTCCTCAACTAACAAATATAGAGTTATTGGGTTTCGAAATATTTTTCTCACCTGATATATCTCTTTATTCAGAATCATTTTCATTATTTGAAGCTACGATTCAGTTAAGAGCAACAGGGCAAGGTTCTATCACCATAAATGGTGTGCCAACATTGTCAGATCAAATTGTAACGATAGATACTTCGTCAATATTAAATGATGAAATACTCATAACTCTTAGTGATGAAAATGGATTGACATCAACTTATGTCATCCGAATCACTGCTAGCAGTTTGGATCAATCTGCATTTGTCAAAGCGTCTGAGGTAAGCGCTTCAGGTGCGAGACAAGATGCCAGAACAGGGCTAAGCGTGGCTGTTTCAGGCGATTATATGGCATCTGTCGGTGACGGCAATACTGCGATTTTTAAACGTCGTTTTGTTCGGTTCGTAGGAGAAGTGTGGGAGCAAGAGCAGAATATTGACAATAGTGGTCCATTGGCGTTGCAAGACGATGTGCTAGTGATAGGGAATGATATTTATGTACGCGATACTAATGAAATTTGGAGTCTAGTACAGGGTTTAAGTTTTCCATCAAATGATGTAGCAATATCTTCAGACACTATTGCCATAGTAAACTCTAATGAGCTGGGTATTTTTGTTCGTGATCCGAATAGTAATACTTGGGTTGAACAACAGACTTTAGATGTAGGAGGGGAAAATGTAGCTATAGATGGCGATACTATCGTAACTAGTACGGCCAGCCTTTTGGGTGGTTCGGTAAGTGTTTTTGTGCGTGACACAAATGATGTTTGGGCTCTCCAAGCCAATTTAACTGCTTCGAATGCATCAGTAAATCAAATTGCAGAATTTGGCACTAGTGTTGCTATTTCTGGTGATACGATAGTCGTTGGGGATCGTTTGGAAACAAGTCCGTCAACGGGGATAAACGGTTCTCAAGCTGGAGGTTCATTCTCATCAGGGGCTGTCTATGTATACGTTAGAAATACTGACGGTGAATGGCGGCAAACAGATTTTATAAAGGGTTCAAATACTACGAGACTCGACGATTTTGGTTCAAGTATTGAGCTAAACGGCAATTTTCTTGTTGTTAGTGCTCCTAGAGAAGATAGTAATGCGCGCGGTATTGATGGTGACGAATCAAATAATATTGCCGAGGATTCGGGTGCTGTATATGTATTTCGACGTGATGGTAATGCATGGCGTCAGCTTGCCTATGTAAAAGCATCTAATACCAGAGATGGTTCGAATAGTTCTGTTGGTCAAGAAGAGCGATTTGGTGATGCAATTGCATTTGATGGAAACCGTTTAGTGGTCGCAGCACCTGGCGAGGATAGCAGTTCTCTGTTTGGGCAAAATCAGATATTTTTAGCGTCTGCGATAGATAGCGGAGCATTATATATATTTAGCGAATTGCAATTAAATCGAGACCCTGTAGCATTTGATCTCGACTTTCGGGCGCAAGCGGGTAGTACAATATTCAACGGAGAGTTATTTGCAACTGATAACGATGGCGATGCGGTGGAATTTGCCGTCTCTTTTGGCGCAGGTACTGTCGGGGGTGACGTTATAATATCATCGATAAGCAATAGCTTTGAGTTTTTTCCTGACCCTAACTTTAGCGGCGTAGCTAGTTTTCGATATCGTGCAAGAGATGAAGATTTTAATATCAGTGAGGAGGCTGAAGTTCGTATCGAATTTCCTTAGCCTACCAATCAATTAGAAAGTTTAGATGTGTCTATTGATTTATACCAGCTATTTAATCCTAACGTATTTAAGTACACTGCAATCGTAAGTTTTTACAGAGCTTGATCGAAATTGCAACGAGTGCAAATGGTCCTTCTAATTGTCAAGCTGCGATTACGATAAATGGTGAAACAATAACTGCTAATCAGTCCATTAAAACCGCATTGGCCTAGGGTTAAAATACTATTATTGTTAACCTAGATCAAAGGGGATGCCTCAACAACGTATACGTTGAAAATCAATACGGAGCTATCAAGTAGCTTTGCACAGCAAGCTTATTTAAAGGCATCGAATGCTAGCGTGTCAGACTCGTTCAGTTTGTCAATCTCGTTATCAGGCGATCCCTTGGCGCTAGGTGCCCCTATAGAGGCAAGTGCTAAGGAGGTTATAGACAGCGACAAAGCGGGCGCAGTATATATTTTTATAAGAACGAATAATAACACTTGGATAGAGCAAACCTATATCAAATCAAGTGACGTCACCGCAAATCATTTTTTTTGAGTAAGTATTTTACTCAGCGGCGACATCTGAGCAGTGGGGAGTAAATCTAAGAACGTTTATGTTTACTCACGTAAACATAAACGAGTGGTTTGAACAGCAAATTATATTAGTTGACTAATTCACGCTATTCTGTATTGTTCTTAATAAAGCTACCCACTAGGCACATATTGAGTATATTGGCGATTAGCTCTGGTTGACGGTTGAAGCCGGTTTTTTTTAAAACGGTTTTTATTTGTGTGCGAATGGTATGCGTGCTTTTAGTCCGAATGGCGGCTATCTCCTGTGCGGTTTTGCCTTCACATAGTAGGCAGACTAATTCTGTTTGGGTATCGGTTAAATCAAACAGTGATGCTATGTTTTCATGGTGATCTCGCGCTGACAGGGCGGGAAGAATCGAAAGGCGTAGGCATCGTTGCGGTTTGCAAAACTTACCTTTGAAAAACGCGTAGTTAATCGGGTCACAATATAGTTGATACTGGCGTTTATTAGTGGGGCCGTAAGGGAATACAAAATCTTGTTTTTCTTCGTTTGGTTGATTTTTGTCAAAATACATTTTCAGATATTCTTGGAATTTTTTATTTTGGCTTGCTAGCGAAAGCCTGTTTTTCTTAAATTTAAATATATCGCTATTTTCATGAATTAGCTTGCTAAATTCGTCATTTGAATCGATGATTTCCCAGTCGCAATTAATAATTGCAACCGCTAAATTTCTCTGGTTGCAGAAGACGGTATGAAGCATTTCTCTCCGGTGCAGAATTAAACGCTTTTCATCAAGCCTGAGTGCTCTGCATAGATGAGGCAGAAGTGTTTCTAAAAACAGAGAATCTTCTGAGGATAACTTTTTTAGTTCAGAATTGATCGAGCATTTAAACGGCGTACGGGTATAACTGATTTTATAGCGATTATTGCTAACGTACTTATTGCATTGTTGCATTGAGGGTTCGTCTGACTCAAAAAATTTATCTATGCCATGGCTGTCATGCGGTATCTGATCATGGCGAATCTGTCTTTCGATGCGAATTTCTTGATTCAAGTGGTCTATTTTATAATCGCTGCCGGTTAACTCATTGAAATAACTGATTCGGATTTCATTACATCCGATTAGGCTATTTATTTTTTGACAAACGCATTCCCAGTAGTCCTGAACATCTATGGTATGGTATATGTCAGCGATGAGAGATTGTAGAATTGTTGAATTATCTGCCATTATGGGTAGATAGATTTAAGGTTTATTCACTTTTGCAGATAATTACTATTTAGAATACGTTGTTTTTAGCAAGATATCGTGTTTACACAATTATTAACATACCTAAAATAGGGTATATTTTTGGCGATAGCATTTGCTGATGTAGAGTCACTGTTGGTGAGGCTTTATACGCCCTATTACTTATTTTGGGATTAGGTTGTGATAGTTTTGTTATAAAGTTGCTGATGGTATAGCTCCATAATAAGTATATCTAAGTTGCCAATGATAACCATAAAAAATTTAAGGTTATAAACAATAATCTCCTTCTCTAATAAATTATAAGAAATGAATATCAAGAGTGAAAAAAACCTACTTGGTTTGATCGATCTTGCTTATGAAGCTGTTGAATCACCGCAAGTATGGAGTGATGTGACCGCTGAGCTCTGTAAGGTTATCGGTGCTAACTCCGGTTTCATTATGGTTGAAGATTATGAGTCGGGACAGATTCAGGACTACGTAGAATGTGGAATACCTGATGGTTCAATGGCTCGCTACGCCGAATACTACATAGAAAAAGATATTTGGACCCAGACCTTATATGACAAAGGTGATGAAAATAAATTTATAAATTGTATTGACTTGGTTAGTCAAAAAGCCTTGAAAAATCAAGAAATATTTGTCGATTTTTTTCAAGGTTATGATATTCATAATGCCTGTGGATATTGGTCACCGTTAACTGATTCGTCAACTTTACGGATTGGGTTTCAAAAACATAATGTTCATTTCGCTAAACAAAATGTAGCCGATATCAATCGTATAGAATCACATATTCGTCGATCGATAGAGTTATATCGTCAACAAAGCCAGTTAAATAGTTTATCTCTCTCTAACGAATCGCCTAAAGCTAACCTAGCCTTAGCGATTGTTGATGAAAAACTAAGATTAGTTCAAGGCAATGATTTGTTCCATGAATTGCTAGTTAACTCATCACTTATCAGCGAAGATCGATCCATGCTTTTCTTTACACCGAAGAAGACCCATAACGCTATTTATGCCGAAATTCAGCAAGTTATTGCAAATTTTAATTCCACTGCGATTAAAAAGTATCCACCAAATTTTGTGTTAGAAAATGGTTTATTAGAAAAATATACCGTGTCTGTTTCCTCTTATATTCATCATTGGCAAGGGCAACGTAATTATCGAGCACTATTAACATTCAAACCGATAATTACCCAGTCGGCGCATCATAGTCGATTACTAAAGCAACAGTTTGGCCTTACCGAATCGGAGTTAGAGATAGTTTTATGTCTATGTAACGGAAAGAGTGTTGAAGAAATCGCTAAACAGCGAGTGAGAAGTGAACTTACTGTCAGAACGCAACTTAAGCAGATATTCTATAAGCTTGGCTGTGATAACCAGAGTCAACTTGTTCATACTGTTTTAACCCTATTTTCTATGTACCGCTAGTATTACTAATGGGTATCCGGGAACAAATACTACCTCTTATTGACCTTGCTTATGAGGCAGTTGAGTCACCCAGTCTATGGACAGATTTTATTGATTTAGCAGCACTTGAGATTAACTCTCAGTCGGGTGTTCTGGTTATAGAAGATAAAAATAAAGTTGTTTATGAGTTTGTTGAATCTGGGGTTCCCGATGGTTTTATGGAGCCTTATCTTGATTACTTCATTGCAAAGGATCCATGGATTCCGCCTTTATATGAGAAAGAACCGATGCGGTGTTTCGCGGGTACTGATGTGTTGTCTTATTCTGATTTTAAGAAGAGTGAAGCCTATAATGACCTTATGCGGCATTTCGATATGGAACATGCATGTGGAGCATGGTCGCCACTCAATGAGAATCTAAATATAAGATTTGCATTCCAACGTTATGCCAGCGCAGTCTATTCTTCTGATGATATTCAATTTTTAAATATTCTTGAGCCACATATTAGAAGGTCAATTCGGCTTTACCATCAACAAAGTCAAATAAGTAATTTTTCTGGGTCTAATGAATCATCGACAGCAAATCTAGCCTTGGCGATAGTTGACGAAAAAGCCAAGTTGATTGAAGCTAATGGATTATTTTATCAGCTTTTATCAAATTCGTTACTTATTCGCGAAGATCAAGGGGTATTAAATTTCAAGCCAAAGAATATTCATACGGATATTCATGCTGAAATAAGGAGTGTGATTCGAAATTTTAATTTAATCGATATTGCTAAGCATTCCTCGAGCTTTATTCTGGACAATGGTTTGTTAGAAAAATATGTTGTGAACGTATCTTCATATATTCATAGAATACAAGGTCAGAGAAACTATCGAGCCTTATTGACTTTCAAACCGATTATTACCAAGTCATTCCATCATAGCAGGCTACTAAGGCGACAGTTTGGTTTAACGGATTCAGAACTTGAGGTTGTGCTGTGCTTATGTAACGGCAGAAATATTGATGAAATTGCCGAGGATCGTATTAGAAGTCAGCACACTGTTAGAACTCAGCTTAAGCAGGTATTCCATAAGCTAGGTTGTGAAAACCAAAACCAATTGGTACATACGGTTTTAAGGCTATTTTCTATGTATAGATGATACACGCTTAAACTACTATAAAACTATGACCGATTGATAATTGGTATATTCGCTATACCCCTCTTTCGTTTTACCCCCCAATGATACCTAATTTGGTGTATTTAGCTCTCTCTAAGTCAGCCGTAATAACCCCTGTCTAGCATTATAGATTAATGCATGATTTACGTTGTTGTAAGTAAAAATACTTGTAAATAATTACATGGGGTGAGCAATGAAATCAGCTATTCTAAAATCCGCGGTTGCGGTTGCCATTTTAGGTTTATCAGCCTGCGGCGGTGGTAGTAGTAATAACAGCGGTAATGATAACAATGGTAATGATGGTCAAGGCAATGAGGCGACGACTACGCTGAATGTCAATGTTGAAGTGCCGAGTTCTCTTGAAATGCAGGTTGCATCCAGCATGCCTGTTGAGCAAACGCTTTTTCAGCGATTTGCTGGTCTTTTTATCAACAATGCGGTAGCGGTTGATGTATCTAACCAACTTCAACCCGAAGATTTCCGGGTTTTAATACTCGATGACCAGGGCAATGTAGTAGAAGATCTGACAGACCAAGCAGTGATTACTGCTTTTCCATCTGGTGGCTTTGGAATCACTGTACCAGGTGACCCACGCGTAGACTGTATTATCCTCGCCGACTTGGGAAACAATATTGAGCTAATGGCGCCTGCATCGCAAGAAGATGTGCTGATCGACCCGGTGATTAGCTATGCATACCAGCAAATCGTTAATCAAGCCCAAGCTGACCCTAATTTTGATTGGGATAATTTTTCAATTAATGAAGTTAATGATTTCGTAGATGAAGTTGAAGCCTTAGTCGAGATGGCTGGTGGTATTGAATCGGTCAATTCCTTCGCTGAAGTTTTTACGATGCTCGATGGTTCTGTAGGCGAATTGGTTGATGACATTGTCGGTGATATTAGCGATGTAGACAATATGAACAATGTTGATCTGGCGAGTCTTACTGGTGAATATACCAACATTACCATTTCAGGATTTTTTCGTTCCGATTTCGCGAATGACTCCATCGCTGTAGGTACGTTTGGTGATATCAACGATGCGACTATAGCAGTCGCGAGTGAGGGTGACGCCCTAAATTTTACGATTACCAGCGGGTCATTATTTGACAGTGAGGCATTCATTAACTCAGCAGGTTTTGGCGGTGTTTCAAACCTGGAAGAGGATGGTGATCCAACTGATATGGAAATGTTTACGGCTTCTGTGGATAGTGATTTGAGTCTTTTCATTCCTATTCCGGAATTCACCGAGATTGAAAGTGATTCTGCTCTGATTGAGCGTTCTGCAAATCTCCAGTTAATGGAAAGTAACCAGGTGCTCTTTGGAACCATACCAATTCGTGAAGATGTATTTGGTTTGGCTAATGGCGATGTAGATACCGCTAATCGCTTATCAACTAGCGAAGAAGTGGCTACCGTGGCTTTAGTTAGAAAATCAACGAATTTTTCATCTGCTGATCTAAATGGTAGAACGTTTGGTTTTGTTGATCATTTTTTTGGTGTTAATGAAAGCAGCAATATGGCAAACATTGAAATTGGTGGTGAGTTTGGCACAGCGGTATTTACTGATACGACCGTTACAACGGATGCATTTTGTTCTGCAATTGGTATTAGTAGTAATGGCGCGCCATTTTTGTTTGACATTAATGAAAATGATGCACCAGAAGTTAGTAACTATACTGTAGGTGTGGACGGAATTGCGGATATTGTTACTGATCCCAATGAGCTAGGACCTAATGAAGTTGAAGAGAGTGTATTGGCATTCAGTCCTGATGGTAATTTCTTTGCCGGTTTCAATCGTACGACTAATAGCACGCAAGATGCTATGGAAGGTTTTAACAGCATGACTGTAGGAGTAGCGTTACCCAGCAATGCGACGCAAGCAACCTTAGCCAATAGAACCTATGACTTAACTGGGTGGTTTAATGAAGTCTTTGCTGCTGGAAATGGCGAAATTGGTATCACTCAGCTGCCTAACTTATCTCTGAGCTTTGATGGTAATGGCATGGTAAGACTGGATGGGTTTATATTGTCAAACATATTTGAGATTCCACCTATGGCGGATATCACTGAAGCTAACTTTATCCTTGAATCCTTTATTGGCCAGATCGATGAAGATGATAATGGTATGGAAATTCCGATTGAAGGTAGTTTTACCGTTCAGCCAAATGGCCAGTTTTCGGCTTCTATACCTTACCTAGGTGGTTTCTTTTTGATTAACGGTTATATTCAAGAAGGTGCGGAAACCTTAGTTGCGAGTATTGTAGTATCGTCCAGTGAGACGACGATAGCTTCACCAACTACTAGTGATGATCTACAGCTTAGCAGCGGTGTATTTGTTGGATACCTAGAAAACTAAAACCGTGAGGTAATTACAGTAAATATATTATTCATGGGGGCCAAGGCCCCCATTTTTTATTTTGATAGTTAAAGATGGAATTTGTAAGTAGTTAGGAAAGCAGGATTTGATACCTAGAACTTTCTGGGGTATAAATATGAAATCGTTGAGTCGTCTATTATTGGCTAAATAATTAATTTATTGGAGCGTTGTTAGTTTTTATCTCTAGCACCTGTTTTTCAAATTTTTTGCGTTTTTTCAATAGCTCGTCGGTGTATTTCCCATTTCTTGGGGTAAGAGATACATAATTATCTAATATCAATTTGGCTCTTTTAGACTTATAAGAACGTAGATAAGGAAGTACTTGTTCTAATAGTGATAAAGCCTGTCGGTTGTATATAGCGTAGGTAAAGCTAGCAGTATGGTGATCTTGGTCTTTTCTTTTACGCGTGATTTTGCCTGCGCCAATAGCACTAAAGCAAAAATCGAGGAGTTGTTTTTCTGTATTAGCTATAGAGATACCTAGCTGGCGATTTTCGTTTTTGTGCTTTCTAGTCAGTGTCACGGTACCTTCGCCATCTATTAGTCCGGCAAGATAAGCGGCATCGCTAACCGATAGCATATTTATGTCCATATATTTCTGTCCGTTAGCAAATACTTATATTTGGTGGAGGCGGCGGGACAGCTTTTCCTGGATTTTCATCCAGGGCTGGACTATTCCTTCACCTACAGCGTTTGCTGTAGGGGAGAGCGTATTGTGGATCGAAATCCACCCTAGTGCTCCATGACCTTTGTTAAAGGCTGTAGGAGTCTATGAGTCTCTAGCCGGCTTGCTGATTTCTCATTCACCGGACGGCGTTGGCATAGTGTCTTTACACCTTAGCGTTC
>CAZTYM010000045.1:0-16153 GCA_964617475.1 uncultured Thiotrichales bacterium
GATTATCAGCACCATTGCGCTTCTTATTATTAAAAATAGATTTGGGAGAGTCATGAAGTATTCAAAATTATCCGTTGCTGTCTCTGCTGCAGCATTAAGCCTAGCTAGCGTCGCGACGGCTGATGACATTATCGAACACGTTATCGTTACCGGGGAAGAAACCGCCTCAGATACAACCGAAGCATTAAAAATCCCCGAGTTATTGCTCGATACACCGCAAACAATCTCGGTTGTTTCCGCCGAACAAATCGAAGATCAAGGTTTTCAAGGCTTGGATGACATTATTCAATACACACCTGGCGCCACTATCGGCCAGGGTGAGGGCCACCGTGATCAGGTTACCATTCGCGGCCAAAATACCACGGCGGACTTCTTTCTAGATGGTATTCGTGATGACGTACAATACTTCCGCCCACTTTATAACCTCGAACGCGTTGAAATATTGCGCGGTTCTAATGCTCTGGTATTCGGTCGCGGCGGCGGCGGCGGTGTTATTAATCGCGTAACAAAATCCCCAGTTTACGATGAGGGCTTTAATGAACTCACTGCCGGTGCCGATAGTTTTGGCGCTGCCAGTCTTAACTACGACGGTAACTTTGTTACCGGTGAAGGCCAGGCATTTCGTTTAAACGCATTTTATGAAGCACTAGATAATCATCGTGATGAATTCGATGGTGACCGTTTCGCTTTCAACCCAACATATTCAGCACAAATCAGTAACGATACCTCGATTCTACTCTCTTATGAACACGTCAACGATGATCGTGTGGTTGATCGCGGTATCCCTTCAGAAGACATTACTGGCGAGCCTGCACGAGGTTTCAGAGACACGTTTTTTGGCAACCCCGGTTTTAACGAGACCACCTTTGAAGGTAATGTGCTGAAAGCTCAAGTAGAGCACTTAATATCCGATGATTGGTTGGTCAACGGTACCGTTTCCTACGCCGATTACGATAAGTTTTATGCCAATATATTCCCTGCGGGCTTTACTGGGGTAACGAATCAGGTAACGCTAGATGGTTATATCGATACCACTGACCGTGAAAACTTTTTCACCCAAGTCAACTTTGTTGGTGAGGTCTATACCGGTTCAGTAGAACATACTCTTTTAATCGGTACCGAGTTTGGTATTCAAGACACAGCTAATACTCGTCGTGACGCCGAGTTCTTTGACGATCCTCTAAATGGCGTAACTTTCCTTGACGGCACTCGCGATCAAATTCGTTTTGATTTTTCAGACCCACTGAATGTTCCAGATGTAGAGTTCACAACTTTAAATCGTGATAGAGACTCAGAAGTACAAACTCAATCGTTGTTTGTACAAGATCAGATTGATATTGGTGATCAATTTGTCGTAGTTGCAGGCGCTCGCTACGATCGCTTTGATATCGATGTCGATGTTCGTGATTCCGGTAACCCAGGTTCGTTCAGCCGAGTAGATGAAGAAATTTCACCACGACTCGGTGCCATCTATAAACCCAAGGAGAATATTTCTATTTACGCTAGTTTCAGCCGCACTTTCCTGCCACGTTCAGGCGATCAGTTCTTGACACTAACTCCTCAAAACGCGTCGTTGGAACCTGAAGAATTTACTAATCGTGAAATTGGTTTTAAGTGGGACATTCAAAAAGGCTTTACCTTAAGTACCTCGCTATTTGAGTTAGAGCGCGATAGTGGTACAACTCAGGATCCGAACGATCCAGGAAACACCATCCTGATTAGCAGTATTATCCAGGGCTTTGAACTTCAGCTTGAAGGTAATATTACTGACAACTGGTATATTAACTTGGGTTACAGTAACTTAGATGCCGAAGAAGATGGCCGCGTCGTAGACGGTGTTCCCTCAGATCGAACCTTAGCTCAAGTACCTGAAAATATGTTCTCGATTTGGAACCGTTACAACGTTAGCGATAAACTCGCTTTTGGTGCTGGCATTATTTACCAATCAGAACAATTCACAACAATAAGTAACCAAGTTGAATTACCTGATTTCACGCGTGTTGATGCAGCTGTGTATTATTCATTAAGCAAAAGCACTGATCTTCAGTTGAATATTGAAAACTTGTTTGATGAAGAGTATTTCCCAACCGCGCACACCGATAACAATATTACAACTGGTGCTCCAGTGAATGCGCGTTTATCAGTAAGACACCGCTTCTAATTGGTTAACCTTCCATACCCCACTAAAAGCTCTTCTTTTAGTGGGGTTTTTTATGCGTAGCGTTTAGACGCTAAATTCGAAAACTTCTTAGGAACCAAGAGTTCTATCTTTGTCCTCATTTAACCGCTTTATTAGCCTTGCTGCACTTTCTGCTTAGGCAAGTTCACAAAGTACAGTAGATTCAAATAGACTAAGGTCTATAAAAACATAAAATTTTCGCCCTCGTTTACCTCCCCCCCTTTTTATCTTGATTGATATTAATGCGTATCCGGCACTTCTTTTGCTTACTTTTTTACGGCACTCTGGTTAGACTTGAGTGTGCCTATGTTTGTCACGACTGCGTCGTATAATGATAAACAACTGAGAAATGATAGGGGAAAACTATACCGTGCCAAAGTTAACTCGTTTTTCGATTGAAGTTCAGCCCATTATTCCTCAAAACTTGTCGCGGCTTGAAGAACTAGCCAATGACCTTTTATATAGTTGGAACCGCGGGGTAAGACGCCTATTTTTTCGCCTGGATAACAATCTTTGGCACCAATGTGGACATAATCCTAAGACTTTTCTCAGGCGTGTCGCCCAGGAGAGGCTGGACGAGGCCAGTAAAGATGGGGTTTTTATTGAAGATTATCATCGTGTCATTTCAGTCTATGACTCCTATTTTAATGCACCGCGCATCGAACATAGCATTCTCGAAAACCTTGACCCAAAAGAGGACTTGGTAGCCTATTTTTGTGCAGAATTTGGCCTTCACGAAAGCTTGCCTATTTACTCCGGGGGGTTGGGCATACTTGCCGGAGATCATTGCAAGGCGGCCAGCGATGTTGGCATGCCCTTTATCGCTATTGGTCTTCTTTATAGACAAGGCTATTTCAGCCAAACCATCGATAGCCACGGTAACCAAATTGCGCATAATGTGCCGACCAACTTCGAAGACCTGCCTGTTGCTCCCGCCTATGAACATGGCAGCACAAAAGAACTCCATATCAATGTTGATGTTGCTGGCCGTAATATTGAAGTGAAAGTTTGGCGGGCGAAAGCAGGCCAAATTACTTTGTACTTATTAGACACAGACTTACCTAGTAATGACGGAACCGATCGTCAAATAACCTATCAACTTTATGGCGGAGACAATACCACTCGAATTCAACAAGAAATTATATTAGGCATAGGTGGTGTTAAAGCGATACGAGCACTTGGACTTGCGCCTACCGTTTGGCATATTAATGAAGGGCACGCCGCATTTCAGATTGTTGAACGCTGCCGAGAATACGTCGAGCAAGGATGTGATTTTAATACAGCGCTAGAATTAGTCGCTGCAGCAACCGTATTTACCACTCATACCCCTGTACCTGCCGGCCACGATATCTTTTCCGAAGAACTTATTCACTCCTATCTAGCATCTCACATTGATGCACTAAAGCTTGAACATGGGGAATTTCAAAGTCTTGGTCTTACACCAAGCAACCATGGTGGCTTTAACCAAACCGCATTTGCACTTAGAGGTTCACGTTTTCATAATGGCGTCAGCCGTATTCACGGTGGGGTTGCTTCCGAGATGGAAGGCTATATCTGGCCACAAATACCGCATAAAGAAAACCCTATTAGTTATGTTACCAACGGCGTGCACATCTACACATTTCTCGCCAGCGAATGGATAAATTTATTTGATATGCGCTTTGGCGGTGACTGGCGCAACGAAATCACTAACTCTGATTTTTGGCAAGTTATTGACGAAATACCTGATCATAGTTATTGGAATGTTAGACGCTTACTCAAAGCAGAATTATTCGAGGCTGTGCAGTCACGATATAAAAACCAAAGTGAAAGAAATGGTGAAAGCCAATCTATCGTCAAGCGGGTCATATCTACGTTAAAAGACAAACATGGCGACATACTGACATTTGGTTTTGCGCGTCGTTTTGCCACTTACAAACGCGCTAATCTGTTATTGAGAGACCCTGATCGTCTGGCACGAATTGTTGGTGACGAAAATCGTCCAGTATTATTTTTATTTGCTGGTAAAGCTCATCCAAGTGACTTACCAGGACAAGAACTCATCCGTCGAATTCACGAACTATCACGAGAACCACGTTTTCAGGGCAAATTGCTAATAATAGAAAACTACGACCTGGCACTTGGCCGACGCCTAGTGACAGGTGTTGATGTCTGGCTAAACACACCTGAATATCCTATGGAGGCTAGTGGCACCTCGGGTGAAAAAGCCGGACTCAACGGCGTAATAAACTGTAGCGTGCCAGATGGCTGGTGGGGCGAGGGTTATAACGGTCAGAATGGCTGGTCAATTACGCCACATGGTGCGGAATTCGACAACGAATATCGCGACACAATGGAGGCTAACGAGTTATTAGACATCATAGAGCACGAAATTATTCCGCTTTACTATAACCACGATGGTCACGGTTTTTCTAATACCTGGGTCGCCAAATCAAAAGAATCCATGAAATCTATTTTGCCCAGATTTAATTCGCAAAGAATGGTGACGGATTATGCAACACAATTTTATGGCCCTGCCATACGTCATGCTAAGAAGTTGCACAAAAACAGCTTTAGACCGGCGAAACAGCTGGCGAAGTGGAAAGCGAAAATAGTCAAATGTTGGGAAGGCGTTACTATCGAGCGTCTCGACACACCACCCGCACGCATTACTTCCGGTGATTCACTGACTATTCATGTGTTAGCAAACCTCAATGGTTTAAAAATTGAGGATGTTGCTGTGGAATGTGTTATCGGAACCGAAGATAGAATGAAAGCATTTCAACCCTATGCACATCATCTATTACAGCCAGATGGTAAAACTGATGAAAACGGAAAAACAATATTTTCCATTGCACTTAAACCCGATCTTCCAGGCTTACAGTTTTATAAACTACGCATCTACCCTTACCACGAATTATGCGCACATAAATTTGAAAACGGCTTTATGAAATGGATCTAGACTAAAGAACGGTTGAATAATTAGTTATACTAACATTCGTCAAAGTGAATTGATTGATCAGACGCTTTGAAATCTGCCACTATGGCGGGTAGCATGTAGTAGCTTTGCACATTGCGTATCGGTCAACATGTTCCATTCAAATGACCACTGCCAGTTCCCTTCGGTAGTGCCAGGCGTATTCATACGATGCTCGCTATCTAACATCATAATGTCTTGTAACGGCAAAATGGCCATAAAGGCAGGTGATTCCATCACAGTCTGAATTAAGGGCCAAGGCATATCTCTACGGTCAGTTTCAATATATTCGGCAACATGGGATAGCGTTGTTTCATCGAGCAACTCAAACCAACCTACAGTCGTATCGTTGTCATGGGTACCGGTATACGCAACCGTTAACGGATCATAATTTATAGGCAAATGAGGGTTACTGGCACTACCATCATAGGCAAATTGCAAAACACCCATCCCGGGTAAATCAAATTGCTTTCTTAATACCACTACTTCATCCGTGATCACACCTAGGTCTTCTGCAACAAATGGCCTTTGCGGAAACTGTTCGCTCAACACCGCAAACAATTCAGCACCTGGTGCTTTTTCCCAATAACCGTCTATAGCTGTGTCGCAATCTGCTGGAATCTTCCAGTACGCTTCAAAACCGCGAAAATGGTCTATACGAATAAAATCAAAATGCTTTAATTCATTAGCACAGCGTTCCACCCACCATTCAAAGCCATCTTCTTGCATTGTTTGCCAGGCATAGTGTGGGTTACCCCAGCGCTGCCCAGTTTCTGAGAAATAATCTGGTGGTACGCCAGCGACAAAACGTGGCGTACCATCAGCTTCGACATCAAAATAGTGTCGTTTAGCCCAAACTTCGGCACTATCCTGAGCAACAAAAATGGGCATATCACCAAATAACTGAATATTTCTATCTTGCGCGTATGACTTAAGCTTTTGCCACTGCTGAGCAAAAATGAATTGCTCGAAGTAAATAGCATTGAGTTCATTGGTATATTGAGCAGAAAATTGTTGTAAAGCTTTTACGTTACGATCGCGGAATTCCGGCAGCCAATCCAACCAGCTTCTGCCATCATTTTTTGAGCGGACAACGATAAATAAAGCATAGTCAACTAACCAGTATTTTTCTTCCTCTATGAAAGCTCTATATGCTTTATCTTGCTCAGCACTGAGTTTTTTTCTAAATCGATCGAATGCTATACTTAGGCAATGACTATGTGTATTACTTGGAGTGATCTCGCTATGGAGCAACCAGCCACTATCAACCAATTGCTCAAGGTCAATAAAATCTCGGTTTGTAGCGAAAGCGGATAACGGCTGGTATGGTGAACCATCAGCATGGGTTGGGCCTATAGGTAGCATTTGCCAAACTTGCTGACCGCAAGCATGAAGCGTGTCGATAAAACGATACGCGTGTTTGCCAAGACAACCTATTTGTTTATATTCGGGTAAAGAAGTCGGGTGCAGTAAAACGCCAGATTTCCTTTTTGTGTCCAATGCTTTTTTCCCGCCTAAATATTACCCTGTCCACCACGCCGCATTGTGCCACCGCCTTCTGCATCACCACCGCCTGAGCTAATAACACTCTCAAGCTCTGTTGGTGGTTGCACGTTAATCAACTGGTACAAGCGTTTTAAGTGAAGGCGATACAATCGATCAAAATCGCTTACACTATCACCGGGATTATAATCGCCAAACCACCAACACCAGTCTGACCCCTCGCAAATCGCTAACTGCCTCTCAACCCGATAACGCATCTCTGTATCAATCGAGTTTTCATCGAAATATTTATCAACAGCTACCTTGGCATCACAAAGTAAATCCCATGCTGCATTTTTCTCTGGATCACCGATCCAGGTAGAAAATGAACCGTAAACCCAACTACCTGCAACCATATGACTCAGCTCATTAATCGTTGGCTTATTGTCTAGGTATTCAGAAAATGTGGTGAGATTAATATCTGGATGCTCTACTAAGCGCTTATAAAGTGCACTGAGAAAATAAAATCCGTTTTCCGGGTAGTGCTCCCAGGCATTTTCACCATCAAGTATTATTGGCACCAAAACTTGATCGCCATGACGATGATGATTTGCAGCAATGTTTTCTAAATGATGGATAAAATCACCGACAGCATCATCGGCGTGCCAGTCCGAATAAGTAAAACCAATTAAGTCAGATAACCCGTCATCACGAAAAAAACATACCGTATCACCGCTGCCTTCTATACGGCATGGCTGAGAAAAAACACTCGGTCCATCACCCACCCCTTCATAACCAGAAGCATGCAAACTCGATTTCAAAACACCTTCACCACTTGCACACCAGCGAATACCATAATCAGACAGTAAATTGATTGTAGCTGCGCTGACACTGCCTTCTGCCGGCCAACAGCCTACGGGACGCATACCAAAAAAATGCTCAAATGATTTGAAACCTTCCTCTATATGCCAACGAGCTCGCGCCTCACCACCGGCATAGCTTTCCGCTTTTGGTAGCTGAGCATCTGGCATCGCATCATGCGCACTTTTGATATCAAGCAATAAAGGCATAATCGGATGCGCATAGGGCGTCATTGATAATTCAATCTGCCCTTTCTCTGCTAATTTTTTATAGCGTGATATAACATGCCATATTAAATCATGGACCAATGTCAACAGTTGACGGCGGTCTTCCTCATCAAAGCCATGCCCCTTCTTTAACAAACGCTCGATAAGGACATTGTCTCGCTTAACCGTATAACCGAGCCAAACCAGGTGATACCAAACTAACAGATCAATCAAGAACTGATCGTTAAGATATATAAATTGGTGCGGCGCACTCTCCAACTGGCGTACTAATTTAGCTAGCTCTCGATAAGCCGGAAAAGGGTCTATCATTCGCATTTCATTTGCACGCAAACAGGCTCTTGCCAGCTCTATGCGTTCTTCTCCGGTCTCAGGCAAATTCCCCTCGACAAACCCTGCTAGCAGAGGATCCCTTACAGGCGAACCGTTATTGATGTAGTCAAATATCTGGTGCGCGTAATCATCAATTTGTTCAAGCAATGTAGGAACAAAATTAACGACCGCTTTGGCTTTGGGGTTGTCCTCAATTAAGGCAACCATATCAACATAGTCTTTTAAGGTATGAAGATATGTCCAAGGAAGGTGATAATGACCATCGTCAGGATCACGATAATCCGGTTGATGCATATGCCAATAGAGAACGACGTCAATCTTTTTCGCTTCGTTTTCCATTCCGTTTGACTCGATTAGTATTATACCAACATGTCGGGGGTGACTAAGGTAACGCCTCCAGGCGAAACATAATACTTATCGGCATCATTATCCGGGTCATAACCAATTTCTGTGCCGGGTGGTATTACACAGTCAGAATCGATAATAACCTTGCGTAGTTTGCAAGCCTCGCCAATTTCCACATTAGGCAAAAGCACTGCATCTTCAATCTCGGAATGAGACAATATAGTGACATCAGAAAACAGCAGTGAATGCTTAACCGAAGCACCTGATACAATACAGCCGCCAGAGACCATAGAGTCTACAGCTGTACCACGACGATTTTCGTCATTAAAAATAAATTTTGCCGGCGGCGACTGGGATTGATAAGTCCATATCGGCCATTCATCATCATAAAGATTTAATTCAGGCGTGATACCGATTAATTCTAGATTAGCCTCCCAAAACGAGTCTACCGTTCCAACATCGCGCCAATATGCTTGACCACCGATACTGTCTCGAAATGGATAACTCATTACGCGATAACGGTCTATAACGTTAGGGATCATATCCTTGCCAAAATCATGACTAGAACTCGTATCGTAAGCATCTTTATAGAGCTGCTCATATAAAAACGCTGCGTTGAATATATAAATACCCATCGATACCAATGCCTTTTCTGGATCACTTGGGATCGGATCAGGGTTATCAGGTTTCTCGACAAACCGAGTAATACGCTGATCATCGTCAACGCTTAACACGCCAAAAGCCTTGGCTTGCTCTAAAGGCACCTCAATACAACCAATAGTCAAATCCGCTTCTTCCGCAACGTGAAACGCGATCATCGGGCCGTAGTCCATTTTATAAACATGGTCTCCAGCAAGGATCAACACATAACCCGGTTGATGGCCTTTGATAATATCGAGATTTTGATAGACAGCGTCAGCGGTACCAGAATACCAGGAAGTGGCAATTCGCTGCTGCGCAGGAAGCAACTCCACAAACTCATTCAACTCCGCACGTAAAAAACTCCAACCTTGTTGGATATGACGAATGAGTGAATGCGCCTTATATTGCGTCATGATTTCTACACGACGAATACCCGAGTTGATGCAATTGGAAAGTGGAAAATCAATAATGCAAAACTTACCACCGAATGGCACAGCCGGCTTAGCTCGCCAACTAGTCAGTTGTTTTAATCTTGATCCACGACCACCGGCTAAAATGAGTGCCAGGGTATCACGCGTTAGGCGACTAACAAACCGGCCTGAACTATTTGATTTCGATGTCACCTTATTTTCAAGCCTGGTTCTTGCATGAAGTCCTTCCTGCGAATAGAGCAGTAAATTCGGCTCCGATTAATATCTTCATTTGGAACGATTGTAATCGATAAACGCCGCCAAAAGAAGAAAAACTCATCAATAAAGACATAGAAATAATTGGCTATACTTGTGCTACTATCATAGAGGTTAAACTTCTACCTAATGTGACAATGTTTAACCTATTTGAATCAAAATTGGATAATTTTGTGGTTACTAGGAATGCCTGCTCTATCTAAAAAAATTGAACCTCTAGTTGAAGCACGACACCATGACCCCTTTGCTGTTTTGGGCCGTCATTTTGAGTCCAGCCAAGAGGTCATTCGAGTATTTAAACCCAATACAAAGTCAGTATTCGTCGAATCAAAAGAAAATGAAATGACACGTGTGGGTGACAGCGACCTTTTTGAATTAAATGTTAGTGGCAAAAACTTACCAGAACATTACAAACTCATCTCTGTTTATGCTGATGGTGTCGAACATAGCGGCTACGACCCTTATAATTTTTTACCACAATTGCCCGACTACGACATCCACCTCTTCGCCGAAGGCAAACATTGGCATATTTATCGACTATTAGGCGCTCACATTATTAATGTCGACGGAATTGAAGGTGTATTCTTTGCCACCTGGGCACCTAATGCAGAGCGCGTAAGTGTAATTGGAAACTTCAATACCTGGGATGGTAGAGCACACCCTATGCGGGTACGTGGTGCCAGCGGTCTATGGGAACTCTTTATCCCTGGACTTAAAGAAGCTGAGTTATATAAATTTGAAATCAGAAACAGAGATTCTGGACATATTCACGAAAAAACAGATCCATATGCCCAACTGATGGAAACCCGCCCAGCCACTTCTTCGGTGGTATTCCGAGAAAATCAGTTTACCTGGCAAGATCAAGATTGGTTGAATAAAAGACAACATTCGGATTGGCTGCATGAGCCAATGTCTATCTATGAGGTACATTTAGGTTCATGGCAACGAGATGAACATCATGATTTTCTTAATTATCGCGAACTTGCACACCGATTAGTTGACCATGCTTTAGAATGTCACTTTACTCATATAGAACTCTTACCGATTACTGAACATCCACTGGATGCATCTTGGGGATATCAACCTAGCGGTTACTTTGCCGCGACTAGCCGTTTTGGTTCTCCTGATGATTTACGTTATTTAATTGACTACTGTCATCGTCACAACATAGGCGTATTACTCGACTGGGTACCAGGGCACTTCCCAAAAAACAGCGAAGGTCTTGCGCGCTATGATGGCAGCGCCTTATATGAACATGCTGACCCACGACGCGGTGAACACCGCGACTGGGGTACGCTAATTTTCAATTATGGCCGCAACGAAGTTAAAAACTTTTTACTGGCAAGCGCTAATTTTTGGTTAGAAGAGTTTCATTTTGATGGCTTACGGGTCGACGCCGTCGCTTCCATGCTATATCTCGACTATTCTCGAGAAGATGGTGATTGGGTACCAAACAAATATGGCGGCAATCATAATCTTGAAGCCATAGACTTTCTTCGCCAACTTAACGAAACCACTCATGCGCTACATCCTGGCACCTTTATCATGGCCGAAGAGTCTACCTCGTGGGCAAAAGTTTCAAGACCAACAAGTGACGGCGGACTTGGCTTTAGCATGAAGTGGAATATGGGTTGGATGAACGATACCTTAGAGTATATGAAGGAAGACCCAATTCATCGAAGCTTTCATCATAACTCTCTAACTTTCAGTCAGCTCTATGCTTACACTGAAAACTTTATTCTGCCACTATCCCATGACGAAGTTGTCCATGGAAAAAAATCGTTACGTTATAAAATGCCAGGTGATGAATGGCAGCAATTTGCAAACTTACGCCTTCTCTACACTTATATGTTTACCCATCCTGGCAAAAAACTACTTTTCATGGGCAGTGAATTTGGCCAGGGTCCAGAGTGGGATGAATCTAGCGTACTAGATTGGTATGTTCTGGATTACCCTCAACACATCGGTACGCAAAAGTTAGTATCCGATCTCAATACTTTATATAGAAATATACCTGCGTTGCATCGTTATGATTTTGAAGGTAAAGGCTTTGAATGGATAAGTTGTGACGATCATGCAAATTCCGTTTTATCTTTTATACGCCGCAGCGATCACGGTTTTGTGATTATTGTCTTAAACTTTACACCCGTACTAAGAGAAAATTATCTTCTTGGTGTTCCGGAAGCCGGCGTTTATCGTGAGGTGTTTAATTCCGACTCAAGCTTTTATTGTGGCAGTAATGCTGGTAGTAGTTCAGTTACATCACAACATTTGTCATATAATGGCAGGCCTTTTTCACTCAATTTAAAGCTGCCGCCTTTAGCAGGTATTATTTTGCAAAAGGAATCATAACCGCAGCAAAACTAAACAATACTATTAACGCTATTGGAAATAACCACTGCAGTAAACTAATGGGTTCAGCATTAATAATATCGACTTCTGTTAACTCCTCCTCTTGCGCCTTTTTATTTACGTTTACAAATACGGCTGTTACGGCTTTAGCCATATTACGCAACCGTTGCTTAAAATGTACGGTCTGCTCAAGCTGTGATTTTTTTTCGCTAATCATTGTTTGCACAGTGAACAAGTACTCTAAGGTGAGACTGATACGGACTGCTAATCGCTCAGGTTGTAAGCGAATATAACGCGTCCACGAAACCAGAGAGAAAATAGCAGCGACCAATTGGTCTCTTGTTGTCGACTGCAATACAGCACTGACGGCAGCTACAATCAAGGCTAGACACGCTACTCTCAGCAAGCCTTGCTCAACCCCATCAATACTTGGAATCCAGAGGTTATTTGCTAATTCCGGACTAAATGCACGACCAGGAGTAAACCAGAAATAAACCACGATGATAGAAATCAAAAACCAACGCATCCGCAGCATCATCTGCCAAAATTGGCTAACAGACAGTTTCGCGATTAAATAAACACTCGCTAGAAGTAGCGCGGCAGCCAGGACAAAATGAAGTTTTCCACTGGCAATAAATCCCGCCAGTAACAACAGACAAATAATACGGATAATGGGGTGCATTAAAACGACATTAGCACTAACCCACCCCGTATGGAAAGACCCAGCCGTATAACGACTGAACAATCAAATCATAATTGATTAATCAGATCTTGGGCTTCCGATTTTTGAGCATCATTGCCGGCCTCAACAACCTCTTCAAGGATACTGCGAGCCCCTTCTTGATCGCCCATATCAATATAAGCCTTAGCTAAATCGAGTTTAGTGGAATTGACATCAACGCCTTCGAAAGACATCGCATCAAAATTATCACCTTCTGTGTTAATGGCAACATCATCAAGCGGACTTTCAGCAATACTCTCTAAGCCATCTTCACCCGTGTTTGTTGCGCCATATTTATCATTCCAGTCGGACTCACCGTTAAAATTATCCATCGCTCGCTCGACCAAAGAATGATCTTCAACCGTATCATCCGTGTCGATAGTCTCTGTAGCGTCGAGTTTCAAAGTTGGCAGTTCTTCACTACCTAAATCTACGATTTCATCGCCAGCCTTGTCAGTGGGTATTCCTGATGCAGCCAGTTCGCTCTCAAGCTCCTGAGATGCTTTGTCATACATTTCCTCAGCAGCATCGGAAGCGTCATCTTCAAGATCAGCTAGTAGGTTTTCGTCATCAAGCCCTAACTCTGCTTCAACTTCTGAATCCAGCTCAGTAGAGACAGTTTCGTCAATATCGAGATTAATGTCTGTATAATCTTCTGAAGAAAATTCAAGCTCATCACTTTCAACAAACTCGGCACCTGCCTCTTCAAACTCAGCAGCTTGTTCTACAGATTGACCAAACAAATGATGATCAGGTGCTATTTCAGCACCCATATTATTAATCTTAGACCAGACTTCTGAATCTGCACTGAGATCGGCATAATAAAAATCGGTAGCAGCAACAAATGAAGCTGCATCTTTCATGTGATAGTAAACCTCTAATAGCTTCTCTTTATAATCAAGACGGTCTGGCTCACTATCAATTCCATGCTTAAGTATGGTTTCCGCTTTGTCATAGCGTTCGTACGAAATATAAACATCTGCTTCACTTAATACATCAGCAATTCCGTCTTCAGACACTCCGATACCAAATTCGTCATCAGAAATTTCCTCAATGACTTCTTCGACGCCATCGTCCTCCATATGAGGAGCCGCAAATTCTTCGAACTCTTCTTCTGCAGCGCTACGACGACGTTTAACAACAATGCCGAGAATAATTAGTACCGCAAGAATACCGCTTACTATTCTAAAAATAAGCGGATCTTCACGATATCGCGCTAAAATATTATCAGGCTGCAATGCAGTCTTAACTGATTCAAATGAAAAGTCGGTAGTAATGTTACTCACAAAGCCACTAACAGTATCTTTTACGGTAACGGCAATATCTTTGGCATTGGCAACAAAGGTATCAACCATGGTAGAGGCAGTTGCACCTGCATCCGTTTCTTGCTCAATATCAGTGGCAATCGGCTCTTGCTGAGATGTTGGCGAACCAGCTGATTCCGTTTGCTCGTCTTCTGTGGTACTAGAAGGAACTTGGGTAGACACCTCGGCAGAATCAGGAGCGGTTTCATCAACTGCCTCTGAGAGCGATTCTTCAACTATCTCTACTGTTTGATTCTCTATTAATGGCGATGTATCAACATTTTCTTCTGCAGCAGAATCCTGTACAGAAGTGTCTGCTGAATCAGTGCTGTCGGTAGCTGCGGCATCAGCTAATATTTTTTGTTGAAGCTGAGCAATATCATCATTCTTGAGCTGAATCGCTCTTTGCATCGCTTGAATTTGTTCTTCAAGTTCCGTCAATCGATCCCGTAGTTCTGCATTTTGTTCGCGCGCTGATTCTGCCGCAAAATTGGTTAGCTCGAGTTCTTCTCTTAATTTTTCGATCTCGGCGCCATCGCCCTGGATATCAGCGACACCGCCCTCTGATAAGTTCTCTTCCTGAATATCTTCGTCAGCCAACAGTCTTAAGCCACCTTCTGGTGTGGCGCTGTCGCCTGCTGCGCTTTCGGCCTCAGCTGTATCAGTAGACGATGCTTCACCAGTAGTAGCGGCTTCTTGTGCAGCTACTTCTCCTCGCGCCGCACGCCTTGCTTCTTTTGCAGCCAACCATTCTTGATATTGGCGTGCTGCCTCGTTTACTGCTTCTCGATGTGTCAATTCAGTGATAACAGATTCATCTTCTATACTTAAGGTAGCACCACGCTTAAGGTTGTTGATGTTGTTATCAGCAAATGCGTTTGGATTTTCTTTTTGTAATGCAATCATCATCTGCTGAACAGAAACGCCATCACTCGGCCGCATTGAGTCTGCAATATCCCAAAGCGTATCTGTAGATTTCACAGGCCCAAAAAATAGTTCTTCTGGCGCAGCAAAATTACCACTGGCCGTATTCGTTGGTTGAATAATGCCCGCGGGTTCAGATGACTCTTCCACTCGCTGGCGAGATGAAGTAGTGGGTGCCTGTTGTGGACGAGGAGCGCTACTTGTTGACGGAGCCTGAACCGGAGCCGCGCGCTCGGTTGTAATTGTAGGTGGATCGAGCAGTACAGTGTACTCTCGTAGCAATCGGCCAGCAGGCCAATTGGCTTCTAGAATAAAATCAACGAAAGGTTCGCGAATTGGGTTATTTGAACTTACCTTTATAAAAGGTTTGCCACGATCAGGAACAACGATATTAAATTCTAACTCATTGAGAAAAGGTGACCGTACTGCGCCAATACGCTCAAAATCAGCATTTGATGCTAAGCCGATACGCAAACCTTCAAGTTCACTTTCGTCACGTACGGTTAGTTGAATAGTAGCGTCAAAAGGTTGATTTAAACCAGACTTCAGTTCTATGTCACCCAGCCCCAGTGCAAGAACATGGGCGCTATGGAATAACAACCCTAAAACTACTAAAACTATTAGTTTTCTAATCATGCGTGTCCCAATTTCGCTTACGCGAGGTTATATTGCCGTGTTTACATGGCCCGGTACAGCATTTGGTAAAGGTAAACTGGATCATGCCAGCTTAGCAGGATCAGTTTAAATAGTCTTTTACCAAAATTTCTGCTATTTGAACACTGTTAAGTGCCGCGCCTTTACGCAGATTATCAGCGACCACCCAAAGATTGAGTCCATGCTCGTGTGAAATATCTTCACGAATACGGCCTACGTAAACCGGATCACTGTCTGCCCCATCTACAGCAGCGGTTGGATAACCACCATCACAACGTTCATCTATTACTACCACCCCAGGTGCATTTTCTAACAGCTCTCTAGTCTGTTCCACGCTAATTTTTTCACGTGTTTCTATATGCACCGCTTCAGAGTGTCCATTAACGACGGGCACCCTAACGGTCGTGGGATTAATACGAATATCGTCATCTTCCATGATTTTCTTAGTTTCCCAGACCATTTTCATTTCTTCCTTGGTATAGCCGTTTTC
>CAZTYM010000046.1:0-15570 GCA_964617475.1 uncultured Thiotrichales bacterium
CCAATCGTTCCCACATTGATATGTGGCTTCGAACGCTCAAATTTTTCCTTGGACACGACTATTACCTCTTCAACATTATTTAGTTATGAAACAAAAAAACTAGGAAGCCTTCTTAATGAGCGCATCAGCAATATTTGATGGCGCTTCATTATATTTCTCGAAAGTCATGGTGTAGGTTGCACGACCCTGCGTTGCAGAGCGCAAGTCTGTGGCGTAACCAAACATTTCTGACAGCGGCACTTCTGCATTAACAACCTTGCCTGATGGACCGTCATCCATACCTTGAATCATGCCGCGACGACGGTTAAGGTCACCAACCACGTCACCCATATAATCTTCAGGTGTTACCACTTCAACTTTCATAATCGGCTCAAGCAGAGAAGCGCCTGCATTTAGCGCGCCTTGCTTAAAGCACATAGAACCAGCGATCTTGAATGCCATTTCGTTAGAGTCGACATCATGGTACGAGCCATCAAATAAGGTTACCTTGACATCAACAACGGGGTAACCAGCAAGCACACCGTTTTCCATTTGTTCTTGCACGCCCTTATCTACAGCAGGAATGTATTCACGCGGAACAACACCACCAACGATTTCATTAACAAACTCGTAACCTTTACCCGCCTCTTGGGGCTCGATACGTAAGTGAACGTGACCGTATTGACCACGACCACCAGACTGACGAACAAACTTGGCTTCATGCTCGATAGACTTACGAATAGTTTCGCGATAAGCAACCTGCGGCGCACCAACGTTGGCTTCAACGCCGAACTCGCGCTTCATACGATCAACAATAATATCCAGATGAAGCTCACCCATGCCGGAGATAATGGTCTGCCCAGACTCATCGTCGGTATGAACACGGAAAGACGGATCTTCTGCTGCCAATTTACCCAGCGCAACACCCATTTTTTCCTGGTCAGGCTTGGTCTTTGGTTCAACAGCAACAGAGATAACAGGCTCTGGGAACTCCATACGCTCAAGCGTGATAACTTTATCGGTGTCACACAAGGTGTCACCAGTAGTCACCTGTTTCAAACCAACCGCCGCAGCAATATCACCCGCCCTAACCTCTTTTATCTCTTCACGAGAATTAGAGTGCATTTGCAGAATACGGCCAACACGCTCTTTCTTACCCTTAACCGGGTTATAGACGGTATCGCCAGAATTCAATACACCAGAATAAACACGGAAAAACGTTAGCGTACCCACATATGGGTCAGTAGCAATCTTAAATGCCAAAGCAGCAAACGGCTCATCATCGTTTGAGTGACGCTCACCTTCTGACTCGTCTTTATCATCCAGAATACCCTTAATTGCTGGAACATCAGTTGGCGCAGGCATGAACTCAATCACTGCATCCAACATGGCTTGCACACCTTTATTCTTAAAGGCAGATCCGCACATCATTGGCACGATCTCATTAGCCAATGTTTGCGCACGCAGACCAGCAACAATATCTTCACGGCTCAAATCACCCTCTTCTAGGTATTTGTCCATGAGCTCTTCATTGGCTTCAGCAGCAGCTTCAACCATTTTTTCACGCCACTCGTCGGCAAGGTCAGCTAAATCTTCTGGGATATCTTTAGCTTCATAAGTCATACCACGATCTTCTTCATTCCAGTAGATCGCACGCATACCGAGCAGATCAACCACGCCTTGGAAGTTGTCTTCAGCGCCGATTGCAATCTGAATCGGCACTGGATTACCGCCTAGACGTGTTTTAATTTGATCAACAACACGCAAGAAGTCCGCACCAGCACGGTCCATCTTGTTAACAAAAGCAATACGAGGCACGCCGTATTTATTAGCCTGACGCCATACAGTTTCAGATTGTGGTTCAACACCACTTACCGCACAGAATACGGCGCAAGCACCATCAAGCACACGTAGTGAACGCTCTACTTCAATAGTGAAGTCAACGTGTCCTGGGGTATCGATAATATTGACGCGGTGCTCATCAAACTGCTGATCCATACCACGCCAAAATGTCGTGGTCGCTGCAGAAGTAATGGTAATACCACGCTCCTGCTCTTGTTCCATCCAGTCCATAGTCGCCGCACCATCATGTACCTCACCAATCTTGTGAGAAACACCGGTATAAAATAAAACGCGCTCAGTCGTTGTCGTCTTACCTGCATCGATATGCGCCATGATGCCGATATTGCGGTAACGCTCGATAGGTGTTTTACGTGCCACGGGTATAGTCCTATATAATTAAAAACGGAAATGTGAGAACGCTTTGTTGGCTTCAGCCATGCGGTGCGTGTCTTCACGTTTTTTCACTGCTGTGCCGCGATTTTCTGACGCGTCCTGCAGCTCTCCTGCTAAACGTAGCGCCATTGATTTCTCGCTGCGATTACGTGCTGCTTCAGTCAACCAACGCATTGCTAAAGCGGTACGACGATCTGCGCGCACCTCAACCGGCACCTGATAAGTCGCACCACCCACACGGCGAGACTTCACTTCAACAACAGGGCGAATATTATCTAAGGCGTTGTCAAACAACTCTAATGCGTCACCTTTGCCTCGCTCTGCTAACTCATCTAGCGCACCATAAACAATTCTCTCGGCAACAGACTTTTTGCCGCTTTTCATCACAACATTGATGAATTTAGCAAGTGTTGTATTACCGTATTTTGGATCCGGCAATATTTCTCTTTTTGCGACTACTCTTCTTCTAGGCATAGCAATTAACTACTTCTATCTATTTGGTTATTTAGCCCTGTGGGTATTAACCTTTGGGGCGCTTAGTACCGTACTTCGAACGACCTTGGCGGCGATCAGCCACACCAGAGGTATCCAAGCTACCGCGAACCGTGTGATAACGCACACCAGGCAAATCCTTCACGCGACCGCCACGAATCAGCACAACGCTGTGCTCTTGCAGGTTATGGCCTTCACCACCGATATAGCTGGTTACTTCGAAACCGTTAGTTAGGCGCACGCGAGCGACCTTGCGCAAAGCCGAGTTTGGCTTCTTAGGGGTTGTCGTGTAGACACGAGTACAAACGCCGCGACGCTGTGGACAAGCCTGCAACGCAGGAACATTACTCTTTACTTTCTGGCGCTTACGTGGCTTGCGCACCAGCTGATTAATTGTTGCCATTGAGGCACATCTCCGATTTCTAAAGAACCATGAAAATGACCCATTGGCGTTACGCCAATGGGTCATTTAGGAATTCAAAACATTATTGCCGCGGGTCTTGCCTGATCGGGGCCCGCGATAGCCGACGAATTCTAGAGATGTGCCCTAAATGTGTCAAGGTTTTTAACACATATCTCTAAAATTTTAATTACTGATCGTCGAATCCGCACCATTCCCAGGGGAAAAGAGGAAAAAGCGCGCAAGCTCTTGAATAGTAAAGAGACTTGCGCGCCTTAATTTTGACGTTTTAAGCGTCAGTAGCAGCGTTAAGCTCTTCCTTAAGGGCTGCTTCAAGCTCATCTGCACTGGCTGAAATTTCTTCAGCTGCTCCCATATCATTCGATTTGGCATTACGGCGATTTTCATGATAAGCCAAACCGGTTCCAGCAGGAATCAATCGGCCCACAATCACGTTTTCCTTAAGACCACGTAAATCATCTGCCTTACCATTAACAGCAGCCTCAGTCAGAACTCGCGTAGTCTCCTGGAAAGAAGCCGCTGAAATGAACGATTCAGTCGCCAACGATGCCTTGGTAATACCCAGCAAAATAGGAACATGGGTCGCTGGTAATTTATCTTCAGCTACCACTCGATCGTTTTCTTCCAAAATACGGCCACGATCAAGTTGTTCACCTTTGAGGAAGCGAGTATCACCACCACCAGTAATTTCAGACTTACGCAGCATCTGACGTACGATGACTTCAATATGTTTATCGTTGATTTTCACCCCTTGCAAGCGGTAAACATCCTGCACTTCGTTGGTGATGTAGTTTGACAGCGCGGTTACACCCAACAAACGTAAAATGTCGTGTGGATTCGGCGGTCCGTCAGCAATGGTCTCACCTTTCTCTACATGCTCACCCTCGAACACATTGACCTGACGCCATTTCGGAATCAGCTCTTCGTAGTGTTCGCCGTCAGGGCCAGTGATTACCAAACGCTGCTTACCCTTGGTTTCCTTACCAAACGACACAGTACCTGTAATTTCAGCAAGAATAGAAGGATCTTTCGGCTTACGCGCCTCAAACAGATCAGCAACACGTGGCAGACCACCGGTAATATCACGAGTTTTCGACGATTCTTGCGGCAGACGGGCAATAACATCACCTACGCCAATTTTGTCACCATTACTCAGGTTAACAATGGCACCTGGCGGCAGCGGATATTGCGCCGCAATCTCAGTACCCGGGATACAGAGCTCGTCGCCATTATCATCAAGCAACTTAACTATAGGACGTACATCCTTACTACCTGTTGCACCAGCACGCGCCTTAGGATCAATCGCGACAATGCTTGAAAGCCCGGTAACATCATCCACTTGCGTCTGAACCGTCACATCCTCGATGAAATCGATAAACTTAGCTTGACCAGACACTTCCGAAATAACCGGGTGAGTATGCGGATCCCAGGTCGCGACCACCTGACCAGCATCAACACTATCGCCATCTTTAACTGACAAGACTGCACCGTATGGGATTTTATAGCGCTCACGCTCACGACCCAGATTATCAACCAAGGTCAATTCACCTGAACGTGAAACAGCCACGCTGTTACCACTAGCATGGGAAACGAATTTAACGTTTTGTAAACGTAGCGTTCCGGCCGATTTCACTTCCACACTATCCGCTGCGGCCGAACGAGAAGCAGCACCACCAATATGGAAGGTACGCATGGTCAACTGCGTACCTGGCTCACCGATACTTTGCGCAGCGATAACACCAACAGACTCGCCGTTATTAACCCGGTGACCACGTGCCAGATCACGACCATAACAGGCCGCACACACACCCTGGCGTGATTCACAAGTAATTGGCGAACGCACCTTAACTTGGTCAACACTCATTTGCTCGAGGCGCTCCACCCAAAGCTCATCAAGTAAGGTACCCGCTTCGACTGCAATCTCGCCTTCCTTACCTGGCATTGGTACGTCTTCGGCCACAACACGACCCAGCACGCGCTCACGCAACGGCTCAACCACGTCACCACCTTCAATCAATGGCTGCATAACTAATCCGTCTGTGGTACCACAATCAGCCTCAGTGACTACTAAGTCTTGCGCCACGTCGACCAAGCGACGAGTTAGATAACCTGAGTTAGCGGTTTTCAGCGCTGTGTCAGCTAGACCTTTACGAGCACCGTGAGTAGAAATAAAGTATTGAAGAACGTTTAGACCTTCTTTAAAGTTCGCAGTAATCGGTGTTTCAATAATCGAACCATCCGGTTTTGCCATCAAACCACGCATACCAGCAAGCTGACGAATCTGCGCCTGACTACCACGAGCACCTGAGTCAGCCATCATAAAGATCGAGTTGAACGAAGGCTGTTTCACTTTCTCGCCTTTGGCGTTCTCTACTTCCTCACTATCAAGCTGACTCATCATCGCGTTGGCGATTTCGTCGTTAGTATGCGACCAGATATCAACCACCTTATTGTAACGCTCACCATTGGTCACAAGACCTGAGACATACTGACTTTCGATCTCTTTAACCGCGGTCTCAGCCTTTTCCAGAATAGGTGCTTTCTCGTCAGGAATAACCATGTCATCAACACCGATTGAAACACCGGCACGCGTGGCTTGCTTAAAGCCCATGTACATTAAACGGTCAGCAAAGATCACACAGTCTTTCAAACCTAAACGACGGTAGGAAACGTTCACCAGGTTAGAAATGGCACGCTTATTCATGTCGCGGTTAATCACTTCAAATGGCAGGCCATCAGGAACAATTTCAAACAACAAGGCGCGACCAACCGTTGTATCTACGCGGCGTTCGCGTGCTACGCGCTCGCCATCATCCATTTGTTCAACTTCGTTAATACGAACTTTAATACGTGCATGCAGCGCGACAACACCAGCTTGGTAAGCACGTTGCACTTCAGCGATATCGGCAAAGGCTCTGCCCTCGCCTTTAGCATTGATACGCTCACGGGTCATGTAGTACAAACCCAACACCACGTCCTGGGTCGGAACAATGATCGGCTCACCATTAGCAGGTGATAAGACATTATTAGTCGCCATCATCAAGGCACGTGCTTCAAGCTGTGCTTCTAAAGATAGCGGCACGTGAACCGCCATTTGGTCACCATCAAAGTCAGCATTAAACGCAGTACAGACCAGTGGGTGCAACTGAATCGCTTTACCCTCAATCAACACGGGTTCAAACGCCTGGATACCCAAACGGTGAAGCGTTGGCGCGCGATTCAACATGACCGGGTGCTCGCGAATCACTTCTTCGAGAATATCCCAAACTTCCGGTCCTTCGCGCTCGACTAATTTCTTCGCTGCTTTAATAGTAGTAGCAAGACCACGACGCTCTAACTTAGAAAAGATAAATGGCTTAAACAGCTCTAAAGCCATTTTCTTAGGCAAACCACATTGATGTAGTTTCAGCGTTGGACCAACCACAATCACTGAACGACCTGAATAGTCGACACGTTTACCCAATAAGTTTTGGCGGAAGCGACCTTGCTTACCTTTGATCATGTCAGCCAAAGATTTCAATGGACGTTTGTTAGAACCCGTAATAGCGCGACCACGACGACCGTTATCCAACAAGGCATCAACAGATTCCTGCAACATACGTTTTTCGTTGCGAACTATGATGTCTGGCGCATTAAGGTCTAAGAGGCGACGCAAACGGTTATTACGGTTAATAACACGACGATACAAATCGTTCAAATCTGACGTGGCAAAGCGACCGCCATCCAACGGCACTAACGGACGTAGCTCTGGTGGCAACACAGGCAATACTTTCAGAATCATCCACTCTGGCTTGTTCTCAGAAAGAACAAAAGCCTCGAGTAACTTAAGACGCTTAGTTAATTTCTTAATCTTAGTCTCTGAGTTAGTATTGCTCATATCTTCACGCAATTGCTCAATTTCAGCATTGATATCAATTTGCGTAATCAAATCATGAACAGCTTCTGCACCCATACGCGCATCAAATTCATCACCGTATTCTTCGATGGCATCGAGATAAGCTTCCTCTGAAAGCAGTTGACCCGCTTCAAGCTGAGTAACACCTGGATCAATTACCACATAAGCTTCGAAGTACAACACACGCTCGATATCACGCAAGGTCATATCAAGCAATAAACCCATACGAGATGGTAAAGATTTCAAGAACCAGATGTGCGCAACAGGGCTGGCAAGATCGATATGTGCCATACGCTCACGACGCACTTTGGTTAGCGTGACTTCAACACCACACTTCTCGCAGATAACACCACGGTGCTTTAAGCGTTTGTATTTGCCACAAAGACATTCATAGTCTTTGATCGGACCGAAAATCTTGGCACAGAAAAGACCATCGCGCTCAGGCTTAAAGGTACGATAATTAATGGTTTCTGGCTTTTTAACCTCACCAAACGACCATGAGCGAATTTTCTCAGGTGATGCCAAGCCAATTCGAATAAAATCGAATTCATCAAGATCATCACCACTACGTTTCCAAAGATTGACTATGTCTTTCAAGATCGTCTCTCCTGCTGAGCGCCAAATAATAAATAACTGTTATTAGTTTGCGTCATTACATTATCACTCAAGATCAATATCGATACCCAGTGAGCGGATTTCTTTCACCAACACATTGAAAGACTCCGGCATACCGGCTTCGATTTTATGATTTCCATCGACGATGTTTTTATACATCTTAGTACGGCCATCAACATCATCGGATTTCACGGTCAACATTTCCTGCAAGGTGTAAGAAGCACCGTAAGCTTCTAGCGCCCAGACCTCCATCTCCCCAAAGCGCTGACCACCGAACTGCGCCTTACCACCTAATGGCTGCTGAGTAACCAGGCTATATGGACCCGTTGAGCGCGCATGCATCTTGTCATCAACCAAATGGTTGAGTTTGAGCATATACATATACCCAACGGTTACGGGTCGATCTAACTGCTCGCCGGTACGACCATCAAACAACACGGCCTGCCCAGACTCAGGTAAATCAGCCAACGCTAGCATTTCACGCACATCAGCTTCACTAGCACCATCGAACACAGGCGTCGCCATTGGCACACCACCGCGCAGGTTCTTAGCCATATTCATGATTTCAGTATCGCTTAGCTCAGATAAACCGTGCTTACGCTCACCGTGGTCATAGACTTGTTCTAAGAATTTACGTGTTTCGGCAATAGTCGCCTGAGCATCCAACATGCGGCCAATCTTGCGACCCAGGCCCTTTGCAGCCCAACCCAAGTGAGTTTCTAGCACCTGACCCACGTTCATACGAGAAGGCACACCAAGTGGATTCAAACACACGTCCACTGGCTCACCAGCTTCGGTATGTGGCATATCTTCCACCGGCACGATCATTGAGATCACACCCTTATTACCGTGACGACCAGCCATCTTGTCACCTGGCTGAATACGACGCTTAACAGCTAAGTAAACCTTAACCATTTTTAGCACGCCCGGCGCCAAATCATCACCCGCCATCAGCTTGCCGCGTTTTTCCTCAAACTTATCATCAAGCGCTTTACGCTGATCTTTCAACTGCTGGCTTAGTTGTTCAAGCTGTGTGTTGGCTTCGTCGTTCTTAAGGCGAACATCGAACCATTTATCACGTGCCAACTCTTCAAGATAGCTAGCCGTGATTTTCGCACCAGCCTTAAGACCTTTAGGGCCACCATCAGCGACTTTACCAACAAGCAATTTCTCAACACGAGCATAAGTATCGTCTTCAACAATACGATATTGATCTTGTAAGTCTTTGCGAATACTATCTAATTGCTCTTCTTCGATTTGAAGCGCACGTTTGTCTTTTTCTACGCCATCACGGGTAAAGACCTGAACATCAATCACCGTACCATTCATACCTGACGGTACGCGCAGCGAAGTGTCTTTTACATCAGAAGCTTTTTCACCAAAAATGGCGCGTAACAATTTTTCTTCAGGTGTTAAAGGTGTTTCGCTCTTCGGTGTCACCTTACCCACCAAGATATCACCCGGACTCACTTCCGCACCGATATAAACCACACCAGATTCGTCGAGTTTCGCTAGAGCTGCTTCACCAACATTTGGAATATCAGGTGTAATTTCCTCAGGCCCTAACTTGGTGTCACGCGATACACAGGTTAACTCTTCGATATGAATAGTAGTAAAGCGGTCTTCTTGTACTACGCGTTCTGATATAAGAATGGAATCCTCAAAGTTATAACCATTCCACGGCATAAAGGCGACAAGCATATTCTGCCCAAGCGCCAATTCACCCATATCGGCAGATGAACCATCAGCCAAGACATCGCCACGCTCAATCTCATCACCAATGCTGACCAGAGGACGTTGGTTGATACATGTATTTTGGTTAGAGCGGGTATATTTCGTTAGGTTATAAATATCAACACCAGGTTCACCAGCAAGCGCTTCGTCATCGTTGACACGGACAACAACACGCCCTGCATCAACAGAATCGACTACACCACCACGAACAGCGACCACTGATGTACCAGAATCGATTGCTACGGCGCGCTCCATACCAGTACCGACTAATGGCTTTTCAGAACGCAAAGTGGGCACTGCCTGGCGTTGCATATTTGAGCCCATCAAGGCGCGGTTAGCATCATCATGCTCTAAGAAAGGCACCAAAGACGCTGCAACAGACACAATCTGACGTGGCGACACATCCATGTACTGAATGCGATCCACTGGCGATAATGAAAATTCATTTTGATAGCGGCAAGAAACTAGCTCATCAGTAAATTTGCCTTTTCCATCTAAAGACGCATTAGCCTGAGCAATAACATAATGACCTTCTTCAATCGCAGACAGATAATCGATTTGATTAGTCGCTTTACCGTTCTCTACGCGTCGATAGGGTGTTTCCAAAAAACCATATTTATTAGTACGGGCGTAAACAGCAAGCGAGTTAATCAGGCCAATGTTTGGTCCCTCAGGTGTCTCAATAGGACAAACACGACCATAATGAGTTGGATGCACGTCACGTACTTCGAAACCGGCGCGTTCACGCGTTAGACCGCCCGGCCCCAATGCTGAAACACGGCGCTTATGCGTGATTTCAGATAGAGGGTTGTTTTGATCCATAAACTGTGACAACTGACTAGAACCAAAGAATTCCTTAATTGCCGCAGAAACAGGCTTAGCATTAATCAAGTCTTGTGGCATCAACCCCTCAGACTCGGCCAGGCTCAAACGTTCACGTACCGCACGCTCGACACGCACCAAGCCAATACGGAATTGGTTTTCAACCATTTCACCAACACGACGAACACGACGATTACCTAAGTGATCGATATCATCAACAACGCCTTTGCCGTTTTTAATATCGATCAAAACACGTAGCACATCGATAATATCTTCTTTAGAAAGAACACCTTTGCCTTCGATCTCTTCACGACCGACGCGGCTATTGAATTTCATGCGACCAACTGCGGACAGATCATAGCGCTCCGCATTAAAGAACAGATTATTAAACAAACCTTGTGCGGCTTCTTTAGTCGGTGGCTCACCTGGTCGCATCATGCGATAAATTTCCACCTGCGCTTCTAAATCGCTACGCGTAGTATCGATTGTTAAGGTATCGGAAATATACGGGCCACGATCTAAATCATTGGTGAATAGCGTTTCTAGAGTTTTAACACCTGCTTCGATAATCGCTGCGAGCAATTCTGTAGTCAGCTCGTCATTAGCATTAGCAATCACTTCGCCTGTTTCTGTATCGATCAAATCACGCGCGATGCGTTTACCAATCAAATACTCTTCTGGCACGACTAACGATTTAAGATTCGCTTTGTCCATTGCTTTAACATGACGCGCGGTAATGCGGCGCCCTGCTTCTACTATCAATTCGCCTTTCTTATCATTAACATCAAACTCTAGGGTTTCACCACGCAAACGCTCGGTAATGAGCTCTAACTCAATACCATTTTTGGTAAAACTAAAAGCGTTAGTGTCATAAAACATCTCCAACACTTCTTCAGCGTTATAACCCAGAGCGCGCAGCAAGATAGTAACAGGCAGCTTACGGCGACGATCGATTCGAACAAAAACAGAATCATTGGGATCAAACTCGAAATCCAACCATGAACCACGGTAAGGGATTACACGGGCAGAGAATAATAATTTACCTGATGAATGAGTCTTACCTTTATCGTGCTCAAAGAACACACCAGGAGAGCGATGCAACTGAGAAACCACAACACGCTCAGTACCATTAATAACAAAAGTACCGTTTTCAGTCATGAGTGGTAACTCACCCATATACACTTCTTGTTCTTTAATGTCTTTAACTACAGGTGTATCACCTGAAGCTTCTTTATCATAAATAACCAAACGCAAAGTCACACGTAGCGGCGCAGCGTAAGTCATACCACGCATTTGACATTCTTTTACGTCAAAAGGTGGCTTACCTAATACGTAGCTGACATATTCCAACGCAGCATTACCGGAATAACTGGAAATAGGAAACACTGACGCAAACGCGGCGTGTAAGCCTTGCTCTACGCGCTTCGCTTCTGTCACGTCAACTTGCAAAAACTCGCGATAAGAAGCAACTTGAGTTTCTAGCAAATATGGAGTCTCTAAAATTTCTGGACGTCTGCCAAAATTTTTGCGGATACGCTTTTTCTCAGTAAATGAGTAGGCCATGTGTGTCCCTCAGCAATAAATTACACTGCCTGATTTAACAGGCAAAACAAAAAGACGCAACAAAGGGTCAGTGCCAATGGCACTGACCCAAATGCGTCACCTAAATAAGCCTTAATCAACGCTTATTTAAGTTCTACTGAAGCGCCAGCTTCTTCAAGCTGCTTCTTAACGTCTTCAGCTTCGTCTTTAGCAACACCTTCTTTAACTGTTGATGGTGTACCTTCAACCATGCCTTTTGCTTCTTTAAGACCAAGACCTGTAATGGCACGAACAGCTTTAATCACAGCAACTTTGTTACCACCGAAATCAGTCATAACAACGTCAAACTCGCTCTTCTCAGCAGCAGCACCACCGGCATCGCCACCAGCAGCAGCAACAGGCGCAGCAGCTACCGCAGCGGCAGCAGACACACCAAACTTTTCTTCCATTTCAGAGATCAAATCAACGATCTCGATAACAGTCATATTAGAAATTGCTTCTAAAATATCTTCTTTACTAACAGCCATTTTTAGCTCCTAAAAAATAAAAATGTAATAGCCTGATTAAAAAAACAAACAATCTAGGTTTATTCAGATTTTGAATCACGTACCGCAGCCACAGTGCGAACAAATTTCGCCACAGGCTCGTTAGCAGTACGAACAAATTTCTCGATCGGTGCTTTCATTACCGCCATCAACATCGCAATAGCCTCATCACGAGACGGCATGCTTGCCAACGCTTTAATGTCTTCTGGCTGCAATAGTTTGCCAGCCAACGCAACGACCTTAACCTTAAGATTGTCATGCTCTTTCGAAAAATCATTGATGACTTTTGCACCTGATGACGCTTCCTCGTTGGAAAACGCATAGAGCAAAGGCCCGACTAATGATTCCGTCATACAGGCATAATCGGTGTCTTCAAGCGCACGTCGTGCCAAAGTGTTTTTAACAACACGCAGAGTAACGCCATTTGCGCGAGCTTGAGCACGTAACTGAGTCATCTCGTCGACCGTAAGGCCGCGATACTCCGCTGCTATTGCTGACTGCGCATTAGACGCTACATCGCTAACTTCGGCGACGATAGCTTTCTTGTCTTGTAGAGTTAACAAATTTACCTCCTACGCCTAACAACCAATTAAACAAACTTGGTTGCCTAACCATGCGAGCCGAAGCTCGCCCCTTTTACGGTGGCCGTTAGCAGGATAATCCTGTTAGGGCATTTCACCGTCTACGCAGGCCAAACAAAGTTCAATTAAACTCATCATAGCTAGCCAATCTGAGCACCTGCGGTCTTGGACGGGTACCGGCCTAAGCCGATGCCCACCAAACTTAAAAAAACCAAATGCTTGGGCTAGCAATCCACCAACCGAAGCATTTATTAAGGAGAACTTAAAACCGTTACGAGCGCAGTAAAGACAAGGCGAAAAATTGGTCGAAAGCGCAATTTATATGATAATAAATGAGCATTTCAGACAATTTTTTAACGCCGTATTTATAAGCGCAGTAGATTTTTGGCTCTCCTTATAAACTATCAAATAGAAAGTGTAGAGGTATCAACCGCAAGGCCCGGCCCCATAGTTGAAGATACCGTCACTTTCTTCATATAGACGCCTTTTGCTGAAGCAGGTTTAGCCTTAAGCAAATCTGCAATCAATGCGTCCAAATTTTCTTTCAATGCTGCAACATCAAAGCTCACCCGACCTATTGTCGAATGAATGATACCGGCCTTATCAGCACGATAACGAACCTGACCGGCTTTAGCATTTTTCACTGCGTCAGCAACATTAGGTGTTACCGTACCTACTTTAGGGTTAGGCATTAAGCCGCGTGGACCGAGGATTTGACCGAGCTGACCGACGATACGCATGGCATCTGGCGTTGCAATCACTACATCAAAATCAAAGTCACCTTTTTTAACTTGGTCAGCAAGATCTTCAAAGCCGACAATATCAGCACCGGCTTCTTTTGCTGCGTCAGCATTAGCGCCCTGTGTAAATACAGCAACCTTTACGGTTTTACCCGTACCCTTAGGTAGAACTGTTGCACCACGAACCACCTGATCAGATTTACGTGGGTCAATGCCAAGATTGACGCTAACATCGACAGACTCATCAAATTTAACTTTCGACAACTCTTTCAACGTTTCTAGTGCTTCATCGATGGCATAACGCTTATCGGCATCTACTTTTTCCGCAATCGCTTGAGCGCGTTTAGTTAATTTAGCCATTACTCAACGCCCTCCGTTGTAATACCCATACTGCGTGCACTACCCGCGATGGTACGCACTGCTGCGTCCAAATCGGCGGCAGTTAAATCAGGCTCTTTGGCCTTGGCAATTTCTTCAAGCTGCTCACGCGTCACTTTACCGACTTTATCGGTATGAGGCGTTTTACTACCTGAACTAATGCCCGCTGCCTTTTTCAACAAAATTGATGCAGGCGGAGTCTTAGTGACATAAGTAAAACTTCGATCACTGTAAACAGTAATAACAACGGGAATGGGCAAGCCTGGCTCCATGCTCTGAGTTTGAGCATTAAAAGCCTTACAAAATTCCATAATATTGACACCGTGCTGACCCAATGCTGGACCAACTGGTGGACTTGGATTGGCCTGACCGGCCTTGACCTGCAACTTAATGTAGGCCTCAATTTTCTTAGCCATGAGCTAATTCCTCTTTTAGTGGGTACAAACGCCTTTCGGCTCCCCGTGACGAAGGCCAGGCCTTCGACTTATAAACTACCCTTTTTCAACCTGACCGAAGTCAAGCTCAACCGGGGTAGAACGACCAAAGATCAAGACTGCGGTACGCAGCTTGCTCTTTTCATAATTCACTTCTTCAACTACACCGTTGAAGTCAGCAAATGGACCGTCGATAACCCGAACCACTTCTCCAACCTCAAACATAATCTTAGGCTGCGGACGCTCAACACCTTCTTGCACACGCTGTAGAATGTTATCCGCTTCTTTATCAGTAATCGGAGTAGGCCTGTCACTGGTACCACCTATAAAGCCCATTACTTTTGGCACATCTTTAACCAAATGCCATGTGTCATCATCCATTTCCATCTGAACAAGCACATAACCAGGAAAAAATTTGCGATCACTTTTTCTTTTTTGACCGCCGCGCATCTCAACAACTTCTTCGGTAGGAACAAGTATCTCACCAAAAGACTCTTCCATTCCGGCATAGGCAATACGCTCTTTCAAAGAACGCACGACTTGTTGCTCAAATCCGGAATAGGCATGTACCACATACCAACGTTTAGACACGCTTTACGCTCCTGGAACAATCAAAAATTTGACTGCCCATGATAAAAATGAATCAATTAAAAATAAGCCAATTGCCACAACGATTACCATAGCTAATACGATTAGAGTGGTTTGAAAGGTCTCTTTTCGTGTAGGCCATACTACTTTACGCACCTCTGTGCGCGCATCACCAACATAAGCCAGAGCAACACGCCCTGGCTCGGTTTGCGAAGCCACAACCGCAGCGACAATTACCGCAACAATCATCCCAATAAACCGGAACAAAGTTGAGACATCAGAATAAATATAGTACGCAGCTACCGCAGCCAAGATAATAGCAACCGCTATTACCAATTTAATCTTATCTGCCATCAATAATTTTACCGGTTATCTTTTAAAGGTTAGCTCGAACAGTGGCAGGCCAGGAGGGACTCGAACCCCCAACTTTCGGTTTTGGAGACCGACGCTCTACCAATTGAACTACTGGCCTATCGCCTGTCCTAAACCCCTAACACCTATCTCGCTTATTCCACTACTCAACAATTTTTGCGACGACGCCGGCGCCAACGGTGCGGCCACCTTCACGT
>CAZTYM010000047.1:0-14739 GCA_964617475.1 uncultured Thiotrichales bacterium
CAGATCGAGCCGATGCCTTAGTCATAGCGATAATTGCTATGGCTAAAGCGCTAAAACTTAAAGTGGTTGGTGAAGGAATCGAAGAAAAAGAGCAACAACTTTTTCTATTGGAGCATGGCTGTGATTCTATGCAAGGATACTATTTTAGCAAACCGTTGTCTGAACAAGACTTCGAAAAAAACTATCCGCAGGTGCTCAATCGTTAAGCGGATTTTTTCCATACAAGATCTAACTGCCGTGCGGCCCGAACATCATCCAGTCTGCGCACCGGCAATGTATGCGGAGATGCCTTAACCATCTCTGCATCGCGCTCAGATTCGTTAAGAATTGATGCCATGGCTGCAATAAAATTATCTAATTCTTGTTTGCTTTCAGTTTCTGTGGGTTCAATCAAAAAACACTCTGGCACTAACAAGGGAAAGTATGTGGTCGGCGCGTGAAAGCCATAATCGAGTAAACGTTTGGCAAAATCCATAGCAGTAACGCCGAGCTCTTTTGCTTGTTTTTTTAGCGTGAGAATAAATTCATGCGTGGCGCGACGATTAGGGTAGGCCATTTCAAAGCCTTGCTCAGCTAATTGTTTCATCATGTAGTTGGCATTGAGCGTGGCGTATTCGGCAACACGCACCATGCCCTCAGCACCTAATAAGCGTGCGTATATATAGGCTCGTAGTAATACCCCGGCATTTCCCATATGCGCGGATAGTCGACCAATAGTATTAGGTCGATCTTTTTCTGTGATAACACGATAGGATTTGCCATCGTATTCAATCATCGGCACGGGTAAGTAAGGTATTAAACGTTCGCTAACGCCAACTGGACCAGCACCTGGGCCACCACCACCGTGTGGTGTAGAAAAGGTTTTATGTAAATTCATATGAATGACGTCAAAACCCATGTCTCCGGGGCGTACCTTACCTAAGATCGCATTTAGGTTAGCGCCGTCGTAATATAACAAGCCACCGACATCGTGGATGATTGCGGCGATTTCGGCAATCTTGCGTTCAAACACACCTAAGGTGGATGGGTTGGTTAACATAATGCCAGCGGTTTGCGGGCCAACGGCTTGCTTCAATGACTCGAGATCAACATCGCCATTTTCGTCGGTCGGGATTTCTCTCGCTTTATAACCGCACATAACAGCTGTGGCTGGGTTGGTACCGTGGGCTGCATCGGGTACCAAGATCTCAGAACGTGCATCGTCGTTACGCGCATCATGATAAGCACGGATCATTGCCACGCCAGCAAACTCACCCTGTGCACCTGCCATAGGTGAAAGCGAAACCTCCTGCATGCCTGTCACGTCTTTCAATATTTCTTGCAATTCGTAGAAGCAAGCCAAGGTGCCTTGGTTGTGTTCGTCCGGTGTTAGTGGGTGTTTGCGCAATAAACCCGGTAGCATAGCGAGTTTGTTACATGCTCTCGGGTTGTATTTCATTGTGCATGAGCCCAAAGGATAAAACTGTGTGTCGATAGAAAAGTTTTTTTGCGACAGCTGAGTGTAATGGCGAACCGTCTGCATTTCAGATACAGCAGGTAAGTTCGGTGCTGTCTGGCGCAACAGCTCCTTTGGTATGGTGGTAACTTCAGCAGCTTGCGCTGGCGATTGACTTGGGTTGCGTCGTGATTCAACGCTATGTTCAAAAATTAACATGTGAATACCTTAAGCGTCGTTACTGGCGGCAGCGTATTGCTGCATAACTTGGTTAAGCGCCTGTGCGTAATGTTTGAGGTCTGCATCCGTTTTTGTTTCTGTGGCGCAGATAAGAATGGCATCACCCAGCTCGGGATAATCGTTACTGAGGTTAAAGCCTGCCAATATTCCGTGTTGAGTAAGTTCATTTAGCACTATTTCAGCGGGGCGATTGAGTCGCAGCACAGCTTCGTGAAAATGCACACTATTAAATGCTTGCGCTACGCCATCAATTGCAGAAACCTGAGATACTAATGACTGCGTATTATTATGGCTGGCTGCCGCCACACGGGCTAAGCCGTCAGCGCCAAGCAAAGACATGTGTATGGTTGCTGCAGTGACCATCAGGCCTTGGTTGGTACAGATATTCGATGTCGCTTTAGAACGGCGAATATGCTGTTCGCGTGCTTGTAAAGTCAAACTGAAACCTTGCTTGCCTTCAACATCAACTGTGCGGCCAATAATACGGCCAGGCATTTGTCTAACAAATTTATCTTTACAACACATAAAGCCAAAGTATGGTCCACCAGAAGACATGGGTATACCTAATGGTTGACCTTCTCCGCAAACGATATCGGCACCGTTATTACCCCAATTACCAGGTGCTTTAAGTAATTGCATAGCAATAGGATTAACCACGGCGATAACCAGAATATTATTTTCATGCGCCCAATTTGTTAAAGTATCGATATCTTCAATCACACCAAAAAAGTTAGGTTGTGGAATGATTAAAGCGCTAATATCCTGATCAGCTGTCACACTATCTTCGATGATTGTTTGGCCTGTTTTTTTATCGTAGTCGAGTTCTATTAATTCGATACTCTGACTGGAAACAATAGACTGTACTGTGCGACGGTAATTAGGGTTAACACTGCGCGGCATTAAGACACGTTTCGCTGATTTTTTCTTTTGGCTTCGAATAGCCATAAGCACAGCCTCGGCTAAAGCAGAGCCACCGTCGTAAAGTGATGCATTAGAAACATCCATCGCCATGATTTCGGCCATCATGGTTTGGTATTCATAAAGCAATTGCAAAGTACCCTGGCTAGCTTCTGCTTGATAAGGTGTATAAGCGCTATAAAACTCGCCGCGGGTTGTAATTTCCCATACTGCTGCGGGAATATGATGCTCGTAGCTACCAGCACCTGTGAAGCATTGCAAGTTAGCATCTTGTTCTGAACGTTCCATCATCAAACGGCTGATTTCCATCTCGCTTAATGCACTGGGTACGGCTTCAAGTTTATCTACGCGTAACTCGGCAGGTATTTCGTCGAATAGTTGCTCGATGCTATCGACGCCGACAGCGTCTAACATAGCTTTAGTTTCGGACTCGGTATGAGGAATAAAAGGCATAATATTTCTTTACAATTAGTGGCTATCGTTTTCGGCGAGTTCGTTATAGTCGTCAGCCCCAAGTAGGTCATCATATTCGGTTTCAGCACTGGGCTTTAGTTCGAATAACCAACCTTTTTCATAAGGGCTTTGATTAACGGTTTCTGGTGCATCGGTAATGTCTTCATTGACTGCAGTGATTTCACCCGTCAACGGGCTATAAACATCTGATGCGGCTTTAACAGATTCAACCACAGCACATTCTTCACCAGCAGTGACCTCGTCACCAACTTCCGGTAGTTCGACAAACACCATATCGCCGAGCAAATCTTGTGCGTGGTCAGTAATACCAATGCGTACCGTGCCGTCTTCCAGGGTTTCTACCCACTCATGGCTTTTGGTGTATTTCATTTGTGTTGGTACATCACTCATTTCTATACCTCCCAAGATTAGTTTTTAAACAAGGCATGATTTGCCATGACGAACAAAAGGTGGGTTAACCTTGTTTACTGCAACAGCTTTGCCTCTCATGTCTACTTCCAAGTTTTCTTTATTGCCAGGCTTGATTCTAGCTAAGGCAACAGAATGTCCTAGTGTCGGTGAAAAACTACCACTGGTGATTTCGCCAATGGCTTCGCCGCTAACCATGACTTGTTGATGGTTACGTAGTACGCCGCGTTGAGTCATCACTAGACCTATAAAGATATCGTGTTCATTTTTATCACGTTGTGTTTCTAAGATTCGACGACCAATAAAGTTTCTTTCTTGTGGTTCAAAGGCGACCACCCAGGCTAAACCGGATTCTAGAGGTGTGGTGGATTCGTCCATATCGCTACCATACAAATTCATACCGGCTTCTAGGCGCAAGGTGTCGCGTGCTCCCAGGCCGCAGGCTTTAACGCCAGACTCTAATAAGCCTTGCCAAAATTCGCAGGCTTTCTCGTTGGGCAGCATGATTTCATAGCCATCTTCGCCGGTGTAACCAGTACGTGCAATAAACGTATCATCATGCTCTACGGCGACAAAAGGCTTTAAAGCCTTGGTTTTCGCAGCCGCAGACTCACCTAGTACGCTATCGGCTTTATCTCTGGCAGTTGGGCCTTGGACGGCGATCATCGATAAATCGTCACGTTCGGTCACTTCGACTGCGAAGTTGGTGGCTTGTTCATTTATCCAAGCTAGATCCTTATCGCGAGTAGCCGCGTTAACTACCATGCGATACCAGCTATCATTCATGTAATAAACGATCAGGTCGTCGATAATGCCGCCGTCGTTATTCAGCATGCACGTGTATAAAGCTTTACCTGGGGCCTTCAGCTTATCGACGTTGTTGGTAAGCAGATGTTTTAAAAAATCACGGACTTGATCACCGTGTAAATCGACAACCGTCATATGGGAAACGTCAAACATTCCAGCGTCGTTACGCACTTGGTGATGCTCTTCGATTTGAGAGCCGTAATTGATTGGCATGTGCCAGCCGCCAAAATCAACCATTTTGGCGTCGAGCTTTAAGTGTTCGGGATGTAATGATGTTTGTTTCATAAGGCCCACAGTTTATATAAAGACAGGTTTTCCGCAGCGTCGCGGCTGTCCCTCTGTCCTGTGTACCTGAGAGCTTTAGCCCCTTCGGCGAGCCATTCGCAATGACTTCTCTCCAGAGTCAACATCTTCAGCGGTTCGGGTACCTGAGCGTTTACGGACGGTTTGCGCCTTCGGTGTTTTGCACATAATCAGTGCAAAAGCTCTCCCGCAAAAGAGACGTGTTGAGTGACGAATTCTACCTAGCTCACTAGGAAAATCCAAGTTTGCTAAGCGGCTAAGAACGCTATTAAGAGTGCTGATTACCAGATTGCTGACTAAAGCTGTTACGTGCCATCAGCCAAATAGCCGGTAAGGTGGCGATAACGATAATCAATGCGGCGGGTGCGGCGAGTTCTAACATTTCCTCGCTGGCTTCAATCCAAATGCGTACAGGTAGAGTATCAAAACCGACAGGCCGCAATAATAAGGTAGCTGGCAACTCTTTAATGGCATCGATAAAGACTAATACCCAGGCGCTGGCCATACCGCCACGAATCATCGGTAAGATAACTCGACGTAAGTTTTCAATTGGCCCAGCGCCGAGTACACGGCCGGCTTGTTCGACAGAGGGTGTCAATTGTTGCATGGCTGCTTCTTGAGATTGCACGGCTAAAGGCAAAAAGCGGATGACAAGTGCCAAAACCAAAAGCATGAGTCCGCCATAAAGTGCGGGTATGGCGAATAGAGCAAAACTAATAATGCCAAGTGCAACCACCGGCCCAGGCAACACAAAACCAACGCTGGAAATATGCAAGCAAGTGCTACTCAACCACGATTTAACACGAGTGTGAAACAACCCGATGGGTAAAGCGATAATAATCGCTACAGATGCAGCCAGTGCGCCGACTAAGACTGAGTTGAAGGTATAACCCCAAAAGCGTTGGTCGATAGCATTGCTACTAACGGCCTCAATACTCCATTGCAACATCCACAGCATTGGCAATAAGAATGCGAATAAGCATATCAGGCCTAGCCAAATCCAGATAATGACTAATTCTTTAGTATTCGCTTGTCTTAAGGCAATGTGACGTGATTGTGCATTGCCGAAATAGCGCGCGCGACGACGAAAGAAACGCTCAAGTATCATAAAGGTCAGGCTTAGTCCGACCAATACTAAACTTAAACCTGCTGCTGCCTCGTAATCTAATCGACCACTCATTTGTAAATAAATACTCAGTGTAAAGGTTTGAAAACGAAGCATGCTTACTGCGCCAAAATCCGACAGTGTATGCAGCACTACCAATGCGATGGCTGCGGCCATGGCAGGTCTAATCAAAGGTAAGCTAACGTGCCAAAACACGGAAAAAGGTTTAGCACCTTGAATGCGAGCGGCTTCTTCTAAGCTTTGATTGGCATCTAAGAAGGCTACGCGTACTAATAAAAAAACATAAGAAAAACCCGCAAGTGTTAAAACAAACGCCGTTCCCCAAATGTTATAAATATCTAACGAGCTACCGAATAACGCTAGCCATATTTGACCTATCCAGCCTTCATCGGCAGTTAAGACGGTATAAATATGGGCAAAAACATAGGTAGGGATAGCCAAAGGTAAAATCAGCAACCAGCTGACGACTCGGCGGCCTTTAAAGTCACGCCTAGCAACTAACCATGCAGCGCTAACCCCAAGTAGTAGGCAACCGATTGCGACTAAAGAACTTAAAGATAGCGTATTGGCGAGAAGTTCAGGAACACGATTTTGCCAAAGCAAACCCCATTTGCTAACAGCTAATTCGCTACTTTTGAAAACAACAAAAAGCAAAGGGATGGCGGCTAGCAGCGCAACGACGCTGGCGCTAGCCGCTAAAGGGCGGGCAACCGAATGCATAACTCTTTTGGTTTAAGGCATACCAACTGATTCAATTAAATCTAAAGTACGATTACGCTCAGCCCCTAACTGGTACATAGCAACTTTAGAAACTTTAAAACTGCCAGCTTCGGGTACTTCTGCTGCAGCCACAACCCCTGGCCGTACTGGGTATTCACGATTCACTTCAGCAAAGATTTTTTGCCCTTCTTCAGACACAAGAAACGCGATAAATTGTTTTGCTGCATCTTTATTCTTACTATATTTGCTTATCGCAATACCAGCGACATTTTCGGCAACACCCATACTATCATCGCTTTGATCGGGTAATATGATTTTGATCGGTGCATCAGGATCTGCCGCTAAGTGGCGATAAATATAATAGTGATTAACCAAACCGATATCGGCTTTGCCATCAGCAACTGCTTTTACTACTTTGCTGTGTTTATTAAACACCTTGCCATTCACATTGGCTTTCATGCCTTCTAACCATTTCTTGGTTTTATCTTCGCCGGAAGCGAGCATATATACCGTGGCACCAGCAATATAACTCCCGTTAGCACTATGAGTAATAGCGAGGTGATTTTTAAATTTAGGGTCGGCTAAATCAAAGACAGATGTTGCTGACGGATTGGCTTCTGTGTTGGCAACCAGTACACGCATGCGGCTGGATAAGCCAATCCAGCTATTATCGGTTGCTCGATATTGCTCGGGAATATGTTCACTGAGTTCTGCTGGTAAAGGTTCAAATAAACTTTTGTCTGCACCTACTTGTAGATTGCCAGCGTCATTACTTAAGAATAAATCTGCTTGCGTGCGCTTACCTTCAAGCGCCAGCTTGTTTAACAAGGCTGTTGATTTCGCATTGTGCAGCAGCACCTCTATGCCGGTTTTGGCGGTAAAGGCTTCTACAACAGGGATGACGAATTTGTCGCTGCGCCCAGAATAAACGGTCAATTTATCGTCAGAAATCGCTAAGTGACTGAAAAATAGCGAAATTAATGACAAAAACAGCAATAATGATCGCTTAATACAAAGCATCTATGTTTACTCCTACAATAGTATATAGTGTTTAACTGCTCTTAATGATAATGATTATCATTAAATGCCTCAAGACTTGAAATGTATCTAATTGTACCCAGAGTGGCCTAAAACGCAGTTCTTGCTGACGCTAGTCTGGCGAATACTGAAGTCGCTTGAGGTAGGGTGTTTGTAGCAGCGAAACCGGTGTTTCTCAGCCAGTTGAGTAGGTCGTTGTTGTTGCTAAACAGCTTGTTAAGGCCGTCTGTTGCCGCGAGCATGGCGAGGTTGCTGGTTTTGCGCGCACGTTGATATTTCTTTAGTGTATGTTCACGACCGATGTCGCGTTTGTTTTCTATGGCCGCATCGATTTTTTCTGCTAAGCAAGCCGCGTCTAATAAACCGAGATTAACGCCTTGCCCAGCTAAGGGGTGAATGCTATGCGCGGCGTCGCCAACTAAAGCAATACGATGATCGATATAGTCATGCGCATGTTGGGCTTTGAGTGGAAAGGCAGCGAGTTCGCTATCTAGCGTAACGTGGCCGAGTTCATTTTGAAATGCCTCGGTGATTTCGGCTTCGAAATCTTTCTTATCCATTGCTAATAACTGATTGGCATAATCATCTTTAGCTGACCAGACAATACTTGATCGGCCATCTTCCAAGGGTAAAAAAGCTAATGGCCCGGTTTCCAAGAAGCGCTGCCAGCCGCAACTTTGATGAGGTTTTTCTGTTTTAACGTTTGCTACGATACCTTGCTGCTGATATGTCCAGCCGCTAGTTTGAATAGCGCTAAACTGTTTTACCTTTGAATTAGCACCATCAGCACCGACAACTAGCTTTGCGGTAAAGCCATCACCTTTTTGAGTCTTTATAAGAGCATGATCTTGTTCTACTTTTAATTCGGCTAACGCCGTAGCCAGTTTTATCTCAACAGAACGTCGATACGCTAATGCTTGGTGTAGCGCTTGTTGTATGCGACGGTTTTCTATTATATGGCCGAGATAAGCGTCGCCTAAATCAGCGCTATCAAATGTGAGTTTCTTGTTTTGATCTTCGTTCCAAACGTGTAGCGCACGAAATGGACTCAATTTTTTTTGGCTTAAACTTGGCCATACGCCGAGTTTTTCTAATAACTGACTAGAAGTGTTGGTTAGGGCGGAAACGCGTAAGTCATAGTCATCGCCAAAATCAATATTGGGCCAGTTTTCATCAGCCTGATAAGCATCAATAACTAATAATTTAAGCCCGCTATCAGCGAGACAACAAGCGAGTGTTGCACCCACGATATTAGCGCCAACAATGACAATATCGTAATCGGTTTGCATAGTTTTACACTAAGCTAATGCCGCGCGCCAAGCGCGGTTGTTTACCGGCAATACCCATGGTTTGGCGAGCCAACAGTTTTTTAATAGGTGGGAGTAGGTCTACGCCGACTAGTGCCATATTGCGCATAAGTTTTACCGAGTCTAGTGGATTACTAAATACGCTGACTAAACCTTCGGTAAAGCCGATGATGCGTTGTTGGTCGCCTTTGCGCCATTGTTGAAAATGCGTCAGACTCTGTTGCTCACCTATGTCTCGCTGTTTAGCTAATGCATCGCTAATGGTTTCGGCCAGCACAGCAATATCTCGAACGCCTAGGTTAAAGCCCTGACCAGCAACGGGGTGTAAACTGTTTGCGGCATTGCCAATAAGTAGAGCGCGATCGGTAATCGTCTTCTCAGCACGATTGAGTGCTAGAGGATAAGAGACCCGCTTACCAACTTTTAAGAAACACCCTAAGCGATCACCAAAACGTTGCGATAAACGTTCGATAAATGCTTGGTCAGAAAGGTTTACTATTTCCTCTACTTCATCATGCCATACGGTATAGACTAATGCACAGCGTTGCTCGCTTATGGGCAGTAAGGCTAGCGGTCCGCTATCGGTAAAACGCTCATAAGCTGCGTTTTGATGAGGCTTTTCTGGGGTCACATTGGCGACGATGGCAGTCTGGCCATGGTCGTGTCCATTTGCTCTAATACCAAGCAACTCTCGTGTTTTAGACTTGGCGCCATCAGCTCCAACGGCCAGTGAACAACGTAAAGTCTTATCTTGATTATTTTGGTTTATAGTAACGATCGCACTATTGTCATCAGTGGTAAGATGAGTGATGCTGGCGGGGCAAATTAACTCAATATTATCAAAGGTACTGAGTTTTGATTTGAAGGCCTCGCCAATCGCGCGTGTTTGCGCGACATAACCTAATGCATCAACCTTGAAATCTTTAGCGTAGAGTCTAGCAGCGCCGAAGTGTCCGTGATTGCTGACATAAATGGATTCAATAGGCGTGGCTGCTTGGCTAATGTCTGACCACAAACCCAATGTAGTAAATATTCTATGGCTGGCTTGCGATAGCGCAATATTTCTGTCGTCATAGCTTGGTTGTGCCGGATCACGAAATGGTATAGCTTCGATAATAGCGATGCGTAGTAGTTTACCATTTGAGTGTTTAAGATTACCTATAGCACAAGCTAAGCCGGCGCCGACTAAGCCGCCGCCGATAATTATGACGTCATAATCATATTGATGATCTGTGCTATTTGGCATTAAGCAGCCTGCATAATCGCTTCTATATTGTCGGCGTGTTTTGGTGCGGCAGCACTGAGTATTTTATTGCCATTACGAGTAACGACGACATCGTCTTCTATGCGTATACCTATACCACGCCAACGCTTAGCAACTTTTCGGCAATCAGGTGATACGTATAGGCCAGGTTCTACGGTTAATACCATGCCGGGGCGTAATTTTATCCATTGTGCACCTTGTTTATAGGCACCAACGTCGTGAACATCCATACCCAACCAATGTCCCGTGCGATGCATGTAAAACTCTTTATATGCACCATCTTTTATAAGCTGCTTGTAGTCACCTTTTAATAAACCAAGTTTGATCAGACCTTTTGTCAAAACCCTTACCGCTGCATCATGATGGGCGTTATAACTGGCACCGGGTTTTACTTTTTTGATTGCGGCTAATTGTGCTTCTAGAACCACATCATAAAGTGCACGTTGTTCTTTACTGAATTTGCCATTAACAGGAAAGGTTCTGGTGATATCAGAAGCGTAGTTTTCGTATTCGGCACCGGCATCAATCAATAATAAATCACCGTTATTGAGCGGTTGGTTGTTCTCAATGTAATGCAAGATACAGGCGTTTTTGCCACCAGCGACAATAGAAGGGTAGGCAGCTGAACGACTACCATGTTTCATAAAGCAATGGATCAGCTCGGCGTCGATTTCGTATTCATTCATATCAGGTTGGCAGCCTTGCATGGCTTGTATATGCGCTTCGGCTGAAATACTGGCCGCGGTTTGCATTAGTTTTATTTCGCTAGCAGATTTTACCAAGCGCAATTGATGAATCACCTGAGACAAAGATATGAACTGGGAAGGCTCATTAACGCCGCTGCGAGATTGATTACGTAGTAACTCAGCCCGCTGGGTTAATACTTGGTCGAATTCGAGGTTTTGGCCCAGTGTATAATAGATTTGATCAACACTGCTCATCCATTCGCCTATTTTTTCGTGCAATTGGTCTATTTCGTAGGCTTCGTCAGCGCCAAATTCCTCAATAGCGCCTTCTGGACCAAAACGATGACCATCCCATATCTCGCGTAGACGATCGCGTTGACGACAAAAAAGAATAAAGCGTGATTTGGATTTCTCACGCAATAACACCATCACCGCATCAGGTTCGCTAAAGCCCGTCATGTAGTAAAAATCACTATCAGGGCGAAATGGGTAATGGACGTCGCGGTTACGAATTTTTTCCGCTGCGGTAGGTAGTATTGCCATGCTGTTTGCGCCCATTTGGCGCAACAAGCGAGCTCTGCGTTTCTCGTATTCGTTATTCATAGTACTTATCTAATGTAGGATTTCGCTTTCAGTACTCGTACTCAATGCGTCCACTAATGTAAATGTACCGACCCGTAGATATTCTACCAGTTCCATATAAGCAGCTTCTTCGTCTTCGCCTTCTTCCATCTGCTCGGACATTTGAGCAATAGCGCTGAAGTCCCCGATGACTTCCTGGCAAGCTTCAGATAAAGAGTCTAGTGATTTAAGTCCGCTTACGCTTAAGCCAAAGAGGAATCCTAGGCACCATTCAGACAGCGCATGAGTACGTATTCGGATAGGCTGGTTGTCGGTTGGCAGGATAGGAGTAAATTCATAATTATTATCGGCTAATTGCTCTCTAGTTTGACGATGTAATTTAGACAGCTGAGACAAAGCGTATTCCTGGGTAGAATCAAACGACTCAGCGGTCTCCTCTTTGGAGATAAGCTGCTCATAGACGTTTTTGTGAGCTTGTTCTTCAATGCCCAGCCACTCGCAATCATTGCTTTTTGGATTAAGGCTGAGCGCGCCGCATAAAATTCCATGTGCTTCTGCGCACGAAACATTGGCATCTATGTCACTTAATAGTTTTTGAGTGTCGTCGTAATTGTACATTGGTTTTATTTAGGGGTTCTGGCGCAGAAATGCGCTCTTAAATGGTGAGCAAGTTAAATACGCATTGCATGAATTGTACCTGATCTAAGGTCTAGTAGTGAGCAACACAATAGCGTTGACCACTATTTAAGGCCGATTTATAGTGGCTCTATATTCTGGAGGTGCATTATGACTGATTCCACACAACAACAAGAAGTCGGTGATCTTTCTCGTTTTGAGTTTTGGGTGGGTGAGCTTATCGAAACTTGTGAACAGCTGAAAGCTGAAAATGTCAATTTGCGTCACGAGTACGCAGCTTTGCTGGATGAGAATAACCAGTTGTTAAGCAGAAACAACCATGTGGCTCAGCGTCTAGAGATATTAATCGGGCGGCTTAAAAAAATGGAGCTAGTATAGTGGCTAACGACAGAGTTTCAGTTGCTGTGCAGATTCTTGATAAAGAATACCGATTTTCCTGCCCGGAGGAAGAAAGTGAAGCATTAGTTTCGGCTGCCCGATGTGTTAATCGAAAAATGGCTGAAATACGTGACTCCGGCAAGGTTATTGGCACTGAACGCATAGCAATAATGGCAGCCATTAATATTGCTCATGAATTGTTGGCTAGTGATGAGCAAAATGGTGAGGTGAATGCAGTTTTGCCTAAGCAACTATTAGGACTTCAGCAGAAAATTGAAAAAGCTGTGACGGAAGCACGGCAAATGGAAATTTAATCAATATATTTATAATGATGCCTGGTTTTGCCCCTCAAAAGCGATGGTCTATCTCAATAGAAAATAATTTTTCGTGTTTTTTCTATTTGAGCGAGGTAAACATCTCAGCGCAACGACAAAGTCGACGCATGAGCGCGTTGGAGGCATTATTTAGTGTTTTTCTAGGTTATGTGTTAACCGTTTTAATGCAATATGCGCTATATGCTCCGTTTGGTATTCGAATACCAATGGCTGATACTTAAATTATTTCCATTCTGATTGTTTTAGTACCTTTTATAAAAAAACTATTTAGTAAGGCGTCTGTTTAACGCACTTAATGTCAAAGTTGCATCTATACAAGTCTCATAACACAGGTTTTTTTATTCGTATTGTTGTTATATACATAAAAAGCATAAAATAGCTCAGCACTTTCTGCGGCGTGCGTGATTGGCTGACAATCCTCTTGAGCTATAAGCACATACCCGGGAGGCTTCGTGTGCGTTGTTGTGCACGTCCGCTAGACGGAAAGCCTGATATGTTCACTTAGCCACCCACTTGAACCCATGGTTCAAGAACGTGGCCTCTGACGGCGACTGTGGAAAGTGCGCTGAATCAAATTACTACTATGACGACATCACGTTCGCAAATAAGACGTAAGCTCCGAAAAATACGTAAATCGTTATCTGTTAATGAGCGCGAAACAAAAACTAACGAAACGTTAGTAAAAGTATTGACGAATCGCCGTTATAGATCCGCGAAGCGAGTAGCGTTTTATTCCGCGTTTGACGGTGAAGTGGATCTTTCGCCGTTGTTGTTGCATGCATACCACAATAATAAGCAGTGTTTTCTTCCTGTATTACCTAAAAACAAAAATAAGCCTATGCGTTTTGCTCTATATCACGCCGATAATCTTGAGCAAACCAATGTATTTGGTATAAGTGAACCAAAAGTTGATCGTGCATCGCTAGTTTCAGCAAACCAGCTCGATTTAGTGCTAATGCCCTTGGTTGCGTTTGATAAATCAGGTCAGCGCTTAGGCATGGGCGGTGGTTATTATGATCGGTGTTTTAATTTTCGTCTTAATAGAACTACTTGGCGTAAGCCTTTTCTTATCGGCATCGCATTTCAGTTTCAGCAATGTCATTTAGGTGCAAAACAAGCCTGGGATGTATCTTTGGATGCCTGTATTACAGATCAAAATGAATATATTTTCTAAGTTAACGAAGTCGGAACCTACGAATTTAGTATTGATGACCTAAAAATAGACTTAATAAAACTGAACCTTGGGATGGTGTAAGTGCATCAGGCAAGAAATATGATGCATGATCAAATGCAGGTGGGTGATAAGGTATCTTTCTATTATTCTAAAGTGATGTGCCAGGTATAGTCGGTATCGCAAAGGTAGCGAGTAAACCTTATGCAGGCTTTACCGCATTTGATAAACAAAGATAAGCATTATGACCCTAAAAGTGATCCGGATAAGCCACGTTGGTTCTTAGTTGATGTGAAGTTTGTTAAGAAATTTAAACGCACTATCTCTTTAGTAGAGTTAAAACAGTGTGAAAACATTGCTGATATACCGCTAGTAAGAAAAGGTAACCGTTTATCAATAATGCCAGTAACAGAAGAACAATGGGATGTTATTAATGCAATGTTGTAATTCATAGCATCGTTTTTCTTATAAAAAATGAACTAAAACCATGTATTTTTTCCTAACAAAGCTCAACTCACCTAATAAAGTGTCGATAAACAAGCTGGAATTAAACCAGTGCTAGCAACAAGCTAAGCTTGGTTTGTTAACTTTAAGAAGTGTTTGGTGTTAAAAAAATTGGCAATGTTTGTCAAGATGATTATACTTAACGCCGAACGGACCACTTGGAGGAATTGAGATGGCAGTTAAAAAGAAAGCTAGTGCTAAGAAACGCGTTGCAGCGAAGAAGAAAGCTGTAACGAAAAAGAGAGCAGTAACTAAACGTCGCGTTACTGCCAAGAAGAAAACGGCGAAGAAAAAAGTAGCGAAGAAAAGAGTAACAAAGAAAAAGACAGCGAAGAAAAAAGTAGCGAAGAAGAAGACAGCGAAGAGAAAAACCGCTAAGAAAAAAGTTGCCAAGAAAAAGGTAGCTA
>CAZTYM010000048.1:0-14573 GCA_964617475.1 uncultured Thiotrichales bacterium
GCCGTGGGTGCGGATGATGAGTCTAGTAACGCTACGGGAGTCGGTGGTGATCAGAGCGATAATAGTGCGTCACGCTCAGGTGCCGCCTATGTCTACTGATTGCCTTGCGAGATAGCTAATCGTTCGGTTTTCTCGACGATCGCACGCGGGTTTCTTCTAGATTCGGTAGTAGTCTGGTGCCGATGCTTTAGTGACCGATAAGCAGTTTTGACATGGCGGTGACTGCGGTCGCTTCAGTGGTACTATTTTGTAGCCCGGATGGAATGAAATGTAATCCGGGGCTATTTTGTAAATTTCCCCGGACTTCACTGCGTTACCTCCAGGCTACAATCTAAACAACTGGGTCAGGGCGGCGAATAGTCAGTTCGATATCAGTGTTTTGCGCTTTGTCACTGTCGAGTTGCAGTACGCCTTTAATGTCTTGAGAAATAACAAACTGGCTGACTTCATTATTGTTAATAGTTTCAGTTAGCAGTTTGTGCGTAGCGCCAGAATTAGAGCTATAGATGGCTAAAACGTTTTCACCATCAGAACTTATTTCTGCTAGAGTCTTTTGTACGTCATTCTTATCACTGCCTCCGGTAATGGGGTAGTGATTACAAATCTCGTTATTCTTTGTAGTGATAATACCTTGGGCGGGTCCCGTACCTGCAAGCTGCGCTTCATGCAGTAAGTCGTTGACCATTGGGCGAGGCAGAATAATGGCGTTTGTCATATTTTGTTTATCCATTGTGCGCTCACTGCGCGTGGTTGTTGTGCATAGTCATTATGCCCAGTGACTTCTTTGTAGCCAAGTTTTATCAGTTGTTCGTATAAGCGTTTTTGTTGCTCAAAACCATGTTCGCACAATAAATAGCCTTCAGGTTTTAAAAAGGGCCGTGCTTGTTCGGCGATATGAAATAAATCGGCATAGCCTTCGTCGCCAGCGCTTAGTGCTGATTCGGGCTCAAAGCGTAAATCACCTTGTTTTAAATGTGGGTCATCAGGTGCGACATAGGGTGGGTTGCTGATGACCATATTGTAGTGATTGGAGTTTAGGTTTTGAAACCAATCGCTATGATGGAAGTGCACATTGTTAACATTATTGTGTTTGGCATTACGTTCGGCAATCAGTAAGGCTTTTTTCGAGACATCAGTAGCGTCGATAGCGCATTGTGGTCGCTCCTTAGCAATAGCTAAAGCAATGGCGCCAGTGCCCGTACCTAAATCAGCAATACGCCATGTTTGTTCTTGTGGAATTTGTTCTAGTGCGAGCTCAACAAGGAGTTCGGTTTCTGGGCGCGGAATTAAGGTGTGCTCATTAACAAACAATTGTAGTGACCAGAATTCGCGTTTGCCGACAATGTAGGCAATGGGTTCGCCTTGTTGACGGCGTTTGATGAGTGTTTCACAGTGTTGTTGTTCTTCTTCGCTAAGGAGTTTATCGCTGTGGGTAATTAACTGCGTACGGCTTAATTCTAAGGCGTGCGCAAGCAAACACTCAGCATCGAGCTGCGGACTGTCTGAATGATCTAATTGTTTAACTGCAATCGCCAAGTAATTGGCTAAGTGGGTCATACCTCATCGGCCATGGCAGCGAGCTGATCGGCTTGGTGTTCTTTGATTAGCTCATCAACAACCATGTCGACATTGCCTTGCATCATGTCTTCGAGTTTATACAAGGTGAGGTTGATACGATGGTCCGTGACACGGCCTTGCGGAAAGTTATAAGTACGGATACGGCCAGAGCGGTCACCACTACCGACGAGTTGTCGTCGTGTGTCGGATTCTTCTTGTGCTTTTTTCTCTTCTTCTGCAGCAAGCAGTCTCGCTTTTAATACTGACATAGCGCGTGCGCGGTTTTTATGTTGCGAGCGCTCATCCTGGCATTCGACGACAACACCAGTGGGGATATGTGTTAAGCGTATCGCCGAGTCGGTTTTGTTGACGTGCTGGCCACCAGCACCCGAGGCGCGATAGGTGTCGACTTTAAGGTCAGCCGGGTTAATCTCAATTTCTTCGATTTCATCGGCTTCTGGCATCACAGCGACGGTGCAAGCCGAGGTATGAATGCGGCCTTGTGATTCGGTCTCGGGCACGCGTTGTACGCGATGACCGCCGGACTCAAATTTTAGTTTTGAATACGCACCTTGGCCAACTAAGCGAGCGATTATTTCTTTATAACCGCCGTGTTCACCAGGGCTATTACTAATAACCTCAATTTGCCAGCCTTTATTTTCCGCATAGCGTGAATACATGCGGAATAAATCACCGGCGAAAATAGCTGCCTCATCACCACCGGTGCCGGCGCGTACTTCAAGAAAGATATTGCTATCATCATGCGGGTCGGTGGGCAGTAAAAGTATTTGTAGTTCTTGTTCTAATGCTTCTTTTTTTGTTTCGCCTTCATTAAGCTCTTCTTTGGCCATTTCTCGCACATCAGGATCGCTATCGCCCATCATTTCGTTGGCGCTTTCAATGTCTTCCAAGGTGCTCTGATAATCATTAAAGCATTTCACCACGGGTTCCAATTTATGATGTTCTTGCGATAAGGAACGAAATTTATTTTGATCGCTAAAGGTTTCGGGGTCGGCGAGTAGCGCGCTAAGTTCTTCTAGGCGTTCGCCAATATTCTCTAGCTTGGCAATAATGCTGGCTTTCACGTTGTGTTCCGTTGGTGTTAGTTGTCTTGGTCTTTAATGCCAAGTAATTCGCGCGCTACTTCGAGAACATGGGTGCGTCCTTCGTAACTGGCTTTTTTCATCTGAGAGCTAGGTTGATGAATCAATTTATTGGTGAGGTTATAGGCGAAACGCTGAATAATATCTTCGGCGTTAACGCCGCGCTTCAGTAAGGATATCGCTTTTTCCAGTTCTTGGTCGCGCAGTTGTTCGGCGCTTTGACGATAAGTGCCAATCGTTAAGCCAGCATCCAGAGATTGCAGCCAGCCATTAAAATGGGCGACTTGCACGTCGATGATTTCTTCCGCCTGTTCTGCTGCTTGCTGACGAGAGCGCAAGCCCTCGTTAATAATTTCTTGCAGATCATCCACGCTATATAAGTAGATATCGTCAAGATTGTTGACTTCAGGTTCGATATCACGAGGTACTGCGATATCTACCATGAGTATGGGTTTGCGTTTGCGTTGTTTAAGCGCGCGTTCCACTGCGCCTTTACCGAGAATGGGGAGTTGGCTTGCCGTTGATGAAATAACGATATCAGCACAATGCAAGTGGTCCGGCATTTCAGCTAGCGTAATCGCTTTACCGTAAACTTCATGGGCGAGTTTTTGGGCGCGTTCTACTGTTCTGTTTGCGATGATCAATTCGCCCATGCCGGCTTCTTTTAAATGTCTCGCGGTGAGTTCGATGGTTTCACCGGCACCAATAAGTAACGCAGTATGTTTGCTAAAGTCGCTAAAAATTTGTTTGGCTAGACTGACGGCAGCGAAAGCAACCGATACCGGACTGGAACCAATAGCAGTGTCGGTGCGTACCTGTTTTGCCACGGAAAAAACATGCTGATAAACACCATTGAGTAATCGCCCAGCCGTCCCCGCCTCTTTGGCATGGCTATAGGCGTCTTTAACTTGCCCTAGAATTTGTGGTTCACCTAGCACCATGGAATCTAGGCCGCTGGCAACGCGCATCAAATGGCGTACGGCATTTTGTTCTGGAAATATGTAGATATAGGGGTCGATTTCTTCTTTGCTTAAACCATGATAATCACGAAACCATTGCAAAATAGAGTCGCTGTCATCGGGTTTGGCTGAGCAGAGTAATTCGGTGCGGTTGCAAGTAGAAAGAATAGTGGCTTCACGCGCTGCGGTTTTTCCGGTTAATTCTCGCAGGGCATCCATCATTCGCTCAGGCGCAAAAGCAACGCGCTCACGAACCTCGAGCGGCGCTGTCTTGTGGTTGATTCCTATGGCGATTAATGGTGTCAAGATGTTTCCAACTAGGCAGGCACAAAAATATTAACAGCAAATTATAGCAAAATTAGGTCTTTTCAAGTGATTTGTGCGCATAAACTGAACCCAACTACCCAGGTATAGTCTATCCTCAGGTAGGCTTGAACTATAATAACGGACCAACTTTGGGAGAAATGATGAAAATGGCGCGCTATTGTTCGTATTTTGTGTTTTGTGCGCTTATTTTTTTCTTTTCACCTATCGCGGCAAGTGCGGAAAATGATGCAAGTGAGGCCGAGCTCGCTGAATTGTTATTGTCTGCGAATATCGCTTATCAGAACGGACAATATTCTGAAGCTGCAGGCTATTACCTGGAACTGGCTAAATTAAGCGACGATGCCGAGTCTGCAGAAAATGCAGCCCGTGCTGCGGCGCGCGCAGATGACAAAGTATTGTTGCGAGAGGCTGGACGGTTCTGGTCGCGACTAGCCCCTGAAGATTTGCGCGCTGCGGAGTTTTTGGCGCGTGTATATAGCGATATAGGTGACTTAGATGAGGCTGTTGTGCAGTTGGACAGGGTCCGGCGGTCGTATCTCGGTGGCGTGGATCAGGGCTTCGATAGTGTCGTGCCGTATTTACAAAGAGAGCGTAACCGTCGTTTAGCGGTAACGCTGATGGAGAAACTAGTCGTAGGCCATGAGCAAACCCCTGCTGCGATTTACGGTTTGGCGTATATGCAGGCGCGGGCAAACCTATTACCAGAATCCCTTAAGACCATAGATCGGGCGTTGGAAATGGACGCAGACTCGGCGCGGTCAATTCGTTTTAAAGCAGATATATTGCTGGCTTTAGAACGAGAAGAGGAAGCGCTGTCTTATTTAAAATCTGCACTCAAGAAATATGACCAGCATTCCTTGCGTGTGCACTATGCGCGAGCATTACGATTTTCTGGTGATATCGACGAATCGATCCGCCAGTATCAAATAGTGGTAGATCAGCAATCCGATGACGAGGAGGATTATCTCTCGCTCGGTGATTTGCTTTATCAGCAAAAGCGCTATGAAGAGGCAGTGGGCGTTTATCAGCAGCTGACCACGTTAAACCCAGAACTGCCGCAAGCTTGGTATTACCTCGGCGAAATCTCTGAAAAACAAGGAGATATTGATGCTGCCATAGACTGGTATGCACAGGTTCCTGAAAGCCAGTTTTTCATAGAAGCCGGGAAACATCGGGCGCTATTACTTGCTGATAATGGTGAGGTGGAGCAAGCAAGAGAGCAAATACGCACTCTCCGTGATTACAACTATGTCGGTGTCGGCAGTGAGCTGACTGTGCTGGAAGGTAAAATTCTGCAAAATGCTGGTCAAGTGCAAACGGCAGAACGCTTATATGATGATGCCTTAGAAGAGACTCCTGACGATCAAGAAATATTGCTAGCAAGAGCTATATTAGCCAAGGATAGCGGCAATTTTGAGTATTTTGAAACTGAAGTTAGGCGATTATTAGCCGATGATCCTGAATATGAGGATTATCAACTGGCGCTGGGTTTGGCGCTGGCTGAGAAGACACGTTATCACGAGGCGCAAGAATACCTGGAACCTTTGTCAAAATTGCGACCGGATGATGAGATACTGGCGAGCCACTATGGTGAAATACTATGGCACCAAGGTGATAAGACGGCCGCTCAGCGTGTTTGGGCACAAGGATTGCTTTCAAATCCTCAGAGCGAGTTGTTGCAGGCGATTACCGAGCGCTACCAATTAGACTAGTGCGGTAAAACTGCACCTCTTTTAAGGCAGGAGGCGGCATGCATAAAATACGGCTATCCAATTTGTTGCATATTGCGCGTTGTATGCTGCTCGTTCTATTGTTTTCTTTAGGTTCTGTCACTACATACGCCGAAGACCGTGCGCCAGTACGGCCAGCATCTTCAGACTTAACTTATAACTTGCTGGTTGGTTTTATCGCTTTTGAAAGTGAGAAATATGATCTGGCCGCAACGCATTTTTTAAGCGCAGCACAAGTGCGGCCCAATGTTTCAATTGCAGAATATGCCATGCGTTCCGCGTTGCTCGCAGACGATAAAGCCAATGCACTAGCCGCAGGCAAACTCTGGTCGCGCATTGATAACGCCAACCCGGTATCAATCGAGTTTCGTATACGCGCATATTCTCGCCTGGCTGAAGTCGAGCCAGCGATCGATGAGCTTGAGCGCCTACGCCAACTTAGCGTTGCTGATGGCTATAACGGGTTTTTGCCATTGTTACCATTACTGTTTAGAGATCCTTCGAATTTGATCTCAATCAAGCTAATGCAAGGTTTGGTAGAGCGTCACAAGCACAACGTTTACGCCCATTTTGCTCTTGCAGACTTAGCGATGCGTTTTCGGTTGCATGAGCTTGCTTTGAGCTCTAGTCGTTGGGCTTTGCAGATTCAACCTGACTTTAGTCCTGCGGTCATGCAGTATGCTACGTCGCTACAGTTTTTAAACCGAGCTGATGAGGCACTGAAATATCTTTATCAACACCTTGTCGATCATCCTGATCAGGAAAATGTGCGTAGTTACTATGCTCGCTTATTAGATACCTATGGTCACCCGTTGGAAAGCTACGGCCAGTATTTGAAATTAGCAGAAGCCAATAGTGCTAACGAAGATTATATTTACGCCTTAGCCAAAATGGCCTACCGGCTTGAAGATTATGATGCAGCCTGGCGTTATTATCTCGAGCTGGTTGTTCGTGGCTCGCGTGGCGAAGAGGCCAAGCTTATGCTAGGCAAGATCGATGAGATCAATGGAAAGCCCGAAAAGGCGATTTCTTGGTATGCCGCAATTGGGCCTAGTCAATTTTTCTTCGATGGCCAAAAACGGGCCGCGCAGTTATTGGCAAAATCCGGGCGTTTTGATGCCGCGTTGACTACGGTCAAAAAAATGCAAGAGCAAAACCCTGTTGGTCATTTTACCGACTTACTATTACTTGAGGGCAGCATTTTAGTCTCTGCTAACCGTCATCGCGACGCCTACGATCTTTACACCAGCTATTTTGACGGCCCGCCAAGACGTCACGCAGAGTTATTATATGCAAGAGCTTTATTGGCACGTGATATGGGCGATAATGCGGCTTATTATCGAGATTTAGAACATGTGCTGTTGATAGATGAAGAGCATCAGGCTAGTCTGGTCGAAATTGCTAAGGCATTTGTTGACCAGGCCAAGTATGACGAAGCACTATTGTATTTGCAGCGTGCGGTGGATCTTTATCCTGATGATTCGCGTGCACTTGCCGATTATGGCTGGCTGCAAAAGCAACTGGGTCGTTTGCCTACTGCGCTCTCCTATTTAGAGCGAGCCGCAGAGATCGACGATGATCCCATCATTTTTGTTTATTTGGGTGAAACGCAGCGCGAAATGGGTTACCCGGATAAAGCCCGTCTGACATGGCACCGGGGTTTGGCAAAATCTCCTGAAAACAAACAATTAATAAGCTTGATTCGATCACACTAGACTAATCATTACTATTACGCAGCCGCTGAACTATATAGCCGCTGAATGCGGTATCCTTAGCGCCACGCATGCGTAATCATAATATTATTTTAAATTAATGAATTTTTGGACGTTTTAACCATCTAGTTGGTATGCAGATTGAAATAAAATCACTAGCACGGTCACGCCTGTCTGTTGTGGCTGGTGTCATAATCTTGCTGGGTACGACGGCGTGCTCGACAACAAATAATAATGTGACGAAAACCGACTCGGTGCTGATTCAACCGCAAGCGGAGACGAGTCAAAAATCGATTGATAAAGATGATCTCTATGAGTTTCTAGTCGCGGATTTGTCAACGCAGCGCCAAAATCATGCCCAAGCGACAAACAATTACTACAATCTGGCGCGCCGAAATCAAAATGTCACCCTGGCGGAGCTGGCGTTTCGCTCAGCGATGCAAACAGGTGACAGAGCTAAAGCTCGCCAAGCGCTTGAGTTATGGTCGAATATTGATCCAGAAGACGAACGTGCAGCCGCCACCATTACCCAGCTTTATCTAGGTGATAAGCAGGTGGATGAAGCTTACACAAAGGTAAAGCAGATTCGAGATGCTCGTTCTAAAGAAGAAGGTAAAGGCTTCACCTATGTTGCAAGATTGTTGGCAGGTTCACGCCAAAGACAAGAAGCAATGGAAGTCATGAACCGCCTGGTTGCAGATTACCCGCAGGATCTCGACGCCGCCTTCGCTAAAAGCTACTTAGCTGCACAATTTGGCCAATATCAAGTTGCGGAGGTGGCGCTTGAACCGGTTCTGCAGTCACGTCCTAAAGATCAACAAGTCATATTGCAAAAGACATTAGTTTTGCGCCGTCTTGAAAAAAACGATGAAGCGTCAAAATTTTTAGCAGATGCTGTTGATGCGCAGCCCAACAACTTTGACTTGCGTTCAACTTATGCGCGTATTTTGCTCGATGCTGAACGTTACGAAGAAGCGCTTGAACAATATAAAAGGCTTGCTGAGCTTAATCCTGAAAATGAAGAAGTGATCTTTGCCGCAGGTTTGATTTCTTTGCAACTACAGCAAGTTGACGACGCCGAGACACAATTTATGGCGCTTTATAATCGTGGCTCGGTTAACCCTGATGTATTCTACAATTTAGCTAGAATTGCCGAAGTTCGTGAAGATATTGATGCTGCCTTACGTTGGTACGCACAAGTAAGTGGTGGCCAAAACTATCCGGAAGCTCAGATACGTATTGCTGTACTTACAGCCTTGCAAGGTGATATTGCAACGGCAAGGGCGCAGTTAGGGGTGCTAAGAACTAATATTCCTGCCATGGCGTTGCAGACACAACTAACCGAAGGCGGTTTGTTGCAAGACGCCGGTCGCTATGACGAAGCAATCGCTGTCTATACTGAAGCATTGAAGAACAACCCGAGAAATACTCAATTACTCTACTCTCGCAGCCTGGCATACGCGCAGTTAGACTTATTTGATCTATTTGAAGCAGATGCGCAGGCAATACTCGCGGTTGACCCGAATAATGCTGATGCGTTGAATGCGTTAGGTTATTATCTTGCCGATAGTACTGATCGTTACGAAGAGGCCGAGGGTTATATAAAACGTGCTCTGGAGCTAAAAGGCGAAAGTCATTTTATTCTCGATAGCTACGGCTGGCTGCAATTTCGTTTAGGAAATTATGACGAAGCGCTTAGCTATATTCGGCGAGCTTTGGAGATCCAGGCTGACACCGAGATATCAGCTCATTTGGGCGAAATTCTCTGGGCAAAAGGTGAGAAAGAAGAAGCACGCCGTGTTTGGCGCGAAGCGTTTAAACTTGATCCAGAAAACAAAGTACTGAAAGAAGTTATGCAGCGTTTTGGCTTATAAGCCAACAACTTTATCCGGTCGATTTTTTTGCTGAACATATCTTATTCCTTTCGCCATATTCTGCTTGTAGCTTGCTTGTTGCTGCTGGCATCTTGCTCGGTAACGCCAAAACAAGATGATACTTCGAGCACAGATCACTCCGAATCGCTTTGGCAATCTCATCAAGAGCGATTGGGGCTGTATTCTGATTGGAATGTAAAGGGCAGGGCGGCATTGCGCAGCGCTAAAGACAGTTGGAGCGCGGCGCTATCATGGCAACAACAAGAACAAGATTTCACGCTCAAGCTGTCAGGGCCTTTTGGTCAGGGAGCAGTAAGAATCGACAGTGAGGGTGAAGCCGTGTCGGTGCATATTGCCGGGCAGCAGCCGGTGACTACTAATAGCGCAGAGGCATTACTCGATGAGCAATTTGGCTGGAATGTGCCCGTTGCTGCATTGCACTATTGGCTGCGTGGTTTGCCGGCGCCAGGCGAGGTCGAAGAATTGTCGCTCAGTATTGGTGGTTTAGCGCAGAACTTAAAGCAGTTTGGCTGGCAGATAGAATATTCTGAATATCGACCATTAAGAGGCTTGCCGTTGCCGAGAAAAATCAGTGTAGAAAATAGTGAATTGCGGCTTAAGCTTGCACTTAACCGGTGGCACGTTGAGGGGCTCGATGCTTCAGCGCTTGGGTCTTAGACGTCTTTAGTTAAATTAATGAACTCTAGCTTACCTGAAACCTGGCTTGCACCGGCAAAGCTAAATTTATTTTTGCATATTACAGGCTGTCGTGATGACGGCTATCATCTGTTGCAAACAGTATTTCATTTATTGGATTTTGGTGACGAATTGAAATTTGAAGTCACTGAATCGTCAGAAATTGAGCGAGTTAACGAGATTGACGGCGTGTCTGCTGAACAGGACCTCGTGGTCAAAGCAGCGAAGTTACTGCAATCAACCGGCAAGGTGCGCCAAGGCGTCCGTATTGAATTAATGAAAAAGTTGCCAATGGGCGGCGGTTTAGGTGGTGGCAGCTCAGATGCGGCAACAACCTTAGTGGCACTGAATCAGCTGTGGAATTTACGGTTTAGTAAGAAGCAGCTGCTTGAGCTGGCTGCTAGACTGGGTGCGGATGTACCCGTATTCGTCAATGGTTATTCAGCGTGGGCAGAGGGAATCGGTGATATTCTTGAGCCCGTAGAGCTCGAAAAAAACCTCGGTGAACGCTATTATCTTGTTGTTACGCCTGATTGTCATGTCTCTACAGCAGAACTTTTTGCACATCCTCAATTGACAAGAAATTGTCATCCCATCACAATAGCGGAATTTTTTCGCGGTGCTACCATTAATGTTTTTGAAACCGTGGTAGCGCGGTACTATCCAGCAGTATTAGAAGCGCTGGCGTGGTTGTCAGACTTAGGAAAACCACGAATGACGGGTACAGGTGCATCGGTATTTGTCAGTTTCGACACAGCGGCGGCGGCGCAACAGGCTTTATCTTCAGTACCTGCTAGATGGCATGCTTTTGTAGCAAAAGGTATGGATAAGTCACCGTTGGCGGCGCATTTTAGTTTTGAAGCAAAGTAGTTTTTTGGGGTGTAGCCAAGCGGTAAGGCATCGGGTTTTGATCCCGTGATCCCTGGTTCGAATCCAGGCACCCCAGCCATATTCCGAACTTGATCTTGTGGCTCCTTTATTTCAGAGGGGCGGTGAGTGTTGATCGTAATTGCCTGGAAAACATAATGTTGATTGATAAGACCATGATGGTGTTTTCGGGTAACGCCAATCGTCCTTTGGCAAAGGAGATTGCACGTTATTTGAATATACCCTTGGGCAAAGCCTTTGTTAGTAGTTTTAGCGATGGCGAAATCCAGGTTGAAATTGCTGAGCACGTAAGAGGGCGCGACGTGTTTATCGTCCAACCCACGTGTAAGCCAACCAACGATAACATTATGGAATTGTTGGTCATGGTTGATGCCTTGCGACGTGCGGCAGCAAGCCGAATCACCGCGGTGATTCCTTATTTTGGTTATTCACGACAGGACAGGCGACCACGTTCAGCTCGTGTGCCTATTAGTGCCAAAGTGGTGGCCGATATGATAGCCACTGTCGGTACCGATAGAGTGCTAACCGTTGATTTGCACTCTGATCAGATACAAGGGTTTTTTAGTATTGGCGTTGATAATGTGTATGCCTCGCCGGTATTGCTAGGTGACGTATGGCGCCGAGTGAGTGATAAGCCGATGGTGGTGTCACCCGATGTGGGTGGTGTGGTCAGAGCGCGCGCCATGGCAAAGCGTTTAGATGACGCCGATTTGGCCATTATTGATAAACGTCGTCCGCAAGCCAATATGGCTAAGGTGATGAATATTATTGGTGATGTCAAAGGCCGTAGTTGTGTTTTGGTTGATGACTTGGTGGATACAGCGGGCACCTTGTGCGAGGCGTCGAGAGCGTTGAAAGATAAGGGCGCTAAAGAAGTATTTGCTTATATTACTCACCCGGTGCTTTCAGGGCCAGCGGTGAAGAATATTGAAAACTCGGGCTTAGATGAATTAGTCGTTACTGATACGATACCGCTCAGTGAAGCAGCAGCAGCTTGTGATCGTATTCGGGTGCTGAGTGTGGCCGAAATGTTAGCAGAGACTATGCGCCGCATTAATGCTGAAGAGTCGGTAAGCTCCTTATTTATAGATTAGCTGCTCGAAGTTGTTGTTTTTTGCAACGCTTGAGATGAGAAATTTTATATGTGGTGCCAATAGAGGCTTCACAAACTGAGTGCGTAAGCATCCCTCATTGGTCGCGGTGAGGGTTATTGTTCTGGGGGTTGCCCCAGATTTTTTTGGAGAAAATTATGAGTTCTGATTTTACATTGAGCTTGGAATCTCGTGAAGACAAGGGGAAGGGTGCGAGCCGCCGCCTTCGTCATCGTGAGATGGTGCCAGGTATAGTTTACGGTGGTGGTAAAGATCCGCAATCTGTTGCGGTCGCACACAAAGATATTATGCATCAGCTGGAGAATGAAGCGTTTTATTCGCACATTCTTGAAGTGACTGTTGATGAAAAAAAGGCTGAAAAAGTCGTCTTAAAAGACCTGCAGCGCCACCCAAGTAAAGCACGTATTTTGCATTTTGACCTAATGCGTATTAGTGCAACTGACAAGATTACTATGAATGTGCCGCTGCACTTTACCGGCGAAGATGTTGCGCCCGGTGTCAAGTTACAGGGTGGTAATGTTTCTCATCACGCAGTTAACGTCGAAGTCATCTGTTTGCCTGCAGATTTACCAGAGTATGTTGAAGTAGATATCTCTGCATTGAAAGCAGGCGAGGCGGTTCATTTATCAGACATCAAGTTGCCAGAAGGAGTCACTATTGTTGCGCTAACTCATGGTGAAGATCATGACCAAGCTGTGGCAAGTATTCATCTGCCTCGTGGTGCAAAAGAGGATGACGACGGCGACAGTGATGTTGCTGATGATTCAGCAGCAGCTGAAGGTGAAGGCGAATAAGCCTGTACTTCGATTAAACTGATACGGACGCTGTCGCATCGATGGCTGGTACGCCAAAACTAAAATGTATTGTCGGCCTCGGTAATCCGGGGTCGCGCTACGCTGAGACTCGTCATAATGTTGGCTTTCGTGTGGTTGATGCAATCGCGCATCGCTATCAAACACGCTTCGTAGATGAGCCAAAGTATAAAGGCGAAGTCGCATTGGCTAATACAGAAAATGGCGACGTGCGTTTGCTTAAACCGATGAAGTTTATGAACGCCAGTGGGGAATCCGTTGTAGCCTTTCTGCGTTTCTATAAAATTGCGCCAGAAAACACATTGATCATACACGACGAGCTCGATTTAGCGGCCGGAAGTGCGCGTTTAAAGTTTGGTGGTGGTCATGGTGGTCATAATGGATTGCGCGATATCTTCGAAAAAACAGGCAGTAAATCGTTTTTACGTTTGCGCTTAGGTATTGGCCACCCTGGCCATGCCGATGAAGTGTCATCTTATGTCTTGGGTAAGCCGTCACCAGAAGATAAAAGCCTGATAGAAGAAGCGATAGACAGAGCCTTGAATGAGATTACGCATCTTATCAATGGTAACGTTGAAGCGGTGATGAAAATCTTGCATACAGAGGCAAAGTCTTAATGGGATTTCAATGTGGAATAGTGGGTTTACCCAATGTAGGTAAATCCACCTTGTTTAATGCCTTAACTCAATCGGGGATCGCAGCGGAGAACTATCCGTTTTGTACTATTGAGCCGAATGTTGGCATCGTGCCCATGCCAGATCCGCGCTTAGATGCCATTTCAGCATTAGTGAATCCGCAAAAAACCATCCCTACCAGTATGCAGTTTGTTGATATCGCGGGCCTGGTTGCTGGCGCATCAAAAGGTGAAGGTTTGGGTAACCAATTCTTGGGTCATATCTCAGAGGTGGATGCTATTGCCCACGTGGTACGTTGCTTTGAGGATGATGATATTACCCATGTCGCCGGCAAAGTGGATCCGCTATCTGATATCGAAGTGATTCATACCGAGCTAGCCTTAGCTGATTTAGACCGTGTCGAAAAATCGCTAACCAAAGCACAAAAAATGTCTAAGGCAGATCCGAAATCAGCCAAAGCCAAAATCGACTTACTAGAAAAACTCAAAGTCGTGCTGGATGAAGGCAAAGCCGCGCGTACTCTCGATTTAGACGACGATCAGTTAGCCATGCTGCAAGACCTGCATTTGCTCACGCTAAAGCCGACCATGTATATCGCTAATGTTGATGAGTCAGGCTTTGAAGATAACACTAAGCTCGATGCAGTGCGCCAGCACGCCGAGTCAGAAAATGCTGCGTTGGTCGCTGTTTGCGCAGCGGTAGAAGCAGAAATTGCCGAGTTAGACGATGAAGACAAAGGCGACTTTCTGGCCGATCTTGGGCTGGAAGAGCCCGGTTTAAACCGCGTGATTCGTGCAGGTTATGAGCTACTTGGTCTTGAAACGTATTTCACCGCTGGTGAAAAAGAAGTCCGTGCCTGGACCATCCCCAGCGATGCCACCGCGCCGCAGGCAGCCGGTAAAATCCACACCGACTTTGAAAAAGGCTTTATCCGCGCCGAAGTCGTTGGTTACGACGATTACATTGCCTGTAAAGGTGAAGCAGGTGCTAAAGAAGCCGGTAAATGGCGGCTAGAAGGTAAGGAGTATGTTATGCAGGATGGGGATGTGGTCCACTTCCGCTTCAATGTCTAGCTTGGCGTACCGCCAGTCAGTGCGGTAAAATACGATTTCATTTAGTGTGGCTATGTAGCTCAGTTGGTTAGAGCACAGCATTCATAATGCTGGGG
>CAZTYM010000049.1:0-14172 GCA_964617475.1 uncultured Thiotrichales bacterium
ATAAAAAAGATTTTTCTGTATATCATTTTTTAAAAAATATTCCTTTAAAAAAAGTCGATCATGATGAAATTGCTCGCCCCTATATCTTTGCTTCATTCAGACACTATACCAAGCCTAAACCTCATTATGCCTATCGCGCGAAAGAGAGACACAAGAAAACACCAAGTTCTTTTTTAGAGCTGGCACAACAAGACCATGCATTGGAGAAAAACATCGCATTAGAGAAAAAGGCTCAGGAAAACCAGCCCTCATTAGCCAAGAAGAATTCCTTAAGTAAACAAGCAAATATAGAACGAGCTAATCTTTATGGTTATGTCTATAAGGATGATTCTTATTGGCAAGAATACAGAACGTGGCGAGCCAAGAAGTTATCAAAAAAATTACAAAAGCGTTTTAGAGGGAAGCAACCTGATATAGCTAACTACTTGAACGGTGAAGTTCAGACAAATCTAAGGCATGACGGTAAATTGGCATGGCCATTATTACGTTTTATTGAAAACACCGCTGATCAATGCCCACAAAACCTTCCAAAAGACTATGTTGTTGCAGAAGTGGTGACGACGAAAACAAGGACTTGGCGTAATCGATATGGACCGGACTCTGTCCGTACGAGTGAGGAAAGACGATCAGTGAAGATGTCTAAGCGCTTTTCGCTCTTGTACGATAGATACTTCAGAGTCTTGCAAAACGATAAAGCCAGCCGCGCTGATAATTTTGCCATAAACGCATTAAATAATTTGTCTAATACTTCTATTAGTGATATCGCCGATTTTTCTACGATTTTACAAGAGCCTATGTGGGCGGTCGATTGGATGTTTGATAAAGAAGGTTGTGATAGCAAGGTGTTAGTTCAACTCGGTGAGAATATGGCGCGCCTAGGCGAAGGGAAGCCATCAGTTCAATCCGAAGGCTTGGCGTATAACGGTACTCGAAAAGCATCAGGTGCTTCTAAAAAGTTAGCAGCAACTAATTTGCTCTATGAAGAATACAAAAGTGGTGTGTTAACGCTGACTTACTCTAGCTTATCTAATAAGTGGGTTCCCAATATCGACCAAATGGTTAAGCATGCGAAAACGAATTATCCCTTGACGTTTAGGTTCAGAGGAGGTGATGAAGCACCCATAAAAATAAAAGCCAAGGTCAGCAATGTTGTGGGTAACAACTCGTTGAATGCTCTGGATATGGCGGTGGCAGGCGAATGGACAGGTCAACTTGATAGCGATCTTTATGAGTTTTACTCGAATGGGGCTGCGCACGCTGATCCTGTATTTGCAAAGATGCTAGGCCAACGATCACCTCGTTTAAGAATTGTTCAATGTTACTATCAAAACGGTTCTTATTACCCGTTTTGGTACAAAAGTTCGCCTACAGCCGCAGAGTATAAAAATGCGCCAAGTTCGCATATCTTTAAGGCGATTCAACCACCACGGAAGAACTGCCCGGAAACCTACGATGGACCGCATAACACTTTTGGGCATTTAAAACCAGCTGGATCGACTACAGGTTCAGAATCAGGTCGCTTTCATTAGTCAATAATCAATCCCTTCACCCTGATTAGCTCAATGGTTTCGAAGTATTCTGATTGAGCTATCAATATAAACATTAAAGCTATTGCTAGAACGTTTCTATTGGTAGAGCGTTTATTAAATTATTTTAGTAGTAATATCACCCATAGTTGAATCTATTTGAGTAGAACAGCCGATCATACCACCATACACATTGCAGCTATCAGATGCGAGTTCATAGATAGTATTTACATCATGATCGTTAGGAGAAAATCAATGAAGCTTGTATTCGAGGTGAAAAGGCTAAGGGGGATCACCAACTTCAAAAGTGTAACATTCGAAACCAATTACTTTGATCGAAAAAATACTACACTAAATGTTACACTTTTTTCCGCAAAGTCAGGTCGTTACTTGAAATTTCACAGAATTACAAACACGCACGACACACACCTCCTGTCCAAATCCGTTGTGAACGACTTTCCTAACTAAAAAATGATAACTATAGATGTGCCTGGACAGAAGTTAGAGATCTGTCAGCTCATCAGCAACTTTTTATCTTTCGGTCATCCATTCGTAAAGAAATTTTCAGAAAGTGTTATCTCTGTCGAGATCGAGTTTTTTATAGAATCTAGCGCCACTCGCTCCTACTCATTGGAAATCAATGCAGTGACAGGAAGCCTAACCATATTAATGGTTTTACTATTGATAAAAAGTAAAGAAATTGATACATTAGCTATAACGTCTATGTAAAAATTTGGAGGGTTTTATGCCCAAAGTCAGCCAAAAAAGACAGATCACGTTACCTGTATCTGGCTGTGAGAAGTTGGATATTCATCCTGGGGATGAAGTCGAAATTTTGCAGTGCGGCAATCAGTTTAACATCATAAAAAAAGAAGTCGGTGCTGCTGCTGGCGCGTTAAAAGACGCAAAAGCGGATAAGCACTTTTCTGATGAAGACTCGTTGATGAGTCATTTTGAATGATAGCCATTGATACCAATGTATTGTTACGGTATTTGCTTGTCGATGATAAACAACAATTTGATAAAGCCGAGAGGTTGATTATTAATAATGTACCTGTACTGATTACGGATGTTGTGCTAGCTGAGGCCATTTGGACATTAAGCGGCAAACGTTATGGTTTTGACAAACCGACTATTTGTCGAGTCGTCCGTAAGCTAGTGGGTGATCGAGCCTTTGTTTTCGAAGATAACCAGGTGATATGGTCAGCACTACGAAACTACGAGGCAGCTAAACTAGTTCGGGGTAAGCCGCTTGATTTTGCTGACGTGTTGATTGCAGAAAAGACAAGCTTTAGCGCTGCAATGAAAGGTGACAACTTATCGGCTTATTATAGCTTTGACAAAGCTGTGGAACAGCTACACAACGCAAAAATACCTGAGTAACATTAGCTAATCAGTATCACTATTTTTAGCGATGCAGGATTCAAGAATTTAGACACAAAAAACCCGCCGAAACGGGTTTTTCTTAGGTTAAATTAATTTAACCATGCGACGATGCATAAGCAAGCAATTTACAATTCAGGCGACGGCGCTGACTCTGCCTGTTTAGTAAAATAGTTATCCAACCATTTTGGCCAATGGCTATTATAGGTTTCGTATTCTTCAATCATTTTTCCTGGGTTAAAAAGCGATTGAGTAAAAGTTTGAACATATTTTTTGTTTGGGTCTCCATCTACAAAGTTGTAGTTAAGCCTAACGAATAATACTTCCCCACAATCACCCCATTTTATAAATTCAGGTTCTGAGGCGGAATAATATACATTGGGGTCTCTTCTCAGCTGGCCATCATAATTTCCCATACCCATTAATTTACTACAATGTTTTGGAACACCGTCAGCAGTCCAAAGAAATAACCAGCGTGAGTTATTCTTATCCACATAACTAGCTTTCCCATACTTTTTTTCAAGAGAATTTGAAAAAGGCTCGATAAATCTATCTTTATTGCGGTAACTTACACTACGAAAAACAGTGAGGACACTCGCATCAAGGGGTTTACGAGCATACGAAAGACTTATTTTTTCTATCTTCTCTGGGCTACGAGGAAACGCGTAAGTAGTGTTAACTAAGTGTACAGTTTCCTCAATCTGACGTTTATCGAGGCCCTTAAAAAATTCTCTTCGAGGGAAAATTTCGACATCTTTATCTAAGTTAGTGATAACAGACTGTGCTTGGTCTGGCGACATATTTAACTTTAGTCCACGCACATCATACCCACCGGAAGCAAGCGCTAAATTGGTTCCTAAAAACAAATATGAAAGAATCGACCCGAAAATTATTGATAATTTCATTATGCTCTCCATCTCTAAGTTTATTAAGTTTGACAAAGATTTTAAGACTACCTTTGATTAATCAAAATCCGTCCCTCAGGTTGAATAGAACGTTGAAAAACTTGGCCAACCCCTCTAGCTAAATAGTTGTATGTTATATTCAACACATCTCCACTTGGTGATTCCTGAGTACAACGAATACGGACCACATCATTGAATACTCCGCTGGCAACGTTAAAAGGCGAGGTTGCGTCCATCAAATCAAATGTGTCCATTCGTTCTTCCAGCACACAGGTTACGACTGAATCGTCAATTAGGCCGGTGCCTATCGAAGCGGTATCACCTACATTGACAAACCTCTGACCATTTGTTGTAAGCCCACCAACGGCAGAAACTTGAGGTGGCGCCGGAGTGAATGTGGTAAAAGACTGTTCATCAAATGTCGTCGTATCTTCTGACAGCACATCACCAGTTTCACTATTTACATCTGTCGAGGTAATGGTTGATGCATCTACTCTGACTTCAGTAACAGTAAGCGTCACCCCTGGAGAGGGAATAAGTAATCCGGTGGCAGGGTCAAAATTCATTGGTTGAAAAGAATCGATTCCACCTACCATATCGAGCATATCGTTAAATGAAAAATCTATAAGGTCGATTGCTCCTGCGCCACTCATATCGTTCCCAGTATTCTCATTACCATCACCATCACTCATAGCATTATCGCCACTAACGCCATTTGAGTTATCGCTAGACGTCGACGAGCCGCCGCCACAAGCCGCCAATATGGTTAACAATATGGCGATAAAAATTTTTTCTAATTTACTCATTTTCTTTCCCTTATATTAATTAACAAATCTAGCGAGATTTATACATCTCTTTTCCATCATTCAGGTACAACCAGCCTTTAACGATGCGATAGACCACCCAGATCGCGTTAATCCCTAGCACTATATAACCCACTATAAAAATAGCGCTGATTATGCCAACGATTACCCATAAGACAGAAAACCAAAAAGTACGCATTTGCCATCTAAAATGTGAAGCCACCCAATGACCCGCCACCTCTTCCTTCTTATAGTAGTTAAAAATAACAGCAGCGATATACGTAACGCCTATTACAAATCCCAGCGCTTGTAGTACATAGACTATGGTGGCAAGTTTCTTTTTTTCCTGATCATGCTCAGAAAAGGTGATGGTATCTGTCATTGCAATCTCCCTACTTAGTTGTTATTTTTTACAGTCAAGCGCAACCTGCGTCATCACTGACTGATTTCGCGCTATTAAATCAATTGCGCCAAATGCATTGCCAAGCGCGTTGAAACCCAACTCAGCGGCATCCGCATATTGTGCTTCCAAGGTATTTCGGTTTAGCTCTACCAGTTGCTGAAAATCGGCTTCATTCATTTTTTTAGCGAGATTTTTTGCCATACAACGACAAGTTTTTTTATCTCCTTTGCCTTCTAACAGACAGGCATCAGCGATCACTTGTTGATCTTCACTGAGACTGCCGCTACACGCACTGAGCAGTATTAGCCCTACTATTAAAAATATCGCGCTGGTTTTTTTGTAATAGTTCATTGCTTGCTCCTCCACCTTATTTTTTGCATTCGTTATCAATTTTTTCTTGTAACGGTTCCATCTTTGCCATGAATTCGGCAGCCGCCACTTCACCGCCTAACGCGTTTACTAGCATTCCTTCAACTCTTTCAGCGTTTTCTTCCAAACCACTATGCTGCGACGTAACCCGTAATACCACGGCGACTTTGGCAAAGTCTTGTTCAGGGATATGCTTAGCCAGTGCTTTCGCCACACATTGACAAGCCTTTTTATCGAGATCCTTATTAAGCAAACAGGCATCGACTACTTGCTGTTCATCTTCACTAAGGCCGACGCTACATGCACCTAGTAGTAACAACATGGTGAAAGCAACTATGTGAATGTTAGTTTTACAGGTCATGTTCTTCTCCCAAAATTTCCTTTAACGAACACTTCGATTTCCAAATCGATTAGAAAATGTCTAATTGATTAAATTGTTGTGCGAGCATTTTTTCTGCGTGGTGTTGCCATTGCGTCAGCGTGAATTCCCGGGTTTCCGAGGCATCCCGCCATTGGGTGCCAACTAACATTTTTTTATCATTCGTCGCTTTTAATTTTTCAAAGATAATATCTACTGAAACATTACGATGATTGCTCAGCCCCAACACATATGTAGTTGTAAACCACCCTTCGGTTTTCCATTCTCTGAATGTATACCTGCTTTGATTGATGCCACAGAGAAATTCTCCAAGCGTTATTTCTCCTTTTGGACCCAGCAATGGAAGCTCTCTATCTTCATTGATGTTGTAGGAATCCAACGAGGCGTTGCATTTCGCTACAGCAAGCTCTTGACGGATTTGTTTTTGCCTTTCAAAAACGGCTGACTCATAGCTTGAAAAGTTGCTTGGTAGGGGCCGGTAAGGAAACACCTCATTGAGCGAAGAAGATACTTTAGACACCGCATCGTCACCGACTGGAATTGTCTCCAACTGTTTAACGAAACTCGGCAGCGCCTTTTGCGCGACGCCGTCTAAAATATGCTTGTAGCTGCTGTCAAAGTGTTGCCATTTCGTACTTTGATACTGTGCGAAGTCATTTTTCGTTTCGGCAAACAAATTAATTAACGCCGTCATTCCACCTATATCCGTAGGCAGATTTTTCATTTCTTCTATGGCATCAATTAGAATTTGATCCATAGAGGAGACGAGCACATTTTTTAATTTCGCTTGATGTTTTTCGCGCTCACTCGGATCAAGATAGGCAATTAGAGGCTCTACTTGCATGGCAAAAATTTGTTCCAGACCTTCTCGTGATGGTTTAAGCGCAAGCAGCTCTTCGTGTTTCTGCTTGATCAAGTAGGCATCATTGCGTAAGCCATAGACTTCCTGCTGATATATTGCCAGTTCTTTGAACTCCTGCTGACGTAGACCATTGGTTGAAATTCTTAATGTTTTGATGAAGAACTCCGAGAAACTATGCAAATCATCACCTAGTGATTTAGCAATTTGCTTTAGCTTCGGATCTTTGGGACGAGTCCAGAGATATTGGTTGTCAGCGTTTTGACGTTGTTCGACAAGTTTGAAATAGCACTTCGCGACAGCTTGCTCTAGTGCGGTAAAATCTTTTTCACGCCACCTGTCAAATGTGGCGCCAAACACTGGCTGCATCATTTCGTCATGAAAACCATCGAGCAAGTATGTTCCTTTTCTATTCCCGTGATTGCTATATTCCCTTGTATATATATTTTTTGGGTGAGCAGCCCAAGCTTGCTTGGCCCAGTCCAGCAGTTTTGGGCACCCGGGAATCTCGACTTCTGCATTGGCTGAGCCAAATGGCACAATCTGTGTGAACAAACATAGTACGAGTAAAATCCTTAAAACCATTTTTGACGCTCCAGTTCCCAAACGCTTATCGCGCATATGGATTAAAATATTTTCTAAAGTGAAATTTGTGCTTGAGTTTTTATGTCTAATTTTGACGAGCAGTGCCCATACACAAACTTCGAACCAAAGACTCTCAAAAACCGCGGGAATGGGTCATAACGGTGTTATAACGGTACGATAACGTCGCCCCGTATCGTATAATTTTGCTTTAATTACAAATAGATAGCTGCCAATATAAGGATATGACTAAGGACCAGCCACAACAGAAATCAACCTATCGCTATAAATTCGATAATGTCGAATTTGATGAATCCTCTATGGAATTGCGGGTTGACAGCAAGATTGTCACGCTAGAACAGCGCCCCAAGGCGTTGCTATCATCACTACTAGCACATGTCAATGAAGTGCTGACAAAAAATGAGCTGTTGAATTCTGTTTGGCCCGGCCAAGTTACGGTAGAAAACGTGCTTGCCAATGCGGTAGCTAAACTACGAAAAGCACTTCCTACCATATCAGCTGAGCGAATTATTACCCACCCTCGTATTGGCTACCGTTTTGCCGGCCCAATAGAGCGGATCGTGGTTGGCCGCCATATTAAAAGTCCTTTTGAATTTACCGTAGGTGATCGTGTTCTAGGAAGAGAGAATTTTCTCTTAGAAAAACGACTTTCCTCTGCATCAGGCAGGGAGGTCTGGCTAGCACGACACGATAAAACTAATGAGCCGCGTGTTTTTAAATTTGCAGCAGACGGCCTGGCACTTGAAACCATTAAGCGCGAAGCAACCATTTATCGATTACTCAATGCATCATTAAAAGATAATCGTTGCTTTACGCATGTCTTTGACTGGAATTTTACCCAGCCTCCGTTTTTTATCGAATCAGAATTTGTAGGAGACGATTTACTATCATGGGCTGCCAAAGACGCTCAATTGAGCTTACTATCATTAGATGAAAGAATTGAGCTTATTATTAGCATTATCGATGCGGTCTGCGCCATTCACAGCGTAGGTATTTTGCACAAAGATATTAAGCCGGCTAATATCATCCTGAGACCATCCACTGATGGGCACGACGCTCATATCGTACTGGCCGATTTCGGAAGTGGTGCATTAATAAGTCACAGCCTGCTTAATCTACACGGCATAACACCTGACGGCATTAGCTCAGATGCAAACAGTGATTCAGCCGCTGGTTCACATGCTTACTTAGCGCCCGAATTAGTCAAAGGCCAATCGCCCAGTACGCGCAGCGACGTATATGCTTTAGGGGTTGTCGCATACCAGATTCTAAAAGGCGACATAAATATATCGGTAACACCAAATTCGGCCGAGTCCATTAAAGACCCCTTACTACGCGAAGACATTGCGCTTGCTACCGCTGAAAACCCTGACGACCGACACGCTACGGCCGAAGCCTTTGCAGAGCGTCTGCGTTCTATCGATGCTCGCCGAGAACAGGCAGCACGTGCGCTTGAGGAAACAAAAGAGCTTGCCGCTGCGCGCAGAGCACTAATGCGGGTACAGGCGCGTAGACCTTGGATGATTACGGCTAGTCTTTTATTGGTTCTCGGAATCGTTATCAGCTCTATATTTGGTATTAACGCAAATATCGCACAGCAAAGCGCAGAAAAAGAGAGTCAACGAGCGGAAGCTGCAAATGAGTTTTTACGAGAGCTTATTGTTAGCGCTGACCCTCGCGCACTAGGCAACCAAAGTCAATCAAATATTCGTGATTCTTTAGAACGTGCGTTTGGTTTAGTTGAAAAACGTTTCTCTTTTGACAACGACACGCAACTTGTCATGCTGCAAACCCTGGCAGATGTATTTTCTGGCGTTTCTGATTTTAGTTCTGAGATTGAAGCCAGAAAAAGAGTTGTAGAACTGCACAGGGAAAAGCAGGGTGCTGACCACGAACAAACTATTGCTGCACAACTTAAACTTATTGATGCGCTGATTAGAGATTCACAAATAGACCAAGCTGAAAATGAATTAACTGACATTGAGCAGTCTTCGTTAGCAACGTTGCAAGGCCACACAGAATTAAACATATCAGTCAAAATGATTCGTGGCCGCATTCATTTGCAGCGCCTGCAATTAGATCAGGCGATCAGTCACTTAGAAGATGCTGAAAAACTATTTCAACAATCTAACCATTCTGATATCGAAACATTAATACTCATTCGCCATGACCTGGCTCAAAGCCTAAGCCGATTAGGTCAAACAGAACGTGCTATCAACCTATTCAGCGAACTTCATAAGCTGGTAGAGGACAACTCGGTCACTATTCCACCATGGCGTCGCGCCGACATCTATCTGAGTTATGCAAGTGCTCTGGTGTTTGCGTTTCGCACACTCGAAGCCATACCGATTATGCACCAAGCATTAGAGATTAGAAGCAATGTCTTTGGCAAAGAATCTCGTGAAGTTGGACAAGTCCATGCACTACTTGGCAATGCACATAGCAGTGTTGGACATTGGGAGTCTGCCCTAGACAGTCTTAGCAAAGCTCGCCAAATTATATGCTCCACTCATCGAGACAATCATGTCGAATGTATCTCCATGCTAAGCAATGAAGGTGTCGCTTTGCTGGAACTTGGCAATTATTCCGTTGCCGAGCAACAATTATATCGTGCAAAAGAGCTGCTTAATCCATACGGAGATAACCACCCTGCCATTCAAGTCATCAATTATCACCTGGCCAGAGCACAAATTGAGAAAGGAGAATTAGGTGATATACCAAGCCTTTTGCAATCGCTTTCACAAACCGCTATGGAATCGGCTGCACCAGGAAATCACTGGCAAGTGAGAATAGACGGTTTAACGGGGCGCTATCTAATCCGTGCTGGAAATTTTACTGAAGGACGCTCGCTACTAATGGCTGCCGTAGAAAAAATGAAGAGCCTTGAATTTCCTGCTAGTTTTATTGAGCCTTATATTATCGACTTAGAACGTAATTCATAACACGTTATTCTAGGTATACTCTATTGGGGAGGGATAACTATGCCTAAACATATAATCAACGCTTTAATTTTCCTTTTAGTTGTGTGGTCTTTTTCTACCTTGGCATCGAGCTCAATCATCGATGCGGAATTAGCTGAGACGAGTTTCCGAGAGGCTTATGAAGACAAACTCAATGTATCGACCGGTGTTATCGTAGGACTTACACTGGGCGTTAGCAGTGGAATTGGCTCAATCAATGAAGTCGTATTAGACAAAAGCGGTTTATCCGGCTCAGAAATAGCTTGTATGCGAATTACCAGTGTCGATGGCCTGTTTTGGGCTGAAAATGCCTTTCGCATACCTGGCAACGAATCGCTTTGGCGAATCAAGCCAATCTCTAAAAACTTCAAAGATAAAGTAAAAACCTATGGTCAAACCGGAATGGTTGGCACAGTCATTCTTTCAGAAACAACTGATAATTCTGCCTGTACTACCCAAACACCCGTACTGACACCGATTATCGCCAATCTGTCAGCTAATAATCAATTATTGGTCACTTATATCAACTCGTCCGGCCGCTTTACTGAAGCGGAATTACATCCTGTTAAACAGGACAGCTTATTGGCAACCGGCACATGCCAATCTGTGGAACACCAAACTGCGGCTGTCTATGATCAAGTTTGTATTTTCGACTTAACTGATAAACAGCCGTCAGGACTGCTTGAAATACACCTATTTTTCGATGCACCACCGTTTGGTGTAGAAACGTGGGAAGAAACAATTGCCTTACCCAAAAGCTGATATCTAGAACATGACTAACGTATTGGGATGCATACCAAGCTTTTGTAAAAAGTGGCACCGCGTAATAGCTATTTTAATAGTTTCGACTGTGATTTTTTTAGTATTATACCTTTTGAATCGCGACCCACTTATGATTATTGAGGCTCAATCACGAAGCCTCGACTTTAATGTCGTTAATAATGAAGAAGCGCGCATTGCTTTCCCAGGCAAAATAGCATTCAAGGCTACGCCGCGTTCAGCACCCGAGTGCCTCGCTGGTTTATTTGAACCCGATACTGGATCTAAAGTCAGCTATAGTCTCTTTGCTGATACATTAGTAATACGCGCCTCATCAGGGCACTTTACGCCTATTGATAAAAATACTGCTGAAATTGAAATAACCGAGCGAAGCTCGATGAGCTATGGACCTGGTGCTGACGACACAGATGGAGTTTGTGAATCTCAGGCTAACCCAGTTCAGCTACCAATTTGGGGTCCTACCAGTATTGGCCAAACTGCCACCCCCCAAAATTTAGCAAACCGAAACAACCCCTTTACCGGCACCTTAATAGGTGGTGAAGTTCTAGTGTTCGGCAGAAATATCCTTGGTTCAGGTATCTATCCAGCAGGTGAGTTTTCCTTACCAACTGGGGCTAGACTATCAAGCCAAACATCCACCAATGATAATGTCGCACCCTGGTGGGGTTATGCCAAATATCTACCTTCTGAAGACGACAATGAAGTTTCATCACTCGAAGTTTCTGCAACGACTATAGCTAGTGATTTAATCATGCAGCGTCGCGGCTCAGGCCCATCCTCAGAAAAAATCCAGGCGGGAGTCTTTGCTCAAGTTGCTGGCGACCCCTTTTGTGCGATTATCATTACAGTACTAGCCAGTATATTCTTTATTTTGGAATTCGTCGTCGCGGCCAGAGAATTATCTGAGAAAGACCATGCGTAAGAAACTCGTTATCAATTTACCAATAATAACAGCATTAATAGCTATTCTATGTGTTACGCTAATCAACGTTAGCAATGCGGAACCCGTGCTTATTAAATCAGGCGCCCGCACATTTGGCCAAGGGTGGTTGTTCGGCTCGCCCAAAGATGCCAGCTGCTGGCTGGCAACACCGCGCCATGTCATTGAGTCATCCAGAGACGGCGAGTTAAAAGACTTTCAATTTTCTGACTTAAAAGGCGTTGAGGGTATTGGTATAAACCCAATCATTCCACGAAAAGGTCTCGATCTCGCTTTTGCTAAAGTCAGCGGCCGTGCGACAGGAAGCTGCCTATCACGTTTAGGCAGTGACGACATCAGTTTTACCATTCGTCGCCAGCCGAACGTTGAAGCAATGAAAATGCAGTCTACCCATACATCACCAAAGAAAATGGCCGTGCGAGATTTCAATAAAGACTTTGTGATTTTCGCACCCTCTGATGAGATTGCTTCGAATGCCATGAAACCCGGCTTAAGTGGCGCACCAATTATTTTTCGCAGTAACGATGGCCGGGATATACCTGTCGGGCTGGTCAATACCATCAATAAAGACAAAAAATCCGGTCATGCTGTACGCTTTGATGTGATCAAACAACTTTTTCTTAACTTGGCAATACCAGCTGATACTGTCGGTTCAGATGGTAATACAGAAGCAAGCAGTCAAACACTAACCGTTCGTGATGTAACAGGCATTTCTGCTGACGCAGATTCCAGCGTTAGCGCAGCGCTAACTCGGGCTGGCTGTTGGATAGCTCGCCCACCAGAAGGGAAAAGAAGTTTTTCTGCGATTATTGCGCCTTCATCAGCAGCTACTTATCACAGCCTAATAGTCTCTTTTGACATAAAATGCGGCGAAAAACCAGACGGGTTGATTTTAGAAAAACCGAAAGGTAAGGGCTGGACCACATTCTCTTCATGTAAATTTGCCGACGCACATGCGTCTTGCACCATCACAGGACAATCTATCGATCAACTTCGACTAACGGTAATTAGCCGTTCTGGAGAGCCCAAAGCTATTCGGCAACTACAATTTACTGACTAATTATTCGTTAATATAATTTAATGTTTACTGGAAGTTCACCACTATTATAAAGCTTACCAGCACCAAACAACTCACCTTCCTCGTTTAAACGTAAGTTCAAATTAAATTTTGCCACAAAAGATATCAGCGCCCCCCCATTTCCGGAAAAAGTGTCACCAACGACGGAAAATTGGGCTGTATGCTGATCATCAGCACTAGTATTTTTACCTAACACATACCATGACGATACCTGTGAATGTAAATTAACTTCTTTTGGTATCAGAGATAGAAGCCCATTAATTGGATTTATTGCTTGTAAATTAGAACCATGTGCATTTTTAATCCGTTGCTGTTTCGTAGTATCGCTACCTGCTTTCTCAAGCTCCGCGTAATACGCAGCTGGCATAGAAAACTGGATGGTCAATCTCTCACTCGACGCTAATGCCGCGCGCAGCGCCAAATTCCTGGTATCGGCGTTATCACTTGTTAAGCCTTGTTTAATACAGACACGTGCTATGGTCTGATTTTTTGTTTCAATAGCCGCTTCGAGATAGGCCAGCCTCAAATCCGGATCAGGATCGCTACAGTTTGCCCGCCATTCTTTTATCGCTGCAGCTTTTTCCTGTGGAGTCATCGCCATCACAAATGATGAGAAAACTAACCCAAAGCAAATTATCACCAAAGTATTTATAGCAGTACGCACGAGACTCTCCCTATTTAATTGTGTTTTTCAAAATCATTTTTTCCATTTAAGAATATCAAAGTTACCAACCTTATGACGACTTCATATAATTTCATAACTCCGCTTAATCGAGAAGTCATTATCTAATTGAGGATCAACAAGGTGACGCCTTCCCTATTTTTTTAGCAGCCAGTTACCCACCTTTGTTTTTTAGCTGATAAAATTCTAACAACGCCTGCAAAAAAGCCCGCAAAAAAATCAACCAGCATTAACCTTTCTAAGCTTCTGGAACATATTTCTTTTGCGTAGGACAAGAAAGTGTAATATTTGAAACTAATTGCTTTGATCGAAAAAATACTACACTAAATGTTACACTTTTTTCGCTAGTCGTAATTGCACCAATTTCTAAGCTATTGATTTTACTGACCACCTTCCTATCAGGCAGCGCGCAAAACTAGTAAATCATAGACGTGTGTGGATATAAAAATGTATAAAAATCAGGAAGTTATAGATAATGAAAAACACACACCTATGATGCGAA
>CAZTYM010000050.1:0-13319 GCA_964617475.1 uncultured Thiotrichales bacterium
ATGGATTTGCCTGCGGTCATTGCGATTCCTGTCGGCTGCGTGCTGAGGGTTTCGCAGCAGCCGGGGTCGATGATCCAACCCGCTATATTAAATAGCGTATAAGTAGGCCATCGGTAAAATGGTGGTTAATAAATAGACAGAGCTGTCGATATCTTATTTATTCAAATAGGTGATTTTTTCGACAAGACTCGGTCAGTATGGCGACAAAAAAGCAATCTGCCAATCTTTATAAGCGTTTACTGCTGCCTTTACCGATCATCGCAGGTGTCGCGATATTATTGGTATACCTAATAACGCCAAATATTGTTGAAAATATTGTTCGCAATAATGCGCTGGATAATGCAGCAAATTTGCTTGCTAATCTTAGGGCGGCACAGGACTATTACGCGAAAAATGTTGTAAAAAAAGCATTGTCTATTCCAGGGGTAAAGGTCAGTCATATCCATTTAGGCGTTGATGATACTCTTCCCATTCCGGCCACCTTTTTGTTAGAAATGACGCAGAATCGTGCAGCGAGCAAATCTAAAATTCGCGTCGTTAGCCCATTTCCATTTAAGAATCGACGTGATCGAAAGCTTGACGAATTTCAAATAGAGGCTTGGGATCAGCTTGCAGTAGATACCAGTGATCAGCGGGTAATATTAAACAGGTCGGCGGAAAGATCGACGTTTCGTATTGCGGATGCATTTCCCTTAACTTCCGAAGTGTGCGTTGCCTGCCACAATGCTCATCCGGATTCGCCGAAAAATGATTGGCAGGTAGGTGATCTACGCGGCGTGATTGATATGGAAATCGATGTCACCGAGCAGTTCGCACGTGGTGAGGTGCTAAGTCAACTCATTATCGGTTTTTTTGTTATTACGACAATTGTTTATGTTTTGATCAACTATATTACTGCGCGCGCCGTGGTATCACCGATTACTCAAATTACCAATGCTTTTAGGTCTTATATTGGCGGTGAAAAAGATATCGAATTACCGCTACATGGTAGCCAAGAGGTTCAACATCTTAGTGATGCTTTTGCAGCATTTCGTGAATCTGATGATGAGCGACAACGTCTCGTTAGAGAGCTTGAAAAGAAGGCATTTATCGATGCTGTCACCGGGCTACATAATCGCGAAGGTTTTTTACATCGCTTAAGCCAATTAACGGAATCAGGCTTAAAAGATAAGACGAAAATCGCTGCTGTCGCAATCTTTGATCTCGATCACTTCCAAGATGTCAATAATACTTCCGGGCATGCAGTAGGTGATCAGCTGATCGCTGCCTTAGCAGAGCGGTTGCTTGCTGAGTTTTCGCAGAATGTAGAGTTTGCAAGATTGGGGTCTGATGAATTTGGTGCGATATTCGATGACATTGCTGAACAAGACGTGCCCTATTTAAGAACGCTCATAGAGGATATTCGCAGGCAAATCGGTATGCCGATAGAATTTTGTGGCACTAAGTATAAAGTCACGGTCAGCGTTGGTAGCGCTATGTTTCCGCGTGACGGTAGTGATGTACGAGTGTTGATGACGGCTACAGATATTGCTCTGAATCATGCTAAGAAAAACGGCCGTGATCAATATATCTCATATTCTCGAGAACTGTCTGAAAACGTGGTCAATCGCATCGAAATCAATACGAGTATTCGAGATGCTTTAGGCCATGATCAATTTGTACCGTTTTATCAGGCGCAGCTTGACTTAAAAACTGGCGAAGTAATTGGTGCAGAGGCCTTAGTTCGCTGGCTGAAAGCGGATGGTAGTATTGTGCCACCTGGTGTGTTTTTACCGGTCGCTGAGCAATCAAAGCTTATCGCTGAGATAGGCGCTGAGGTACTTTACAAATCCTGTCAACAGATTATTGACTGGGAAAAGGCGGGCGTCTACCTCAAACGTATTGCTGTTAATCTTTCCGCAGTTCAGCTTGCTGATCCGGCGTTACTTTTTTACGTCAAAAATGCGTTGCAGCAAACGGGTTTAGCCCCCGAACGGCTTGAATTGGAAATAACTGAAAGCGCTGTTTTGGGCGATATTGCACAGGTTATTGAACGTCTTCAACAGTTAAGAAGTTTGGGTGTAGAGCTTGCTATTGATGATTTCGGCACGGGTTATTGTTCACTCAGTTATCTCAAGGACCTTCCTGTGGATAGAATGAAGGTTGATCGAGCGTTTGTTGCAAATATTGAAACGGATAAAACGAGTCAATCTATATTACGAAGTATTATTTCTCTTGGTCAGGCTATGTCATTGAAGGTGTTAGCTGAGGGTGTAGAAATCGAGGAGCAAGCAAATATATTGCGCTCAATGGGTTGTCACGAAGTACAAGGCTTTTTCTACGCGAAGCCGGTTAATGCGCAAGATTTTGAAACGTGGTTCCATCGCAGACAATCATTGCAGCTAGGCAAAACGATAGAGCAGTGAAATTAGTGTAATTTATCTAGTCAATTTTTCTTTAGGCCTTGTTATTCTTGCCTTTTTTAGTAAAATGGCGCGTTACCTTTCTTGGGGTCGTTAGCTCAGTAGGTAGAGCACCGGACTTTTAATCCGATGGTCATAGGTTCGAATCCTATACGACCCACCACTTCATTAGGATACCCACCGAACGTATAGTTAACGTTTTAGGACGAAGACGTGTATAACACTCCAGGAGCGAACGGCTGGTAACCCACGTTCTCCACCTGTTTTGACCTTCATTCAAGAATCCTGCATCAAATTCTAAGAAACTGACAATCCAGATTTGTTTGCAACGGCTCAAATAGTGACATATTAAACAGCAAGGACATTACTCAGGTTTGTTTTTTCTTCTTCCTATACCAGTCTATCGTATTGAGTGACCAAAAATATGACTCACTCAAATCAGCGCTCCTAGCATGATAACGGAGTTGTTTATGGCGCTTGACTAGACCATGCAGAGTCTAGAACAACTTGTGTAATGCTTTTTGCATAGGGTGAATATTCGAAAAGTGCTTAATGGGTTTGGCTCGGATATGGGGTATCCCAGCTGGAGTATTACCCATTATCCGCTTGGTAGAAATGACACTACCACCGTAAATATAACAAAAGTATATCAAATACCGGAACCTTCTAATCAATTTAGTTATTCCGCCGATACAGGCCTGTAAATACCGAAGATTTGCGATGATATGGGAGGCTAAAAGGGTGTCTAAAGTTAAGTTGCTTGCTAGCTAATAAGCAAGCTATTCAACAGAATAAGAAATAAATTAACTCTTTATTTGCGGAATGTTGGGATCTTCTTTGTTATCGCCCTCGAGGTCATTGAATGTGTGTATATGATGGTATCTGGCCAACTCTATATTTAGGTTGAATTAATGACGCAGGAAGCCTTATCTAACGGCAGGAGTAAGTTTTTATCTTGTCGCGTTTGCTGGAAGGTGGCGTTCGCTACTTTCGTTGCCGTCATTCTTGCAGAAGCTATTATTTTTATTCCTTCTTATTATAATTATTCTAAAGACTGGCAAAAAAATCGACAAGATCAAGTATTGTCAGCGGCAAAAGGAATTTTTTCCTCATTAAATCAAAAAGATTTAACTAAATATTCAGCTATTGAAGATAGTTTAAATAAGCTGATCGAAAGTAATATTATCCTTGGCTGGGGCATTTCCCCGGTTGGTAATAATGAACATATGCGGCATTCTGGTAGTATTCCAGATAGCCATCTCACCAAAAAGGCAAAAACTAAGCAAACGCTTGTAGACGGACGACCAGTTTTAGATTTTCTCTGGTTATCTAGTCAGTCAAATACGCCGTTCAACATTTATTTTCGCTTAAGTCTGGATGGGCTGAGCGAAGCGCTAAATGGTTTTGTTTGGCGTATTGGCAGTCTGGTTGCAATTATTAGTTTATTTGCAACCGTTGTGACGATGCTTGTTTTAAATTGGCGTGTTCTCAATCCAATTCTGCGTTTAAGAAATAACCTACAAAGAGCGACTGATGAGCTTGAGACCCCGCAAGCATTTGTCATTGATAGCAAGAGACATGACGAAATTGGTGATGTTATTTCTGCATTTAATCATATGTTGGTGCGTACTGGAGAGAATGTAAAAACAATACGTACTAATGAGCGAGAATTGCAATCTGCGAGAGATAATCTCGAGATGCGCATACAAGAACGAACTGATGCACTTCGAGAGGAGATATTAGAACGGCAAGAAGTTGAAAAGCAGCTTAGAAAAAATGAGCGAAATTTATATAAGATAGCTAACTATGACGATTTGACGAATCTCCCAAATCGCTTGCTCGGTTTAGACCGTTTGCGTTATGCGCTAGAGCATTCCAAACGCAGCGGAACACCCGGTGCGCTAATGTTTATTGATCTTGATAATTTTAAAGAGATAAACGATACCATGGGGCATGCTATGGGAGATGAGTTGCTAAGACAAACTGCAGCTCGTCTTTCTACTGCTTTAAGAGGTGAAGACAGTGTTATCTTGATTGGCGATGATGGATTGGGTGATGAGCAAAATACAAAAGGTACAAAGGAAGATATCGTTGCACGGATAGGTGGCGACGAGTTTATGGTCATATTACCTGAAATAGCCAGCGAGGATGATGCTGCCAGTATAGTAGCAAGGCTAAGTAGCGCGTGTGCACAGCCATTTAACTTAAACAATCATGAAGTATTTGTAACAGCCAGTATCGGTATTTCGATATTTCCACGCGATGGTGATAATCCGCAAGAATTAATGATGAGCGCAGACACGGCGCTTTACTTGGTTAAAGACTTAGGAAGGAATGGTTATCGATTTTTCTCTGCAGAAATGAATAGTAAGCTGGTCGAGAGGATGGAAATTGAATCTCGATTACGTTATGCACTTGATAACAATGAGTTAGATATTGTTTATCAGCCAGTAGTAGATGTTGAGACACAACAACTGAGCGGTGTAGAAGCCTTGGTACGTTGGAATGATGAAGAGTTGGGCGTGGTGCCGCCAGATAAGTTTATTCCGGTAGCAGAAGGTACAGGCTTGATAATACCTATAGGCGAATGGGTCTTAGAGGAAGCGTGTAAAGCTGCTAAGGAATTTGAGAAATTAGGTTGTCCACTTCGCGTCGCAGTGAACGTTTCAACTCGGCAATTTCGAGGCGCGCATTTTATAGAAAGTGTGGTTAGCGCTTTAACAAGGTTTTCAGTGCCTGCAAATAGGTTGGAGCTTGAGATTACAGAAAGCTTGCTGGTTGATGAGCACTCAGAAGCTGGTGAGATTATTAATCAGTTGTGTGATTTGGGTGTGCGCTTTTCTATCGACGACTTTGGTACGGGTTATTCTGCTCTTAGCTACTTGAGACGGTTTTCAGTCAATACTTTAAAGATCGACCGTTCATTTATTTCAGGTGTTTTAGAGTCCGAGCAAGATGCTTCATTAACAAGAACAATGATTGCAATGGCTAAAAATCTGGGCTTAGAAACGATAGCAGAAGGGGTGGAACTTAAAGAACATCGTGATTTCCTACTTCAATATGAGTGTGAATACGCGCAAGGCTATTATTTTGGCAAGCCTATGGCGTTTGAAGAGATGCTGGCCAAGCTTGAGCAAGGTGCTGCAGAAAGCTCTAATTGGTTTTCAAAATCTGCCTGATGAAATATTCCGGCCTTAAATACATTTTTATGCTGTTGAATGGATTCTCATTGAGCTAAAAACCATAACTCGGAAATGGTATGACTACGCAAAGTCTCATCGATATCACTAAGTTAGTTGAGTGTCGGCTATGTCGTAAGGTTACATTCGCTGTTTTTGCCGCTATATTTATTATAGAAATAATTATTCTAATTCCCTCTTATCAAAATTTTTCTAGAGACTGGCAGGCAGGGCAAGCGGAACGGGTCCGTGTATCTGTGCACTCAATATTATTGCCCTTAGACGAAGAGAGCTTAGCTGAAGATGCAAGAATTGCTTCGCGTCTTAATATGTTAGTTGATAATGATGTTATTGAAGGCTGGAAGGTTTTTAAAAAAAACAGTCAATCTTTGCTTGCAGAAAGTAAAAACCCACCTTCATCCAAATTGGTCGATCGGTTAGTTTTAGTGGAAAATGAAGGTAATGCTTATCTTGATGTTCCTTTGGCTGGTGATCAATTTGATATTGCTTATGATCTTCAGGTTCGGATTAATGCAAACGAGCTGAGTGATGAGCTGAATGCTTTTGTTATTCGCATTCTTGGTTTGGTTTTGCTTATCACTGCATTTGTTACAACTATTACTATGGTCGTTCTTAGTCGAATAGTGTTAGGGCCAATACTGCAACTTAGAAATAAAATGAGTAAAGCGGGGCAGGAGGTAGTAGAGCCAGAAAATCATATTGTTTATATTCAAAGCAAGGACGAATTAGGTGATGTGGCTAACGAGTTTAATAGTATGTTAGAGCGCACTGGCCGCCATCTAAAAATAATCCATGAGAATGAGCGTAACCTATATAAAAATGCATATTACGATATGTTAACGGGGTTACCTAATCGATTGCTTGGCTTTGACCGGTTGCAAAGAGCGATTAGTTTATGTGATCGAAGAAATACCTTAGGTGCGTTGATGTTAATCGACATTGATGGTTTTAAACAGATTAATGACACGCTAGGCCATGCAACAGGAGATTCTTTGCTTCGGCAAATCGGAAAACGGTTTTCGAGCGCGCTGAGGAAATCTGATAGTGTCGCGCTACTGCCAGAATCAGACAGCGGTGATCAACTCGTGGCGCGAATTGGTGGCGATGAGTTTATGGTGATTCTACCAGAAATTGATACTGAGCAAGGGGCTGCGGTTGTTGCAGAGCGTTTATGTGAAGCTTGTAAGCAGCCTATTCATATTGAAAACAAGGAGCTTATTGTTAACGCAAGTATTGGGATATCTATATTCCCACGCGATGGGGCCGGTGAAAAAGATATTATGACATGCGCTGACACTGCGTTATATGCTGTTAAAGATCTTGGCGGCGGCGGCTATCGATTTTTCGATGTTGCGATGAATAATAGTATCGTAAAAAGGTTAGAAGTTGAGTCTGAGTTACGTAATGCGCTGGCCAATAATGAGTTGGAGCTGCATTTTCAGCCGTTAGTTAATGTTATTACTCAATCCATTGTTGGGGCAGAAGCGCTACTACGCTGGAATAACGCAAAGTTAGGAGCAGTAAGTCCAGATAGATTTATTCCTATTGCGGAATCGACGGGTTTGATTGTAGAGATTGGGCAGTGGGTTTTGGAAACTGCATGCAGTGCGGTTAAAGAGCTAGAAAAGCAAGATAATTCGATCTTCATCGCTGTCAACGTGTCCAGTCGGCAGTTTAGAGAAGAAAACTTTTTGGATCAGGTTCGAGACGTATTAGACCGTTATGATGTAGCTCCTAGTCAGCTCGAAATAGAAATTACAGAAAGTTTGCTGGTTGACGAATTTTCCGGTTCACTAGCGGCAGTTGAGAAGTTGCGTGAACTCGGAGTTAGTTTGTCTATCGATGATTTTGGTACCGGCTACTCAGCGCTAAGTTATTTACGTCGCGTTCCGGTAGATACGCTAAAAATTGACAGGTCATTCATAACAAATATTGGGACATGTGAGAAAGACGCATCACTTGTTCGTACTATTATTACTATGGCGCATAATTTTGGTCTTAAGGTTATTGCTGAAGGCGTTGAAAATCAAGATCATTTAGATTTTCTGCGAGAAAGTAACTGCCATTATGCGCAGGGTTATTATTTTGGTAAACCAATGGCGCTGCCATCATTGATGAAAATGTTTCATATGACCAAAGTGGTATGATGTTAAGCGGTCTCGCTTTATAATTTGGCTCAATATTTGTTGATAAAAAGAAGAGTAGTCGTTGACGTCAATTAAGCTAATGCCATTTGAGCTCGAAGATATTCCTCAGTTAATATCTTGGGTTGATTCTCCAGAACTGTTATTACTATGGGCTGGTGGTTTTTTTGATTATCCTTTAGATCAAGAGCAATGTCGAAATTACTGGCAAACTGCTCAAGGTAATCAGTCTGCCCGCCTAATTTTTAAAGCCGTCGATGAATTTGGGGACTCACTTGGTCATATTGAACTAGACGGCTTTGATTTCGAGAATAAATCTGTTTTTATTTCACGAGTACTAGTAGGCGATCTATCATCAAGAGGCAAGGGGTTGGGGCAGGCAATCGTAAAGCAGGTCGCCGAAAAAGCATTTAATCAACTCGGTATGCACCGATTGGCGGTAGGAGTAATTGATTCTAACCACAAGGCAATACGCTGCTACGAAAATTGTGGCTTTCAGTATGAAGGTCGTTATAGAGATTTGTTGTTAGTTGGCGGTGTGTATTATTCAGTCGTTACAATGAGTTTATTGCAAGAAGAATGGCGCGGTTAGTTGTTTTGTCAGAAGTTTATCGAGGCGTATTGATGTCTAATAGAATTTATATTGATGCTGCCAAGCTGCGTTGAAATGTGTTTTGCAAGATCAAAGCGTCGTTACTTGCTCGGTGTCGCCTCAAATCCAGATCGTTTATGACTTCTTGTTTAAGTATTTCCCAACGATCTAATTGGGTTGAGTCAAGAATTTTAGTCAGTGTCTCAATTCTAAATAGAGGTACAATATCCACGGCTTCGTATAACGTCGCCATCCATGATGCATCCTTGGACCAGCCATCGCTATAAACTGTTTTTCCGCGCAATAATGAGTTCAAGCGCTGTGCAACAATTCGTGCTTCTGTGCCGTATTCAAACAATGTATCTCGCGGAATTTGGTGTACTGATTCAGCGCTTTCCTCCCAGTGAGTCCAGCTAGGTTCAGGGCGTATCAAATAACATTCGGTTTTCTTCGTGGGTAAAGCAATTCCAACTTCGATTGGGTAGCTTCCTATGCCAAAGCCAGATGCTTCTATATCGATGATGATAGGCTTTGATGCGTAATTATTTGAATCCATAATTTTTGTCACTTTTGTAAACGAATCGGGTATGCCCCTCTAAAGATGCTTGCCATCCATTTGGCTTTTTCATCTATGAATCTTCGAGGCCCTCGGTCAAAAATGGCGATGGGCTAGAAATAAATTCTATTGCTACGATTTAACTTGTAGTCTGAATATTATCGGAATTTAAAATTTATATCGACAAATTTGCTTTATACTTTGGTATAACTTTTCCAATAAACTAAATTGAGTGTGCTCAACGTTCAGGTTCTATTATGTTGAATAAAGTTAAAGCATTTTTCTCTAGCCAATTATCCGGTTCGGATGAGGTAATTGATGCAACGCACGAACGGCAACTGGCAGCAGCTACTTTGTGTGTTGAGGTAATGCGAGCAGATTATCAGGTTGATCAGAGTGAAATTGCTTCGGTGTTACTGTCTTTGCGACAACAATTTGGTTTAAATGAGCAAGAAGCAAAAGATTTGCTGGCGTTGGCGGAGTCTAAAGCTGATGGTGCGGCATCGCTACATCCATTTACTAGTTTGATTAATGCCGAATACACATTAGAGGAAAAAATTGAACTCGTAGAAATTTTGTGGCGAGTAGTTTTAGCGGATAACGAAAAAGATAAATACGAGGAACATTTGGTGCGTAAGATTGCTGAGCTGCTTTATGTTCCGCATACTGCTTTTGTACAGGCTCGTCATAGAGCAGAAAAGTAATTTTAACTACTTCAACTACGATTTTCTTTTTTTGGCTTGAGCTGTTCTAACCGCGCTTCGATGCGCTGTGAAGCAAGCTTGTCTTTTCGTTTTGCAATTTTCGCTGCAATTTCTAATTGGTTAATAGCTTCTTGTCGTTGTCCACTAAGATGATGGTACTCGGCAAGTGATTCATGAGCTTCAATTGTTGCGTCGGTTTTACCTAGTGCTTCGGCTAGCAATTTATAGGTATTTGCAGAGGGTTGATTGCTACGTAGAATATGTTCGCGTAATAGTTGCTGTGCCTTATCGGCTTGGTTGTTGAGAATGAGAGCTTCGGCGTAGTTTAAAGTGATTGCTCTGTTGTGAGGACTAAGTTCGAAACCATTTTTCAGCAATTTGAGTGCAGCATCGTCATTATTGCTACGAATTTCTACGCGGGCTAAGGCGTTAGTATAGTGTGTGTTATCTGGGGATTCCGCTAAAAGTTTTTTCAGTTGCTTGCGTGCCTTGTCATACTGACCATTCTTGCTTAACGCGATGGCTAAACCATATTTAGAGGCAGCACTGGCATCTTTTTTCGCTGCATCTGATTGAAACTGTGTCAGTTGTGCTGCTTTGTTACTGCTTAGAAGTACGCGTAGCTTGGCTTTTATAAGTTGAAAGTATTCGCTGTCTTTTCGGCCACTATTATCGAATTGATCCGCTCTCGCGCGAGAATCGGCGATACGAGATTGCGTAACAGGGTGAGTTCTTAAGAATTCTGGTAGAGCGCTTTTATAGACGCGCGATGCTTGTTCTAGGCGACCAAAAAAATCGGGCATTGCGCTTGGGTTAATGCCGGAGCGGGCTAATATGGCAATGCCGGTACGGTCGGCTTCTTTTTCATTGGCACGTGTGAAATTTATTGAAGCTTGTGCTGAGCCAGCTACGCTGCTCGCAGCTGCTGCCGTAGCTGCTTGACCATTACCAGTGGCTCCCAACAAGATTGCAGCTAGCAATGCAGCGGTGTTAATGGGTGATGCTTTTGAACGCGCCTCAATCGCTCTCGCGATGTGTCGCTGAGTGATATGGGCGATTTCGTGGGCTAAAACTGAAGCCAGTTCTCCTTCATTGCGTGCCGCAAAGATCAAACCGCTGTGAATACCAATATAGCCACCAGGTACGGCGAAGGCATTAATAGCATCATTGTCGATAATAAAAAAATGATATGCCTGAAAAGGGCTATCGCTATTTGAAGCAAGCACTTTTCCAAGTGATTGAATATATTGATTTATTTCTGGATCATCGACAATTTTTGCGTTCTGCTGTAGTTGTCGAAAAAAATTTTCACCTATTCGGCGCTCGTCATCTGGTGTGAGAATTTGCCCGGCTGAATCACCAATATCCGGCAGATTGTCAGCAAATAACGACGATGGCAGCAGTATCAACACGGTTAGTGCTAGTATAAGTAGGCGCTGGCTATGATTAAGTAATAAGGTATGCATAGTTAAGCCGTTTTTTTCTTCACTGCTGATGTGACGCTAATACTGAGATACACGTATACTATACGTCAATTACTAGCCGTCATTAACAAATCTATAACGCTTTGGCTCCGTTTATGAAAGTCCGCCTTATATTTGCCTGCTTTATTGCCAGTTTGTTCATTGTGGCATGCAGCGAAGTAACCGAAACTGAACATCAAGCCGCCTCTGATATTCAGGCTGTTATCGAAGCACCGAGGATTCAAATTGGCGGTGTTTACGATGGTCAGCTTGTCGAAAGTGATACCTTAAATATCACGTATAAACTGAACCCTGCACAAGCCGGTAACGTAGGCATGCTTTATGTTGATAATGGTGATCCACAACCATTGCAAGGTCTCGAAGGTGAATATGAGATCACCGGTCTCGAGCCCGGTGTGCATGCCATACAAATCAAAGAAATGACCGAAGATTTTGAACATACTGGCTATTTCGATCAAGTCAATTTTATTGTCCAATAAAACTATAGCCTGACCAGGCTGCGAACAGCGTGTAGAAGTTAAAATGAGAATTATTAGTGTAAATCTGAATGGGATTCGTGCGGCGGCGCGTAAAGGTTTTTTCGATTGGATGCTCAAACAAGACGCAGACGTGGTCTGTATTCAGGAAACCAAGGCGCAACTGCATCAACTGAGTGATCCGGTATTTTCGCCAGAGGGTTATCATTCTTACTTTCATGACGCAGAAAAAAAAGGTTATAGTGGTGTCGCCATTTATAGCAAACATGAGCCGGACAATGTCGTGGTAGGTTTGGGATGGCCTGATGTCGATTGCGAAGGTCGTTATATCCAAATTGACCTAGGTCGGTTAAGTGTTGCGTCTTTATACTTACACTCTGGTTCTGCCAGTGAAGAGCGTCAGGCCATTAAATTCGATGTCATGGATAGGTTGATGCCGCGTCTTGTCGAAATACGCAATGAAGACCGTGACTATGTTATTTGTGGCGATTGGAATATTGCGCATAAAAAAATGGATATAAAAAACTGGCGTGGTAACCAGAAGAATTCAGGTTTCTTGCCGGAAGAGCGCGCCTGGCTAGATACCTTGTTTGACGAGGTTGGTATGGTGGATGGCTTCAGGGTTGTGAACCAAGAAGAAGAGCAGTACACCTGGTGGTCAAACCGTGGCCAGGCTTGGGCCAACAACACGGGTTGGCGTATCGATTACCACGTAATCAGCCCTACACTTGCAGATAAAGTGCGGTCTGCGGAAATATATAAGGAAGAGCGCTTTTCTGATCATGCGCCGTTAACGCTGGATTACGACTATTCTGTTAGCGTTTAGCGCTGTTGAACACCCGCTTTGCCTTTAATTCTCTGACAAAATTGTCAGCGATTGGAACTATCACAAAATTTTTTCCTATTCATGGAATTTTCTAAAACTTAGCCTGTCAATTAGCATCATCATCTTAGTTGATGAAAACGCCCTCTAAGTATCTGGGCATTAGAGCAGTCCTTGCGCACTCAAACGGTGCGTGGATTGATTGTAATTTGCAATTGGAGAGAAGGCATGGAAAAAATATCAAGACGTAACTTTCTGGGTGTCACCACGAAGGGTGCGGCGGCTGGCATAGTAGCTGGTACGTTTGCGCCGACGGCCTCAAGCATGATTGGCTTGGGTGGTGTTGCTTCAGCAAGTGCGAAAGTGAAACCTTTTACCTTTGCGGTATTAACCGATGCTCACTTGTATGACATTCCAAATCATCGTTTTGATGCATTTTTGGAAGAGTCAGTAGCCCAAGTTAACGCATTGAAACCTCGTCCAGACATCTTAATTTATGCGGGTGATATTGGACAATTTGGTAAAGCAGCTGAGCTTGAGAAAGGTCAGAAGATCCTATCTAAGTTAAAAATGCCAATGCTGGTGATTCCAGGTGAGCATGATTACTACCTAGATATGGGTGCTGACTGGCGTAAACGTTTCTTGCCTAAGTCAAAGCAAGGTGCGGAAGCGTGGTCACATGATCATAACGGTGTTCATATGATTGGTATGAACTCAATTTTGGTACGTGATTTCTGGACAGCGAAAGGCTTGAGCGATCATGACCGTATGGCATGGTTGGAAGAGCTAGAGTGTCACCGTTGCGGTCTATGGGGTGTCCATGAGAAACAATTGGCCTGGCTTGAAAAAGACGTGGCTAAATTGAGCCCAGACACACCGATTGTGATATTCACTCACTCACCATTGTGGGATTACTATCCACGTTGGAACTTCCAAAC
>CAZTYM010000051.1:0-13251 GCA_964617475.1 uncultured Thiotrichales bacterium
TAAAATATAAAAGGTCTTTTTAATAATCATAAAAAATTACTATCTATTACATGCTAAAAATGTATCGCCGCAAGATAAAAATCTGCCATCCGGCACGTTAACTCCACATGTATTTCCACTACACGTGACGCTAAAACCAGAGGTATCTATTTGCGGAACAGGTGGACCAATAAATCCGGCTTCTTGCGCTATCCGAAACGCAATATTTCTTCTTGTATTTCCACCCAACGTAATGGCTTCCTCGACTAAACCTACTAGAATATCCTCTCCTAGTAACGATAACTCACCCAGCAGTAGCGCTCTATCGATTACGTCAAGTTGGAATTCTAGAAAGCCTATTTGCTCGCCTGGAAGGCCTCTACTATCTCTTAACGCAGCCAACCTCGCAAACTCTTCGTCTACGCTCAGTTGTAAAGCTTCTATGAGCTGATCCCTAGCACCGTCTAATTGAGCTTCTGTAGGCTCAGCCTCCCTATGCTCCGCCTCATCATTAAACAACCGGCTAAATGTACCGGTAATAGCGCCGTTTGCAAAGCTACCACCCGTAAGCGCGCTGATAGCTCCGCCCGCCGCGCCGGCAATTGCTACCCGAGCGGCTTTTCCTGCTGAATCATTGACATCACCATCAAACCCTACGTCATCTATAGCCGGCGCTAGAGCCTGTGTACCAGCCGCAGCAAAGAAGCCACTGGCAAAATTACCGCCCTGTAGTCGCGAGCTGACACCGCCAACTGCTCCGTGTAATAGTATTTTTTGTACATGAACGGCATTAAAGAATTCAACTGTCGCATTCCTAAATTGGTGACCTATACCAAAAAAAGCAATCGCTGTTAGCCCTGAAATGAGCCCAGACTGGATATCCCCTCCTGTCGATATCAGACCTGCAACCGTTCCAGCGATAAACACTGCGCCAACTCCGCCACCAACGCCAAATGTAGCAAGTGTAAAGCCAATGCCAATTAATGTTCTAACTATGAGGCCACCAAAGCGACTAAAAAAGCTAGATATTCCACTTAAAAAATACCCTGTTGGATCAGTGAAACTCAAGGGGTTGTTATGCACATAACTGTAACGGTTATAGTTCTGCAAATTGTCTGCAAACTGGATATTCGGATCTGCTGAGACGAAACGCCCTAGGTCTGGATCGTAAACGCGGCCGTTCATATGAATAAGGCCGACTTCTTCTATGGTTTCGTGCCCAGTAAAACCACGTGTGGTCACACTGGAAACTGTTACACAAATGGGATCATTGGCAGCACATATAGGCGCGCGTTTTTTACCAAATGGATCATAACTGATTCGCTCAACGACTTTACCCATTTCATTAGTGATGGTGTCGATTGAGCCAAGGTGGTCTTTATGTGTATAGCGTTTATCCTGGGTTAGGTTACTACGCATGGTGTAGATCATCGCCAAGCCGTTACCACCGTAAACAAAGTGGCGGTTATGGGTGACGCCATCTCGCGATTCTTTTTCAAAATGTGCCCCTGAGCCCGAATCGGGATTGAGGTAGACGGTGGTTCCGTTTGAGCTGGTCTTGAATATGCGATTACGCTCTGGGCTATAACTGAACTCTGCAAAGTTATTGCTACCGCGTGTAATCCGTGCTGGCTTATTAAACGAGGTGTAGTTTATGGTACGTCCATTACCACTGGTCATATTGCCGTTATTGTCGTAGTCGTAGCTGGCTATAACAGCGCCATTACTTCTAACGCTGGTAACAGCATGTGGACCGGCACCACGTTGCCCATAGCGATAGTCATCACCAAAATCGGATTTTGAGGTGATGTTGCCTATGGCATTATAGGTATAGGTTTTATTGCCGTATTGGTTAGACATCATACTCTCTAGTCGATTGAGATTATCGTAACCAAAGGTTTCGTCTACGTTTTGTATTGCGTCGGTACGACGCATTAGGTTGCTTAAGTTATCGTACTCGAAGCTCAAGTTCTGGATATTAGCGCCGGTGCTAATACCAGTGAGATAGCCATTATCGTCATTTACGCTATTCATGGTGGTAAGACCATTACCTAGCTTTTCTTCTGTCACCGCACCTGCCGCATTTAATGCTTTGAGCTCCCAATAATCATCATTGGTGGCGGCGTCACGCACGTGCGTTAAGAAACCTTTGTAATCGTAGATGTTACGGGTGGCAAAGCCGGTGGGGTATATGAGGGTTTCGGGTCGACTAAAGACGTCATAGCCGCGAGTGACGGCATAGGTATCGTCAAAAGTGCCATCCATAATGCGTGTAGCCGTGTTTGCAAGTCGACCATAGTCATCGTAAGTATGACTTTGCTCGTAGTTATCACTACTGCGGCTAATACGATGCAATTTACCGACACCCGCTCCGGGTGCGGTATCGTAAGTCCAGACACTAACGCCCTCGCGTTCAGTGCGGCGTATGAGTCGACCGAGTTTATCGTACTCCATAGTCGTGCTTTCATTGACGGCACGCTGATTAGCATCAGTTTGAGACACCAACTCGTCTAAGGCATTGTATTCATATGTCCACAGCCCCATGTCTGGATCATTCTGCGTTTTCTTGCGACCGCGAATGTCATAGGTAAGCGTGGTTTCATTACCGGCACTATCTCGTGTGCGCACGAGATTACCGATGGGGTCATAAAAATACTCGATAGTATTACCATCATCATCGGTCACACTGACCAGTTGGTCGAGACCATTGGTAACGTTTACTCGCTGCTGGTCTGCGCCATTCTCGTCGACAATGGTGGTTGTTGTGAGTCCGTTATAGATATTACGCGTGACTGTGCCATCAGCAGCAGTGACTTGCCTTACCCGACCACGATTATCATAGGTTGGCGTCTCCCAAAGTATGGGGTCGTTTTCATAATAGGGTCGGCTAGTGCGTGAAACTTGGCCTAAGCGGTTGTACTCCGTACGCACCCGCACCATGCCGTTAAAGCCTAAGGTCTCGCGGCGAATCTCTCGGGTTTGGTTATCATAAAACGCGGTGGCTGGCATGGCGCCTGAGGCTTGTGTTTCTATGAGATAACGCGCTCGGGATGGGCATTGACCATTACTACAGTCTCGATAGCTCATAGTCGTAGTCGTGCCGTCAGGTCGTTTCTCTCTAATCTGACGACCATAACTGTCATAATCCCAGGTAGTGGTTAAACCATTAGGACCGGTTTGGTTAATAACATTACCAAACCTAGCGTCATATTCTGTGGTTTCTGACTGATCCAGCGCGTTGGTCATGCCTATTGGGAAATGACCATCGTTGTCATAATCTACTGTGGTAACGCGATTTTCGATATCTGCACCTGAGATGGTGGTTGACACCTGGTTACCAAACTGGTCGTAACCATAGGTGGTGGTTTGCCATAAATCGTTATTATTTGGCTCAACTGTTTCCGAACGGAGTAAGCCATTATTGTTGAAATAGCTAAACGATGAGGCTCGTGTTTGTTGAGAATTATCGGGGCTAATATGTGTTACCGACGAATGGACTAAGCGACCTAAATGCCAACGTACTACGTTGTTGGTATATTCATTTGTTGTTCGTTTGATAAAGCCATCGTTAGTCAGTGTTTCCATACGCTCGACATTACCAAACTGATCAACAGTAGTGATATTTGTCGTATCAATTTTATATACGCTGCCATTTAGCTCACGCGCGGTATCTACATGGGTGGCAATATACGGGTAGGGTCTGCCTTCATCTGAGTTTCGTTGTGCCCAGGTATTCACTCTGCTTTCGACTGTCACATTGGCGACGCGACGAGAACTACTTATTACTTGGCCAATAAAGGGAAACCTGAAATCAAAGGTACGAGTTTTTAGTGCTTCGGTATTATTGGTATGGATATCTTCGGTTTCTCTTAAGCGCCGGAAGCCTATAAAACCACGGCCTAGGCGACTGATGCGCGCATTCCAGTAGTGGTATCTCACTTCATGTTGACCGCCTATGCCGTCATCGGTTTCTACTCTACTGACCACGCGGATGGGAGCAATAACACGGCGTATGCCCTGGTCACGCTCTCCACTGATATCTGAATCATTGGATGTACGGGTATACAAGGTGCTATCTGTCGACAATAACCCATATTCAATATCGGTTTTATTGCCTATGCCATTTTCAATAGAAACAAGCTGATCAAGATCTTGATTATTTGGCGCAAAATGAATCCGCACAGTATCTGAGCTCGGATTTCTTGGCGGACGCTGTAGTAGATCAAAGCGACCATCAGCGTTGAGATCAGCGAGCCTGGGTATATCCTCGCCAAGGTTTGATGCATAACGTACTGGTGATAAGAAGCTGCTACCTGTAGAAAGAGAAACATCTACAGTACCAGTGAAATCACCACCACCATCTTGTCGGTATATCAATAGATCAGCTCGGCTATCACCATTAACATCAATCAATTGTCGAACATCGGTACGATCCGTTGTTGGCGTAGTAAAATTACTCTGACGGACGAAACGATTACCGGTTGAGAGCCAAACCCGCATACTGGTGCCATTGGACCGTAACCTGTAAATATCGACTAGACCATCACCATTTATATCGGTAAATTGTGGTGTGCCACTGGTATTATTATCTTCAATTTCCCACTCTTGTCTGATAAAACCGGTAGGAGACCCCAACCAAATAGTAATCTCTGGCCCGATGAAGTTACTACTAAACCGATACAAATCGGTGATACCATCACCATTAAAGTCGAGAATATTCCTTTCTGTGATGGGGGAAACACTCGGGCTGTTCGACCTCATGAAGAAACCCTCGAATCCAAAATTAGGCTGCCAGGCAGAACTCGTTTGTAATTCGAAATCATCTCCTGTGGACAACATAACTCTGCCTAGCTGCTCCACAGCTCCAGCGCCCGAACTGAGATTATTATTTCGACCATCGACCGTATACAACAAATCGGCTAAGCCATCCCCGTTCAGATCCTCTGACTGCACATGACGCGCTGTTAATCCGTTAAATTGATTAAATCTACCACGCCCGATTTCAATAGGGCCATCATAATTACTACCTGAGGAGAATCGAACAGAAGTTACAAAAGTACTAGGAGACCCACAGCAACCGATAGTTACTTTGGTAGTTATAATCTCAGGCCTTCCGTCACCGTTGGCATCGTCAATTAGGTTGACAGAATCATTAGTGCTGCTAAACCCTGATGGTGTAATTCTACGAGAGGCGGAAAAACCATTACCCGTATTTTCTCGAACGGTAATACTGTGAGGTCCTGTTTGTGTAGACTGACCCAAGCCATTTGAACGAGAACCAAAACCTCTTACCACAACGTCTTGCAGACCATCATCATTGATGTCCATGAATGAGGTACGGTCAGGATCAAATGGCCGAATAAAGTTAAACGAGCTAAGTCCAGGGTATGCTTGGGTAGTCGCTCCTCCCACCCTAAATATTCCGTTTTGCCAAGTAAATTCTGTTGGCGCAAAACACGAATCCACTGAACACTCTTGTATTGATCGCAGTCTTGAATGACGAGAAGCGGTACTTTGGTTGTATCTTAAACGGTAGTCTTTAACCAGTTGTGAGTCTGAGCGCGTAACAATACGTGACAACAGTTTTGTTCTTGAAAATTTTCTACCGGCAGTATAACCCTCAAACGGATCTCCCCTGTCTACATAGGTGAAATTGATTTGTTGACGGTGTGCATAATTGATTTGCTCAATATAAAACTCACCGGTTCGGGTATTACGCGTTTCATCGTTGCTATAAGTAAAGTCAATGTGATTATTCGTGGTATCTGAAATACGGTTCACCGCCCACGTTGAAGGCCGATTATCTAGTTCCCCCGCATCCGTGACCGCAAGAATATGACCTGTGCTATTGGGATGACCAAATTGCATGTGTAGACCCGATTGAGTCCAGACCTCAAACCACCTTGGGCTTCCTCCCGCACTCTCTCTTGAGATCACCCGAGTATAACTTTCTATTTCTGTGCGGTACTCTGTGCCATTTGCACCGTAGGCACCATTGACTGCGAATAACTGCTGCCCATCTAAGCAAAAACGATCGTTTGATGTATAGGTGATAGGACGGATATCATTATTTTGCGCTAAGGTTTGTGGACAACGATGAATAACCGATATTCCCGATAAGTTAGCACCAATACCCAGACTACCATTGCCGCCATTACTGCTATAGGCTATAGCCAACTCTGGTGCTAAACCTGCTCTACCAGGGGGAACAGTGATTGGCACCATGTAGCTGGACTGTCCTTGGTCAGTAACCGTGAACGCGCCTTCTGTTGAGCCAGTAACAATGGGTAAATTAGCATTTACGGTATTTACCGTATTTGTCTGTCCACCCGTTACGCTAATGTTTACATCAGTGACGGTTGATCGATTACCATTTTGATCCACCGCAACATAACTAAAACTGTCTTCTCCGTTGAGTCCTGATGTATTAGTATAGGTAAAAGAGCCGGTATTAGCATTGAGTGTGACATCACCATTGGCTGCCAAACCGACCAACTCGAAGGTGACCGAACCACCATTTGGGTCGGTACCCTGTAACTGTCCGTTTCCTTGTGCACCAACGTTGACGTTGATGGTGCTGGGGGGTTGCGTCGTCGGAACGTTATTGCTGTCGCCAACCCGCACCAACTCAACACGATCCAAGCGTGTGCCATCTTCTCGGAGGTAGACACTGAGGGTATTGAGTCCCGCGTTCAGGTCAACGATCAATGGGTCTTGCCCCGTCTCTTGACTGGAGACCGAATCTAAAGCGTAATCCGTATTCTGCAGTACACGCCAGTTATGGCCATTGGAAGGTAAGTTATTGACCGTGACAAAAAAGGAATTATTGTTGCCGTTATCCGCATAGACATTGGCGTCAATACGGTAGCTCCCTGGCTGGGTGATGTTGAAGGAGAAATCGACCCGGTCTGCACCCGGTGCTTGGGCACCCCCCAGTTCATCTGGCACATGGATGTACTTACCGCCACTGGCATTGGCGTCATTGCCCACTACGAAGCGACCAAAGCGCTCACCCTCTTCAGCTTCTCGAATCAGACTGGTCAGCGGTGTTGAGTCATCCGAAGAGGAGGCATTGGTATCAATGGTTAGTGCGAGATCAAAACTTAAATCGGAGCTGGCCGGTTGATTTTGATGGACTTCGACGGCAATGACATTGCGCCCGCTGACTAATAAATTTGGATCCAGTTCATAGGGTTCTAAAACTCCCTCGAAGATACCCTCCTCCTCAGTCGGCACCCCTTTATCAGCCCGAGTGTTGTGGGTAATCACGCCACCCGGCATATTCGAGCGCACGGCTTCTATGCCATTGAGGTAAACCACGGCGCCATCATCGCGCAGTAGGTCTAGGCTTAACGCGCTAACGGTTGCGGCGTCTTCGACGTTGAAGCTGCGGCGATAGTAACTGGTGATATGGCGGTTGTTGGTATCATTACCAAAACTCAGTACCGTGGCTTCGTCCCCTTCACCATAGCCCAGCTGCGCCGGCCCACTGGCCCAACTACTGTCATTAAAATCAGGTGCGCGCCAAGCCGTGCCCTGGTCACTGCCATCATCGAGGTAGCGCCAAACACTGCCTAAAGCGATGTTGTCTGTGTCCCCGCTTGTACTACCTGATGGGCGTAACTCAAACCAATCGACATTAATGCCGCCATCAAACACCACGCGTAGTTGCTGCGCTCCGGCTTGTAAACTTAATGTTGCGATCCCCTCTTCTGCAAACATTCCCCAACCACTGGTCGGCATTACCGTAATAAACTCTGTCGCTTGCGTACTGTTTAAGACTTCAAGGCGAACATCCTGGCCATTGGCTGTCCCCCTTGCTGAGTTGATTACTACATCATAGTCACCTGACTGTGCTACATTGATGTTATACGTCAGCGCATCACCTCGATTGATGTCGCCTATCGTAATCAGTCCATTACCTCGATCTCGAATTACCGGCTCTTCTCCCACCACTCCCGGATTGACGTTTTCATAACTCGTCCATGACTCGGCCTCGATACGCACCGGCTCTCCTGACAATGGCGGCTGACCATCACCGTCATTACCGCCGTTGTTACCACCACCGGTACTGCCTGATGAGCGTAGCTCAAACCAATCGACATTAATGCCGCCATCAAACACCACGCGTAGTTGCTGCGCTCCGGCTTGTAAACTTAATGTTGCGATCCCCTCTTCTGCAAACATTCCCCAACCACTGGTCGGCATTACCGTAATAAACTCTGTCGCTTGCGTACTGTTTAAGACTTCAAGGCGAACATCCTGGCCATTGGCTGTCCCCCTTGCTGAGTTGATTACTACATCATAGTCACCTGACTGTGCTACATTGATGTTATACGTTAAGGCATCACCCGGGTTGATATCCCCTATCGTAATCAGTCCATTACCTCGATCTCGAATACCCGGCTCTTCTCCCACGACACCCGGATTCACGTTTTCATAACTCGTCCATGACTCGGCTTCAATGCGAATCACTTCTCCTGTGCCGCCCCCACCGTTATTGCCACCCGTGTTACCGCCACCATCGTTGCCACCATTACCTGTGGTGGTCAGGGTTAAACCGAGATCAAAGCTTAAATCCGAGCTATTGGCTGCCGCTTGGTGGATTTCGACCGCTATGACGTTATTACCTGTGCGCAGCACATTGAGCGATGAATTATCGATATTGATGGCAATAATCTCGCTTTCTCCCGCACCGCTTATCCCTGCGGTTGCCAGCGTCTGGTAATCAATGGGGCCTGTCTCCCGCATATTGCTGCGCGCCACTTCCGTGCCATTAATGTAGATCACCGCGCCGTCATCACGCAGTAAATTCAACGCTATCTCACTGACGGTTGCGGCATCGGCCACATTGAAACTGCGGCGAAAGTAGGTGGTGATCGGTTTGTTAGTGGCATCAGGACCAAAACTGATCGTCGTCGCCTCATCGCCGTCACCAAAACCCAACTGTGCGGGCCCACTGGCCCAGCTACTATCATCAAAGTTTCTTGCGCGCCACGCCGTGCCCTGGTTACTGCCATCATCTAAGTAGCGCCAAACACTGCCTAAGGCAATATTCTCAGTACCACCATCGCCTGAGCCACTGGCTTGCAACGGTGTTAAGGTAAAAAAGTTAGCATTCGTCGCATTACCCTCAAACACTAACCGTAAGGTGTTCTCTCCTTGCGGTAAGTCAATCACCGCCTCACTCAAATTATTCTCTGTACTCGTTGCAAACGAGGTCGTATTCACTAATTCAACTCGACCCAACTCTTCAATAAAACTGCCATTGCGACTGTATAACTCCAACCTGACATTAATCGTCTGATTCGCTTGCCGTGCCTGGGTCACATTGATCCGGTAGCTCCCCGCTACCGCTACATCTATCTCGTAGTCCGCAAACTGGCCCGCCACCACCTGGCGTGAACCGACAAACTCACCACTCCCGCCAATCGTGATATCTCCCGCTACAAAATCTTCTATCTCTACTCTGACCGATTCACCGCCACCACCGCCTGAGTCGCTAGTTTGCAACGGTGTTAAGGTAAAAAAGTTAGCATTCGTCGCATTACCCTCAAACACTAACCGTAAGGTGTTCTCTCCTTGCGGTAAGTCAATCACCGCCTCACTCAAATTATTCTCTGTACTCGTTGCAAACGAGGTCGTATTCACTAATTCAACTCGACCCAACTCTTCAATAAAACTGCCATTGCGACTGTATAACTCCAACCTGACATTAATCGTCTGATTCGCTTGCCGTGCCTGGGTCACATTGATCCGGTAGCTCCCCGCTACCGCTACATCTATCTCGTAGTCCGCAAACTGGCCCGCCACCACCTGGCGTGAACCGACAAACTCACCACTCCCGCCAATCGTGATATCTCCCGCTACAAAATCTTCTATCTCAATTTGAATCGGATTAGCTAAAACACTCGTGTTAGATACAATCCAGACACTGAAAGCCAGTGCTAGATAGCTAGCGAATCTACAGGCATGCGAAAAAAACATAGAGACTCCTCGAATCACAAACGCAGGCAAGTGCGCTTACCGATGGCCAAAGAAAAAACCAGACGAACAAACAGATGAAAGAGAAAAAGTGAAGGAGAAAACTAATACAACGTTGAACATGCTGCTGAAGAAACATCGATGCCTTAACATCGGTCGATAAATAGAACGTCTTTGGGAAAACCACCCGCGTGATGTCACCACGTCGATCGATCCCTATACCCCAACAAACGTGCTTCCCCCAACAAACCAGCTTCCCACAATACAAAAACGACTCCTCCGATAAATCATTGCACCTTTTGTTGACTGGCGATCAATCAACAATAGATTAAGAAATATTATTCAAAAAATATTTTTAGACTTATGTGAAATTCAGGATACAAATTTCATAAAGAAAAGCAATGGCGGTTTTTTCAACATCTCTCACTGAAAAAAAGACTAACTTTTATTATATGCCTACATAAGATCAACGATACCAAGCAATAGATATCGACGAAAAGAAATGGTTTTCAAGGAGTTAACCTCGCTATTTCATACAACAAATCCTTTCAAACCTTTTTACTAATAAAACAAACCACACCCCGTGTAGGATATTTCCTACAGAAAAAACATCCTAAGACTACAAATTACTGGCGCCATTTTTCAATGAAGCCATGCATTTTATCTGGCAACTTGCTTGCTAACCCCCTCTGCTTAGCACACTTCAACAGCTTTATTCTCAAGAGAGTGATTGTTAACACATCGTAGGTAAAGTGAATGGGGTGTACGAAAGCAACTGATTCCCCGTAATATGCTTGCGCTCTTTACGGGCTACATTAACTAGGACACGGGATGAATGGGGGATCAGGCTCACCCCAAGGACACTGCTTCTTAAGATCCTACACAGATTTTATTCAGGGCGTGGCAAGCTCACTCTTCGACGAGCTTACCCCAAGGGCACTTCTTCATAATTTACTGCCGTAAATTACTCAGGGCGCGGGGTGAATGGGTGATTTAGAGGAAATTTATTTAGCTTCGTTAGCCCGGATAGAGCTAAGCGACATCCGGGAAAGCAACCGTCATTACCGCGAAAGCGGTAATCTAGAAAAAAGCGGTAATCTAGAAAAAGGAAAAGACATTAACTCTTCCCGGATTTCACTCCGTTGCATCCAGGCTTGTATCTTACTTGTGTAGATGATTAGCTGTCATCTTAGGTTGTGTTTGGAGAGTGTGGATCCGGGCGAAGTACATTGATACTCTGACGTAGATAACACCCCAAACACAGATTTGTCACAGTAAGCTGAACGGTATCCAAGACCTTTCTGAGTCTGCATGAACAAGCGAAGCCGCTGTGAGCCCATCTTCATCAGGAACTAAGCGTATGCCTATTTTCGGAATTGATATATCCAAGCACAAGCTAGATGTCGCCTGGCTCAAAGAGCCTGAGACACGTAAAGTCAAACCTAAGGTGTTTCCCAATACCCCCACTGGCTATGAGCAACTCCTGGCTTGGGCAATACACAACGCCCAATGCCCGTTATCTGAGTGTTGCTTTGCGATGGAAGCGACAGGCGTCTACCACGAACGCCTGGCTATGAGGCTTTATGAGCAAGGTGCTCAGGTGATTGTCGCCAACCCTCAGCATGTCTCCCATTATGGCAAAGGGTTAGGCGTGAAGACCAAGACCGATAAGCGGGATAGTTTTATTATCGCTCATTATGCTTATGCGACCCATCCCCCCTTGTGGCAGCCTGAGCCTGGTGAAATCAGGCAGTTAAAGGCCTTGATTGGTCGCCTTGAGGCGATTGAGAAGACCTTGCAGCAAGAGCGTAACCGTCTAGAAAAAGCGGAGGTGAGTCAGGCCCCTGAGGTAGTCATAGATTCCATTAAGCAAACCACCGCCTATCTTGTCAAAGAGAAACGTGACTTTGAGCAGCAAATCGAGGATCACCTAGATCAGCACTCTGGATTGAAGCAAGACAAGACACTACTAGAGAGCATTCCTGGCGTAGGGACGGTGATCGCCTCTCGTGTGATCACCGTCATGCGTGGACAGCATTTCCAGAGTGCCGCGCAAGCCGCGGCCTATTGTGGCTTGGTGCCGATTGAAAAAGAATCGGGCATCAGTCTCAAGAAAAAGCCACGGTTATCTAAAGTGGGTAGTGCTCAGTTTAGAGCTAAGCTCTATATGGCTAGTTTATCTGCAACCAAATACAATCCGCTAATACGTGCCCATTATTTACAATTGATCGAGCGCGGCAAAAGTAAGATGGCCGCTCTAGGTGCGGCTATGCGTAAGCTCATCCATATCTGCTTTGGTGTACTGAAACATCAGCAACCCTTTTCTACTACTTTTCAACAAAATTGATGCAAAACCATTGAACATCAAGACGGTATCTACATCACTGTATAAAAATGAATAGCACCCTAACGGAACAATAGCTCGCCACGCATCACACGTTTTGAGACTATTTTTTGAAAAGCCTCCGGGCCAAAGCCATACCATTGCTCATCTCGCTGATAAATGAATGGACGCATATTATTAACGGAGTACTCGTGAAACCATTCCAGTACTTTTTCATCGGGGTCTTTACCTGCTGACACTAGAACATCAACAGGTCGACCTGCCCAGTTGGCTCGACCTGAAAGCATGATCACGCCACTTTGGCTGGGTTGTAACCAGTCTGGCAAATCGCTTTCTGGTTCGGCCCAACCACAAAAAAAAGCGCGACAAGGATCATCTGGCCGTTTCTCATGAATAGTGCAGTTATGGCCAGAGCTGAATGGGCAAGGTTTGCCAAAGTCGATATCATGACCTAATACATGGGTTTTTACCCAACCATCGCAACACAAAGAGCACTCACCGCAAGGACGGGGGTTGTGTCTTGATTTTGGCTTGGGCGCTGGATTGATGGAATAGCCTTGTGGTATAGGCGCAACAGCACTCGCCGCCGCTTCTGCACCGCAGCATTTTTTATATTTTTTACCACTGCCGCAGGGACAAGGTTCGTTTCTACCCACTTTCACGACCACAATAAGGCTCCTGACTACAAGCTGATTAGCAATTCGATACTTATAATATAGGCTGAGTTCAAAAAGACCAAATTTGTGGCATAAAAGTGACAATAATCAGGTATAGTCGTTTTTTTGCAAAAAAGTGTTGCTTTTTCACACAACAGTGCTATATTCGCCATCAGTCAAAGAGAGTTTGGCTTTTAGTAATATATTTCTAAAAAAATCATTCCTTGTCTAGGAGGAGTTTAAAATGAATAAGAAGCTTGTTGCAGTAGCAGTTGCTTCAGCAGTAGC
>CAZTYM010000052.1:0-12444 GCA_964617475.1 uncultured Thiotrichales bacterium
CTCCAAACACAACCTAAGATGATAGCTAATCATCTCATCTCCTAACATACAAGCCCGGAAGTAGCGTTAGCGCGACCGAAGGAAGTGCTTTAGCAAATTACGGGAGCGAGTAGCAATAGAACCACCCCGGACCCCATTTCATTGCGTCCAGGCTACTATTATTTGTACCGGGAACCTGGGGTAAAAATAATCTGGTAACTTGAGAAATCACTCATTCTCCATATTCAATATCTTTAAAGGCTCGTGGTACATCTCCCCAATCACTCGGCAAGAGCCCTCCTCTAACAAATCGATGAAAAGACGAATGAGGCCAATCTGAAACTCTCTTGACTAAACCATGCTTTATCGGGTTGTAATGAATATAGTCGATATGGGTTTTAAGATCGCATTCATCTCTTATCGTATGCTCCCAATAACGCCTTTGCCAAAGATCATATTCACCTCGTTTGTTTTTATGTATGGAAATACCATGTTTTTTCAAACCACGAGTAAAATGACTTTTAATCGCTTGCCAACGGCTCGGGTAGTCATGATCGTTTTCAGGTAAAACCCAGATGGTATGCAGATGATCGGGCAAAATCACGATCGCTTCCGTGTTGAAAGGATACTTTATCTGTGTATTTGCAAATGCCAAACACAAATCATCTATATGCTCTACCAGCATATTAGACTTCCTGTCCCTTAGCGTCACCGTAAAAAAATAGGTTCCACCGGCCACTCGATTCCTTCGATATTGAACCATGGGTCAATAATACCCCGGATATAGCAAAATGACTCCGTTGATATCGTTAAAAAAAGTAGCCCGGAAGTAGCGTTAGCGCGACCAAAGGAAGTGCTTTAGCAAATTCCGGGAGGTTATCTCAAAAAAATCATTCACCCCGGACTCCATTTCATTGCGTCCAGGCTACTATTATTTGTAGCCCGGAAGCAGCGTTAGCGAATTCCGGGAAAACGTAGACCCGGGAAAGAACGGTAAACACGACCAAAGGAAGTGCTTTAGCAGATTCCGGGGCTGAGTGGCAAAAACTCCCTTCCCCGGATGACGCTGCGCTTTATCCGGGCTACATGAAAAATGTGTTCTATGTGTTGTTGAACAGCAAACAGGTGTTGAAATTCAACAGATTCAATTACTCAACTTAGGTATTTTTGAACACTGTCACAAGAAACAACAAAATAGATACCGCGATAAGTTATTGTAAATAAAGAATATTTCATTTAATTGCACGATTTCTAACAAAATTGGCACGGCCCCTGCTAAGTACTCTGCAAACGGCAACGATGCACAAAAGCTCAGCAACGTATCCGAATTTAACGAAATTTTCTTACACTCACAGGAGTAAACAATGAAACGTAAAATGCAAAAAGGTTTTACATTGATTGAATTGATGATTGTGGTTGCCATCATCGGTATTTTGGCTGCGATCGCCATTCCACAATATGAAACTTATACCATTCGCTCAAAAGTCTCTGAAGGCTTGACAGTGGCGAAAGAAGCACAGACCGTCGTTGAAGATGGCTGGACAGCAAATGGTGGTCCGGGTGTTACAGCTGCTATTGCTGCTTGGAATGCAGTACCATTTGTGCCAACTCGTTACGTGACTAATGTTGCATTTTCTGGGGCAGTATTTGGCCAAGTTATTGTGACTTACGGCGGTGGTGTTGGTGGTGTTGGTGCCGGCGGTGGCGCTGCTGGTGGCACAGGTCTTCCTCAGGTAGCTGGTAACACTTTATTTCTTACACCTCACACAGCAGGTAATACAGCTAACGGTGCAGCAGCCGCTGCTGCTGGTGCTAACGCACTACTTACGGCCAATGGCTTCGGTAACTCTGGTATAGAGTGGGGTTGTACATCTGCGCAAAGTCAAATCGCAGCCACACGAGGACTCGCGCTTGGTGGCACAGGTACTCTTCCAGCAAAATATGCTCCAGCTGATTGTCAGTAATTACATCTGACTTTCGAGAAAAGCCCCTGTAAACAGGGGCTTTTTTTTGCCCGAAAAATATAAAGACAACTCTTAACCACATACTCAGTTTTTTTCTCGCTGGCCGATAACCCTGTTATTAGGGAGCCATTATGCAAAATACAGCCACACCATCCGACAAAATTATTTTAAACGGCTTAGCACGCTATTTGGTACGTGAGAATCTGATTGATGAAAGCGTTGCCTTAGACGCTTATGAAAAATCTCACGAGCAGCAAATGCCGCTAGCCTCGTATCTGGTTGAAAACCGTATTGTTAAAGCCGATGTCATCGCCACCGCCTCCTCACGCGAATTTGGTATTCCGTTATTTGATCTTGATGCGGTTGAAATTGAACAAGATACTGCCGAGCTGGTTAAAGAAGAGCTGATACGCAAGCATAATGCTTTGCCTTTGTTTAAACGTGGCAACCGTTTATACGTAGCGCTATCTGACCCAACCAATTTACCGGCGCTGGATGAGATTAAATTTAATACCGGCTTGAATACCGAACCGGTGCTGGCTGAAGACGACAAACTGCGTAAATCGATAGATAAAGCGCTGGACGACAGCGGCATGTCTATGGATGCCCTGGCTGGCGATGACGCGCTGGAAAACCTCGATGTATCTGATGGTGACGCTGCCAATGCAGAAAGCGATTCCGAAGTCGATGACACGCCGATTGTGCGTTTTGTTAACAAGATTCTGCTGGACGCGATTAAAAAAGGCGCTTCTGATATTCACTTTGAGCCTTATGAAAAGAAATACCGCGTACGGACGCGATTAGACGGCGTATTAAAAGAAGTAGTGGCACCACCTGTGGCCATGGCCGCAAAAATATCGGCGCGAATTAAAGTTATGTCTCGACTGGATATTTCAGAACGCCGCGTGCCACAAGATGGTCGTATGAAAATGACCATTTCTAAAAATCGTGCTGTCGACTTTCGGGTCAGCACCTGCCCCACTTTGTTCGGCGAAAAAATTGTTATTCGTATTCTTGACCCTACCAGCGCCCAACTGGGTATCGATGCCCTGGGTTATGAGCCAGAACAAAAAGACCTTTACATGACCGCGCTACATCAGCCTTATGGCATGATCCTGGTAACCGGGCCAACGGGTAGTGGTAAAACGGTTTCCTTATATACCGGCCTGAATATTCTTAATACCGAAGATAGAAATATATCTACCGCAGAAGACCCAGCTGAAATTAACTTGCCCGGCATTAACCAGGTGAACGTTAACCCTAAAGCCGGGCTCACCTTCGCCGCGGCGCTAAAATCATTTTTGCGTCAAGACCCCGACATCATCATGGTTGGTGAGATTCGAGATCTGGAAACGGCTGAGATCGCGATTAAAGCGGCACAAACAGGGCATATGGTGATGTCGACACTGCATACCAATGATGGACCACAAACGCTGACCCGGCTTTCTAATATGGGTGTGCCGGGTTATAACATCGCCTCGACTATCTCCCTTATTATCGCCCAACGTCTCGCCAGACGCTTATGTAAAGAATGTAAAACACCCGTCGATATTCCCAAGGAAGCCTTACTGGAAGAAGGCTTTAGCGAAGAGCAATTAAAAGAAGACTTTACGGTCTATGCGCCTAAAGGTTGTGATGCTTGTAACAACGGTTATAAAGGCCGTGTGGGTATCTACCAGGTAATGCCTATCTCCGAGGAAATGGGTAAGCTGATTATGGAAGGTGCTAACTCCATTGCCTTGGCCGAGCAAGCAGAGCGTGAAGGAATTAACGATTTAAGAAAGTCAGGCTTGAAGAAAGTTATGGAAGGTGTTACAAGCCTAGAAGAAGTGATCAGGGTCACCACAGACTAACTAATAGTGCAAATCTATGGCTGAAAAAGCAATACAACCTACGACATTTAACTGGGTCGGCGCCGATAAGCGCGGCACCAAGATTAAAGGCGAAATTCAAGGCAATAGTGTTGCTTTAGTGAAGGCACAACTACGCCGCCAAGGCATTAACCCCTTACGTGTTAAGAAAAAGGCTAAACCGCTGTTTGGCGGTGGCGGCAGCAAAAAAGTTACCTCAAAAGACATTACCATTTTCTCACGCCAGTTAGCGACTATGTTGTCGTCTGGCGTACCCGTGGTCCAGGCCTTTGAAATTATCGGCCGTGGCCACGAAAACGCCGGCATGCAAAAGTTGATTGGTGAGATTAAAGCCGATGTTGAAGCCGGTAATAATTTAGCCGATGCTTTTCGTAAACATCCACGCCAATTCGATGATTTATTTTGCAATTTGATTGCCGCCGGTGAACAGGCCGGTATTCTTGAAACGCTACTTCACAAGATAGCGCTTTACAAAGAAAAAACAGAAGCGGTAAAAGGCAAGGTGAAAAAAGCCTTGGTTTACCCTACGGCTGTCATGGTAGTTGCGGTGATTGTGACCGCAATCTTGTTGATTTTTGTCGTGCCGCAATTCCAGGACCTGTTTTCTGGTTTTGGTGCCGACCTGCCCGCGTTAACCTTGTTCGTTATATCTTTATCCGACTTCGTCCAGGAGTATATCGCTTACATCATCGGTGGGCTTATTGTTGGCGGTTTTGCTTTTGTTCAGGCCTATAGACGATCCCGCGGTCTAAGAAATTTTCTTGACCGCACCATGCTGAAAATACCGGTGATTGGTAATATTTTGAAAAAAGCCGCCATCGCCCGTTTTGCCCGTACCTTATCTACCATGTTTGCCGCCGGTGTACCCTTGGTAGAATCGATGACTAGCGTGGCAGGTGCTGCCGGTAATGTGGTGTTCAGTGATGCTATTTTACGTATCCGTGATGAAGTCTCTACCGGTACCAATTTAAACGCCGCCATGGCGCATACCGGCATGTTCCCGAACATGGTCAACCAGATGGTGGCTATTGGTGAAGAATCTGGTGCCTTGGATTCCATGCTCGGCAAAGTTGCCGACTTTTATGAAGAAGAGGTCGATAACGCCGTTGATTCCATGTCCAGCTTGATCGAACCGATGATTATGGCCTTTTTGGGTATTGTTGTCGGCGGTCTGGTTATCGCGATGTATCTGCCTATCTTCAAACTGGGTTCTGTGGTTTAAGCCTTACTTTAAACAACACTATTCTCATGGAATTGATAGCGCTGCTGCAGGGCAGTACGGCGACATTTATTACCGTTGTTATAATTTTCAGCCTGCTGGTCGGTAGTTTTCTTAATGTTGTCGTGCACCGTCTGCCCATTATGATGGAACGCGAGTGGCAAGCCCAACTGCTGGAAGAAGCAAGCCAGAGACAAGAAACTTATAACCTGGCGACGCCGAGATCGACCTGCCCGCACTGTGGACACCAAATTACCGCACTAGAAAATATTCCCATCATTAGCTATCTGTTTCTGCGCGGAAAATGCAGCGATTGCGGCGCAAAAATTTCATTACGCTATCCAATAGTCGAGTTTATCACCGCTCTGCTTTCTGCGCTTGTAGCCTGGAAATTCGGTTTTGCCTGGCAAACCCTGGCAGCCCTGGTTTTTACCTGGTGTTTAATCTGCCTAACCTTAATCGATTTCGATACCCAGTTGCTGCCTGACTCTATTACTTTGCCGTTGATGTGGTTGGGTATTTTTGTCAGCCTATTTAGTTTATTTGTTGGCTTGAAACCAGCTGTTATTGGCGCCATGGCTGGCTATTTAAGCCTGTGGTCGGTTTATCATTTATTTAAGCTGATCACTGGCAAAGAAGGCATGGGTTTTGGTGACTTTAAATTGCTCGCCGCGCTCGGCGCCTGGCTCGGCTGGCAAGCCTTACCTACAGTCATCTTTTTTTCCGCTTTAGTCGGTGCAGTAGTGGGTATTGGCCTGATTATTCTTCGCAGCCGTGACCGTAATATTCCCATTCCTTTCGGACCGTTTTTGGCTATCGCCGGTTGGCTAACTTTTATGCTTGGCGAACAGGCTTCTCTTTTTTACGTTAACCTTCTAGGCTGGAGCTAATTCCGCTAAAATTTACCCATGTTAACCATAGGCTTAACAGGCGGAATTGGCAGCGGTAAATCGACAGTGACGAAGATATTTTCCGAACTGGGAGTTTCGTGCCTTGATGCCGATGACGTTGCCAAACAACTCACCCAACCTGGTGAAATTGCCCTTTCTGCAATACGCGATCAGTTTGGTAATGATATTCTAAACAAGGATGGTTCGCTAAACCGAGAGAAATTACGACAACAAATATTTAGCGACGACGCAAAACGTTTGCAGATCGAATCCATCCTGCACCCTCTGATATTTGAAACAATCCGTGACTGGCGTTCTCAACAAAACGCCCCTTATATTGTGATTTCAATACCCTTACTAGCTGGGTCCAGACACGATTATCAGCTTGATCGCGTTATCGCGATTGACATAGACCTGGAAGAACAAAGACAGCGTGCGGCGCAGCGCGACAACGCTAAACTAGAAGCGATTGATACTATTATTGCTGCTCAGGCTAGCGCTAATGAAAGACGCGCTATCGCCGATGATATTATTAATAATAATGGCGACTTGGATGCTCTACGAGCTCAGGTATTCAATTTGCACCAACAATACATCGCCGCATCGAACATAAATTGATGACACTAAAATAGACAAGCCAGCACTTAAAGCATAAGATCACAGACGAATGCGCTATTCGTATCAAACACTTAATTGTCTTTTCTAGGCCTAAGGCTATGGATCCACACTCTGATATTATCACCTATGAACAACCGCTCAATGAGCGGATACGGATCTATTTAAAGCTGGAACATTTGTTTAAGCAAATCGCCGCTTGTGCCCCTGTACCATCGATTTGGGGCAGCCGCAGCGCCTTATTTAGCATTCTCGATACCTTAAATATTCTGACGCGAAATGATATCAAGGCCGATATTCTTAAAGAACTGGAACGCCAAACCAAAAATTTATCTCGCCTTGAAACTAACCCTGACGTTGATACCGCTCAACTTGATGACATACTCGACCGGCTTGACGTATTAATTGACCGGATTCACTCGCAACGCGGACAAATTGCGCAGGAACTACGAGAAAATGAACTATTAAATAGTATTCGCCAACGCATGACGATCCCTGGTGGTACCTGCGATTTTGATTTGCCCGGATTTAATTTTTGGCTGAAACAAACCGATGCGGCTCGTACCCATGATTTACTTTCCTGGTACGAGGCCTTTGACCTGATTCGCGCGGCTATCGATATTATTTTGATGTTAGTGCGTCGTAGCGCGCAGCCAACGAAAGTACAAGCGATAGAGGGGTTCTACCAGCAATCGCTGGATAGCCGCTTTCCTCAGCAGATGATTCGAGTAGGTATCTCAAACCAGTTAGCCTGCTTTCCGGAAATTAGCGGCGGCAAACACCGTTTCACTGTGAGGTTTATGGCGGGTGGTATGAACGAACGACCTTCTCAGGTATCAGAAGATATCGACTTCGACCTGACCTGCTGTGTGTTATAACTATGGAAGTCAAATGCCCTCAATGCAAAACGCCGGTTACGTGGAATAACGAAGCAAAATGGAAACCATTTTGTAGCGAGCGTTGCAGATTAATTGATTTAGGCCAATGGGCGTCAGAAGAGCACCGTATCCCTGGCGAGCAGATCGAACTTGTCAGCGAGAGCGAAGCAGACGCTAAGCACTAACTATTGGCCAAAACGCACTAATGCTAGCCACTCCTTGGCATCCGGCTAAATGTGCTTTTGTTACATCTTCTTTACTTAAGCCGCCAAGCGCATAAACTGGGATATTCACTTCGCGCACAAACTCCTCTAATCTTTGCCAACCTAACGTTGGTCCGTGGGCATGGGTTGAGGTAGGTAATACCGGCGACAATAAAATCATGTCTGCATCTATTTTCTCTGCTTGCAACAGTTCTTCTTTGTTGTGGCAAGAGACTGACAACCATCTATCACTCTCGATTGGGCGTTTAGATAGTTTCATTAAACGTGCAGAATCAATATGCAAACCCGCACCTGGAATAGATTTAACGAAATCAATATCTGCGTTAAACAAAGGCGCAACTTGTTTAGCTAAACACAGCTTGGCTATGCGCTCTGCGTGCTGCTGATAAACTGGTGTTGTCATCTGCTTAGCACGAAACTGCAACAGCCGAATATTTTGTGAAAGCAAAGTATCGAGCTCTGAATAGAAGTCTGCAGTTTGATCAAACTCTGGAGTAATAGCATAGCAATCAGGTAAAGCGAGCACTTTCATCATCACTTTATTGGCTTCGAGAAAGTTAATACCGGCAAATGCATCAAACGGCACCCATTGAAGTTGCTGACCCTCTGCACCGTGCGGCTCACCTTCGTACTGCTGCACAAGCCAGGCATCGAGCCGTACGTGTCTGTCAGGATATTGGTAGGACCATTGAAATAAGGGGCGAGCCTGTTTCACGTCAATAGCAAGCTCTTCACGAGATTCTCGTTGCAAAGCTTGCAAACGTGATTCACCGGCGTCACGCTTGCCGCCAGGAAATTCCCAGTAACCTGCGTATTTGCATGGATCCTTGCGCTGAGCAATTAAGTAACGACCTTGAGCATCTTTAATAACCGCAAGCAAGACATCAATGATTGTTTTATTTTTTTGAACTAAATGTAATGAATCCATATTATGCTTCGTGCATGAAATATTTTCGCCTTTTCGACATCAAATTTATTGTATTCACGTTAGCGTTATTCGCCGCTGCAAGTGACGTATACGCTGATGCATTGTACTTTAGTGTCGATGAGATAGCTCAATGGCAACAAAAAAGCTTCGAAGGTAATACCGCTTACGAAGTGGTTGAAGCTGACGGCCAGCATGTTCTTCAGGCGCAAAGCCAGGCCAGCGCTTCTTCACTGATCTACCAAGGCGCTATAAACCTTAGCGAAACACCTTATATAAATTGGTCTTGGAAAGTTGACCGCCTTCCCCGAGGAAGCGCAGCGGAAACTACCTTGGAAGGTGACGATTTCGCCGCACGTATTTATTTTTTATTTAGCACGGGTTTTGGTTTCTGGAATGTTGGGCTATTGAATTACGTCTGGTCTAATCAAATTGCAGAAGGCGAGCATTGGCTTAATCCAAACAGTAATAGAGTTACCATGCTCGCCATTGAATCAGGCGATAAAAAACTGGGGCGATGGCAGCATTACAAACGAAATATCACCGCTGATATCAAGCGCTACACGGGAAAGAATATTCGTAAACTGAAAGCTGTAGCTATTATGACGGATAGCGACAATACAAGAGACTCGCTAAAAACTTATTACGGGGATATTTGGTTTAGCGCAGACTAAATCGATAAATTGGAGAAACCACCTATCGAAACACTAAGCGAAGGTATCAACTCTGGTACGCTCAACTCCGGAAAAAACCACGCTATTACTAGCATAGATCGCAGCGACATCACTGGCTGAAACCCCTTGGCCAGCAGCAGATGGTGTAGCCAAACGAGGGTCAAGAGATTGGAAACTTTGACTCTCAATAAAGTCATCAATAGTAAAGTCACTGCGAACATTTTGCAGTAACTCACCCTCAATCACTCTTTCACCAGAATTGGCGCGTAGGTCAGGGTTATTCTTGCCCGGCGCGTTTGCACGCTGCGCTAAGTCTTCATTAACAGGCCGTACATTCGTAGCCCTGTTAAAATTGACTATCGGCGTTAACGCTGTAATCGACGTTGTCATAACAATCAATCACCTGCTTTTGTCATGGCGCTAGACCATCACTTTGCACGGAAGAAAAAAATTGTTCGCTGCTTTTCCAGATAAAAGTAGCGAATGTTAAGAATGCTCAAACCCTTTTTTTATTATGGCTAATATCTATGGATGCGTCAAGTCTTTGACTATTCTACGTTTTTAAGCAACCCTGGCCGCCAGCCAAACCTCAACACGCCTTGCACCAGCGCGAATCAAGGCCTTAGATAGCTCAGTTGCGGTTGCCCCTGTTGTCATAACGTCATCTACTATCGCGATGCTTTTGCCATTGACGTCAGCATTCACTCTAAATGCACCCTGCAAATTACGCTTACGCTGCTTTGCATCTAATAATGACTGTTCTGGCGTATACCGGAATCTTTCAACACCAGTTCCACTTACAAGAGGCACATGAAAATATTTCGCCACAGGGATAGCAATTTCGCGGGCCTGGTTAAAGCCGCGCTCCAAAAAGCGCTTTCTGTGTAGCGGCACCGGAATGATAAGTTCAGGAATGACCAGGTCATCTTCGGATTCCAGTGTTTTTATCAATTGCTCACCAAGAAAACGGCCAAATTGCAAACGCTTGCCAAATTTGAGACCGTGAATCAAATACGTGATCTGGTTTGAGTAGGTAAAACTGGCTATCGCCCGATGATAGGCTGGCGGCGTTTTTAAACACGAACCACAAATCCCCGATTTTGGCAGAGGTAAGGCGCAAACATCACAGCATTGTCGGTTCCAGGGTAAATCTTTGATGCAGCCATGACATAATGACGCATCCGTATTTGCTAAGCCGTCACCACAAAGCCAACAATGTTGTGGCCATATCCAGGATTGGATGTTTTTTATTCGTTTGTTAACTTTTTATTATTCCCTTAAGTTGACAGAGATCGAGCTAGCGGTCATAGTCGCCGCAGTCCTTGCAGCCCCTATATTTTAAGCGAGAATAGAAATGGATCAAAGCATCTACAATAAGATTGATGAAATAACTCAGCGAATCCTCAGCGGTGGCGAAATGTCTGCCGAAGAAGGTCGTTGGATGATCGCTTTAGATCATGATTACCTGCCCTGGCTAATGGCAGGTGCCGATCGCCTGCGTAAAACCTATCGTGGTAATGAAGTCGAAGTTTGCGCTATTTCTAATGTTCGCTCGGGTAACTGCTCTGAAAACTGCTCCTTTTGCGGCCAAAGCGGTCACCACAAAACCGCTGCGCCAAAATACGGCTATATCAAAAGCCAATCATTAGTCGAACAAGCGCAACAAGCACGTGAATGGGGTGCTAGTGACTTTGGCGTGGTATCAAAAGGCTGGGGCGTGCGTAGCGACAAAGAGCGCACGCAGCTAAAAGAATATTTCAGCGAGCTAGAAAATCATTCAGATATTGGCCGTTGTGCAAGCTTGGGCGCGCTCGACAAAGAGTCTGCCACCATGCTCAAAGACATGGGCATGGAAAACTATCATCATAATCTCGAATGTGCCGAGAGCTTTTTTGACGAAGTCTGTACCACGCATACTTATCAGGAAAATATCGATACCATTCGTAACGCTAGCGAAGCCGGTTTAAGAGTGTGCGCCGGTGGTATTCTCGGCATGGGCGAAAACCTCGACCAACGTATAGAGCTAGCGCAAACATTACGCGACTTAGACGTCAAATCGGTACCGCTGAATTTCCTTAACCCTATCGAAGGCACACCCATGGGCAATAGAGCACCCATGCAACCGCAAGAGATTTTGCAAGCTATTGCCACCTTCCGCTATATGCTACCTAAAGCAGAAATACGCATTGCCGGTGGTCGCCACTTCTTAGGTGATATGCAATCTATGATATTCATGGCTGGTGCTTCCGGTGTCATGATCGGTAACTACCTCACGACCCAAGGTCGTAAAGTCGATGATGACCTTAAAATGTTGGACGATCTAAAACTCAGTATTCGTGGCGACACTCAGCAGCGCCGCGCCGTCGCTCAACAGTAATGCAAAACCTAAGAGACACTCTGGCGTCGCAACGCCAGCAGGGTCTTTATCGCCAGCGATATTGCGTCGATAATCGCAAGGCCAATGCGATAGTCGTAAACGGAAAGTCTTATACCAATTTTTCCAGCAACGATTATCTTGGACTGGCCGACGATGCAAGACTTGTCACTGCGTTTAAGCAAGGCGCCGATCGTTACGGCGTGGGTAGCAGCGCCTCACAGCTTATTACGGGTTACAGCAAAGCACACCAGGAATGTGAAGAACGCTTAGCTGATTTTTTAGGCTATCCACGCACTTTATTATTTGCTACCGGCTATATGGCGAATGTCGGCACCATCAGTACTCTCGCTTCTCGCAATAGCCAACTATTCATCGATCGACGTTGTCATGCCTCTTTAATCGATGCAGCCATACTCTCAAGAGCGCACACAAAGCGTTACCACACGAATGACTTTGATACTCTTGCTGAAAAAATAATCGATGACTCAATGCTAATCACCGACAGCGTGTTTAGCATGGACGGAGACATCGCACCTTTGCAGCAACTTTCATCCTTATGTAAAAAGCATTCGAGCTACTTCTACGTTGATGATGCACATGGTTTTGGTATTTTAGGAAAAACTGGCAAGGGCTGCCTGGAACACTGTGAACTAGATAATAGCGATGTTGATATTTACGTCGGCACCCTTGGCAAAGCTTGTGGTACAGCCGGAGCATTTGTCTGTGGTAGCGAAGAACTCATTGAAACCTTAATTCAAAAAGCACGCAGCTTACACTACAGTACCGCAGCACCACCGGCTATCGCGCATGCAACATTAACCAGCTTAG
>CAZTYM010000053.1:0-12379 GCA_964617475.1 uncultured Thiotrichales bacterium
ATGATTGGCGTCCGCCGCAGCGATAACTAAACCATCAAAACATTCTAAATTAGATTGTGTAATCGGTAATAAGGCAATACTGCCATCTTGACGTTCTAGTTGAAAATAGCTGTTTTCTAAACTGCGCGCTAACCATAAACGAAAGTCTTGCCAGCCTAGTGGTTCGGCAGCGTCGTCCTGTTTAGGGTATAGCTGTGCCAAGGTATCCATTACTGCTTGACCGGCGATATCGTCTTGTAATGTTTGGGTTAAGCCAATTCTTTGTAAGCTTAGTTCCAGTGCGCCGAGTAAATCACTTAAGTTTGTTTCTCGTTCTAATATTTCGAGAATAGGTTCTGCGGCGAACTCTAGCTCATCTAATAATTCAGTGACTATATTATCTTGCCAGTTTAAGCGTTGCTGTCTCAGGCGAATATAAAAGCGGTAGCGGTTTAGGTTGGCCTGAATATTTTCATGTCGAATAATATCTTGCTCAAAGCGAAAGCAGGCCTTTGAACGTTCTTCTGTGTCCCAGTTAGGCAGCACATAGGGGGATTTTAATAGGTCTAGTAAGGGCTGGTAAGCAAAGTCTTGTTCAATACAGTTAAGCCAGCTTTCAAGCGCAGCGGCGGCACTGGTGGTGGAAAGCGCCCAACCTGTGTAGTCATTAAGATATAAACCATAACGTTCAAGTAGGGCACGAATGCGGCGTGCAAGTCGCCGATCTTCAGTAACAATAGCGAGGTCTTGTTTGCCTTGACTTCGCCAAATCGCGAGTTGTAGCGCGGCGGCTTCAGCTTCTTTTTCTGCGCTAATATACCGCGATAAACTTAATCTCTGTTGGATGTTGGCTTGCGGGTATTGTTTGCCAAAAGTCTTTGCTCTTAGCAGTAAGCTGGTATCAGGCTCACAAGCATATACATTATTTAAGAATGAGCGGTATTCTGATTGCTTGTCTAAATGTTGTGGCGCGAAGGCCTCAATTAATGTCTTCAGCGCTGGCGAGCAGGTGTTTGTTTGTTCAGTCGGTTCGCTGTGTAAAATAACACGTAATTGTTGTGTTTCGTCTAAGCGTTTTAGCCATGCTATTTCTGTGGGGCTAAGGCGATGATAACCGGCGACATAAAATGATTGTGTCAATGTTTGTTTTTGCAGTCGCTGTAAGCCATATTGGTAAGCCATCTCCTTATCTATTTGTTGGCTAGCGTTTAGCTCATCGTAGTAGGCGCACCATAACGTATGGACGATTTTGGCTTCTCTGCTAAAAGGGGTAAGATTGTTGGCTTCTAGGCCATAGGCATTGGCAATCTCATCAATAAACTCGTTTTCAGAATTTGGCAGATTAACATTGGCGAGAGTGAGTTCATCAAACAGCGCAAGCAGATTATCAACCAGCAGCCAGGTAGATATATCACCAAAAATACTCTGTTGATTTTTTAAGGCGCGATAAAGCATTAGTTCCCGCGACGCATTATCGATAAGTGTTAGCGGGGGTGGGCATTCTTCGGTAACAAAATCGCGCAAACTATCAATGCGTGGCCCGATAACACCGGCTACCCCATGCTTGCTGGCGGCGTTAACTAGCGCTAATCTCAGTTTGCTGATTTGGTTTGGGTTGTTGATGAAGACGACGACATGCGATAAGTCAGGCAGATGACTTTGGTGGTCGTCAATAATAGATTCGGCGAGAATCGCTATGGGATCCTCGCCGAAAGGAACAAGTAAGTGGGAGCCGACGTTGCTCCCGTCGTCATTAATGGGAGTCGTCAGACGATTAAGTCCTTAGCGCTCGAGTAGTTCGAGCTTGCCTTCTTTACCGTCCCACTCAGCAGCATCTTCTGGTGGATCAATCTGCTCAGTAATTACCGGCCAGCTTTGCGCTAACTCAGCATTGAGTTCAAGGAAATGGGCTTGATCCTCAGGCAAATCATCCTCGGAGACAATGGCTTCTGCTGGACACTCTGGTTCACATAACGTGCAGTCTATACATTCATCAGGGTCGATAACGAGAAAATTGGGACCTTCATGAAAGCAATCGACTGGGCAAACTTCCACGCAGTCGGTGTACTTACATTTAATACAATTTTCCATTACAACAAAGGTCATCTTATGCTCCGCTAAAAACAGGATTAAAGCCGCACATTTTAATCGATTCGTCTTTGCTTGACGAGCGTTAGTACGGCTTGAAACTTAACTATGGGGATAGTTTGGCTATATTTCAATCGGATAAATGATATTTATCCGATGCAAGCTATTGATATTTATTGCTTTTAAGGTGTTTGCTATATGCTGAACCGTGTGCTTGATATGGGGTTTCGGCTTAGCCAGCGTCACGCATTGCGGTGTCTTGGATAAGTAAGTCTGAGTAGTTGTGGTCTGGGTTAAAGCTTTCAGCAGGTACCGCAGGGCTAAATAAATAGCCTTGTGCTAAGTCACACCCTTGTTTTTGAAGATAGTGGAAGCACTCGAGTGTTTCTATGCCTTCTGCGACGACTTTCATGTTTAGTGCGTGTGCCATGGCCGTAATGGAAGAGGCAATGGTTCCTGTGCGCATATCTCCTGGTTGAAACGATGGAATAAAGCTACGGTCAATTTTCAAGACATCGAAAGGTAGACGGTTCAAATAGCTGAAAGAGGAGTAACCGGTACCAAAATCGTCGAGATAAAGTTGAACGCCAATTTCATCGAGTTCAAATAAGGCATCCATACAGTTATTCTTGTCTTCGAGAAAGACGCTTTCGGTGATTTCTAAGTCGAGCGCAGATGCCGGCAGTCCTGTGGCGCTCAAGGTGTCAGCCACAAGTTTAGGGAAATTGCTGTATTTAAGTTGTTGTACCGAGACATTTACAGCAATTTTTAAATCCTTATTAGCACAATTGTCACGCCAGTAAGCGCATTGGCGAAGTGCTTCGGTTGTCACCCATTCACCGATAGGGAGGATTAGGCGTGTTTCTTCTGCAATGCCGATGAATTGATCTGGGCGGACAGGGCCCATTTCAGGGTGATCCCAACGGATTAACGCTTCGGCACCGGCGATATTGAGCGTTTGATGGTCAATGACCGGTTGATAATGAAGCTTGAATGCGTTTGATTCAATCGCTTCCCTAATATTTTGTTCCCAGCTTACGCGTGACTGTGCGTGATCACGCAGTTCAGCACTATAAAATTCATACGTATTTTTGCCTTTTGATTTGGCTTGATACATGGCTATGTCAGCGTTTTTAAGTAAATCCACAGCGTTTTCCGCATCGTGTGGGTAGCCAGTAATACCAATGCTTGCTGTGGTATAAGTTTTGATGCCGTTAATATTGAACGGTTCGGCTATTGCAGAAATGATTCTTTTTGCCAATGGTGCGATATTGGAAGAGTTATTTTTAGCTTCGTCATTTAAAATGACTGTGAATTCATCGCCGCCTAAACGCGCAATCGTATCGCAAGGTCTTAACGCACGAGTGAGTCGGTTAGCTGCTTCTTTGAGCAATTCATCGCCAATCGAGTGGCCGTAAGTGTCGTTAATATATTTGAAGTGGTCGAGATCGATGAATAATAACCAAAAGGGAGACTTGTTTCGTTTACCAAGTTTAATGATAAATTCAAGACGATCTTGAAACTGTTTGCGATTAGCTAAACCTGTGAGGGTGTCGATATGTGCCAGTTTGCGATTATGTTCTTCGCTTTTTTCCAGAGCTTTAGTCGTGTCCTCCATTGTTCTTACGGTTTGGGATATCCCTCTGGAGACAAAAAATAACGCGAATAAGGCTACTGCTCCAGTGACTACACCGGATATCGTGACAAATTGAGTAATAAATTTAACAGTTTTTTCAACCGGTTCTTCGAATTGTTCTGAGATATCATTGTATTTTAAATTCGCATCGACTAGTTTTCGATACATGATATCTTTAGAAATCTCATATCGTTCATAGCGATCGAGATCGGCGAGTAATGCGTCACCAAGCGCATTATCTTCAATACAGAGTTCATAAGCCACATGAGTTCCAATCAACTTCATTATGAATTGATCAAGTTGATTGATTATCTTTAGGCAATCTTTCGGTTGTTGGCGAATATTTTTAATCGTCTCACGTAACTGTGCCACAGGCAGATGTTGGCCTGAATTCTGTGAAACGATATCTTCTAGAATAGCGTTATGTTTTTGATGGAGCAGGTTGAGCTGATTAAAGCGCGCGGCTTTAGTCATTTCAAATAAGCCAAACAAGACCAGCAAGATAAATACCATGCTTACCGCGAGTATTAGCGCTAGACGTTTTTGAATCGACATTTCTCACCTGCCTAGCATCCTTGCTTGGGAATTGTCCCCCGATTATGCGGAATTATTATTAATAGGTTATATAGCGTCACCTCGGCTATTAAGTTGAACTAGTAAAAGCCAGCATTTGGCTATTTTAGCTTAATGACAGCCATTTTTTCCTGGGTCATATCGTGTAATGTGTTGGCAATGCCGCCTATGCCATAACCAGAGTGCTTACGACCGCCAAATGGCATCCAGTCGACACGAAATGCTGTGTGGTCATTAACCATTACTGTGCTGGCATCAAGTTGTTGTATGCAATGCATAGCGGTGTCTAGGGTATTGCTAAAAATTGAGGCTTGAAAGGCATAGGGTAGTGCATTGGCCTGTTGCAAAGCATCATCGATATTGCTATAGCCATAGATACAGACAACGGGTCCGAAGATTTCTTGTGTCGAGACTTTAGCCTCGTGTGATGGATTAAGTAATACCGTTGGTGCGTAAGTAGTATCGCTAAGTTTTTTACCACCACATAATAATTGAGCACCTTGCGCAATAGCTTCGTCTACCCACTCTGCAACACGGTCAACTTCTCTTGGTCGAATAAGTGGCCCGCATTCGGTGGTTTCTTCTACGGCATTACCAACCTTAAGTTTGGCTGCTTTTTCGGCCAGCTTTGTGGCAATACTATTGGCCATTAGCGTTGGAGCAAAGACACGTTGAACCGAGACGCATACTTGGCCTGAATGATAAAAACCACCTTTTAATAACAGCGGTAACATCACATCGATGTCTACGCTTTCATCGACAATTACTGGTGCTACGCCGCCGTGTTCTAATGCACAACGAACTCCGGGGGCGAGCTTCGACTTTAACATCCAGCCAACTTTCGCTGAGCCTATAAATGAGAAAAATGCGACCCGTGGGTCGGTGACCATTTTTTCTGCTGTTTCAACATTGCAGGGTGTGAATCGACACCATTCTTCGGGTAGTCCAGCCTGGTATAAAATTTCAACAAAGCGTTGGCAGGATAAAGGCGTATCATTAGCAGGTTTAACCAATACTGGACAACCGGCTGCAACGGCTGGGCCGACTTGATGAGCAATAAGATTCAATGGATGGTTAAACGCTGAGACAGCGACTACTGGTCCGATGGGGTCACGTAAGGTAAAGGTGATTCGACCGGCACTTGCAGGCGTATGCCCCATTGGCGTTTGTTTGTCAGCCAGATGGGATAACTCTTCCGCGCAGAGTCTGATGCTTTCGGTTGCACGACCAACTTCTATTTTTGCATCGATAAGCGGTTTACCACCTTCGTTAGCGATTAAATAGGCGAGGTCATCGAACTGCTGTTCGAGACTATTAGCGGTTTTCTTGAGTATGGTTATTCTTTTATCTGCGCTTAACCATTGGTCACGACTACTATGCAATGATTTGGCAGTCTCTAAGTAATTATCTATCGTATCCCATTGGCTGAGTGTTACTTCTCCAATAGGGCTTAAGTCATAAGGGTTAACAACGGTTAGTGTATTACTCATAGCAGGCAGACTTTTTCTCGTAATTCATCGATCAGTACTTTCTCATTTTCAGAATAATCAATAGGTAAATCAATGAGGTGAACCCCTCCCGCTTCAAACGCCTTATTTAAGCATGGAATAAAGTCTTTGGTTGCACCAATACGATGACCTGTTGCACCATAGCTTTCTGCATAGGTAACAAAATTAGGGTTGCCAAACTCTAAACCCCAGTCATCAAAGCCGGCAGAGGCTTGTTTCCAGCGAATCATGCCGTAAGAGCTATCAATCAAAATAGTGATAACAAGATTGAGTTTTAGCCGAACAGCAGTTTCGAGTTCTTGTGAGTTCATCATAAAGCCGCCATCGCCACATATTGCCATAACGCGACGATTTGGGTACAGCATTGCCACCATCATCGCAGAGGGCAAACCAGCGCCCATGGTAGCGAGTGCGTTGTCGAGTAAGACAGTATTGGGTTGATAAGCTTTATAGTTGCGAGCAAACCAAATTTTATAAATGCCGTTATCCAATGCGATAACGTCATCATCGTCCATCACCTGACGCACATCTGCGACCAGGCGTTGAGGGATGATAGGAAAACGTGAGTCCTCTGTGCCCTCGTTGACATGGATTTCGACTTCGTCATGTATGCGTTTGAAATAAGAGCGGTCAAAATTTAATTGTCCACCTAGTTTGTCCTTAAGACGTTGAACTGAGCGAGTAATATCACCGATAACTTCCACTTGAGGGAAATAGACTTGGTCAACCTGTGCTGATTTATAATTGATATGAATAACTTGTTTGCCATTTTCTACCATGAAGAAAGGCGGTTTCTCAACGACATCATGGCCGACATTAATTATGAGGTCAGCACGCTCAATCGCACAATGCAAATAGTCATTGTCAGAAAGCGCAGCAGTACCAAGGCATAGTTCGGAACGTTCATCGACAACACCTTTACCCATTTGTGTATTGAAAAATGGCAGTTGTGCGCTGTGTATAAGGTCATGTAGAGCAGAACGTGTTAGCTGACGATTTGCGCCAGCGCCAATCAGTAATAAGGGTAGTTTAGCGGCTTTAATCAGCGTTACCGCTTCATCCAGTATCGCATCGTCGGCAGCGGCGTAATGTCGCACATGAGGAGTTAATACATGGGCATCGGTTTCTTCCGCAGCGATGTCTTCAGGCAATTCCAGTAATACTGCACCAGGCCGTTCTTCTTCTGCAGTTCGAAAGGCTTCACGCACTAATGCAGGGATAGTATTGCCATGAACAATTTGCTTCGACATTTTGCAAATAGGATCGAATAGACCGACAACATCAATAATTTGAAATTGACCTTGCTTTGATTTCTTAATAGGTTTTTGGCCGGTAATCATTATTAAGGGGAAGGCGCCGAGTTGGGCATAGGCTGCAGGTGTTGCAAAGTTCGTTGCACCTGGACCGAGTGTCGCCATACAAACACCGGCTTTGCCTGTTAGGCGGCCGTAGGTGGCGGCCATAAATGCTGCGCCTTGTTCATGGCGTGTTAGCACCAGCTTGATTTTTGAGGTGCGTAAAGACTCAAGCATGTCAAGATTTTCCTCACCTGGTACCGCGAAGATGTATTCAACACCTTCAGTTTCTAATGCGCGTACAAAAAGATCTGAAGCCTTACTCATAGTAGATATCCTGTTATTTATGTCACATTTATGTGCTTAATACGTTGCTATGTCTGCGCTATGGAATGAATCACTTCCGGTGTTGGATAAAGTGTACTCATCGGAATGGATTTACCATTTTCTTGAACAATGCGAACATGTTTTCGCTTCATCAAGCGCGGTCGCCTAACACCGCAGGAATGCGCGATAACTTCTAGTTCATGGCTAATGTTTGTGCAATAGTTCGCTACTCTTACAGATTTGTCGGCAGGGTTGAGGCCTTTTTGTAAGCGTGGATTATGTGTAGTAATGCCGGTTGGACAAGTATTTTTATTACACTTTAGCGCTTGTATACAACCTAGTGAAAACATAAAGCCGCGTGCTGAGGTAACAAAGTCTGCGCCTGTTGCCACAGCCCAAGCGACTTCCGAGGGTGTCACGAGTTTTCCAGACGCGATGAGACGAATGCGTTCATGCAGGCCGTATTGATAGAGGGTGTCGGCAACTAATGGTAGGGATTCTTTTACTGGCATACCGACGTTATCAAGTAAGGGCATGGGAGCTGCGCCTGTGCCACCATCACCACTGTCTACGGTTATAAAATCTGGTGCACTTTCGATACCGCGTTTATGGATGGCTTTGCACAATTGTTCTATCCAGCCTGGTGAGCCAATCACTGATTTAAATCCGACAGGTTTGCCACTCACTTTTCTAACATGATTTATCATGTCAAGGAGTTCATTATTATTATCAATTTCAGGATGGCGATTGGGCGAAATAGAGTCGACCCCTTGGGGTATGCCGCGGATCTTGGCGATTTCATCCGTGACTTTTATGCCTGGAAGAATGCCGCCTTTGCCGGGTTTGGCGCCTTGGCTGATTTTAAGCTCGAACATTTTTACTTCTGGACGGGCAGCGACTTCTTTCAGTTTATCGTCAGAGAGTTTGCCGTCTATGTTACGAACACCATATTTCGCCGTGCCAATTTGAAAAACGATATCGCACCCTCCTTCCAAGTGGTATGGAGATAAACCGCCCTCACCGGTATTCATCCAGCAACCTGCCATTTTGGCACCTTTTGACAATGCGCGTACGGCGGGCGTTGAGAGTGCGCCATAGCTCATGCCGGAGATATTAAATATCGATGGCGCCTTATAAGGTTGTTGGCAATAAGGGCCAATTTCAAGTGCTATTCTTGTTTCGGCATCTTCATCCAGAGTGGGGAAAGGGCAGTTAACAAATATCGCTGTGCCGGCTGAAGAGAGATTTTTTGTCGAACCAAAGGCAACGGTATTATCTTTATTGTCGGCAGCTCTGTTAACCCAATCGCGCTCTGCACGATTAAAGGGCATTTCTTCGCGATCCATGGCGAAGAAATATTGGCGGAAGAACTCACCTAGGGCCGTAAATATAGTGCGAAAGCGCCCAATAACGGGATAGTTTTTTCTCACGGCATCCTTGCATTGAGAGATATCGATAAAATATAGAACAATGACTGTTAGTACAAAAAGACCAATGACTAACACAAATAAGGATGACAAAAAGTGAATATCATTCATTACGGTTGTCCTGATGTACCTAGTTTAAGTCTGTCGATTATAGTCGGCAAAACCTACAAATATGTAACAGCAAGCTAACAGGTGTGGCTTTTATTTGACCCAGTCAATGATATGTTCCTCCAGTTCAACACAAGGCACATCTGATTCGGCCTTTGTTCGCCCACGAACAGAAATACCGGCCTCATGTACGGTTTCTGCGCTGCCTGATATCAATGGGTGCCAGTTAAACAGGGGTTTACCTTCAGCAAGTAAACGATAAGCGCAGGTGCTAGGTAGCCAATGAAAATTGGCGATGTCATTAACGTTTAGCGTTAAGCAGTCGTCAACAAGCTCTTGGCGTTGTGGGTAATTTCCGCAGCGGCAAGTTTCTTGGTCGAGAAGTCGACAGGCAATATCAGTGTAATAAACTTCGTCAGTGTCTTCATCTTCAAGCTTATGCAAGCAGCAGAGGCCGCAGCCATCGCAAAGCGATTCCCATTCTTCTTGATTAAGCTGGTCTAGACGCTTGCTTTGCCAAAAGCGGGTGCCCATAAAATTCGATTAAAGCGCATCTTTGCCAAGAAAGTGATTAGCCTTATTCACCTCTTGCATATAATCAATATGGCTGAGCGGCATTTGTAAATAAAAACCCTGATCTTTTAATGCTTGCAATACTTTTTCAGCATCGGCTTGTGCTAGCTTTGTGGTCAGTGCAATATCAAGCGTCATAGCTAATTCGAGCTTGCCTGTTTTCTTTTTTAATAAATCAGGTATATGGCTAAGGTCACTTTCGTGTTCTACATATAAATACATGCCATCTTTATTATTGCAGCGGTAAATATCGCATTTTAACACCTCAGGTTTCATGTGAGGTCTCCTTACTCAGCTGTTTAAGCTCATACAATATATCTAAAGCTTGTTTAGCATTGAGCTCGTCAGGTTCAATTATTTCCAGTTGTTCTTGTAGCGGGTTTTTGTTTTGAGGTGTGGTAGGTTTCTCGCTAAACAAATCTATTTGCGGTGTTTGTGTTTGGTCGGATTGTTGTTTTTCTAATTGTTCCAAACGTTTTCTGGCGAAATTAATAACTGATTTAGGCAGCCCTGCTAATGAGGCGACTTGCAATCCATAACTGCGATTAGCTGCGCCTTCTTTTACGCTATGTAAGAAAACAATTTTATCGTGGTGTTCCACGGCAGACAAATGCACATTAGCAATTCCATGCGTTTTGGATTGCAAAGCAGTCAGCTCAAAATAATGCGTAGCGAAAAGAGTGAAAGCGTGGATACGCTTAGCGAGGTAATCCGCGCAAGCCCACGCAAGGGATAAGCCATCGAATGTGCTAGTGCCGCGGCCAACTTCATCCATTAACACCAAACTGTTCTCACTGGCATTATGCAGTATTGATGCAGTTTCCGTCATTTCCACCATAAAGGTTGAGCGACCACCGGCTAAGTCGTCTGAGGCGCCGATGCGGGTAAAGATTCTATCGAAGGGGCCAATAGTCGCCCGCTCTGCAGGGACAAAACTACCGCAATGAGCGAGTAACGTAATAATAGCTGTTTGGCGCATATAGGTTGATTTACCACCCATGTTTGGTCCGGTGATAATGAGCATACGGCGCTTATCATCGAGTTGTATGCTATTTGGTGTAAATGGTTGGTCTAAAGTTGCTTCAACTACCGGGTGGCGGCCGTTTTCAATATGTAAGCCAGGTTGATCGCTTAGTTGTGGTTCACAAAAATTTAGTTGCCAAGCGCATAGTGCAAAATTAGCCAGTACGTCTATTTGCGCAATGTTTTGTGCGCTCTGCTGTAAGTTAGGTACTTCATCTGATAACTCATCTAAGAGTTGTTCATAAAGTGCTTTTTCTCTAGCTAAGGCACGTTCTCTTGCACTGAGTACTTTGTCTTCAAAAGATTTAAGTTCCGGCGTGATATAGCGCTCAACATTTTTTAAGGTTTGTCGTCGTTGAAAATGAATGGGTACTTGTTCGGAGTGTAGCTTGCTCACTTCGATGTAGTAGCCATGAACGCGGTTATAACCGACTTTTAGATTGGTAATGCCGGATTCATTTTTTTCTTTTTCTTCTAGATCTATGAGAAACTGATCGGCGTTTTCACTTAATGTGCGTAGCTCATCAAGTTCGCTATCAAAACCCATAGCAATCACACCGCCATCACGAATTAACTGTGGTGGTTCTTCAATAATGGCGCGGCTCAATAAATCTTTGATTTCATGATGAGTGCTAATATGTGTTGATAGTTCATCCAATAGTGGTGAATCTAGTGTCTGCAAGTGCGCTTTGAGCGTAGGTATGGCTGCTAAAGTTTGCCTAAGCTGGGTTAGCTCACGTGGTCTCGCCGAGCGTAAGGCAATACGGCTAGCAATACGCTCGATATCACCTATCGTTTTGAGTTGTTCGCGTAAGGGTTCATGAGCTTCAGGGGATAGCATTGACGAGATAGATTGATAACGTTTTTTAAGTTGAGCATGGTCTCGAATAGGTGCATTTAACCAACTTCTCAGTAGGCGGCTGCCCATGCTGGTTTTTGTTTGGTCGACAACGGAAGCTAAAGTGTTATCACGACCGCCATGAAGGTTGATATCGATCTCTAAATTACGACGTGTCGCGGCATCAAGCATTAAGTGATCACTGTGTTGGCTGATGCTTAGCGATGTAATATGCGGTAGTACGCTTTGTTGTGTGCGGCGCGCGTATTGTAATAGAGCACCACAGGCGGCGACCGCTAAGGGCGTGTCTTCACAACCTAGCCCTGATAAATCATGCAGTTTTAATTGTTCAGCGAGCAGTGTTTGCGCATGTTCAAAATCAAACTCCCAGGCTTCTAACGTTTGGGTGCAATTAATATGACTTTGATCGAGAAGCACTAAGTGTTCTTCTTGAACCAATAATTCGGCGGGGCGAATACGAGTGAGCTCATCATTAAGCGATGCTAGATTATTCAGTTGCGAAACGAAAAAGCGGGAGCTGCTGATATCAAGCGCGGCTAGTCCAGCTTGATTATTGCTGATGAATACCGCTACCAGCATGTTATCGCGTCTGGCTTCCAACATGCTCTCATCGGTCACCGTGCCGGGTGTCACCAAACGGACTACCTTGCGCTCTACCGGGCCTTTGCTCGTGCTGGGGTCACCGACTTGTTCGCAAATAGCGACTGACTCACCATGCTTGATGAGTTTGGCTAGATAGTTATCTGCTGCATGATAAGGCACGCCCGCCATAGGGATAGGTGAGCCTGCGGACTGCCCGCGACTGGTTAAACTGATATCAAGTAGTTTTGCAGCACGATGTGCGTCTTCAAAAAATAACTCATAAAAATCGCCCATACGATAAAACACCAACGTATCGGGGTACTGTTTTTTGATCCCCAAATACTGACGCATCATCGGTGTATGTTCTTGATGCTTTACCTTTGAATTTTTTGCTGAAATAT
>CAZTYM010000054.1:0-10499 GCA_964617475.1 uncultured Thiotrichales bacterium
AAATAACCATACTATCTTTGTGATTAAATATAAAAGTTTATATATTAAATTTTAATTATAACTTTAATAATAACATATAACTAACTGTAATACATATAAAAAATAAATTTTGAGTATTCCTGCTTAAACCGTTATAGTAATATTTTTAAGATCGCGCATTTTCAGAAAGATCGAACAACTCTGTGTATAATGGCAATCAGCCATGTATTTTTGAGTGGTTTAAAAAGGAGTTTGTTTAATGTCTCTCAACCTAAATGATTTGCGTAACGCCTGTTTTGCCGCCGCGAAAACGCGTACCGAATTAAGTGGATATGATCTCACCTCTCCACAAAAGGCGACTGCGCTCGCCGAATTGTTTTACGAAGTCGCTTCTGATCGGTCAATGGAGTTTTTTGATATTGGCCGTGAGCCTAAATTAGTCAATAAAGCTGTCTGGTTTTTGTCTAATATGACCATCAGTGCTCCACATGGTAACGAAACAGTTTGGTTTCAAAGTTGTTTGGATTTACTGTTAGAGATGGCTTTCCCACAGAAAGAAGTACTGGAAAGTTCTCGTGGCGACTTCTTGGGCCATCTTTACAGCCGTTTTAATGATGCTAGAGAGGAAGATGAAGTCTGGGGCTAATTGCTAAGTATTAATAGCCCCCAAACGCAGCATTTCGCTCTTCAATTGATCCGTATCAAATCGGGTGAATGGCAGTTGAAGAATCTCATGTGTTCTACGAGTGATTTCGTTTATCGTATCGCGAAAAGCTTGGGCTTTGTCTTCTTCGGTTCCGATCAGTTTAGAAGGGTCATTTAAAGCCCAATGCATTTTCAGTGTGTTCCCAAACCACACTGGACAGGCTTCGTTAGCAGCGGAATCACAAACGGTAATCACCAAATCAGGCTCAAAGTCTTCAAAATCATCCCATGACTGGCTTGCCAAATCCGCAGTAGGAATTCCGGCCTCATTGAGGTATTTCAATGAAAGAGGATGAACAACCCCTGCAGGTTGGCTGCCAGCACTACGAGCTATTAACTTACCGTTAGCGTGATGGTTAGTGATCGCTTCCGATAAAATACTGCGGCATCGATTATGGGTACATATGAATAAAATTTTCACTTAAAATGTGTCAACTATAAAATAATCAAAGTTGCGGAGCTTAGCATTAAGTTAGCCAACTGTCTGGTTGTAGCGTAAATTTTAGCCTTTTAAAGTAGAATTATTTCATAATTGCATTGTCATTTATTACATCAATACACCAATTAATTTGAAAGGGGGGTTGATTGTGGTTTCTTCAAGAATAGCGATTTTATTTTTGTTTGCTTTATTTTCACAAGTTTCGTTAGCTGGTATTTTAGATTCAGTTAGTTTTTTAAATCCAAAAATGCCTTTTGAAAATATAGTTACTGGTGGACAACCAAGCCAGGCAGACTTGGCGTTGTTAAAAGAAGAAGGTGTGACCACCGTTATTAACTTACGACCAAGCTATGAATTCGATAAGTTTGACGAGGCCTCTGCCGTTGAGTCATTGGGCATGAAATACGTTTCAATCCCCGTCGGTAGCGCTAAAGACATTAGTGAAGATAACGCGAGCAAACTCGATGCTGCTATAAAAGATGCTGATGGTACCGTATTTGTGCATTGCAAATCCGGCAACCGTGTTGGGGCTTTGTTCTCGCTGCGCGCTTATTTTGTCGATGGTAAATCCGCTGAAGAGAGCCTCACTTTGGGTAAGAATGCGGGCTTGACCAGTCTTCAAAAGAAAGTTGAAGGTGTGATTTCGGCCAATTGATAGATTATTTAACACATGCCTGGTGAGGTTTCATCAGGCATGTATTGCTTGCCTGCGCCATGTTTTGCTAGTAATTTTCTTTGCGAATATCAAATACTTTCATTCTATAATTAAGTGTTGAAGCTTTTATACCCAATAATTCTGCGGCGCCATTCTTACCCCATACCTGCCAGTTAGCGCTTCTTAAGGCCGCGATAATATTATTTTTTTCGATTTCACGGATTTCGGTGTCCGTAAGGTATTCAGTATTTTTTTCTTTAGACTGAGTTGCTAAGGTTTCTTGAGTCGCTAGCTCTGGTAAGACTAAATCAAGCCGCGCGCGTCCGCCTTTGCTGAGGATGGCAGCACGTTCGATTGTATTTTTTAACTCTCTAATATTGCCTGGCCAATCATGCTGCTTGAGAAAATTAACTTGTTGTTTTGAAAGCTTTAAGGGATCGCGTCCAAGTTGCGTGCAGTTACGATTTAGAAAGTGCTGTGCTATAGGTGCAATATCATCTCTGCGTTCTCGCAGTGGTGGTACGTTTATGGGGAAAACGCTTAAACGATAGAATAGATCTTGGCGAAAAAGTCCCTTTTTTATCTGTTCTTCTAAATTTAAGTTGGTTGCAGCAATAATTCGAACGTCTACTTTAATCGTCTTATCATCCCCAACACGCTCAAATTCATATTCTTGTAACACACGTAGTAATTTACTTTGCAGATCTAACGGAATTTCGCCAATTTCATCGAGAAACAAGGTGCCACCATCAGCGAGTTGCATACGGCCGACACGGTCTCTATGGGCGCCGGTGAAAGCACCTTTCACATGGCCAAAAAACTCGCTTTCGAACAAGTCTTTTGGGATAGCAGTACAATTAACCTTGACCAAAGGTTTACTGCTGCGATCACTCTTAGCATGAATGGCACGAGCAATCATTTCTTTCCCTACGCCAGATTCACCCAGCAATAAGACATTGGCTGGCGTCGTGGCCACCGCATCTATCTGTGCCATAGTGCGCTTTAATGCATCGCTATCACCAATGATTTCTCCGAAATCAGACGTTGTGTTTATCTCATCACGTAGGTAATCACGTTCGAGTTCAAGTTGTTGTTTGAGATGGTTGATTTCCCGATAGGCGGCTTCGCGTTGTTTTTCTATTTCTTTACGTTCAGAGATATCACGAAATACCACAACAGCACCGGCGAGTTTTCCATTTTGACGAATAGGCGTGCTGGTATATTCCACAGGTATTGGCGATCCATTAGCATGCCAGAATACTTCATCATCGACATGATGTACTTCACCATCTTCTAATGCTGCATAAACGGGGCATTCATCACGTGGGTAAATAGAGCCATCTACTCGGGTATGGTGATGAACATCATGAGCCGGTTTACCAATAACGTCTTCAATTTTCCAGCCGACGATTTCCGTTGATGCTGCATTAGCGAAGATGGTGAGGCCATTAGCATCTAAACCATAAATTCCCTCACCCGCTGCATTAAGAATAGAGGAGTGTTCAGTTTCTAGGCGCTGTAGTTTGGATAAAGCTTGGTCTAATTGATCGTTATGACTGATATGTAATGCTATCCACGATTCATCGTTTTCGGCATTCAATGACCAGGCCGACATTAAGCCATGTGAAAGGCCATTTCTTCCTTTGATGGAGACCGGTAGGTCTTGTAGTGATTCTTTATCAAGCCTTATTTGTTGCAGTGTTTCCGGGAGCGCTGATTCTTGATCAATTTCAAACAGATGACCCAGCGGTAAATTGATGTCATCACCAAGCGTAATACCAAGTTGCTGACCCCATCCTTGGCTGATATGGCGGCAGACTAGCTCTGTATCGAGCAAGCCGAGAAGGGTAGGTGATTCCCTAAATAGTTGTGTAGTTGTCGACATCATAATTACCTCAAATATTTGAGTATTTGAACACAAAAAACTGAGTAACTCAATATTTTGAGGTCGTTAGTTTTCTATAAGGCATTGTTTTAATTGGATATTTTAACTTGGTATGGAAACTGTAATAGAGCTTAGTAAGGAATTTAATGGATTTAGTTTATCAAATGACGCAAATAGCAAATATGTCTCTCAACTTTGAAACTGCTACAGAGAAAGTCAATGTTGTAGAAGCTGCCTGGAATACCTGCAATCCCGATATTGTCTTGCGTGAATTTAGCGCCGACTCGGTATGGCGCCACTGCGACAAATGCTTTATCGGCGCTAACGAGATGAAACGTTTTCTACAGCGCAAGTGGTCAATCCAAATTCACTATCGTTTAAGTAAAGAATTATGGGCATACAGTAACAATCGTATTGCTGTTCGTTTTGAATGCGAGTGGCAACATGCACGATCAGGCCAGTGGTTTCGCACACATGGCAACGAACAGTGGGAGCTCGACCAGTCGGGTTTGCTGAGCCATTGCGATACGAGCTCTACAGACATACCCATTGAGCCTATTGCAAGGCGTATTGGCTTTGCTTCCAATCAATATGCGAATTAATTGTTTCTAAATAAATAGTGATGACAGGTGATCTGATGAATAGAAAAGTATTTAAATTGGTTTTGTTCCTTATGGGTTTGCTGTTTGTGAGCTCAGTGATTGCTGAACCTATACGTCCAATACAGCCATTAAAAAATATCAACCCCGCGCAAGTAGAGCTAGGTAAGAAATTATTCTATGACAAAAGATTATCTTTGTCTGGAAGCATATCTTGTAACTCTTGTCATAACCTGAGTTTAGGAGGTGTTGATAATATGCGATTTTCCATCGGCCATAATTGGCAGAAGGGCAGTATCAATACACCGACCGTTTTAAACTCGGGTTTAAATTTAGCCCAATTCTGGAACGGTAGAGCTGCTGATCTAAAAGAACAAGCGGAAGGACCCATTAGCAATCCATTTGAAATGGCTTCTAACCATGTTTTAGCTGTTGAAGTCATATCGACCATACCAGGTTACGTAGTTGAGTTTAAGCAGGTATTTGGTGATGACAAAATTAGCATTGATCGCGTGACAACAGCGATTGCTGAATTTGAAAAAACCTTAATTACGCCTAACTCTCGTTTTGATCAGTGGTTGTTGGGTAATAAGAATGCCATCAGCGACTATGAGTTATCAGGCTATCAGATCTTTAAAACCAGCGGCTGTGTTGCCTGTCATAACGGTCCTGGCGTAGGAGGGCAGTCCTTTCAAAAGCTCGGAATTAAAGATGTTTATGAAACCGACCATCCGGCCCAGGGTAAGGCCGATATCAGTGGTAAAGCCTCAGATATTAATGTTTTTAAAGTGCCTTTATTACGCAATATCGAATTAACATTTCCCTATTTTCACGATGGTGGTGCCGCGACCCTGGAAGAAGCTGTGGACACCATGGCACGTGTGCAACGTGGCTTAACCTTTAGTCGCGATGAAAATGCAAGGGTAGTTGCCTTTCTTAAAACGCTAACAGGTGATCAACCCTCATTCAATATAGCCATACTTCCGCCTTCGGGTCCTGATACGCCGAAACCACAACCTTTTCCAGAAACATCTAACTAAATTTATCCTAAGGAGAAATTTATGCAAATTAGATTACTCAATATACTGATTATTACCTTGGGTATATTTTATTCTTCAAGCAATTTTGCAGTCGTGGCTGATGAACCTATCGAACCTATTCGACCACCAAAATTAATTGACGTCGGTAAAATGGAGCTAGGGAAAAAATTATTTTATGATCGCCGGCTCTCGCTATCAGGTAATTTTTCTTGTAATTCTTGCCACAATCTAAGTTCAGGTGGTGTAGATAACCAACAGTATTCTGTAGGCCATAAGTGGAGGAGGCTAAGTATTAATACGCCTACGGTACTTAATGCCAGCTTGAATGTCGCGCAGTTCTGGGATGGTCGTGCATCGACATTACAGGATCAAGCAAGTGGGTCATTGGAAAACCCGTCCGGTATGGCTTTATCACACTCGATAGCCGTAAATGTTGTAAAAACGATTCCCGGTTATGTTTCAGAGTTTAGAAAAGTATTTGCTGAGAAAGCGATTACACTTGAGATGATTACGGATTCTATAGCAGAGTTTGAGAAAACCCTGGTTACACCAGATTCAAAATTCGACCAATGGTTGCTAGGCAATGAATTAGCAATGAGTGACTATGAATTATCCGGTTATCAATTATTTAAGGAAGTTGGCTGCGCCAGTTGCCATAACGGTGCCGGTGTTGGTGGACAAGTTTTTAGAAAGCTAGGTGTTTTTGAAACCTATATCACTGACCATCCATCACGTGGCCGGGCAGATATTTCAGGCAATAATGAAGATGAAAATGTGTTTAAAGTACCAATGCTTCGCAATATCGAGCTTACCTACCCGTATTTTCACGATGGTGCGGTGGATACGCTGGACAAGGCTGTAAATATCATGGCTCGCGTTCAATTAGGTATTACACTAAGTGACGATGATAATGCTCGCATTGTTGCTTTTCTGAAAACACTGACGGGTAAACAGCCAACGTTTCCTTTGCCTAGACTACCTGTGTCAGGACCAGATACGCCTCGGCCACAGCCGTTTTTAGCCTATGAATGAAGTGGTAGGTCTTGAGGGATCTAGGATGCGAATGTATATTATTTAACATAATATACATTATACGCAGTTAATCCTTAAAGCTTTATTATGGCTAGCCGCTAGGTATCGCAGAACAAAAACAGGGAGAATGTACCGTGCGGTTCCTAGGTTTGGGTCTAGCAATGATATTGACGTCGGTGAATGTTATGGCTGCTAAACCAGCTCCGGAATGCGAGTATTTGTATGAGCGCATTGACAACATAAACAGTCAGTTACGTCAAAAACATGGTGCAAGTACCGCTAATCGACTAAAAAAAGAAAAGCGGGAAGTCAGAGACAGATTACGAGAGTGTAAGAAAAAACACCAATAGCACTTTGCCCTTGTAACTTAGGTTACAGATATTTAACCCATTTTTCAGTTTTAATGCTTACAATTAGGGTTTCCTATGCATGAAGTTTAGCTGTTAAATGATTGAATCACTGGGAATAAGTGAAAATACTCTCCGAATGAGCGTGTTCTTTGGCGTATTTGCTTTTATGGCAGCGCTCGAGTTTATTTTCCCTCGCGTGCCACGAAGCTTGCCGCGTGGACAACGATGGCTGACTAATTCATTAATTGTGGTGATTGACTCCCTAGCACTGCGTATTCTATTGCCGATGCTTGCAGTCGGTATGGCAACGTATGCAAGTAATAATGATATCGGTTTGTTCAACCAAATCCACTTACCGCTTTGGTTTGAGGTCATTTTAGCGATTATTTTGCTCGATGCTGCGATTTATCTGCAACACTGGGCTAGTCATAAACTCCCTATCCTTTGGCGTTTTCATCAAGTCCATCATGCTGACAGGGATATTGACGTAACAACGGCTTTACGCTTTCACCCTATCGAAATTCTCTTGTCCATGCTTTATAAACTTTTATTAGTATTCATTCTTGGTCCAGCTGCGTTGGCTGTACTTTTGTTTGAAGTAATTTTAAATGCATCAGCCATGTTTAATCATTCTAATATGAAAATTCCATTATTTGTCGACAAGTGGCTGCGGAGAATGATTATCACACCAGATATGCATCGAGTGCATCATTCGGTTTATCCAGTAGAAACTAATAGCAATTATGGTTTTTTTCTCTCTATTTGGGATAGATTGTTTCGAACGTATATAGCTCAACCTCAGGATGGCCATACCAGTATGTGTATTGGTCTGTCTGAATACCAAACCAATCAACCTGCCTCTTTGATTTGGTCTCTTTCAGTTCCCTTTAAATCGAAAAAATAAATCATCTATATCATGTTATTGATTAATCGACATATTAAAACAATACCTGCTATATCTTTGATTGCGTTTTTTTGGTTAGCATGCGCCAATAGTGTTTATGCGTTTGGTGATAGTTTAGAAGATATTCACCAGGATATTAAACAGGATTATCGTATTAAGCATATCAATCATTCTGAACTCAGCGAGATTAAACCTGATTCGTTGATTATTTTTGATGTCCGTCGACCAATCGAGTACCAGGTGAGTCATATTGATAATGCTATCCAAGTCGATCCTAAAATTACAGCCAGTGACTTTTTCGATCAGTTTGGAGATGAATTAGAAGGAAAAACAGCTGTGTTTTACTGTTCTGTTGGACGACGCTCTTCCAAGCTTCTATCGGTATTGGATAAGAGATTAAGTGAGCTTGGTGTTGAAAATGCTTATAACTTAGAAGGTGGTATTTTTAATTGGCGTAATGAAAATAAAATTTTAATGCGTAATAAGAAACCCACTAAGGAAATTCATCCTTATAATTTTTATTGGGGAAGGCTGATTAATGATAGAAAATCCATCCAATATAAACCAAAAAATAATTAGTCAGTTTTGCGCTTTCAACATATATCATAGCCGTGCCTAACTGGTTCGAGGAATGTTTTCTCAGTGCACCACCAGATTCTACTGGTTGGGATTTGCTAAATCAAAAAGCGATTATTAAAGACGTGCCTGAAGGGACATTTTTATTCACGCAAGGCTCACCATGCGAGCACTTCGTGATTGTGGTTTCAGGTAATGTAAGAGTTCAATACCAAGATCTTAACGGTAATGAGATTGTACTTTATCGGCTCTGCCCTGCTGAAGTCTGTAATACTACTACCCTTTGCTTATTAGCTGACAATCACTACCCTGCCGCTGGCTATGCGGAGACTGATGTTAAGCTAGCAGTACTAAGCAAGGCAGATTTCACTCTCTCTCTTGAGGACAAAACGTTTCGAGACTATATTTTTTCTCAAATAGCACGACGTTCAATGGAGTTAATTTCACTGGTTAACGAAGTTGCTTTTCTTACTGTAGAGGAAAGGCTTATTCGCTATTTAGTTAATAATGGGCCACACATTGACACCACCCACCGAGAAATTGCGACTCATTTAGGCACGGCTCGCGAAGTTGTTTCTCGTTATCTGCGCCGTTTAAGTAATAACGGACATATCAAAACCAGCCGTAAGGGTATCGATATTTTAAACCACAAGGCTCTAGAGTCTCTAATTGTAGTGACTTAAGTTACAGACCTACAGTGTGAGATAAGGCGAGAATACGCTCAATAACCAGTAATTCCCTATGGAGAGCGTAAATGAAAAAATACACTCCATTATACGTGCAGCAAATTTAAAGTAATTTCAAAATCTAAAATAAGGAGAACATTATGGCTAATGTTGGCTCAACCGATCGCGTAATTCGAATTATTCTAGCCTTAGCAATTTTTGGCGCTGGCTACTATTTTCAAAGTTGGTGGGGATTAGTAGGCTTAGTACCGCTAGTCACTGCTTTTATACGTTGGTGCCCTGCTTACACGATTGCAGGTATAAAAACCAACGGATCATCTTCATCAAGAGCATCTCAAGCTTAATAAGACTTCAATGCTAAAGGGTTCCTGTCTGCGTAGTGCAGGAATCCTCTTTTTTGATCTAGGATAGGAAACGAATAAGTTTAGCCCTTTTATAAGGCCATCATTTTTGACGAAATCCGACCTAGTGGCAAAACGAATTTGGCTGCTTTCATCTGAACAGCTGCACCTGGCATACCCCAAACAATACTGCTTTCTTCGTCTTGAGCAATAGTCGGCGCGCCGCTTTCCTTAATTTCCTTTAAACCTATCGCACCGTCGTCACCCATGCCAGTAAGAATAATACCTATGGCATTCTTACCAACACTTTGCGCAACGGAACGGAATAAAACATCAACCGATGGTCGATGATGATTAACTTCAGGACCATCACTTAATTCAATTACGTACTTGCTTCCTTTCGGTGACACTAGCAAATGTTTATCTCCTGGTGCGATATAAACGTGCCCTTGTTTTACTTGTTCGCCTGGTTTTGCTTCTGAAACAGTCATTTGAGAACAGGCATTCATGCGTTTGGCAAAAGGTTGGCTAAACGTGCTAGGAATATGCTGTGCAATAACTATAGCCGGTGCATCTGGGGGTAAGGTTAGCAATAACTGTTTAATCGCTTCAGTGCCACCAGTAGACGCTCCTATCGCAATAATCTTATCACTTGAGTCGGTACTTTTTTGTGAAGATAGTTTTTTTATTACCGCATCAACTGAACGCTTTTCTTGTGGTGCGCGCTGCTCAATTGTTTTGATAGTTTTCTTTTTGACGCCAGCGGCGACTTTCACCATTTCGCGAATGTCGCGCTCAAAACGCATACTTTCCACTGTACTTTGACCGCTGGGCTTGGTGACATAGCCTACACCACCAATCTCCAGTGCCTGAAAAGTAATGTCTGCGCCCTTCAAAGTGACCGCAGATACCATAATGGTAGGTATAGGATTCGTGCGCATCAGACGACGCAAAAATGTGATGCCATTAGTTTTAGGCATCTCGACGTCTAAAGTAAGCACGTCTGGACGATGTTTCTCAATAGCGCTCAGCGCTGCATCGGGTTCAGGAGCAACACCGACTACATCTATTTTAGGATCTTTTTCTAAGGACTTACGAATAAACTGACGTGCGACTGCCGAATCATCAATAATGAGAACACGGATCTTTCCCATCTTTAATCCAATAAAGACATGGTTGCTTTATTTATAACAGCGTCAATCACAAACAATCTCATTTCTATTGATCTTATTGAAGAATTAGCGGCACATCAAAAAATAGAATTAACCAATAATTAGTAATCACTATGAGTATCTATCTTTGATTAAT
>CAZTYM010000055.1:0-10226 GCA_964617475.1 uncultured Thiotrichales bacterium
AAAACTAACCAGTACAAGCACCCACACGTATTGCTTGATCTAGAATTTTTAAAGAGCGGGCTGATTTCTCGTTCGAGGTCTCAACCAAAGAGGAGCGCATTATACGCGCTTTAAGGAGCGGGTCAACACTAATTTCAAAGTTTTTTAAAATTTTATGACAAAACGTATAAGTGACTGATTATTAATGTAATTCGATCAAGCAGGGCAATTCTTATTCTACGGGTTCGAGCACTTAAATAATGTGGTCAATGTTATGCGTCTAAAGCAATACGAAAGACCCTAAGTTCCATCAATTTTGTAGACTTCAGTAATGCCAAGTACGAGTTGAAAACCTGCGTTCCAAAGCCGTCGTTGTTGTGATAATTGATCGCAAATATTGCGCTAGACTACGCCTTTTTGCAGGGTAATTTTCATGCTTTGGCATCTAAAACAGACGCCCTTTCAATGTCGAAAAACTTTACACATTTGCTTATTTCTATACTTTTCCGACTAACGGAAAACCTTAAATAATCTATATATGTCAATAACTTATATTGATAACGCATTAGTTGGCAAAGTCTGTGCTTACCAGTGTGTACTTGATATATAACAATTACGTGTACGACCGGAGCTCCAGTGAAATGAATCGTTTAGCGCTTACCGCATTACTCACCTCCTTAAGTGTAGGAGCAGCAGCAGCGCCCATTCAGTTTGAAGATACTTCAGATAGATTGGCGTTTGAGCGTGGTACAGAATCCTGGGGTATTGCCTGGGGTAACTTAAATGGTGATGAATACCCTGATCTATGGAACTCCGGTCACCGCGACTTTACGCGGCTATATCGCAATACCGGTACGGGCGATTTCGAAGACGTTTCTAACGAATACGATGCTCAGCAAAATGATTTCTGGATGAATCAAACCCAGCGTGACGTTCATGGCGGTGCTTGGGGTGATTTTGACAAAGACGGTGATGACGATCTGATCGTCGGTGACGAAAACGATTTCTATATCAATAACAGTAACACCGGTGGCTTTTTCAATGTGTCCAGCCTGACAACGGCACAAGCTTTCGCCGCCTGGGTGCCTACCAACGATGGCCGTGACCTAAGGTCGGTTACTGGCGGTGCAAGAAGTGGTGGCGAATGCCCTGGCAACTACGTTCAGCTGATTGATGTTGATAATAACGGCACGCTCGACCAACTCTGCGCTGACGCCGATAATTTTCCTGAAGCCGAAAGCAGTTCCGCTGCACTTAATGCCATCCCTTCAACGGGGAATGTCGCAGATAACACACTTGGCGACTTCAATAACGATTTGCGCCAGGACATCATTGCGCTACGTGGTGCATTGCGTCCTCATGGTGCTGCGAAAGTCAGTGATACCGGCATCGATGTCTGGTTTCGTGATAGTACTGGCGCTGCTGCCAACTTCTCTGCCCAGGGTCAGGTCACGTTTTTGGTTGATGGCGGCGGTGGCGGTACCTTTCTCGATGAAGACGTGATTGTCCTTGACACTAATGGTGTCACCTCGGGTTCAGCGCGTGGCATCAATATCAGTTACAACGGTGGTTCAGGTCTATGGCAAGTATTGGACAACAGTGGCAGCCAACATCATATTCGCGTACGTGCCGTGAATACAGTGAGCGAACCAACCATGACTGGCCTGGCAAACCGAGATTTAGCTCAGCCTATTACCCATATGGTCAACACCCCTGCGGGCTTCGATAGAGTCTTTAATACAGGTCTGACGAGTCCTGTAGAGTGCCGCAGTATCACCAGTGCTGATTTCGACAACGACATGGATATCGACCTCTACATGGCTTGTGGTACGGGTGTCTCCAATCTTGAAAACCGTTACTACGATAATAACGGTGACGGTACCTTCACCTTGGTCAGTTCACACGGTGCAGAAGGGCCTGTCGGTGCCGGTAACGACTTTGGTGTTGCAGAAAGTGTGATTGCCGGTGACTACGATGTTGACGGCTTTGTTGACCTTGCTGTTGTCAATGGTTTGCTCTTCTACCCTTATGGGTTTGGCGGCCCTGACAGTTTGTTTAGAAACCAGGGCAATAGCAATCACTGGATTCAAATTGACCTCAATGGCGTCATCAGTAATGGTAATGGCATGGGCGCGAAAGTGTTTGTTACGGCAGGTGGCGTCACGCAAATGCGCGAACAAAACGGTGGTTACCATCGTTGGTCTCAAGATCTACAACGTATCCATGTTGGGCTAGCAGACAATACTATTGTTGATGAAGTCCGTATTGAGTGGCCATCGGGTGAGCAGGATATTTATACCAATGTGGCGGTGGATCAGCTCTATAACGCGGTTGAAAACAGCGGTCTCAATCTGGCAGTCCTTGGGCCTGAAGTCAGAACCACTATCGCCCCTGGCGAAGAAGTAGGCATTCCTGAATATGTGATCAGCTATGGCCCGATCATTCAGCTTTGGCGTAACAGTGGCACGGATATTTGGAACCTCAGAACACGCAGTGGTCTGGCGCGACTCATTGAGAACGTGCCGCAAGTCACCCGCGGAACCATAACCAGCGAAAGCGATTTTGGTTTTGTCAATGGCCGTGACTTTAATGGTGCTGACACCCTCAACAATAGTAATGGTGTAATCAGTTTTGAAACTGTCGTAAATGATACCTTTGGTAGTAGTAAAACACTGAGTTTCTCCACCGCGGGACGCTCCTCGGCCTGTATTATGTTCGATCGACGAGATATCGACGGCCTGGTCATCGGTGAGCTAGGCAAAATTATCGAGCCACCTTTTGACATTCTCAATGGCTTTGGCCCTTGTGATAGTGATGGTGATGGTATTCCTGATGCCACCGATCCCGATGACGATAATGACGGCGTCGAAGACACCTTAGATGCTTTCCCACTCGATCCTACAGAAACTACTGATTCCGATAGTGATGGTGTAGGTGACAACGCCGATGCTTTCCCATTCGATCCTACAGAAACCGTAGACTCCGACAACGACGGGGTTGGCGACAACTCTGACATCGATGCTGATAACGATGGCATCACAGATGCAACCGAGTCGGCACTCGGTGTCACTCAGGTTCCGTTCAATACCACCACCCAGGCTTTCAATCTTCCAGGCAATGGAAATGGTAGCGCTACACAAACCATCGACCTATCCTCTTTCGGCGCAACTATCGGCTCGACGGTGAATGTTAGTAACTTCATGGCTCGAGGTGATATTAATAATGACGCAGGAAATGAGTTCTTTAACCTAACATTTATTAATGCAAATGGTAGTGGGTCTGATCAATCCTTTAATACACTGCAAACACCGTTAAATGGGGGTGTTGAAGATAATATTTTCCGCGCGGTGTTAACCCCAGTTAATACAACTATTACTTTGATTGATATTGGCGGTGGCGCTGCTGGTTTTAGAGTACAAGGCGTCACTGGATCAGGTGTTGATAATCTTGGTGGGGTTAACGGGGTTGACTACTTCTTTGATATCGCAGGACTTAGCATTACGGGCAACACAGATCAAGATGGAGATAGTGTCGAAAACGCGCTCGACCTTGATAGTGATAATGACACCGTAGCAGATGTTGTCGAAGCGGGATTGGTTGATGCCGATGGCAACTTCCTCGTCGATGATATAATTAACGATCAAGGTACCATCACCAATCCTCGTGACACTGATAACGATGGTATTCCTGACTTTCTTGATCTAGAAAGTAACAACGCTGCGAATGATGGTACCGCCTACGATATCGACGCTGCAGGTAACGGTGCACTAGATACCAATAATGACGGCTTCTTGAGCTCCGCAGATACTAATGGCGGCATTGACGCCGATAGCGACGGCATCGACGATCTCTTCGATGCCGATCCATTAAACCCAGGTTCAACGCCTAGCGATTTTGATGGCGACGGTATTCCAGACGCTACCGATCCTGATGATGATAATGATGGTGTTGATGACGTCGACGATGCCTTCCCATTTGATCCTAATGAATCTGTCGACTCCGATGGCGATGGCATTGGCGATAATTCTGACCCGTCTCCATTTAGCTTCGACATCTTACTGGGTAACGATGCGAGTAGCGCCCTACCGCTGTTAGATGGTTTCAACTCTAACCTAGTGATTGATGAAAGCGATACGTTTACCAATGACCGCCCAGATCAATTACAAATATCGGTTAACGTATTTAATTTTTATGCTGGTCAAAATATCGGCCCAATCACGCCCTTTATTGTCCGTGTCAATGGCGACAATGATTTTGAGGTGATCGCCATAGGCACAACGCGTAATGGCTTTGCTCTCGGTAGCAATAGCTTCAATTTCAGCGATGGTAATCCTACATTGATATCGCTTGCTCCAGGCGAAACCATCGCACCCGGTTTTCTTGATGCTAATCCTGACGGGTCGAATAGCGTCGACTCGGTTGTCACTTATCAGTCAGGTGGTGGCGAAATCTGGTATACAGGCGGTAGTACATCTAGCGACAGCGGCTCTATCGCTCTCGGCCAAGCACCTACTCCTGGGCCATTCCTAAGCACCACTCTGGATAGAGACTATAGCTTTAATATCGATTTTGTAGCATCGGTCAATCCTATCAATAACGCGCCGATAGCCAATGATGATAGCGTTGTCACGCTCGCTGACACGGCCGTTTCTATTGTGTTAACGGGTAGCGATGCTGATCAAGATCCTCTTGACTTCACTGTAGTTTCACAACCAAGCAATGGTGTACTGTCTGGCACCGCACCTAACCTTAGCTATCTACCTAACTCTGGGTTTGTGGGTACGGACAGCTTAACGTTTACCGTGGACGATAACATCGCTGTCAGTAATACAGCCACTGTCACCATAACCATTAATCCCAACGTTCCTTTTACACCTGTGACAAGTTGGCTAGGTAATATTGGTGGTGTCACTTTCAATGGTAATCTAATTGATTACAGCGGCAGTCCAACAGAATGGGTCAATAATACCATCAACTCTGCACCGTTATCGTTACTTGGCTTTACCGACAATTATGAGGTGCAGTTCACTATCGAAACAGACCCAAGCAATACGCTATGGGTAGCCGGTCTTGGCATCGATGAAACCAATGCAAATTGGCGTGATGTCGACTTCGCGTTAAGAAGCAGTAATGGTCAATTGAGTGTCTATGAAAGTGGTGTATTCCGCACGGCTGGACCCACTCTTGCGCAAGGTGATGTTATTTCGATCTTTGTCAACGCTGGCTCCCTTGAATACCGACACAATGGTATTGCTGTATTCAATAGCTCATTCAGCGGCGCACCTGACTTCTATATAGACACCTCATTTAGGTCAGGCGCTATCAGTTATAGCGTTGATATCGCGGGCACACCTGATCCTGTTACCAATGTAGCACCGGTTGCCAATGACGATAGCGTCACTACGTCAGTTGACACCCCTGTGGCGATTGTCTTAACCGGCTCCGATGCGAATTTCGATCCGCTTAACTTCACAGTAGTTGGCTTACCTAACAATGGTGTACTCACCGGGACGGCGCCTAATTTGACCTACACCCCGAATGCTGGCTTTGCCGGTGGGGATAGCTTGACCTTCATTGTCGATGATGGCGCACTTGATAGTAATACCGCTACCGTGACGATTGCTGTTAATGCCGATACGCCGCTGACACCGCTAACAGGCTGGCTAGGCAATACCGGTGGCGTCACCTTCGTGGGCAACCAAATCAGCTACAGTGGCACACCCACCGAATGGGTCAATAATACGATCAACTCAGTACCGTTATCGTCTCTTGGCTTTAACGACAACTTCGAAGTGCAGTTCACTATCGACAGTGATCCTGCTGGAACACTGTGGGTTGCTGGCCTTGGTGTCGATGAAACCAATGCCAACTGGCGTGATGTCGACTTCGCCCTAAGAAGCAGTAATGGCCAATTGGGTATCTATGAAAGTGGCACCTTCCGCACCACCGGCCCAACCCTGGCACAGGGTGATATCGTCTCCATCTTCGTCAATGCCGGCTTTATTGAGTACCGACATAATGGTGCGGCTGTGTTTACCAGCTCGTTTACCGGCGCGCCCGACTTCTATGTCGATACTTCGTTTAGATCAGGCGCGATAAACTACAGCGTCTCGATCGCCGGCACACCTGATACGGTGGCACCACCGGTGACTACAGCAATCGCAGTTGATCTTGGCTTAGCTGGTGGTGTGACACCAACTAATAGCCCTGTTAATAACGGCTTGTCCTATTCCGGTACCCCTACAGGCTGGAATAACTCGGCAAATTCTGTCTTATTCTCCACTCTGGGCATCACCAGTGACTATGTCTTTAGCTGGACTGTCGATAGTGACCCTGCCGGCACCATCTGGATGGTCGGGCTGGGCATTACCGAAAGCTCAGTGCGTTGGGAGGATGTCGATTTTGGCCTACGCACTGTCAACAGTGGACGTATCACGGCTTATGAAAATGGTGTGTTTAGAGCCAATGGGCCATTCCTCCAACAGGGTGATGTCTTGTCTATTGCGGTCTCCGGCACGACCCTGGAATATCAGCACAATGGCCTGACCTTCGCCACCTCGACGATTACCGCAAACCAAGACTTCTTCGTCGATACGAGCTTTAGATCCGGGGCTATCGAACTCGGCTCATTTACACTGACTCAGTAATACTCACTATCTGCCCCCCGACGCGCTAAGCGCCGGGGGGCAGAAAAAAGAAAGCACGGCATCACATACTGAATGTCGGTATTCTTTACAATATCTCGTTTCAGCCATCTTATTCAGCTCCCTTTAATTAAAAATAAATTAATATTAATCAATGACTTAAAAACAAAAATCAATGGTTGGCAAAGTCTGTGCTTATGTCTACGCAAACATAAAGAAATATATATTTAACCCCGGAGACAGAGTGAATGATTCGCCTTTTTCTTGCCATAACGCTCGTTATTTTTTCTGCTAGCGCAGTAGCGAGCCCCATCCAATTCGAAGACACCTCTGATAAGCTCGGTTTCGAACGAGGCACTGAGTCCTGGGGTATCGCCTGGGGTAACTTAAATGGTGATGAATATCCCGATCTTTGGAACTCTGGCCACCGCGACTATACGCGGCTATATCGCAACACGGGTACTGGTGATTTTGAAGATATTTCAAACGAATTCGATGCGCAGCAAAATGATTTTTGGATGAATCAGACTCAGCGCGACGTTCATGGTGGCGCTTGGGGAGACTTTGACAAAGATGGCGATGACGATTTGTTGGTCGGTGACGAAGACGATTTCTATATTAATAATAACGAGTCTGGTGGTTTTTTAACCGTTTCAAGTAGATCAGCGCCTCGTGCTTACACTGCCTGGATTCCGACTAGCGACGGTCGGAACCTGACAAATATAACTGAATCTGACTGCGCCGGGAATTTCGCCCAACTGATTGACGCTGATAACAACGGCTCACTTGATTTAATTTGTGCTGATGCGGATAACTACCCAGAAACCGGTAGTAGTGCCGCGGCGACTAATGCCATTCCTCGAATCGGTAACGTTGCAGACGCTACACTCGGCGACTTTAACAACGACCTTCGCCAGGATATCATCGCGCTACGCGGCGCGCTTCGCCCTCATGGCGCAGCAAAAATTAACGATACAGCCATTGATGTTTGGTTTCGTGGCGGTGTTGGTGCGGTTGCCAGCTTTTCAGCTCAGGGACAAGTCACGTTTTTAGTCGATGGCGGTGGCGGTGGCACCTTTTTAGATGAGGACGTCATTGTGCTTGACACCAATGGCATCACATCTGGCTCAGCTCGTGACATCAATATTAGCTACGACAGCGCTATGGACATATGGCAAATTGTTGACAACAGCAATAGTCAGCATCATATCCGTGTTCGTGCAGTTAACACAGTTAGTGAACCGACTATGTCAGGGCTCGCCAACCGTGATTTACCGCAATCCCTGACGCATCTGGTCAACAGCGACTTAGGATTTGCGCCTGTATTTAACACCGGTTTGACTGATCCGGTGGAATGCAGAAGTATTACTAACGCTGACTTTGATAACGACATGGATCTCGATCTTTACATGATCTGTGGGTCAGGTGTATCTAATTTCGAAAACCGCTACTATGATAACAACGGTGACGGCACCTTCACTTTGGTCACCGCACACGGCGCAGAAGGTCCAATAGGCGCGGGAAATGATTTTGGTGTAGCCGAGAGCGTGATTGCCGCCGATTACGATGTCGACGGTTTTGTCGATCTCGCCGTCGTTAACGGATTAATCTTTTACCCATTTGGCTTTGGTGGCCCTGACAGTCTATTTCGAAACGAAGGTAACAATAATAACTGGATAGAAATAGATCTTGATGGTATCACCAGCAACGCCAACGGCATGGGCGCCAAGGTGTTTGTCACAGCAGGTGGTATCACACAGATGCGCGAGCAAAATGGTGGTTATCATCGTTTCTCGCAGGACCATCAACGTCTTCACTTCGGGCTTGCTACAAACGCCATAATAGACGAAATTCGTATCGAATGGCCTGCAGGTCAAATAGACGTCCATACCAATATTGCTGTCAACCAACTCTACAATGCAATTGAGGGACAAAGCCTTGACCCAGCAATACTCGGACCTGAGGTTCGCACCACCATTGCTCAAGACGAAGAATGTGGAATTCCCGAATACAGCATAAGCTATGGACCGATCATTCAGCTTTGGCGAGATTGTGGCACAAATACCTGGCATATTAGAACCCAAAGCGGCCTAGCAAGACTGATCGAAAACGTACCACAAGTCACAAATGGCTTAGTGGTTGGTGACCAAAATTTTAGTTTTCCTGGCGGTGCAGGTTTTAATGCAGTTGATACGCTCAATCGAAACGGCAGTGTGATTGCCTTTGAAACCCTGGTAAACGACACCTTTGGTAATAGCAAAACGCTGACATTTTCTACTTCAGCTCAAACCAGCACGTGTGTGTCGTTTAATCGCATGGACATCGATGCCGTTGTGATTGGCGAGCTAGGCAAACGTATCGACCCTCCCTTTGACATTCTTAATGGCTTTGGGCCTTGTGACAGCGACGGCGATGGTATCATTGATTCACTCGACAACGATGATGATAACGATGGTGTCGAAGACGCTTTAGATGCGTTCCCATTTGACCCTAGCGAAACTCTGGACTCAGATAATGATGGTGTGGGTGACAACGCAGATGTTTTTCCATTTGACTCTACTGAAACAAGCGATTCCGACAACGACGGCGTAGGTGACAATAGCGATATCGATGCTGATAATGACGGCATTACCGATGCTGCGGAGAACAGCCAGTTTAGCCAAAATGCATTTGCGTTTATTACGCAAACGACGAACCTTCCATCAGAAGGGCAAGCTAGCGTTATTCAGGCAATTGACTTATCTTCCGTTGGCATAGTTATTGGCCAAACTGTCAATATCAGTAATGTCATGGCGCGCGGCGATATTAACACCGACTCCGCAAACGAATATTTCGACCTAACCTTTATTAACGCAGATGGCGCTGGTAATGACCTGGTGTTTGATCAAATCGTTGGCCCTCTGGTAAACGTAGACTCAAACGGAAATGGTGCCGAAGATGAAATATTTAGACAAGTCATTCCAAATATTGAAGCCACCGTTACCGTCGTTGATATTAGCGATACCGTTGGCATACAAATTCCTGGCATCATCGTTAGCGGTATTACCGGCATTGGTGTTAACAGCTATACAAGCAATGGTGTAACTGTTAGCGGGGTAGATTATTTCTTCGACATCTCTGGCATTGTTACTTTCGGATCGCTTGATCAAGATAACGATGGTGTCAATAATTTGTTAGACCTTGATAGTGACAATGACACTATTGCCGATGTTGTCGAGATTGGATTAGCAGATTTTGATCAAGACTTTTTAGTTGATAACTTGATCGCAGATCAAGGTACGGTCAGCAACCCGCTTGACACCGACAGTGATGGTATCCCTGATTTTCTCGACCTGGAAAGCAATAATCCAGCGAATGACGGCACGGCATATGACATCGATGCTGCAGGTAATGCTAACTTAGATACCAACAATGATGGCTTCTTAAGCGCTGCCGACTCAAATGGTGGCAGTGATGTCGACAATGATGGAATTGATGATCTTATTGATTTAGATACAAGTGCACCAGGCTCTTTTAACCTAGCACCCACTGCTGACGACCTAAGTGTGAGCACGACTGTTGATATCCCTATTGCCATCACACTGGCGGGCTCAGATGCTGATG
>CAZTYM010000056.1:0-9792 GCA_964617475.1 uncultured Thiotrichales bacterium
CATAGCGATCTTTCATGGTGGTGATGGTGGCGTTTTGTAATTCTGGCGTTACGGTGGCGATGGCGTCGCTGATGAGGGTGACATGAAAACCCAGGTCGCAGGCATCACGTACAGCGGTTGAAACGCATTCATTGCTATAAACGCCAACCACAAACAGGCCGGTAACCCCCAGGTTTCTTAGGATGTATTCGATATTGGTTGAACTAAACACACCACTCGCCGTTTTGTTGATAATAATCTCGTCGCTCACGGGTGCAATCTGTTCTAAAAATTCCGCTTCTTTTGAGCCTGGAGGCGCGTGCAAGTTAAGGCGTTTATGGCCTGGACCACGATCTCGGCCATCTAAGGTCATCGATTGAATGCGCGTATGAATGACCTCTAATTTATTATCACGAAAACCGTTTTGTAATTTTTGCACATTCGGTAACACCAACTCTTCTAAGCGGTTGAAATAATATTCTTGGGCTTCGATAGGGACGCCTGAATTTTTGGCATCGGCAAACACACCAAAACCCGGTGCGGCATCGAGATACTGCAAATCCACACAGAGCAATGCGGTTTGGTGTTGTTGCAACGATTGAAAGACAGCAGGCGCTTCTGATATGGATTCTCGGTAGGTGCCGGCTAAGGGATCGACATCAAGATATTTTCTATGTTTAATCGTCATGATTCACTTGCCAGTTGATAAAGTGTGTTAAGCAGTACATTGGCGCCGTTTTCAATGTCTTGCCAGTCACTCCACTCTGCCGGAGAGTGACTGCGGCCACCTTTGCTTGGAATAAATATCAGCGATGACGGCGCGATACTGGCCATGATTTGTGTGTCATGCGCAGCACCACTGGCCATCCGTAAACTATTAATGCCGAGCGCGTGCGATGTACGCTCGATCATTTGTGTGATACGACTATTGCACTTAACCGGCGCAATCTCGCTTAACACATCGAATTCAAACATTAAGCGACGACGGCGAGCAATGCTGGATAGGGCGCGACGCATGGCATCTGCCAAGGCTTGTAATATGTCTTTATCAGTATCCCGCACATCAATCGAAAATTGCGCCATATTGGGCACGACGTTCGCCGCGCCTGGTGACAGTTCAACACGACCAATGGTAGCGACACTGCGTGGGCTACCGTGTTCTTCAAGAATACGGTTTAGTTCGGTTGAAAATTCTGCCAAACCTTGGAAGGCGTCTTGACGCATATCCATTGGAGTAGAACCGGCATGGGCGGCCTCACCACTGAGTTGTACATTCCATTTAAATAGGCCGGCTATGGCGTCTACCGCACCGAGATGAATTTTTTGCCGTTCGAGTACGGGGCCTTGTTCAATGTGCAACTCGATAAACGCGTGAATCGATTGCGGCGCACGTGTCGCCGACAGCGCATCCATCGCATTTAGCTGATGCTTCGCCATGGCCTCAACCAAGGTAATACCTTCTAAGTCATGTGCGGCGTGTAGGCTCTCGGGGGTCAGTCGGCCGCAAATCGAGCTAGACCCAAAAATACCGCCGAAGCGGCCTTCTTCATCAGAAAAGGCGACGGCCTCTAGAGGGCGTTTAATCGGTAACTCAAGTTCTTTTATGCGGCGCAAGCACTCTAAACCTGATAGCACGCCCAATGCCCCGTCCAGATGTCCGCCACCCGGAACAGAATCGATATGCGATCCCGTCATAACACTAGCGGTATCGTCAGACCATGCTAAGCGTGCGTGGATATTGGCCGCGCCATCCTGGTAAGTGGCTAAACCCGCCTCGGCAATTCGCTGCTTAAGCCAGTCACGTGCTTGCATATCGGCGTCGCTAAATGCAATACGATAGATGCCTTGATCTGCACCGCGACCAATTTGTGATAGTGCATTAATATCATCGCGTAAACGTTTTGCATCAATGCTGATCGTGGTCACAGAGAGTCCTCTTTACGGGCACCACTAACTAACACCACCATCAATGCGATAAACATGACCGCACCCAAGGTAAAAAAACTGATTGCTCGGGTAAGAGAATGATGTTTCACGTCAACCTGTACTCGCTCACTCCAATCGCCCTGATCCGTAGCGCGAACCCGATAAAAATAGCGGTCGCTGGCTAATCCACTGATAACCGTTGCTTTGTCTGGCCCAAGGTAAACGACGTCTGGGTCACTAAATGTTTCGTCAATAGCTTGTTGTAATTCGTATTGTCTTGGAGACGAGTCTTGCGCCGACCAGGACAAATGAAAGTATCCTGCCGTTGAGAGTGATTGATCACTGCTCAGAGTTGGTGCAGCAACACTACTCAGCGAACAAAAAGTAAGCGAAACTAAGGATAAGTAAGAAAAGGCTAACTTCAGTTTTGGTGCTGTAGAAAATTGGATTATTTCGCCCCTTTTTACTGATAAGAGCGAAGCCAAGTCAGCCCGCTACATTCAGCTAGTCATCAACGCAAGGAACCAATTTCACTATAAAAAGCGAGTGTTTCTAGCGCCTGCACCAATACATTCGTATTTCAGTCAGTAGGTTATTTTAAAAAATAAGCTAGCGTAATTCAAATAGGGTCTTTACGGAGACTCAGCGATAAACCTTATCGTCTGAGTGGCTAATATTAAATACACTCTCTTCATACTTGGCACACGACCAGAACGAACAAAGTGCGACGTGAGCGCCAGCAAACTAGTACTGAATGAAGCTTCGTAAGAAGATTCTACAGTGAGTTCAGGAAGTACTTAATGCGACCGTAGCGAAGCGTAGGAAGTACCTGATAAAAGTCCGAAAGACTTTTTGAGGTAAAACGCGAAGCGGTTCTAAGTACGAAGAGAGATTATTCGCTGCTACGCAGCTCATCCCTATGGGGCCGTCGTCGCAAGCTCCGACGTTCAGTTTGGCTAAAGCTAAACTTAATAAAAGGATTATAGAAGAGATTACTCGCTACGCTCGCCCTGACGGGCCGCCCTGCGGGCGTTCTCTCGTTCCTGTGGAACTCGAGTCGAACACAACCAATTAGATAAGTCGGGGATTCGAAACTACCAAAAAACAGCATTTACAAAAAAGCCCCGTGAAGGGGCTCTTTTGTAAATGGCGCGCCCGGAGAGATTCGAACTCCCGACCGCCTGGTTCGTAGCCAGGTACTCTATCCAGCTGAGCTACGGGCGCGCAGGGGCGGGTATTATCTCGGAATTCGGTAATTAAGTCAAAGACTTATGAAGATATGCTAACTTGTTGATTGTTAGTTCTGTGAGTGACTGGAATAGCAGAAAGTCAGCTGAAATATTGGCTTTTGTTCGAGTTTTAACCTTCGTCAGAGATATCTGGGTCCCAGCCTTCTTTTTTTGCGCGTTCGATAGCCTCGCGTTGGATGCGCAGGTATTTTTCTTTTATATCGTCTGGCAGGTTGTTAACCATAAAGCCGTATTTTTCCCACTCTTCATGAACTTGGCGCCATAGGTCTTCTATACCCGCACTTAGCCAGCCTTCGCAGGTTTCGCTTTCTTCGATGATGCCAAAGGCCCAAGCTTCGCGTATTACTTTGCCTGTATCGGTCATACCGCCGTGTTGGTCTTTTAATATGCCAACGTAGTGTTTACTTTTTCCCATTTTACTCCAGGTTTATTAATCGGCTTCTACGTCATCGGTATCGAGTTGTCCGGTTATTCTGCGTCGTATGTGTGACCAGGATATACCAACGGTCAATACGCAACATATAACGAATTCGATAACATAGGTCAGTACGCTAGGGTTTTCTAGGGAGATAATTTTGTAATGGATGGCTAGCCATACTAACGTTCCAAAAAAAGCCACTGCCAATAAGATTCCGGTAAAGCCGAGTGAACGTCCAGCAGCACGCAGATAGATGACCCAACCTATTAAAAGGATAATTCCGATAAAAGCGATAATGGGTAGGGGAGCAATAGGTTCACCGTTTAAATAACCGCTGACCATGTGGTAAAAAGAATAACCACTGGGATGCGGGTTGTAAGTCGCAAACACGAGAATACAGGCAAACAGAAAGCGCAATAGTATGCCGCCTGGGGTAATGGTGCTTATTGCCATTGTTATATCCTTACCATTTTATCTAATTTTTTTAACAAACATTTACTCGTATGTTTCACCATTCACTTTAATCCAACCACCTTCGATACGGCCTCTTGGGTCATGATGCGTCCAGTGTAAGACACCACCGCGATCTGTCCATTCATAGCGTCCCCGAAGCTCTATCTCGCTGCCTTTGTTAACGGGTACGCGATCTGCTAGATCAATATTGTGGGAGACTAATACAGTGTGTCCGCTAGTGGTCGCAGCAATAAATTTTTGATGGCGAGAACCTTCGTTATCATCGGGTAACAGGCGAGTGACTTCGAGTTCTACCTCCATCCATACCTTTGACTGTTTTTCCTTGTAACTTTTTATTAGCAGGGAGTCATTACCAGCATTGCTGGTGATTGCAGGCGGAGCTTTTAAATCATCAAGCGATACATCATTACTAAAGTTTGTATTTGCGCTATCTTTATCTTCGAAACCGAAGATCAATCCCCAAGCTACCAGTATTACAATAGCTACCAGGGTGGTGACGTGCTTTTGTTTCATGCTATCTCAACGCTTTTTTAATTAATGAGCCTAGTAGTCCTCTGACCATCTTACTGCCCAATGCCGTACCTATACTGCGTACAGCACTTTTTAGAAAGGCTTCTCCAGCCGTTTGGCGTTTGCTTGATGATTTTTTTGACTTTGTTTTTTTGCTTTTGCTAATCATTGTCTCTTCATCTTCGACAGCTTGTTCGGCTCGTTTCTTTAACACTTCATAAGCAGATTCTCTGTCAACTGCTTTATCATATTTGCCCAGAATTGGGCTGGCTTCGCGAGTTTTCTTTTGTTCTGCCGCTGTCGCTGGGCCAAGGCGCGATGAGGGAGGGCGAATCAGTGTTTGTTCTACGATGCTAGGTATTCCTTTTTTTTGCAAGGTAGACACTAAGGCCTCACCAACGCCGAGTTCGGTGATCACTTTTTTGGCAGAAAATTTGGGGTTTTGTCTGAATGTTTCTGCTACAGCTCGTACTGCTTTTTGATCACGAGGCGTAAACGCACGTAAAGCATGTTGTACACGGTTGCCCAGTTGTGCCAATACAGTGTCTGGAATGTCAAGCGGGTTTTGTGTGACAAAATAAACACCTACGCCTTTTGAGCGGATCAGGCGAACCACTTGTTCGACTTTTTCGACTAGCGCTTTTGGTGCATCTTTAAATAACAGATGCGCTTCATCAAAGAAGAATACCAGGCGTGGTTTTTTAGGGTCTCCAATTTCAGGTAGTTCTTCAAAAAGTTCAGATAACAACCATAATAAAAAAGTAGAAAACAGACGTGGGCTATTAATCAGTTTGACGGCGTTTAGGATGTTAATCATGCCTTTACCGTCACTGGTCGTGCGCATCATGTCTGAGAGTTCAAGGGCAGGCTCGCCAAAGAAGTTCTTTGCGCCTTGTTGTTCTAATACCAGTAAACGCCGTTGTATAGCGCCAATGGAGGCTTTGCTGACATTTCCGTATTCAGTTGAAATAGCGGATGAATTTTCCGCAAGGTAAACCAACATTTGGCGTAAGTCTTTTAAGTCAAGAAGAAGCAGGCCTTCATCGTCAGCGATTTTAAAGCCAATGTTTAAGACGCCTTCTTGTGTCTCGTTTAAGTCCAGTAACCTTGATAACAACAAAGGTCCCATTTCAGAAATTGTGGTGCGAATAGGGTGGCCTTTTTTGCCATACAGATCCCAATAAATGCTCGGGAAGGCTTCGTACCTATAATCTTCAAATTGAATAGTGGTAGCGCGTTTTTCAAGAAAATCTTTTTCTACGCCAGCTTGGCTGATGCCTGATAAGTCGCCTTTAACGTCGGCCATAAAAACGGGCACACCGATGTTGGAAAAAGATTCGGCTAGTATCTGTAAGGTAACGGTTTTACCTGTACCGGTAGCTCCAGCTATCAGTCCATGACGATTAGCGAGCTTTGGGCTTAGATAGACAGGTGCTTCACCACGTCCGAGGAATATTGGGTTGATTGTTTCCATTGGTTTAAGCTCTTATCAAAAATAAGAATCGTGTTATTATCGCCTGCGAAAAGGCACGCATGTGCGTGTAATAGTAGCATGTTCGATCGGTTGATGGTTCTATGAAATATTTCAGTGTGCGTTCATTATTCGCTGATCAGAATGTTACGGTTTTGTTTAATTTTGTGAAGGGGCCGTCAAGCCCGCAGATAGTGTACTAACAATAAAAGGGGAGTCATCATGGCTATGAAAATCGAAGATATTGAAGGTATAGGCCCAAAGTACGGTAAAATTTTGCGCGATAACGGCGTAAATAGCCCTGCGAAATTATTAGCTGCGGGTGGAACGCCTAAAGGTCGTAAAGAGCTTGAATCAAAAACAGGCTTAAGTCATTCACACGTACTTCGTTGGGTTAATTTAGCGGATTTATGTCGGGTTAAAGGTGTGTCTACTCAGTATTCTGAGTTGCTAGAAGCAGCAGGCGTAGATTCTGTTAAAGAATTGAGAAATCGTAATGCTGAAAACCTCACTGAAAAAATGCGAGAAGTGAATGCCGCAAAGAAATTGGTTCGTTCTGTTCCTAGTGGCAAGTTAGTTGCCGATTGGGTTGCTCAAGCCAAAGCAATGAAGCCAGCCATTAGCTATTAAATCATCAGGTGATTAGTATTACTTATTGAAAGAATTCATAGATGAATTATGCCGGTAATTTTGAAGTGACTTGAGGAGAAGTAGTAATGGAATTAATTCAGCAACTAATGCAGCAAGTTGGTGTTAACCAGGAACAAGCTGAAGGCGGAGTTGGGCTCTTACTAAATGCAGCCAAAGAAAAGCTTTCAGGTGATAACTTTTCTGAATTGACCAATGCTATTCCAGGTGCGGATCAGTTTATGAGCGCGGCGCCGAGTGAGGAAGACAGCGGTGGCGGCATGATGGGCGCTCTAGGCGGTATCGCAAGTTCATTAGGCGTTGGCGGTGGTAGCTTAGGTACGGTTGCGTCACTACTAGGTGGGTTTTCTAAACTTGGTATTGATGGTGATTCAGCCAAGCAGTTTCTTCCAGTTGTTCAAAATTTCTTAGAAGGTAAATTAGGCGGCGGCACAATGGATGCGTTGAAAAAGCTAATTTCTTAAAATCTACTCTTAGTATGCACCTGGTTAGTGCCAGGTGCTGCTTTATTTTAGTGGATAGTGAACTCGCGTACTGAACCAAACAATTTTGCTCTGGTCTCAATGATTGATTTTTAACAAATAATTCATATAATCAGCAGCTTATCTTCATTAGTTGGTTGATATTAAGTCGTTAAACACGTTCGTAACCCATCTATTCCTATTAGCCATATTATTGAACCCCGTGTTTTCTAACAAAAGAATGCCAACACTGTCGCAATTTATTGCTAAAGGAAATTTTTCCTGGGTCGAAAGAGCTTAAAGAAGGGTAGTTCAGATAGGGTTCCATGGTAAGACATCTCTTAGTTACGTTTATTTTCTTGTTTTTAGCGGGTTGCGCGACAACTACTCCGCAAAACGCTGCCGTCTGGCCACAAGATTTACCACCTTACTCTTATTATGTTGAGCAGTACGACAGTGATCCAGTCAATCAAGAAGAGCAAAGTTTCGATAGTTATTTGAGATGGGTTAAAAATTTCTTCAATGGAACGGACTTTTATGCCAATGGTTGGATGTCCACCTCTCAAGAGGCACTAAGCTATATCGAGGATGAAACTGAGCGAGAACTGTTAGCTGAAAAACTAGCCTGGCTCGGCAAGAGAATTTCAGCTGAATGGGCAAAGTCAAATAAAGTACGGCTTATTACTTCACGTCATGTGTCTATCTGGGGCGTATCTTTAGAAGAAGCTTTGGCGCAAGGCAAGGTTTTGCTTTATGCCGACAGTGTACAGCGTGATATTGATGCCATTCTTGCAGGTCGCATTGAGCCAAAAGACATTACCAATTACCGCTATTTTGCCGAGACGGACGACTTCTTTTTTTAGGCTATTCGGTCTACTGTTTTTTTATACCCAAATAATTAGCCCTTCCAAATAATTAGCCCTTATAAAAATATGGTTTACGCCATTAGGGTTGTAACGCCATCGGTTTCTTTTACGTCAGCTGAAAGACTTAAGATTATAAAAATCTGTGATATCAGTTTTATATAAACTATTGATATAAAAAGACATTTGTAGCAATTTCATTAAAATGGTATAATTACCACATCATCGTGAGCACTATGAGGTGAAGGTCTTAGCGTCTTGCTTACGATTAGATCTAAGCATCTCTGCTTGAATTAAGAACGCGTTATACGAATTTATCAGCAGCTGGCCCCAGTGTTTGTTATTTCGGTTGCTAGTCTTTCGCGCAGATGCGCAGAAAAATAGGAGGCGCTAACCATGAACGCCATAATCCAACAATCAGAATTGCTAATAAAAGACGCGCCTCTGACGGCTGCGCGCTTTAAAGTTTATACCAACAAACAATTATCAAACATCAACCAATTCAATACGTTACCTGAAGAAGTTCGTTTTGGTGTTGAGGTTGCGGCAAGTGTATTTCCGTTTCGCGTTAACCAATATGTTATCGATGAGTTAATTGATTGGCAGAACTGGGAAAACGATTCAATTTTCAGGCTCGTTTTTCCGCAAAAAGACATGCTTAGCGATGAGCATTATGATGCTTTGGCATCAGCACTAAAAAGTGGTGATAAAGCGGCTCTAAAAACAATCGTCGAACAAGTGCGATCGACGTTAAATCCGCATCCAGCTGGGCAGATGGAACTGAATGTGCCCACGCTGGATGGTGAGGTTGTCGACGGTATTCAACATAAATACCGCGAGACGGTTTTGTTTTTCCCAAAGCAAGGGCAAACCTGTCACAGTTATTGTACTTTTTGCTTTCGATGGGCACAGTTTATTGGTGATACCGATTTGCAATTTGCCGGTCGTGATGCTCAGAAACTGGTTAACTATCTGAAGGCAAACAAGGAAATCACCGATGTGTTGTTTACTGGCGGTGATCCATTGGTAATGAAAACCAAGAATCTCGCTGCGTATATCGATGCGATTGTTAATTCTAATGAGTTAGATCATATTCGCACTATTCGTATTGGTACCAAAGCGCTGACGTTTTGGCCGCATCGTTTTGTTACCGATGCTGATTCTGGTGACTTGTTAAGACTCTTTGAGAGAGTCATTGCTTCCGGACGCCATTTAACCGTTATGGCGCATTACAATCATTGGAAAGAGTTAGATACTGATATAGCTAAATTAGCTATTGCTCGTGTGCGTTCAACGGGGGCAAATATTCGTAGCCAGGGTCCGCTTTTACAAGGTATTAACGACGATGCTAATGATTGGGCGCGTTTATGGCGTGACCAGGTGAATAACGGTATTACACCTTACTATATGTTTGTTGAGCGCGACACGGGCGCTAGGCACTATTTCGAAGTGCCTTTAGTTAAAGCTTGGCATATTTACCGAGACGCGATGCAGCAAGTCTCGGGTATATGTCGTACGGCACGCGGCCCCTCAATGAGCGCTAAACCGGGTAAGGTGGAGATTCAAGGCGTAACGGAAGTGAATGGCGAAAAAGTCTTAGCCTTGCGTTTTATTCAAGGCCGTGATCCAGACTGGGTGCAACGCCCATTCTTTGCCAAATACGACGAAAGCGCGACCTGGTTTGATGATCTCAAGCCTGCATTTGGCGAAGAAAAGTTCTTTTTTGAATAAGTTCAATTTTTTGTTCTTAATTAAATATCACATATTTATAAATTAAAAATCAAAAATACCT
>CAZTYM010000057.1:0-8515 GCA_964617475.1 uncultured Thiotrichales bacterium
CCAATACTGAAAGCAGTAATACTGCCGCCAAAAGACTTTTTAACGCAACGGCCGCACTGATAGCTCCCATAACCAGTAATAATGCACCAATCAGCGTGTTACTGAGAGCAACATAAGCTGCCCTATTATCTTGGGTGGCCATATCCACCAAGTAAGTTTGCCGACCAATACGAATACCGCTATGAGCAATAACGAACACCATAAAAATTAGAGTATAGACATAAAAATGGATAGAAACCGCTATTAAGCTAAGCAAATAGACAACGAGACCACTAAACCCTGCTACCAGGGCCGCGATAATCAAAACCAGCCGACTGGAACGATCACTCAACCTACCCCAAATCGGCGAACTTAGACTACCCGCAATGCCACTGGCAATAATCAAAATTCCAAGCTCCGCTGCACTGGAACTGGTTTTGGAACTGATTAAGGCAACAATAAACGGTACCAACAAAGCCGTACTAATCAGCAATGCACGCGTGGTAACAAAATATCGTAATTGGACATCCGTTTTTAGCAGCTGGAAGCTTTCCAATGCGTTTCTGATTCCGTTAGCCCCACCGCCCGTTGCACCTGGCACTTCATGCAAGTTAGCAAACAATATACTGGCTAGTAGCCATAATCCTGCGCCAATAAATAATATGACGCTGATGGAGACAATATCGGCAACATTAGTACTCGCCTGGCTCAAGTAAATGCCAATCACGACGGTAGCGACACCTGCTATCCCCGCTGAATAACCGCTTAGTCTACCCCGGCGAAATTTGCTGACGGTTTTACCCACCACATCTTTTTGCGCAACAGAGCAAACACCTCTTGCTAAACTAAAAACAGTAATCAATACAACAATCGACCAGGTCGCCGTCACAGCATCTAACAACATAGCAGCCACAGCCAATAGGCCAACACATACACCTTGTACGATACTGCCGATTACCCAAAACCATTTTCTAATCGGATGTGGGCGGATATAACCTGCAATAAGCAATTGTGGCAATAAGGCGCCCGATTCACGAATGGGAACCAACAGACCTATTAATGATGCCGGCCCGCCAATTGTCGTGATCAACCAAGGCAACACCAAACGTGCGCTAGCTAACTCGTCACCTATTTTTGTGGCAATAAGACTGAGCAAATGCAGAATATAATTCCGCGGCTGATCGTTACATGCCGAATCCGGGATATCCTTACAAACACGTGCGTCATCATCGCCCGTAAGCAACCCGTAAATACGGGTAGAGAATACTGATTTGGCCATAAAGGCTAAGAGCTATGAAACATGCAAGATTTATTTGGATTACAAGTTAAGACCTGAAGATTTAATCATTAAGCACAAACGTCACTTTTAACGTGACGCGAAATTCGATGATTTTTCCATCTTCGACAACGAGCTGCTGATCCTGTACCCAGGCACCTTTAACATTATCAAGCGTTTTACTAGCCCGCTTTATGCCAGTCTTGCAGGCATCTTCAAAACTTTTCTTGGAACCAGCAATTATTTCGGTTACACGTGCGACAGCCATAACTTTCCCCTTTTTTACTTGGTTTTAAAGTTCAATAATAAAAAATTCTGGCCAAAATGGGGAGCTAAATTTAGACATTAAAATCTTAAATCAAATATCGCTTAAGATCCTTTAACTTTTATGTCATCTCTGTTAGTTATATTAATTAACTGCGGCTTTCTATCTTTAATACCAGAAATGACTGTGAGGAACCGATAAAGTAGCGACCCCAGTTTGGCCACTACTTTAAGTAAAATATGAAATGACTAAGTGTTGCTAGCAAAATCACGATTTGCCAGTGTATGACGTAGCAAGCCGACTAAACGATCACCAGTGAAAGGATGCGCTCGAGCTAAATCACCACGAAAACCTACGCGCCTTACCTTATCGCCATCTTGGAAACGAATTGCTAACCATGTGTCCCTTCTCACCGCATTATGCGGTCGCACAGGTACAGTCAAACGTTTAACACTGATTATGTCATTATAATCGATGCTAATTTCATCGGTATTATTGGCGTACTGTAAACCCTCTTCACTAAAAACCAACGTCCCTGAATTGGTAAACCGAATTGACTGATCGAATGTGCCATGACGTGTATACAGGATATAATCAAATTCCTGAGGAATTTCCGTATTGAAATTAGCACCGAGATAACTTTCTACACCAGGATCATTCGCATTTAAATTTGGGTTAGGCCAATTACTACAAGCAACCACACTAAAGCCTAAACCTGCGACAAAAACGAATTTTGAAAGAAAAGATATTGTTGACATGAAACACCTCAAAAAAGCGTTATCTTTTTGACACTGCAAGTTTAACGAAGTTTCATGTCAGCACTATCACAGGACAATCTAAAATATATAGGCAAAGTACCGACAAGGGAGTTTAAATCTATCGGCTATAGCTGATCACTTAACATGCGAAATATCTTTTTCCCTGCACTTTGGCGAGAATTAGCAAAACGCATTACAAATCCGGGGTTGCGCGATATTAAGTCATCAGGCTCTGATTTTGTTTCATGATCTACACTCACATTCTTAAATGCCATAGACCAACCGTCAAAGCCACGATGCTCGATTGCACCCTCATAAAAAATAGAAACATTATAGTGACGATCGTCGAGCCGGATTTCCTCGTATAACTCCTTAACGGCGGCCTCATCACCTCCTAGTAATTGAATGAATTCATGCTTGTTATAGATGAGAATGCCAGTGATATCTAAAACGAGATTCTTTTTTTGCGCATTTTCAACAAGCTGATAAATCTCATTTTCCGACATATATCGTCGGGCAACGCTGGTGTATATAAGCTCGTACACTACAAAAATCCGCTTTTGATTCTCATAGTCAATTCTCGCTTTGATGCATATACTTCTGGCTACTAGGTTTACACTATATTGCGGTAATAGTCAAAAGTTTATGTTTCAATAGCTGAAATAATATAAAAACTAGCTACTTTGTCCTAGTACTAGATCAATGTCTCTTGCGCTATGCCTTTCTGGCAAATGCGGCAACCTCTCACCCCAAATATTGTTGACCAGCCTGCCTCTCTTTACTGCTGATCGGCTTTCTATTTGCTTGGCCCATCTTTTCAGATGACTGTAGCTATCAACAGACAAAAACTCACCAGCACTATACAAATTACCGAGAGCTAATTCGCCAAACCAGGGCCATGTCGCAATATCGGCGATGGAATATTGTTCACCTGAAAGGTATTCGTTTTCCGCAAAATATAAATTGAGCACATCCATTAGCCGTTTAGATTCCATAGCGTAGCGATTAATAGAATACTCGTATTTCTCTGGCGCATAGGAATAAAAATGACCAAAACCACCAGCCAGAAATGGTGCTGCACCTTGCAACCAAAATAGCCAATTCAAGCATCGAGTTCGTTCATCAATTTGTTTAGGGATAAAGCGGCCAAATTTTTCAGCAAGATACAAAAGAATACTGCCTGACTCAAAAACAGGAATAGGCTTTTCAACCGAATAATCCACCAAAGCAGGAATTTTTGAATTTGGATTAATCTCAAAAAATCCGCGACTGAATTGATCACCCTTAGTAATATCGATTAACCAAGCGTCATATTCTGCATCTGATACACCTGCGGCCAGCAGTTCTTCCAATAAAATTGTTACCTTTTGACCATTCGGTGTAGCAGTAGAATACAATTGCAGTGGGTGTTCACCCTTTCGCAATAAATTTTCATTGCGAGCACCTGCAGTGGGCCGATTAATCGAGGCCCATTGACCACCGTTCTCTGCTAAAAATTCCCAAACCTTAGGTGGTTCATACATATTTTTAGACATTACTACTCGACCTTCTTTAAATTCCGATAAACAGCTGTCGCTTATAAATGGGCTAACTTACAACGATGTAGCCTATCCAGTGAGCGTTGCACTTAGTAAACCTAATGAAAATAATATCGTCGAAATAGATATGCTAACCAGGAAATGTTGCTAATTAAAAAGACTATCGCTGCGACAAGTATCAGAAGACGAGCAAACTCGCTCTTCTAAAGAAGCTCTATATAATCAGGTGTTAATTCAATAATATCTTCATCGGAAGGATTTGGTACTGGTGTTTTTTTATATTCGCGGATGCAGAACTTGAGATGATAAAACAAGTTAAAGATAAAATAGTAATTTTATGATTCATCTTATGATATCTTAGCGTCGATAAAAATCGCTGAAATAATATAATATTGCAGCACGTTTCCACTCACCTTTAAAGGGTTCTATTTCCCCTGAGGGGCTACCGTTAATCCAAGCGGTACCTTTGTTATCAATTAATCCAACTTGGTTACCACCGCGCCATACTTCACCATTGTCTTCGAGGCTGCCTACTTTATTGCCTTGAAACCACACTTCACCATTCGGTTCAATTGAGCCTTCTCGAATACCGTTAACCCAAATTTCGCCATTATGGGTAATATCACCAACAACATCGGAACCAATCCAGACACTGCCATCCTTTTCTGTTTCCGCGAAAACTGACCCTTCTAGCCAAAACTCTTGTGCGAGCGCGGCTAAAAAGTCTTTATTCTTAACACGTTCTTTCTTCGGTGCATTGGCTAGCACTTCTTCTTGCTTCTTAGCAGCTGGTTCAAGCTCATCAATTCGAGCACGTGCTGATTTAAGCTGTGGCGCTAACGCAATCACTTCAGCATTTTCATTATTAGATTCTTCGCGATACACTCCTGCATAAGCGGCAACAATGTCAGCAGAACGCATAGCATTGTCTAACAATTTTTTATTATTTGGTCCGTGTACCGGGCCAGCAACACGATAAGCGCCATTGCCATCACCGTCTTTAATACTCTGTATCAGCTCAACTGAATATTTCATACTAACGACCTTACCACGATGCTTATTCATTTCATCTTGAATTTCTCTCTTGATCGAGTCTTGGAAGCTATCTCTAATCCAGTAACTCACTCGATCAGCATCATTTTTAGAAGCTGCTCCCGATTGTAATGCTTCCTCTATGGTTTTGAGATCTGCCTGCTTCTGTGTAGTTTGCAATGCGAGCATTTGTTGTGCCCATTTTTTTGCATCAGATACGCTTGCATCTTCACTTAGCTTAGGTAGGTTTTGGCGTTGGTATTTATCCATTAACGGATCTAGATTGACCTGTTCTACCTGAGGTTCTGTAGCCGCCGTTTTTGCTTGTTGCTGTTGGGCTTGATTGGCTTGTTGTGCAGCAGCCTGCTGTTTTGCTATGGCTGCTGCTTCAGCTTGTTGACGTTGTTGTTCTGCCTGAGCAGCTTGTTGCTGAGCGGCTGCATCTGCCTGTTGCTGTGCAACAGCAGCATTCCATCTCGCCGCGATCTCCGCCATTTGAGCCTGCAACTCACCCCAACGCTTAACGGCTGGAGTAAATTCTTCATGTGACTTAGATTGTGTGGCTTCTAAGTGCTTAGCCGCCTTCTCCATATTCTTGCTAATGCGATTATAGTTATTCACATCACCATCGCGAAGACGCTTAAGGTTATCATCCGCCGCTTTGATCAAACGCGTCGCTTGATTAAGATCATAGTCCATAGTTTCTGCTTGTATATTGTTAATTTGTATTAAAAGAGAGCCGAAAAAAAAGACAAGCCAAAATACCCAGCTAAACAATTTAGTCGCGTTTACAATAGGCATAGTATCTATCACTAATTAGTTTTCTAGACATTATAAAATATAAAAACCAATAAGTATCATCTGACTACAGTTACTCCGTTTAGAAACTTGAGTACATCCTGCTGTATCTCAAAACCCAGTAGTGGCACTATTGCCAAACCCGACACCAACCTTACATGCCCAATCCCCTCATACATTTTGATATTCGCTTCAATACCAGACTGCCTAAGCCCTGGTAGAATATTTTTAGGGTTTTTTGTGCTCACCACCGAATCTCCAGCACCATGTAGGATTAAGGCCTTATTCAATACGTGACTTAAAGAATCACTCGGAAGTAACTGTGCAGGAAGGGAATCTGTATTATTAAAATCACCATTCTGGGTAAAAACCGCATGGTAATCCTTATCCTCAGTCGCCGGCAAAAAGAAATCATATGGTCCGGCAAGCCCGATAAAACCTTCAAAGCGAAATGGCTTCTGATAGTCATCATTGACCAAATACATGGCCAAATTATAGGCACCGGCCGAATGCCCTATGACAAAAACCTCGTCCGTATTTAATTTAAGCGCATCGTTATTATCAGCAAGCCAATGAAAAAACGTTTCTATATCCTTGAGAAATTCCGGATAAGCCACTTCGGGAAATAATCGGTAATCCGGAATAACGATGTTAAAACCATTTGATGTAAAAAAATCGGCGACAAATTGATAAGTTTCTTTTTCACCACTGCGCCAAGAACCTCCATATACAAACACGACTGTTGGAGGAGAAGAGATTGTTTCACCTTCTATTTCGCAGACCCCACTAACACCGGAATAATGGACATCCAGTTGCAAATCAGCATTAACATCAAAAGTGATGTCGATTTCCGCGCAACTCTCCGCATCGTAACTAGCGGCATTAAGTAATTCGCTACCGAAAAACATTACTGCCACAGCAATAAGAATAATCAGAGACAGCAATATTGATAGGAGTATTTTCAAGAGGTGCTAATCAAGGTAAGTCGCTACAGGACAGATTCTATATATATGAAATTAATCAAGTCTCACCCAATTGATATTTATAAACCGCATAGATTACTCTTTCCGAGTCCAACGAATTCTACCGCTATTTGTTGCTCTTTTCCGAGCCTTAGGATCAACCTGCCACGTTCCGGTTAATTGATTATCGTCTTCCCACCCGACTGTCAATGAACCAAATCGTTCATCACTCTCTCCCCAAGTTCCACTAAACGATGTGTCAGATTCTTTTTTAAGCTTAATCCAGCCTAATTTTTTGTTATATGTTCCTGTATACGTTCCTTCATAACCATTAAACACAATATTTCCCCAACTTCTACCATTCCATTCTCCTGTTAATGCTCCGGGAATAAAGTTTACCTTAAAGAAATTCTCAACCATTTGAGCGATTTCTTCACGCGAAATGGGATCATTAGATGGCACCTTAGCAACAGATGTTTCGCCTCGCGAAATATTTTTCTCCAGGCCCTGAAGATAAGGCTTAAGCTGGTTAAACAGAGGTTCAAAAATTACCACACTATCGTATCGTGTAGCATTGGCTTGTGGATCAAAATCCTCATCGGGATAACCTCTGGTTTGAAGGCGGAGCAGTAAAACGGGTCTAGAAGTAAGCCCACCACGATAATCGAAATCTTTTGGAGCTGACTTTGTAATCTCTTTAAGCCGCGCCGCAATCATTTCAACATCTTTTCGAGAAGCTGCTTGGTCTCCCTTATAATTTCCATCTGTGTAAGGTTAAGTGAAGGTTAAGGGTCAAGTCTATTGATAATAGTATTGATATTTTTAGCTAAACGTTGATCTTCATCTATTTGCTGCTTAATACTGAATATCGCATGCGACACACCACCATAGTGGCCAAGACCAAACGCTTGCGCAATCCTGGTTAAACGGTATCCCCCCACCCTTTGCGCGAGATACATCGCCACCTTTCTCGCTGTGTTCTTGCTACCTCGACCACGCTGACTGATTAACAATTGACTTTTATCTACCCCAAATACCTCACACACCTCCACTAGAATTTGATCTAAATCAGGATTCAGTGCTCGCTTTTCATCGTGAGATAATTCCCTATTTAGCTCTCCACTCACCCCCTTAAGTCTTGCCACAAACGCCTCGCCACCCAATATAGGCGCTATTCTCCCCTTGCTATAGAAGTCTTCTAGCTCAGGTAATCGCTCTAAATCTTCTACGTAAATCCGATAACGCGACTTTATACGGCGTTGACCACCAAGCTGGCCATAAACCTCTGAGGTAAATAACCAATTCGGTATAGGGGCTTGGCCAATATAAGCCGGATAGCTTGACCAGGGGTAGTCTTCCAACTCCGCCACCCTACGTGCAGCAACCGGGTTGGTGTGAATATACTTACTCAGATGTAATAAGTACGCATCTGAGTCCACAATAATCGCTTTATATCTGCCCCTAAACAATGGTCCATCTGTCTTTTTTATGCGGTTGTAGCGCTGGGTATAGACTGAGCCTATATGCCGCATGGCGCGCTGTAAATTCGCATAAGGCGTTTTCACTAAAAGATGATAATGATTACCCATTAGGCAATAGGCATGAACTTCCAGACCAAAACGCTCACAGGCTTCGCTTACGGTCTCAAGAAAAGCCGAATAATAGGCATCACCTCGAAATACCTTTTGACGTCCACGCCCTCGATTCATCACGTGGTAATACGCATCCTTATACTCTATCCGTAGCGGCCGACTCATCGCTCAACAATAAATCATTCCATATACATCATCAATAGACTTGACCCCTTTTCTTCTGATGACCCCTTTTCTTCTTAAACACTCTAATTTGTACCTAAACCTACCCCAGTTTGACGCACACTGTCAAAGAGGGACAATGTACCTGAAGGA
>CAZTYM010000058.1:0-8022 GCA_964617475.1 uncultured Thiotrichales bacterium
CCATTTCAGTTAACCTAGCCGGTTATGATGGTGTGTTCTATTACTTTGGTGAAGGTACCGTTTGTAACTACGACGGTAACGTGATCCAACAAGGTCATCGTAACCCTTGGGAAATTGTTACCGCAGAGCTATTTCCACGATTGGTAGACAAAGCCAGAGAGAACTGGGCGCTAGAAAACAATGTATTTAATCTAGGTTGCCGTGCTTATGTTGGTAAACCAGGCGGTGAGAAAGAAAATTATCTCACTTGGGTGGCTGACCTTGCCGAGGGTAAATACAAACTACCTTGGGATGCTGACATTAAGGTTAGAGATGGCTGGAAATACTATCCTGAAGGCGTCAAGCTTGGGCCTATGCCTAAAGACGAACCCGTTAAACTAGCGGGGTAATGAAGCAATTTCATTAAATAGGCTGGCAATGCCCAGGGCAATCCTGGGTATTGTTCGCTAAAATTTCGATTATTGGTTTAAAAGCTAAATTTGTAAGATACTGAACCATAAAGGAATTATGGCAATTGTTGAGGCGGTAGTTAGGGTAACTGCGGCGGCAAACAAGCGGCTGTCGAGCTGATATCTGTCGCAGAGTACGATACCGAGCACCATGGCGGGCATAGCGGCTTCGAGCACGACGGCTTGTAGCCATTCGCCTTCCAAGCCGATGGTAGAACCAAAGATCCAGACAAATATCGGCACAATAATAAACTGAACCAACATCACCGGGCTTAAGATCAGCAAGCGATGTTTGCTAAATGACTTCAGTTTTAAGCTTAAACCAACCGCGAATAACATGAAGGGCACCACAGGCGTGGCCAACCAATCAAGTATCGCAATAATGCTGGGAATGGGCGAAATGCTCATTGCTTGCAAGGCAAGTGCGAGTGCCGCGGCCCATACTGCGGGTATACGCAGAAATTCAGTAACATCAAAACGGCTTTCCGCTTGTGAGCTGTAACGGCTGGCCAGTGCGATACCCAGGGTAAATACTAACGGCAATGTGCCAAATAAATCGTATTGAATAGCCACCGATTGTGCCCATTCGCCATATAGCGCATCTAATACCGGTAAGCCCATATAGGTGACATTGGGAAAAATGGAGGCGAGCAAAATGGCGCCTAAGGCCGCTCGGCCAATGGGAATAAAACGGTAGATGGTATGTGTTACTGCTAGTGCGAAAAATACCCCGCTAACGGCCGTAGCAGAGAGCCTGAGCGAGTCCGTAGTCAGCGTAGTTGACCATAAGACTTTCAACACCAGAGCAGGAAGAAAAATGTAGAAAACACTTTTGGTTAACCAAAAGCGTAATTGCTCAGCATCTAACCATTTTGGTGAAAACTTGGCCCAAATTGCACCAAAGGCAATCAGCGCAGTCATCTCTAGCAATACATAAAGCATCGCTTTTAACTATATAATAATTAATAAAAAATATTAACTTATATTTCGTCAGGTGTATGCGCTTTTATGCTTAGCGCGTGGATTTCGGTTTCCATAGCATCGCCTAATGCGTCGTAGATTAGCCTGTGACGCTGCAGCAAATGATGGCCTGCAAATGCTTTTGCGACGATATGTACAGTGAAATGGCCACCACCGCTCGCCGCTCCTGGATGGCCTACGTGTTTATGACTATCGTCAATAATATCCAGCGAAGTTGGGCTTAACGCATCGGTAAGACGTGTGCGAATTAATTCGATGCGATTACTCATGGTAGTACATATTTGAAAGGTTTTACGGTAACTTTATCGTAAACGCCAGCGTCGACATAGGGATCGGCGTCCGCCCAAGCCTTGGCAGCTTCTAAGGACTCAAACTTGGCAATAATCGCGCTACCGCTGAAACCGGCGGGGCCGGGGTCTTCATTGTCTATATTAGGGCAAGGGCCAGCCACAATAAGTCTGCCAGCGTCTTTTAGTGCTTGTAAGCGTTCTAGGTGTGCGGGGCGGACGGCTAGGCGTTTTTCTAAGCTGTTTTCAATATCTTCAGCAACTATCAGGTAATGCATTATGCGTCCTCATCTTTTTCTTGTTTTGCGTCATCAGTGATAACGGCGTGTCTGGATATATAAACGGTTTGGATAACAATGAACACTAAGGTCAGACCAATCATTCCGTAGAGTTTAAAATCGGCCCAGGTTTGGTTGTCGTAGTTATAGGCTACGTAGAGATTAAGAAAACCTAAAAACGTGAAAAAGCCTGCCCACATTAGGTTAAGCTTTGTCCAAATAGCTGATGGTAGCGACAGGTTTGCGCCCATCATGCGCTCGATAATGGTTTTTTTACCAATGAACTGGCTACCAATAAATACAAGTGCGAATAGCCAGTTAACAATAGACACTTTCCATTTGAGGAAAATTTCATCTTGTAGTGCCAAGGTGATGCCGCCGAATATCAATACTGCCACCAGGGTGACCAATAACATTTTCTCGACTCTGCCGTAGCGATACTTTATATAAGCAACTTGCAGCAGTGTGGCAACCATTATCACGATAGTGGCGAGAAAAAAGTCATCAGTGGCTTTTATAGTGATAAAAAACAGTATAATTGGCAGAAAATCAATGAGTAATTTCATTTGAAGTACAGCGGTAACGCGGAAAAGCTCGGCATTATATAAGATATGCTGACGTAAAGTTTTTAACTTTTCCGGTTAAGCCATTTAGGAACCACCTTGAAATACGATTTTCATTGTCATTCGACGTTTTCGGATGGCACCTTAACGCCTACACAGTTACTACAACGTGCATCTGACCAAGGTGTTAACATCTTGGCGCTTACTGATCATGACAATATTGATGGCCTTATTGAAGCTAGAGTAGCCGCTCATGATCACAATATTAATTTAATAAATGGTGTCGAAATATCAACAACTTGGCGCAAACAGTTATTGCATATTGTAGGTTTAGGTGTGGATACAAACAACCATGCTCTTGCCGAGGGTTTGGCCAGTGTCAAAGCTGCCAGGTCTGATCGGGCGATTCGTATTGCTGAAGATTTAGAACGCCATGGCATTCACAACGCTTATCAAGGTGCTCAGCAATATTGTCAGCAATCCATAATGAGCCGTACGCATTTTGCCCGCTTTCTTGTTGACCAAGGCCATGCTAAAGATATGGGCCAGGTCTTTAAGCGGTTTCTCACCCGAGGTAAACCAGGTTACGTCAGCTGCGAATGGGCGGATTTATCGGATGCCGTGTCATGGATAACACAAGCGGGTGGTGTTGCTGTCATTGCTCATCCCGCACGCTATAAGCTTACTTTAACAAAAATGAAGGAGCTGCTTAGCGACTTTAGCGAATACGGTGGCCAAGGCCTGGAAGTAATCGGCAGCGGCCATAACACAAAAGATACCGAATTAATGAGTGTATTAGCGGAAGAGTTTGGATTATTATCCTCAGCTGGGTCCGATTTTCATGATCCCAATAAAGGTTTTCGAGAATTAGGTAAAATACCGCCGTTTCCGAGTCGGTGCCAACCTATTTGGCATCACGATTCGATATTAATAAATTAAAATAGTTAATAGTTAATGCCTGCCCAGTTTCTAAGAATTCATCCAGAAACCCCGCAGCCGCGCTTAATTTCACAAGTGGCGGCCATGTTACGTGGTGGCAAAGTAATCGCTTATCCAACTGACTCAAGTTATGCCTTGGGCTGTCATATTGGTGATAAAACCGCAATGGACGCTATCAGGCGGCTGCGCGGCCTGGAAGATCAGCACAATTTTACGTTGATTTGTCGGGATTTATCCGAAATTGCCACTTATGCCCGAGTGACGAATACGGCTTACCGACTAATCAAATCTCTAACACCAGGCCCGTATACCTTTATATTACGCGCTACCAGAGAAGTTCCACGGCGTTTACAACACCCAAGACGCAGAACAATTGGTATTCGTGTGCCTGACAATGAGATATGCAATGCCTTAATTGACGCCATGGGCGAGCCGCTAATGAGTGTTACTTTAATGTTGCCAGGCGATGAATTTCCCTTAGCGGATGCTGAGGAGATCAGAGACAAAATAGGAAATCGTGTTGATTTGATCGTAGACGGTGGTGCCTGCGGAATGGATGCCACCACGGTTATCGAGTGGTTAGACGAAGAACCCGTACTCGTTCGCCAAGGAAAGGGCGATGTTAGCGAACTTAATCTGCGCTAGCGTTTCTTGCTAACGCAACCCGAGGAGAACAAATTTGAATTCGATTGCTCAGCAAAATCCCCGAATCGTTTCAGGAATGCGGCCTACCGGTCGGCTGCACCTGGGTCACTATCACGGGGTGCTAAAAAACTGGCTGGATTTGCAAAACGAATACGAGTGTTTTTTCTTTGTTGCGGATTGGCATGCTTTAACCACGGATTATGATGATCCGAGCAAAATCGACAACGCTGTATGGGATATGGTCATCGACTGGTTGGCTGTGGGCGTTAATCCCAGTTCAGCGGTCATGTTTATTCAGTCACAAGTGCAAGAGCATGCAGAGCTACATTTATTGCTTTCTATGATGACGCCATTGGGTTGGCTTGAACGCGTGCCGAGCTATAAAGACCAGCAGATCAAGTTACGTGAAAAAGACCTGGATACCTATGGGTTTCTCGGTTATCCCTTATTACAAAGCGCAGATATATTGGCTTATAAAGCGGGGCAGGTGCCGGTTGGCGAAGATCAGGTAGCACATATCGAACTTACCCGAGAAGTGGCAAGACGCTTTAACTTTCTTTACGGCCGAGATGCCGACTTTAATGACAAAGCAGAAGCAGCTGCTAAAAAGATGGGAAAGAAAAATGCTAAGCTTTACGATAAGTTAAAGAAGAAATATCAAGAAGAAGGTGATGAAGAAGCATTAGCCAAAGGCCATGCACTGATTGAGGAACAGCAGAATATAACGCTCAGTGATCGCGAACGTTTACTGGGTTTTCTCGATGGCGGCGGCAAAATTATTCTACCTGAGCCACACGCGCTGCTAACAGAAACGGCCAAAATGCCCGGTCTAGATGGTCAAAAAATGTCCAAGTCATATGGCAATACCATTGGGCTGCGAGAAGAGCCCGATTCCGTAGCGAAAAAGCTCAAAACCATGCCGACAGATCCTGCACGTGTTCGGCGCAAAGACCCGGGTAATCCAGAAAAATGTCCCGTTTGGGATTTGCATCAAGTCTATTCTGACGAAGAAACTCGATCATGGGTGTGGGAAGGCTGCCGCAGCGCGGGCATCGGCTGCCTGGATTGCAAGAAGCCACTCATAGATGCGGTTGTGGCAGAGCAAGAAGTGATTATTGAACGTGCCAAAGAATTTGAACAAGACCCAAGACTGGTGCGCAGTATTATTAACGAGGGTAATGATCAGGCTCGTGATGTGGCCAAAGAAACGCTAGATGACGTACGCCAGGCGATGGGTTTAGCCTATCGATAATCCGTTTTGTCAAGCTGGGCGATGAGTAAAGTTACCGCTATAATACGCTATGCCTGAAACCGAAGTTCAAACATCACCAAAGCAAGAAGATTTGCCCCTCGCCATGGTGGCGGGTGAGCCTATTACTCAAGTACCGCAAGACCTATATATACCGCCCGATGCGCTAGAAGTATTTCTCGATGCATTTGAAGGCCCGCTGGATCTGTTACTTTATTTAATCAAGCGCCAAAACCTCGATATTCTCGATATACCCTTAGCTGAGATCACGCGGCAGTACATGCAATATATCGAACTTATGCAAGAAATGCGTTTAGAGCTGGCTGCTGAATATCTAGTCATGGCCGCAATGTTGGCAGAGATCAAATCACGTCTATTATTACCTCGACCCGTTGAGGTGGACGATGAAGAAGATCCTCGCGCCGAACTTGTTCGTCGACTACAAGAATACGAGCGTTTTAAAGAAGCGGCACAAAATCTCGATGCGATACCGCGCATGGGTCGCGATGTTTATGATGTCGCAGCACGTCCACCTAAGGTTGCTGAAAAACTATTACCTAAAGTGACACTACAAGATCTCGTGCACGCAGCCAATGAAGTGATGAAGCGCGCCGAACAATACGCACATCATCAAATATCACGCGAACCTTTATCCGTTCGTGAGAGAATGTCCACAGTGCTATCAGAAGTCAAAGCACGTTCATTTATCGATTTCAAAGACCTATTTACCGTAGATGAAGGGCGACAAGGCGTGATTGTCAGCTTCCTGGCAATATTAGAATTATTAAAAGGCGGCATGATTGATATCGTGCAAACCGAGCCTTATGCCCCTATTCATGTCAAAGTGAAGGAAGTAGACATTGCCAATTGAAAAACTCAAAGCCATTATCGAAGCAGCCTTACTCGCTGCAGATAGGCCATTAACAATTGATCGTATATTAAGTTTGTTCGAACAAGACGGTCCATCTCGTCAAGAGATTAAACAAGCATTGGCTAGCCTTGGAGAAGACTGCGCAGAACGAGGTGTTGAACTTATTGAAGTCAGTAGCGGCTATCGTTACCAGGTTCGTCAGGATTATGGCCAATGGATTAACCGCATGTTCGAAGAGCGCGCGCCACGTTACTCGCGAGCCTTATTAGAAACACTAGCACTAATTTGTTATAGACAACCCATTACCCGTGCTGAAGTAGAAGACGTCCGTGGTGTTGCGGTTAGCACCAATATTATTCGTACCTTGCTCGATCGCGAATGGGTCAAAATAGTCGGGCATAGAGATGTGCCTGGTAAGCCAGCGTTATATGGTACAACGCGAAAATTACTCGATGATCTTGGCTTGAAGAAACTGGATCAATTGCCACCTCTAGCTGAAATTCGCGATCTCGATAAAATACCCGGTGAGTTAGAGCTTATCCCACAAGATGACAATAGCGAAGGTAGCGACCACGACCAGGCTAATAATGACAATGCAACAGTTGCTTCTGTCGCCATGGTGGAAAGTGATGAAGTCAATATTGAAGAAGACATCACCGTTGAGGAAGTGGATACGGCTGTAGAGCCAGAGTCTGAAAATGCGTCAGACGAAGAGACTATTAGCGAAGAAGATACGCCTACACTCGCACATGCTGTAAGCTAATAAACGCTTATCGGCGTTTTGACCACATGGCTGATCGTATTCAAAAGCTACTCGCGCAGACCGGAATGGGTTCGCGCCGTGAAATAGAAGGCTGGATAAAAGAAGGCCGAATCCGCGTTAATAATCGCACCGCGCAGTTAGGCGATACGATAACAACCAACGATAAAGTCACCGTCGACTCACGTCTGGTTCGCTTTAAGAAATTTGGGCCAGCAGCACCGCGTGTATTAATCTATAACAAACCCGAAGGCCGAATTTGCAGCCGTAAAGACCCAGAAAACCGGCCAACGGTTTACCAAGCACTACCTAAAGTTCAAGGCGCCCGCTGGATAGCGGTAGGGCGTCTCGATTTAAATAGCTCCGGTTTAATGCTGTTTACCACCGATGGTGAATTAGCTAACCGACTTATGCATCCATCAAGCGAAATCAAACGGGTTTATGCTGTAAGAGTATTGGGTGAAGTCACTGACGATCATTTAGAAACCCTAAAACAAGGTGTCGAGCTAGACGATGGCCCAGCCTCATTTGAAGAAATAAAAGATGCGGGCGGCGAAGGCGCAAATCACTGGTATCACGTCAGTTTACGTGAAGGACGTCAAAGAGAAGTGCGTCGATTATGGGAACATCTAAATTTTAAAGTCAGTCGTTTAATACGCATTCAATATGGTGATATAGCTTTGCCAAGAAACTTACGCGCCAATAAAGCACAAGAACTTAATGTTTCACAAGTCACTAAATTAGGCAAAACAGTCGGTTTAGACTTGCATCAGGCAAGAACGCCAAGTTTAAAAATAAGAAGTAGACCAAAACCTGCATCTAGAACTAAACGAAACACAAAGTGGCGATCTAGAAAGTAACGCGTTTCTCATCCTGCGCCCTGAGTAACTTACGACAGTAAGTTATGAGGAAGTACTCTTGGGGTAAGCCTGCCGAAGTAAGATAATGTAGATACCGTCTTGAATATCTAGGGTATTTGTATAGACACTCATATTTTTTG
>CAZTYM010000059.1:0-7206 GCA_964617475.1 uncultured Thiotrichales bacterium
AAAGACACGATTTCAGGCTTTAAAGCTATCGTGGCTGGTGAATATGATCACTTACCAGAGCAGGCTTTCTACATGGTCGGTTCTATCGACGAAGCTGTAGAAAAAGCAAAAAGCATTTAATAAAGGCGTAGATTAATGGCCGCGACCATGCATGTTGATATCGTTAGCGCAGAAGAAGAAATCTTCTCTGGCGAAGCGAACCAGGTATTCGCCTCTGCGATAATGGGTGAGGTGGGTATTTTGCCTCGCCATACGCCGTTTTTAACTCAGCTGAAACCTGGCGAAGTTCGCGTTATAACTCCAGAAGGTGAAGAAAACTTCTACTACGTCTCTGGCGGTATGTTAGAAGTACAGCCTCACACCGTAACGGTACTCAGTGATACGGCAGTTCGAGCACATGATCTTGATGAAGCTAAAGCGATTCAAGCTAAGGAAGAAGCAGAACGTGCGCTTGAAGATAGAGCTGCTGAAATTGATTACGCACAAGCGCAAATCGAATTGGCACAAGCTGTTGCTCAGCTGAATGCGATTAAACGCCTCAAAAATAAACGCTAGTTCATAGCTACTGCGCTCGGTTATACGGCGTTAAAAAGCCCAATAAAACTGCTCATTTACTTAATGTAAACTGCGCTTTTTATTGGGCTTTTTGCCTTGTCTAACCTTCGCTCGTAACGCTATGAAAATCAGTTCTATTCGTATTCTCGTGTTATAGTTATCCCTTAGATTTTTACTACAGCGCTATTGCATGAAACTAGTCGTTGTCATACTCGCCGCCGGTCAAGGCACGCGTATGCGCTCCAAGCTTCCCAAGGTATTACACTCGGTTGCTGGCAAACCTATGCTGGCGCATGTTATCGATACAGCCAAATCACTTGAACCTGATTCTGTCATAGTCGTACATGGTCATGGCGGTGATTTGGTTAAGCAAACGATTAATGACGATAGCATTATCTGGGTAGAACAAGCTGAGCAATTAGGTACAGGCCACGCCGTGGCACAAGCGCTGCAGCATATTAAAGACGATCAAAAAATACTTGTACTCTACGGTGATGTTCCTTTAATTCAGCAAGACACATTAGAAAGTTTGTTAGAACAAACCGCGTCATCACCTGTAGGCCTATTAACTTGTTTACTTAATGACCCACACGGCTATGGCCGCATTGTCCGTGACGGACAAGATCAGATCCAAGCTATCGTAGAACAAAAAGACGCTAATGAAGCTCAGCTTGAAATCAACGAAATCAATACCGGCATCATGACCTTATCGGCCGATTATTTTCGATCAGCCTATCCGCGTATTCAGTCGAATAACGCCCAGCAAGAATACTATCTTACTGACATGGTCGGTATTGCTACGACCGATGGTAAGCAAGTCGATGCTTGTTTAATTGATCTCGAAGAAGAAATACTTGGCGTTAACGATAGAACCCAACTCGCAACAGTTGAAAGAATTTATCAAGAACGTTTGAGTTGGCAGCTCATGCTCAATGGTACAACGCTTATCGATCCATCGAGAGTTGATATTCGAGGTTCACTAAAAACAGGTAGCGACATTACGATTGATATCAATGTGGTATTTGAAGGTGAAGTGATATTGGAAGATGGTGTAAAAATAAGGTCACACTGCGTGATTAAAAACAGCTATATTTCGGCTAACACGATAATAGAAAGTCATAGTGTTATCGATCATGCCAATATTGGGCCGGGTTGTTCGGTTGGACCTTACGCCAGGCTACGCCCCGGTACGGTACTTAAACAGAATGCCAAGATTGGAAATTTTGTCGAAACCAAGAATGCCGAAGTGGGTGTAGGCAGCAAAGTGAATCATCTAAGTTATGTTGGTGACTCAGAGCTCGGAAGTAATGTGAACGTAGGGGCAGGCACCATTACCTGTAACTATGATGGCGCCAATAAACATAAAACCACTATCGGTGATGATGCCTTTATCGGTTCGAATACGGCACTGGTCGCACCGGTAACTATTGGCAAAGGAGCCACAGTAGGTGCTGGTTCAACGATTAATAAAGACGCACCTGATGGAGAGTTGACTTTGACTCGTGCTAAGCAGACAACCCTGCCTGGATGGCAGCGGCCAAAAAAAGAGAAAAAATAAACGTATGTGTGGCATTGTTGCGGCTATCTCTAAGGATAATATCGTACCCTTACTTATCGATGGCTTAAAAAAGCTGGAATACCGTGGATACGATTCTGCCGGCGTTGCCATTATTAATAATAATCAAATCAATCGTTATCGCACCGTCGGTAAAGTTGCTGCGCTAGAAAATAAAATCGAATCAGAAACTGTATCGGCATCTATTGGTATTGCTCATACCCGTTGGGCGACCCATGGTGCACCGAGTGAAGCCAATGCTCATCCGCACTTTAGTACCGATGAAATCGCTGTCGTACATAATGGCATTATTGAAAATCATGAAGTATTAAGAAGCCAGCAGCAAAAAGCAGGTTATAACTTTGATTCCGACACCGATACAGAAGTCATTGCTCATCAAGTTCATATTAATCTTGATAAAAACCCTGACACCTTATCTTCAGTGATTAGTGCGGTCAACGAGCTCGATGGAAGCTATGCTTTAGCAGTGGTGAATCAACGTGACCCCAGTCAGATTGTCGCAGCAAGACGTGGCAGCCCTTTAGTGATCGGTTTGGGGGAAAATGAATACTATTTAGCCTCTGATATGACGGCGCTAGTGGGTGTAACACAGCGTTTTATTATTTTGGAAGACGATGAGTTTGCGACCATCGATCTTGGTGGTGTTAAAGTGTTTGATAGCCAAGGCAATCAGCTATCGCGTAAAGAACATATCAGTCAGCTAAGTCATCATGCTGTAGAGCTTAATGGTTACCGGCACTATATGCTCAAAGAGATTTATGAGCAGCCCTATGCTGTGACGCAAACCTTAGAAGGTCGTCTGACCCAAACCAAAGTATTAGAAGAGTCATTCGGTCACGGCGCTAATGATATATTTGATCAAATTGAAGGCGTTAATATTGTCGCATGTGGCACCAGTTATCATGCTGGCTTATTAGCACGATATTGGTTTGAAGCCTTAGCCGATATTCCATGCAACGTCGAAATCGCAAGTGAATTTCGTTATCGCCAACCGGTGACGCGTAAAAATCAATTGTTAGTTACTATTTCGCAGTCAGGCGAAACCGCTGATACCTTGGCTGCGCTAAAAGAAGCGAAAGCTCGTGGTTTTCAGCATTCTCTAACGATTTGTAATGCGCCAGAGAGTTCATTAGTTCGTGAATCCGACTTATGTTTAATGACGCGTGCTGGGCCTGAAATTGGTGTTGCGTCAACAAAGGCATTTACTACGCAGTTAGTGTCATTATTGTTGTTAGTCATCGTTTTAGGCCGACGCCGCAAAATTAGTGAAGTCAAAGAAGCTTATCTCGTTAACGAATTAAGAACATTAAGTCGCAAGCTTGAAGAAGTTTTATCGCTCGATGATCAAATTAAACAGTTATCACAACGTTTTGCCGATAAGCAGCATGCATTATTTTTAGGCCGAGGTGCCCATTACCCAGTAGCGATGGAAGGTGCTTTAAAACTCAAAGAAATATCCTATATTCATGCCGAAGCCTATGCAGCGGGTGAACTCAAGCATGGGCCTTTAGCCTTGGTTGATGCTAATATGCCAGTTGTGTCCGTTGCGCCTAATAACTATCTGCTAGAAAAATTAAAATCAAACTTGCAGGAAGTTAGCGCACGCGGTGGAAAAATGATTGTATTTGCGGACTCCGAAGCTGGCGTCAGCAGTGGTCCAAACGTCGAAGTTCTTAATGTTGCACCGAGTGATGACGTCATTTCACCCATCGTATTTACATTGCCGCTGCAGTTGCTTTCTTATCATGTCGCCTTATTAAAAGGTACCGATGTTGACCAACCACGTAACTTGGCAAAATCGGTAACCGTTGAGTGAGCATTTACTAGATACAGCTATAATTAACTTATTGATATAGATCCGCGAAGGAATAAGTATGCTTGATAAATCACAAGCCGCAAAACTAAGTTTACGCCCCGTTGTATTTGGTGAAGTACTTTATGATTGTTTTCCCGATGGTCGTAGTGTATTGGGGGGCGCACCGTTTAATGTAGCTTGGCACCTACATGGCTTTGGTCTTAACCCTCTATTCGTTAGCCGAGTTGGTCGAGATGATCTGGGTAAGGACATTTTAGAAGCCATGCAGCAATGGGGTATGGACAGCAGCGGCGTCCAGCAAGATAGTCTGCGCCCTACCGGTGCTGTCAACGTCGTGTTTGATGACAATAATCAGCCTAGCTATGACATCGCTGAAGATCAAGCTTATGACTATATTCGCCCCGGCGAAATTTACGGCAGTATCGCTGGCCAAGAGTTTGGTCTGCTCTATCATGGCACCTTAGGTTTACGTAAACCAGAGGCCATGGCAACCTTATCTATATTTATCGAGCAAATGAATATGCCTAGCTTTGTTGATCTTAATTTGCGCGCACCTTGGTGGAATACTGACTTAGTTCACCAAGTCATGGCGGGTGCTGCTTGGATTAAGCTCAACGAAATAGAATTAGAAGATATTGATATAGAAAGTGCCGATCAAGCTAATTCGAGAGAGCAGGCTCTATTCAAAGAATATAGCCCCGAATTAGTGATTCTAACCAAGGGTGAGGAAGGTGCAGGAATAGTCAGCGCCGATGAGCAAGTATCAGCACCCATATCAGATGTTGTCACAGGTGATGATGGTGATCCGGTTGGTGCTGGTGATTCATTTAGCTCAGTATGTATAGTCGGAATTATCAAAGGCTGGTCGCCTGCAACTATACTAGAACGCGCACAGGAATTTGCTGCAGCGATTTGCGGTATTAAAGGCGCAACGACAAACGATAAACAGCTATATCAAGCGTTTTGCGATAAATGGGAGATCTAGCTTGGCAAACCAAAATGGACTCTATATACAGTTAATAAGTATCCACGGACTGATACGTGCCAATAACCCAGAGCTCGGTCGAGATGCTGATACCGGTGGGCAAATAAAATATGTTTTAGAATTGGCTGCAGCATTAGCCAATCATCCAGATGTTTGGCGTGTTGATTTATTAACACGGCAAGTTTATTCGAATAAACTGGATCCGGTTTATTCTCAACCAATAGAAAAAATTACCGAAGGTGCAAATATTGTTCGCCTACAATGTGGGCCGAAACGTTATTTACGTAAAGAAGTTCTGTGGCCACATCTTGATAGTTTCTCTGATGCTGCACTACAACATATAAAGAAAATCGGTCGTATCCCTGATCTTATACACAGTCATTATGCTGATGCCGGCTATGTCGGTGCTGCGGTATCGAGTTTACTCAGCGTGCCTTTAATTCATACGGGCCATTCGCTTGGTCGCGTTAAGCGCGAACGCCTGCTTGAAAAAGGTTTACGCTCTCACGCCATCGAAACTCAGTATGCCATGACGCAACGTATTGAGGCTGAGGAAATGGTATTAGATAATGCCACAGCGATTATCGCTAGCACACACCAGGAAGTCGAAGAGCAATACCAGCTTTACGATAATTACACACCACAGCGTATCGCCGTTATTCCTCCAGGTGTCGATCTCACTCGTTTTTCTCCACCTGATAATAGTGATGGTTCTACATCGATAGGAAAAGAAGTGTCTCGTTTTCTCAGTGATCCAGACAAGCCTATGGTGCTCGCGATTTCGCGCGCAGATCCAAGAAAGAATATCACCACCCTTATTAAGGCTTACGGAGAAAATAAAAAACTCAGAGAAAAAGCCAATTTAGTGATAGTTGCCGGTGAACGTCATGACATCATGTCGATGGAAAAATCACAGCGTCGTGTATTGCAAGAGCTATTATTTCTTGTTGACTATTATGATTTGCACGGTTCAATTGCATACCCTAAAAAGCATAGTTCAGATGATATCCCTGATTTATACCGCCTAGCCACAAAAACCAAAGGTGTATTTATTAATCCGGCGCTTACTGAGCCTTTTGGTCTAACCTTATTAGAAGCTGCAGCCAGCGGCTTGCCAATTATCGCGCCGAATGATGGAGGGCCACGCGATATCTTGCGTCATTGTAAAAATGGTGTGCTTATTGACCCTCTAGACAGTAAAAAAATGTCTGTCCAAATTCTTAAAGCGCTCAGCAATCAAGAGCAATGGCTGCGTTGGTCAGATCAAGGTATCGAAGGCGTCGCAAAATACTATACATGGCCAGGGCATGTAGAAAACTATATCAATGTCGCTAATGATCGCATTAGTAAACTGAAGCAAGCAACACGTACCGTGGTAACAAAAAGCAGGCTTGCCACTGCCGAACGTTTGTTGATTTGTGATATTGATAATACTTTAATTGGTGATCAAAAATCCTTAACTGAATTATTAAAACAACTAGAAAGCTTAGGTGGACGTGTTGCATTTGGTGTTGCGACCGGAAGGACTATTGAAAGTACCTTACGTGAACTTAAAAAGTGGGATGCACCAGTACCTGATGTCTATATTACCTCCGTAGGGAGTGAGATTCGTTATGGGCAAAGGCTGACTGAAGACGTTGGTTGGCAACAACATAATGATTATCGTTGGAAACCAGGCGCTGTGTACGATGCGATGCGCGAGTTTAAAGGGCTAAAGCTGCAACATCCAGGCGAGCAGCGTCGGCACAAAATTAGTTTTAATGTTGATCCAAAAAAAGCACCAAAGATAAGAGAGATTCGCCAACATCTTCGTCAGCAAGATATTCATGTCAAGTTGATTTATTCTCATCAAGCTTATCTTGATATCCTACCAGTCCGTACTTCCAAGGGCACAGCGGTGCGTCATGTGGCCTTAAAGTGGGGGTTTCCACTCGATCAGGTCTTAGTTGCAGGCGATTCAGGTAATGACGAGGAAATGTTGAGTGGTAACACCTTAGGCGTTGTTGTCGGTAACCATAGTGCTGAATTAAAGAAACTCCGTGGTCGTGAACAAATCTATTTTGCCGAAGACGAGTATGCCAAAGGCGTACTAGAAGGTATTAAACACTATGGTTTTCTTGATAAAACCCAATATAACAAAGCGCAATAGCTCCCCTTGCTGCTAAAATAAGCGCTCCAAAATGCAAACGATCAAGCGCCCGTAGCTCAGTTGGATAGAGCGTCGGTCTCCGAAGCCGAAGGTCACAGGTTCGACTCCTGTCGGGCGCGCCACTT
>CAZTYM010000060.1:0-7025 GCA_964617475.1 uncultured Thiotrichales bacterium
TTATTTTTTGCCTTTGGTGCCGGCGCGCTGGGTGGAGTTGCCAATGTTGTATTTTTGGTGGTAGCCGGGTTAGTTGGTTTTCCGCTTCTGCTTGGACTTGAGTTACCGTCTTTTGCTGAGGTTTCTTTTCTTTATAAACAAGTGGTTTGGGGTGGTCTTTGGGGTCTGGTTTTTGTACTCGCAATATTTCCAAAAAACTGGATAGTAAGAAGTGTTCTGATCGCCATTGCCTCTACTGCTGTCGTGCTGTTTGTGTTTTTTCCTTTGCATACAGTGGACGGTAAAGGGCCAGGAGTCGCTGGTTTGAATATCGGGTCTTTAATGCCACTTTATGTTCTTATTGCCAATTTGGTTTATGGCTTTGCTACGAGTTGGGTTTATAAAAAATTTGAGTGAAAAATTCGCTATTCCGTATGGATGCACTCCGGTTTCCGGAAAAACCTACTTATACGCGTGTTACAAACTGATACATAGCGTTACTCTGCTGAAAAGTTCTTCTGGGCGTGAAGCGATAGTCTATAACCGTCATTTCACGAAGGAGAACGACTAATGAGTCTGAAGAAAATTGCAATCGTATCAATTGTTAGTATTGGTTTAGTCGGTGCGGGTAGCGCAGTAGTATTTGCCAAAGGTGGTTGGCACAAAGGTGGAGATTGTCATCAATCATATTTAAGTAAGAAAATTGGCAAGAAGCTCGATCTTAATGATGACCAGTCTACACAGCTAGAAAATTTGATGACTGAATTCCGTGATTTCCGCCAATCTATGTTTGAAGACAAGGATCAAATGAGAAACGAAATTGCAGCTATTGTTAGTGCATCAGAGTTTGATCGAGATCAAGCATTGGCTTTGATGGTTGGCAAGGCGCAAGATAAGGCGAATCTTATCGCTCAAGAGGCACCTCAGTTAGTTGATGCGATGGCAGATTTTTCTGATAGCCTGGAACCTGAGCAAAGAGCAGAATTAGCAGAGCTTGTCGAAAAGCGATTAGGACATCGTTGGCATCACAAGCATCATGAGGGTCAAGAAAGTTAATTTAGTTAAGGACTAGTTTGGCTAATGAAGCCTGTAGCGCTAAGCTACAGGCTTTGCTGTTTAGTGTGTAGGGTTTCCATGCATAAAGTATTATTGATCGATGACGATGAGGCGTTGGCGGCACCGTTAACCGAATACTTGTCGCGTTTTGACTTTGATATCATCAGTGCCAATCATCCGCGAGATGGGCTTGCTTATTTATCAGATAATTCTATTGAAGCGGTAATCTTAGATGTAATGCTACCCGATATGGATGGCTTCGAAGTTTGCCGAGAAATTCGCAAAACAAGTTCTATTCCTGTCATTATGTTAACAGCCCGTGGTGATGTAATGGATCGCGTAGTAGGTCTTGAAATAGGCGCCGATGATTATCTACCGAAGCCTTTTGAGCCAAGAGAACTGGCTGCCAGATTACAAAATATTATGAAGCGTCAGCGAAATGAGCCTGGTAAAGACGATAATGTTTTACGTTTTGAAGGGTTAGAAATCGATATTCAACGGCGCAATATCAATTTACAGGGTAAAACACTCAAATTGACTGGCAATGAATATGAGTTACTGCTTATGTTTGCCAAGGAACCTGGTAAGAAGTTTCATCGTGACGAGATTCTAAATCAGCTTCGCGGTATCGATGTGGATATTCTGACACGTGCAGTCGATATTTTGGTCAGTCGTTTGCGCAATAAGTTGAAACCGCTTAATTATATAGAAACCATTCGTGGTATTGGTTACACATTCAATGGCGTTCGCTTATGAGTGCTGAGATAGAAGAAACAAGTAATGGGTTCTGGGCTAAACTAACACGATCTTTAAGCTTTCGCTTACTTATCTTGTTTTTTTTATTTGCTGTTGGCATCTTATTGGCAATTAGATTTGCGATAGGTGTCGCGCTGGATAGTCAGTTTAAAGAAAATATTCGACCACATGTAGCACAGTATCTTAGTTACATACGAAAAGATATAGGTGAACCGCCTTCTATAGAGCGCGCAAAACTTCTAACTGAAACCTTGCCAATAGACATTGCTATTGTGTTCGATAACGAGAGATGGACAAGTCTTGAATCGCCGATAGACTTTGAACTGCTTAAGTTTCATAGACATAAGCGAAGGCATGACTTAGCGGTAGAGATGGCGCGCCACGATAATCGTTTTATTCTTAAAACCTTAGCCCAGAATCACCAATTATATTTGATCTTGCCAGAACGGCCTCGATTTAGAGAAAGCATTCTGGCTATATCTTTAACCGTGGGCTTGATTGTTTTGCTGATATATATTTGCTATCGAATAATTCGATGGTTATTTAGGCCTGTGACTGATATTCAGGTAGGCGTGGCAAACTATAGTAGAGGTGATTTTGATCATCAAATTCCTGTTCGACGTAATGATGATTTAGGTGTCTTGGTTGGCCGTATTAATAATATGGGCAGTGATATTAAAAATATGCTCGATGCAAAAAGGCAGTTGATGTTAGGGGTTAGTCATGAGCTACGTTCACCAGTAACGCGTGCCAAAGTTAACGTGGCTTTGTTACCGGATTCTATCTATAAAGAAGCAATTGATAACGATCTTTCTGAAATGGAAGCCATGGTTAATGAGTTGTTGGAAAGTGAACGTTTAAATACTTCTCATCGAACGCTCGATTTGGTTTCGACTGATTTATTGAAACTTATTCATGATGTAGTAGACGAGGGCTTTGCGGAAGAAAAAGTATTCATTGAGAGTCAAGTCGACTCTCCTAAGCTTATGCTTGATATTAAACGGATTAAGCTGTTATTACGAAATTTGATTGCTAATGCTATACGTTATTCTCAAGCTAGTGAACGACCGCCCAAAATCCTGTTAAGCGCGACTGCGAACGAACTGGTAATGAGTGTTGTAGATTATGGTAAGGGTATTTCCGAAGAACATATCGTTCATCTTACTGAACCTTTTTACCGTACCGATAGTGCTAGAGCACGGCATACAGGTGGTTATGGACTGGGTTTATACCTGTGTCGGTTAATTGCGGAAGCACACAGTGGCGAGTTAAAAATTAAAAGCCAGGAAGGTGTTGGTACCACAGTGAGTTTGTATTTCCCCAAAGCGGGGGCTATTTAGATCCATCAAAATTGAAACAAAAAACCGGTTGTCAAGGTCCATTTATATAGAATTTAGTGGGATAATGACGATAATTTAATGTATGTATTGGAGAGCTACAGTGAAAACAGTGGTTTTTTTGATTGGCGCAGCAGGGTTGTTAACGAGCATAGCTTACGCACATCATGTGAGTGATCATGTGGTTGATGATGTTGAGCTAACAAAAGGCCATGCAAGATTGGTTGTTTCGCGCAGTGGTCCAAGTATCGAGATTGAGCTTTATACGCCTACTATCAACATTCTAAGTTTTGATGCTGAACCTGAAAACGATGAGCAACGTACCGAGCTAGATCGAGCTATAGCTTGGTTAGGTGATGCGAACAAAGTTTTTACCTTGTCGAATGACGCAGTATGTGCCCCCGTGGTTGCAGAGCTGAATTCTTCCATTATCGATGGCTCAGGAATTTCAGATAACAGCAAATTTCACGAGTTTGATGGTTATTATATTTTTGAATGCAAAAATGCTGAGAAGCTAGATCAAATAACAGTAGAACTGTTTGATGCCTATCCCTCACATAAGGAAGTATTTACCAAGGTTCAAGGGCAGGGTGAAACCAAACGAGGTAAGTTATTACCTGCTGATACGGTATTAAAACTGAGTTAGTTAAATTTTACGTTGCTCGCCTTATGGCGAGCAACGTGTTAGCACAATCGGTCGCTACTTAACTGCTTCTGCGCCGATGGTCAATTCTAAGGTGTCACCAATGGCTGGGCTACCGTAAGTCATGCCAAAGTCTAAGCGGTTTACGCTGGTGGTAGCATCAAAGCCACAGACTTCTTTTTTATTAAACGGGTGAACACCACAGCTGATTTTGCTGACATCTAGAGTTACCGGTTTAGTAACACCAAGAATAGTGAGTTCGCCCTCTACCGTTGCGCTTTCACCATCAATGGACACATTGGTGGATTCAAAAGTAATTTCTGGAAATTCTGCTGCATTTAAGAAATCTGGTGAGCGTAAGTGCTCGTCACGTTTTTTATGTGCAGTATTGATAGAGCTTGCGTCAATGACAATTTTTACAGAACCCGTTTTCGCTTCTTGATCAATTACGATACTGCCTTCGGTTTTGTCAAAGCGGCCATGCATGGTTGAGAAACCAAGATGACTCACCGCGAAGTGCGGATAAGTATGTGATGGGTCAATAGTATAAGTGACCGGCGCGGCGAGTGCTGTTACAGGCAGTAATAACGCGGAAGATATAACAAGTTGTTTTAGCATGATGTGCTCCTTTTGATGCTTAGTGTGTAAATTAATACGGAACTGGGCCGGCCGCTTGCCATGTAAGAACTACGGCAACCGCAGCAGGAATTAAGGTAAAAAAGCCGAGCTTAATAATTCTGATTACGCCTGGTTTGTAGCGCCATTCAAACAACATAGCTGCTAAAGGGATGGCGCCAAGTGCAATCAATACGTACCAAGGTACTTTGGCATAAACCGCCGATGCGATAGCAATCAATGTACACAGTATAGTGATCGGGAAATAAAATCCGCCGCTATGGTCGATTCTCTTACTAAGGGCAAATAAGGCGACAGCAGCGCTGCTTGCGCCTATCGCAATACCAAGTTCGCCAAGTAATGAGGATGCACCGACCAGTGCGCAGATACCTGTGGCAAAACCTAAAACGCTAGCAGAAACGCTGGTGGCAATATCTTCGTCACGTAACTGGAAGAAAGCAAAGCATAACCACAATGCGTAAATTCCACAGCCTATGGCGAGATTGACCTGATCCCATACATCGCCACGGCTTAGTATAGGCCATATTAACCAAAGTGTTGCGCCTATGGCGATCACAATAAGTATTCGTTGTAAGGCCTTAGAATTGGAAATGAGTTTAGGCATAATAAAGCCAAGAATGACTGCTCCAGCACCCAGCATGACTAGTTTGCGAGAACTGCTAAGCGGTGTAAAACGGCCATCGAGAATCAGCCATGCAGAGAAAAAATAGGTAATGGCGAAAACAATAGTCGACCACCATGTGTAGCGATTGGGTAAGATAAATCCAAGCAATAACGCTAGCGTAAAGGGCACAATGCCCGCTTCGATAGCAGGGTGGTTAAGTAATTCAATTTGAAGTATTGCTTGCATTATTGTTCCTAAAGTAATGATCAGTTTAATTATTGATTGTTACAGGATAAACAGTCTAGGTGTAACATTTTGTTTCGTTTATTGGAACAATTCGGATTGTATTTCCCTGGTATATTGAGTAATCATGAGGTGTTTTGAGCTTTCGAGAGATCGTTATGTCAAGGCGCGGTTGTTAATATTATTAAGTATTTTAGCCGTGCATGAGGATGCGCTCCGCTGGGATTTGTAGTTGTTCGAGCAAATATTGAGCAAACTCTGGCTCATAGTTCTGTTTTTTAATGGCTAAACTCATACATGATAGCCACGCCACGGAATCATCACTATTAATCTGAAAGGGGAAATGTGCGGCAGGAATGTTGATCTCGCCGTAACGCTCTTGATATAACTGTGGACCGCCGAGCCAGCCACACAGAAAACGGTATAGCTTATCAATCGAACTCGCTAGATCCTCGGGATGCATCCCACGAATCCGTTTAGCAAAGTATTGGCTATCCATATGACGGTAAAATTCGGACACCAAGTCATAAATCCCATCAGCCCCTCCTGCGGCTTGAAACGAAGCGTCACCGATTCCGTATTGTGGACCATCATGTGCTGACATCTTATTCATATCTTATCGTTAATATTCTCCCAAGAAAACGCCCCCGAAAGTTTGCACTCGCGGGGGCATCGATTACCCAGCCTTGGGGTGTGGGAGAGAGCTAGTTTTTAACGCGAAGCAACATGTTTTCGACACTGCCGCGTCCGAGTTCAGGATTAGCATCTGGTTTATTCATCAGAACGGTAATCGCACCGCGCATCGCTGAACTCATATTGTGATCGACAATGGCGTTATTAGTTGGACGGTCAGCAGGAGACTGAATGTCATAGCTGGCTGAACCGGAAACCGGTACTAGATGAGTCTGTAAATCATACTGAATGTTTTTCGGGCTTCCATTGAGGTAAACACGATCCCACATACCTGCGATAGGATGCATGCTCGCCACGTTATTGATATTGGCATTGACATAGTGAATACGAACTAACTCACCTGGCTCAGCTTCAAGTACCAGTTTAGACGCTGGATCATGCACAGGTGTGTAGTGGAAAGCTTTACCGTTAATTAGAGTTTGGGTCCAGCCAGTGTTTTCCATCATACCTTCAACATTTAAAGGATCAGGCCAGAACTGAGATTGTACTAAGAAGTACTCACGATCAGGTTTTGGATAATCATTTGTAAAACCCTCTTTAGGATCAACCATAATCACACCAAACATACCGCGAGAGATATGCATAGGCATTGGGCTGGCACCGCAGTGATATAAAAATAAACCAGCATAGCGTGCTTCAAAGGTAAATTTCTTGGTTTCACCGGGATTTGCTGCGGCAAACTCGTCTAACACATCGACGACAGCAGCATGGAAATCCATAGAATGAGCAAAGGCATTGGTTTTCGGGTTAATTAAGGTGAATTCAACAATATCACCTTGTTTAACACGCACAACTGGGCCAGGCATAGTGCCACTAAATGTCATGGCTGCGTATTTGACTTTACCTGCGTTATCGACTTCGACTTCATTTTCCATCGCTGTCATAGTGATCTGATGGATAGTCTTGCCACCTTTTTGAATAATTTTATGGCTGTAGTGTTCATCATGTTGTCCATGTTCGGCTTTAACAAGCGATGACATAAACATGAGAGACATAAACGTTAACATGCTGATAACGGCGAGCAGTATGGAAAAACTCTCGTTAGTATTATTTTTTCTTAACATGACCAGTACCTCTT
>CAZTYM010000061.1:0-4785 GCA_964617475.1 uncultured Thiotrichales bacterium
ACACCCAGAAAGTTACGTCTTGATATTTTTTCCATGCCTTCTCTCCTCTCACTAGCTAGAAATAACTGCCGCTACTTTTTGTATTACTTCGTTACCACCAAAACTGGCTAAGCGATTTAATACTTATTATGCGCCGAGCTTTCCTACCAATGGTTAAGGTTGGTTTATTATCAACATCATAAGGAACCGGAAATGAACCTATATGACGAACCGCCCAAGCTAAAAACCCTAGGGCTAGACTTAGACGCGGGTATATAAACACGTTCTATTTCTTTTTTCAACAAATCCACCGAAAGAAAAATATCGTGTTAATCCAAGCAGTGCATGAAGCGCTAAGTAAACATCGAACCTGTTACATGAAAGGCCACTAAACAACTGAAATTTATGGTGTTATGTTTTTGACGAAACAAGAAAAAACAAACGATATCGACTACAAACAATTTCTAAAAAGATAGTTCGTTCTCGACACCCTTTAAAATTTGATCAAATACGGCAGTTTTGAGAAGTGGCACCGCTACCAACGGAGCACTCGATGCTTTTTAGTAAGGAATCTATTTGGGTCGAGCATGTTTTGTCACACGCCCTCGTTTGGTGCTATTCGAGTAGTAAATACAGTTAACGAAGAGACTTTGAATAATTGATCAAGCCATTGGTTGACGCGTCATGACTGGTAACATCTGTGTCGGTCTGCAATTCTGGCAGAATAACTTTAGCAAGCTGCTTGCCAAGTTCAACGCCCCATTGATCATAAGAGTTGATATCCCATATCACGCCTTGAACAAATATCTTGTGTTCATACATTGCGATCAATCCGCCCAAGGTCTCAGGTGTTAACTTTTTATAAAGGATCGAATTGGTTGGCCGGTTACCAGTAAAAGTCTTGTGTGGCACCAAAGCATCTATTTTTTCTGCTGCTAGGCCAGCTGCATCTAATTCTGCTCTCACTTCGTTTGGCAATTTACCCAGCATTAATGCTTCTGTTTGCGCAAAGTAGTTTGATAGCAAAATATCATGGTGCTCACCAACCGGATTATGTGTTTGCGCCGCTGCGATAAAGTCAGCAGGAATTACCCGTGTACCTTGATGAATAAGCTGGTAAAACGCGTGCTGCCCATTCGTTCCTGGCTCGCCCCAAATTACCGGCCCAGTACTATAGCCTACGGGACTGCCATCTCGGCAAACACCTTTACCATTACTTTCCATATCACCTTGTTGAAAGTAAGCAGAAAAACGATGTAAGTACTGGTCGTAAGGCAAAATTGCATGAGTTTGCGCGCCGAAAAAATTCGAATACCAAATTCCGAGTAGTGCTAACACCACTGGCAAGTTTTCTTCGAATTCGGTAGCGCTAAAGTGCTCATCCATATCGTGAGCACCTTGCAGTAAAGACTCAAAATTATCCATGCCAATATAAAGCGCAATGGATAATCCTATAGCGCTCCAAAGAGAGTAGCGCCCGCCTACCCAGTCCCAAAACTCAAACATATTCGAGGTATCAATACCAAAGGCAGATACCGCTTCTTCGTTAGTCGATAAGGCAACGAAATGCTTGGCAACCGCGCTTTCTTGTTTTAAGTCAGCTAACAACCAATCTCGCGCCGTATGTGCATTGGTAAGGGTTTCTTGCGTAGTAAAGGTTTTTGAAGCAACGATAAACAATGTGGTTTCGGGGTTAAGTGGTTTTATCGCTTCGACAATATGCGTGCCATCAACATTGGACACAAAATGCACCTTAAGCCGCTGATGACCATAAGGTTTTAATGCTTCGGTAACCATCACCGGACCCAAATCGGAGCCGCCAATTCCTATATTGACTATATCGGTAATCGCCTTCCCAGTATGGCCTTTCCAGTCTCCGCTTCTAACCGATTCGGTAAAACTGCGCATTTTTGCTAATACAGCATTTACCGCCGGCATCACGTCTTCGCCATCAACAAGTATTGGTACATTTGATCGATTACGTAATGCAACATGCAAGACTGCACGGTCTTCGGTTGTGTTAATTTTTTCACCAGAGAACATGGCTTGAATGCGTTCGCTCAAGTCACTTTCTTTAGCCAGCGAAAACAATAGCTCCATTGTTTTCTGATTGATACGGTTCTTGGAGTAATCCAACAAAATATCTTTAAAAGTGAGAGAAAATTTATCGAAGCGTTCTGCGTCTTCAGCAAACAAGTCACGCATATGCACACCCGACATTTCGTCATGATGCGCGCTTAATGATGAGTAAGAGGGTAATTCAGAAAACTTGGCCATAGCGCTTCCTTTAGCTAGCGAATATCATTAATCCCACGACTACGATTGAGGCTGTTTCCAAGATCGGCAGAGTCTAAATCTAAGCCATGACGCCAGAACTGATCATCACGCTCAAACAAACGATAAGTACCACGTGGACCCCAGCTACCTGCAGGATAAACATTGATAAAGTCACGCTCCATTGACCAAACTTTGATTATAGGATCACAAATTCGCCAAGCCCATTCCACTTCATCGTAACGTAAGAATAAGGAGTGATCACCTTTCATCACATCTAATAACAATTCTTCATAGGCATCTGAAGAACTTTCTTCTTCAGTGGTAAAACTGGCATCCAGGCTTATGCTGCGGGTCTTCATTTCAAGGCCAGGCACTTTTGCCTGCATTTCAACTTTCATGCATTCATTGGGCTGAATACCAAACATAAACCAATTCGGCTTAGCTCGCTCAATTTGTGTATTTCTAAATAAATGATGAGGTGGTTCTTTAAACCTCACACAAATGGCTGAACTCCCTTCCGCCAAACGTTTACCTGTACGCAAGTAAAAAGGCACACCCTTCCAACGCCAGTTATCGACATAGAGCTTTACCGCTGCATAGGTTTCGGTTGTACTATCAGCCGGCACGTCTTGCTCACTGAGATAACCTTCAACCGCTTTGCCATCAATGGTTCCTGAGGAGTACTGACCTCGAAACGCATGCGCATGCACAGCATTATGCGGTATTTCCCTAACTGATTTTAGAACCTTAACTTTCTCGTCACGCAACGATTCCGGGTTCATATTAGGTGGTGGCTCCATTGCCACCAAAGCCAGCAATTGCATTAAATGGCTTTGAATCATGTCACGCAATGCGCCGGCATTATCATAATAGTACGCACGACCACCAACACCTAAAGTTTCAGAATGCGTGATCTGAACGTAATCAATATTTTCACGATTCCATAGTGGTTCCAACATTAGGTTGGCAAATCGTGCCACTAAAACATTTTGTACTGTACCCTTGCCCAAATAATGGTCGATACGATAAATCTGATGTTCTTGTAAATGCTTACCTAACGAACGCTGTAGCGCCTGCGCGCTTAGCAGATCGTAACCAAATGGTTTTTCGATGACCACACGCCGCCAGCCGGTTCGCTCATTCAATAATTTTGCTTTGCCAAGATGCGCCACTACGGTGCCAAAATCAGCCGGGCGAATAGACATGTAGAAAACAATATTATTAGAGTATTCAGCGTGATCTTTGTATAACTCGGCTAGTTTGGTAAATGATTCCGCCTCACTATGATCACCAATAAAGCAAACTATACGCTTGAGGAAGCGTTTTAAGACAGTTTCATCGACATTCTTTCCATATTTGTCGCGAATCATTCCTTCGACATTTTTAGTCCAATTACTTTTATTGTCTTGCGCGCGAACAAAACAAATCACCATCACACCGTCCGGCATACGACCGTTTAAATCAAGCTGATATAACGAAGGTAAAAGTTTAAGTCGCGCAAGATTCCCTGCTGCACCAAAGATCACTAAAGAACATGTCCCATCCATCTGGGTTCTCCTTAAGTCGACATATCATGGCCACCAAATGCATTACGCATTAATGATAGCAACCGGTTGGCATAACCCTCTTGGTCTTGGCTGGCAAAGCGCATTTGCAAGGCCGTCGTAATGACCGGCGCAGCAACGCCTTGTTCAATTGCTTCAATTGCGGTCCAACGACCTTCACCAGAATCGGTAACCACTTCTGAAACCTTGTTGAGATCGGGGCCTTTGGCTAAGGCCTCTGCGGTTAAATCAAGCAACCAACTTTGTACTACTGAAGAATGTCGCCACAGCTCGGTTATTTCTGCCATGTCTAAATTGTAAGATTCACGACCTTTAAGAATGGCCAAGCCTTCGGCATAGGCTTGCATCATGCCGTATTCGATACCGTTATGCACCATCTTGGTAAAATGACCGGCACCAACCGGGCCGACATGCGCCCAACCTCGGTCATCTGCTGGCGCCAGAGATTGCAACGCGGGTTTCATAATATCTGCAACCCAGTCTTCGGCGCCAACCATAAGACAATAACCGTTTTTGAGACCCCAGATTCCGCCTGAAGTCCCCGCATCCATAAAACCGATACCATGCTCAGCAAGCATAATGCCGTGGCGCTCGCTATCATGAAAATTGGAGTTACCTCCATCAACGACAACATCGCCTTCGCTCAGCATGGGTATTAAGGCTTGCAACTGTTGCTCGGTAATTTCTCCCGCAGGCAGCATTAACCATACTACACGCGGACCTTCTAACTTGGAGACAGCGTCCTCGACTGAGGTCGCGGCAACCATGCCATGACTGGCAGCGATTTCTTCCATAACGGATGCATCGCGATCATAACCAACTACTTCATGACCACCCTGACAAAGTCGGCGAACCATATTGCCGCCCATCTTGCCTAATCCAACCATTGCAAGCTTCATAATCGTTCCCCCCTGGAATTCGATATCACGTGGACACAGTATTCACGTATAGTGTTTAATCGGTC
>CAZTYM010000062.1:0-4214 GCA_964617475.1 uncultured Thiotrichales bacterium
ATAAATATGAATTAATTAGTTAATAACTATTATTTTTAGTGTTTAGTGAGGAGAGAAGTCAGGCTAGTGTTTACAGGGAGATTTGGCTTTGCCAAATGTAGATTCCGAATGCGCCGAAAGCGAGTGTAAACAATACGCAGGCTGTTCCGGCAAATAGTACCGGAAGAGAAAAACCATGTTGCATTGTCTGTTTTGCTGCCATAACGATGCCGACCAGGCCGGCCAGGGTCACGAACTCAGCGAAAAGCAAAATTAAAAGTAAAAACTGCGGTATTCCGTTTTCATTTACTGGTCCATACCTATAAAGTGCTAGCAATAGCATACCTAAGACGGCACAGGCAGCAGTGACAATATTAAGATTTTTAAGACTAAGCATGACAAGAAATAGATATCAACGTTCGATAGTATAACGTACGCAATGTTTTCTTGTTTATAGAAAAGAGGAAGAGTTTTTGTCTTCCTCTGATGAATAGAGTCAGTTGTTCTTTAAGTAGACTGGCATTTGTTTCTCGTGGTAGAAAAAATAGTAGATGCCTTCAATTAAGAGTTTTTTGCTTTTGGATAGAGATATGTTTTTTGTTTTAGCCTGCTAAATCGTAGAGGTCTTCGTCATTATGGTCTTCTTCTGCTTCATCCTCACTGTGATGCTTAGCCAACAGCCCGTCGTCAACATTGACAGCGTTATTATTTATGGTGTTTTGGTCCACGTCGTAAGGTTGACTTCTGTTAGTAGGAGGAATTATTGAGTTTAAGGAGGCGCTATTAGTGATTTCAACTGCGGCAGAGTTTAAAACGCTTTGTCGGCTGTAATTATCATCTCCAGCTATGGCTTGGCTGCTTACCATAAGTGTAGCCAAGCTAATTAACGGAGTTATTTTTAATGCTAAGGCTTTCATATTATTCTCCCGGCTTTAAGGTGTATATATAAAGTTCATATTTTGCTTAAGGGCGAAGCCCCAATAGAATAGATAGCGGCGGTTTCAAGATATACTAAATAGTGATTTATTAGCAGCATAGCAATGGTTTTAATGAAGATTGGGTTCAGCCACTAAAAAAGGGGGCCCAAGCCCCCTTTTTAGTAGAAACTTAGCGGATCTCTAATGACCCTTACCGCACGGGTTGCATGGATTGGCTGCGCAAGGGTTTTTTGCACATGGGTTATCCGCGCAAGGATTTTTTGAGCAAGGGTTATCAGCAGCACACGGGTTTTCGCCCGCTTCATGATGACCAGCGATGATAATGCGACCTTCTTCTAGAGCAGCTTGACCACAAGGGTTCGCTGCACATGGGTTTGCACCACAAGGATTGCACGCGTTATGCGCTTCACCGCAAGGGTTGCATGGGTTGCCGTGACCCTTTGAAGCCTTCTTACCATGATCACCATGGCCGCAAGGGTTATGTGAACCCGAAGCTAATTGGATAACCTCAGCATCTGACACTTTTTGCATAACAAGTTCGGTAGACGCTATAGCATTTCCGCTTACCAAAATAAAAGCGAAGCTCAGCATAGCTATAAGACGTACAAGTAACGTTTTCATATTTCCTCCAACAGAAGTTTTACGATCTAACAAAAAAGGGCTAGCGAATGCTAGCCCGAGAATATTGTGAGAAAGAGTGCAGATGGTCTTAGTTACCTAACAGCCCAGGCCAATTTGCATTTGCTGTTTGAATATAGCCAGGAATGTCTTTTTCCCATTTTTTCTGGATGCTTTTACTTAAATTCAGATAGAGCTTATCGTCGACGATTTTCCAAGCATCAGGATCAAAAGAGACGGTGGCGCCTTTAGCAACGCCATAGGCACAGTAACCGCCAAACTGAGGTGCGTATTTTTCAGGATTGCCGGCAAACAAATCGCGGTTTTCTTCGCTTGAAAAGCGCCAAGTCGCACCATTCCAGTCATGAGTGATTGTCTTATCACCTTTAGCTTTTGTGCCATTAACGAAATATGACACCATATCATAGCCTTTTACAGCAATGCCTTTGCTGGTTTGGTTGACGGGAGATACAGATTTTGCGGCGATTGCCGTGCCTAGCGTCACAGCAGCAAAGATTGAAATGGCTGTTAATAGGAAAAGCCGACGTGCGTGAATTAATGTATTCATAGTTTGTCCTCGGTAGAAACGATACGGTACTAATTAGTCTACAATTTCAGTGTTAACTTTCACTTAATCTCGGCTAATATTCATCACAAATTGCTACCGTATTTGTAATCTAGTTCTGTTACCTGGCAGGTTATCGTAGAAATATGTCATTTTTGTATCGATAGTATTGCCATTTCCTATTTGGATCGGCCAATTTTATTGGTTTTCGAAGGTCAGTATTGCAGCGCGCATAGTATAGAGAAACTCATTACTATTCTCAGCGCTGAGGAAATACCGCGGTGCCTGATCTTTCGCATAGATATTATCCATGCGTCTACCGTCTGGGAATAAGGCAAACGTTCTTGGTACATACTCCCACTCTTCTTCTGGGATGAAGGCTTGATTAAGTTTAGGAAATTCATCACTGTTGATTCTTACCATAACAAATTGTTTACTGAGCTCGATTATTCTCGCGGCTTCAAATATGGGTTTATAGGCGTGACAAGTCGGACACCAGTCGGCATAAAAAAATAATAAAACAGGTTTATTAAGTTCTTTAGCGAGCTTTAAGCCTTCTGTGTAGCTATGCCAAGTTATGTCGTCGTCGTTCCAATAAGGAGCATGTGCTTCAGTCTGTACTGGATTATCAGCGGGTGCACTCGCCTTGTGTGCTGAAGGATCTACCTTGGATTTTTCATAGTCGATGCTTATCGGGAAGCGCTTTTGAAAAATAGTAAAGTGAGATTGTTGGCTATTGCTTAGTGCTTGGCGCAATAAATCCATACTTTGACCTTCCTCCATATTTGCCAAGCGTAATTTATAGAACCGTTCGTAAAAATGATCGGGTTCAACGACGACGCTGATTTGAAGTTCTGCCGGTTTACCTCGAAGCGCCTCGCGATAAATTACTTTGACGTTATCACCGGGTGCAATACGGGTATCGTAAAGTTCTTGCGATAAGTTTGGCGTTGTTTCACGACCAATAATAGCTTCTTGTAACGAATCATTAATCGTATTGCCTGCTTCGTCTAGTAGCTCGGCTCGTACGAAGACTTTTGGTGTCACATAAGTTGGGAAGTAATGCCCAGCACCTGTGTTGGTAATTTTTATGGAAGCTTCATAGCGCTCACCTAATAGGTACTCATTACTTGGTGCGTCTACTTCTATAGTGACAGCGGATTTCGTCATTTCCATATCATGAATACCACGCCAAGTATGACTTCTGTCTGGCATGTGACAGTTTTGGCAGTGGATGCCCTCTTTAGCATAACGACTTTCTTGCCACTCTTTATAAGTATTCTCGATAAGTTTGCCATTTAAGGCAAAGCCATCATCTCTAAACTGGTGGCAATGTGCACAAAAAGCAGAATCAGAAAAAGCATGGCTGGCGACAAAGCCATTATGTGGCTGCATACCATTATCAATTAAACCTACTACATCAGGTTTGTCCTTTTTTACAGGGCCAAAACGTTGGTGTTGTCTTACATGGCAGCCAGCACAGGTCAAACCAGCATGCTGTAAGTCTTGATCAAAATATGGGTTGGTTTCCCATCCATCTTCCAGTTTTAGAACGTTTTGTTGCTCGGCTAGAGGGGTATGGCAGCTCCAGCAGACTTGCGCTTGGTTATTGTCGCCATCTTTGAGCATATCGATAATTTGGCCGAGAATGCCCGGGCCCATGGCATGAGCATGAAAAGTCGATTGCCAATCTTTATATTGTTGTTGGTGGCATTGACCACAAGATGCTGGGTCAAGTGATATTTCTAGATCATGATAGTCAGCAGGTGGTTTGCCTTGTAGGGGGATAGTCTCGGACCAATGCTTATCGAGAAACTCATGTATTTCTTTGCTAAATAATTCGGGCTTGTCTGCACTAATGGCTAAGCTTGAATATAAAAACAAACAAAGGGAAATAAATAAATACAGCATGGTATTGATTTGCTTAAGCCGTCCTCGTGCAAAAAACGGCCGATATATTTGATTTTGACTGGCCGTTAATGTCTCGCTGCTGAATGTCGCTGGCTGGAATACATATATTAGCAGCTAGTAAAAGTATTCCTCTAAAAGTATATGTGAAATCACTGCTGTCCCGTTAACATTTATATCAAGATCATCTGTTTGCTATCAAGGTT
>CAZTYM010000063.1:0-3833 GCA_964617475.1 uncultured Thiotrichales bacterium
ATTAAAAAACATTCTTGCTAGATCATAACGTCAACAAAAACTCATCTGAGACGTGATTTTTACTTTTGCCGCAGCAAAAACCTTTGAATCTTATTTTCACCAAAAATTAAGACGGTAATATCTGATAACTTGATAAAATATCAGCATAAAAGTTATACATTTGTTATAAATGTAGCTGGTGCCAAAAAAAACCAAACCCCAGCTAAACTCAACAATCCAGATGAGTAGCTGAAGTTTGGTGTGAAAACTTATTTACTTTGCTTGAACTCTAAAACTTCGCCGGTTTTTTGCTGAACTTCCTGTTTTTCACAGGTTTCGATCAGAAGTTCCAATCCGTAAAGTAATCCACGTTCACCGTAAACAGAATCCCACATCATATTATGTACACGTAAGCATGATTCCATTGGGCTATTGCTACGTTCGCGTTCTTTATCAATACGCCATTGCAGCTTCTCCATACGGACGCGAGATTCATCATTAAGACTAGACATAAACGAATCGATTTCTTGCTGGCGTTTTTCTTCAAATGCTTCAGGGTTTTCTTCGAATAGTTTCATCCAGTTATCGAAATCAAATTGCGGCGTTACGTGGTTACTCATTACTCTGTCCTCTAAACGAAAAAGTGATTTACTGATTACAGAGCAATAACGAGGCCAACTATGCAAGTCATTGTTTTTATTGGTTATTTTTTATCTTACAGCAAATGTAATCTTCGAAATTGTAAAGTAAACCGACAGTAGACAAGCAGCATATTTAGTCTACAATCATAGTCGTAAATAAATATAGTAGTTCTACTAAAAGTAGTTATGATGAACCTAGAAGTAGTATCGGAAAACCCAGTTAGTCGCCGACAACGTTCTGATCGACGTGCTAAGCCATCTTTTTTTAAACTTAGCCTAAAGTCACTACATGGACGTCGTAAAGGGCCGCGCAGAGCAATGGATGCATTTCATAAGGGGCGTCCGGGTTATTTTGTTGATGTTTATCAGCGAGAGCTAGGTTTTCTCGGTGTATTATTAATTACGCTAAGCTGTCTTGATGCCTTTATGACGCTCAAGCTGCTATCTATGGGAGCCATAGAGTTAAACCCTATTATGGATAGCTTGATAAACGACAATATTCTGAGCTTTGTTATTCTCAAGCTTGCATTAACGGGTTTGTCACTGATTTTGCTGGTGCGCTATGCGCATTTTCGAATTTCGGGTGGCATAAAAGTACGCAATATATTACGAGCAGCGGTTGTTGGTTATTGCGCCTTATTTGCCTACGAAATTTATCTCTTTCACCTTATAACCGGTTGATTGTTTAAATATCAATGATGTAGCCCGGAGGTAACGAAGTGAAGTCCGGGAAAATATATAAAATAATCCCGGATTCCATTACATTTTATCCAGGCTAAAACTCATAACTGGTTGAATATTTAAATATCATTTGCCCCGGCTTTTTGCAGGCTTTCAATGATATGGCCATTATTTTCTCTAATCGCAATCATCCAAACAGTCCAGCCACTGCTGTTCTTAATTCCAACGTCAGCACCCGAGGCGAGTAATAAGTCCACAAGCTCTGCTTCGTTCTTTAAAGTGGCCCACTGCAACGGCGTCCACAAGTCTTTATTAGTAGCATCAACATTTGCGCCGGATTCAATCAACAGTTTTGCCATTTCAAGATGGCCTTTTTCGGTGGCGCGCATTAACGATGTCCAACCGCGATCGTCTTTGGCATTGACGTCAGCGCCGTTTGACAGCAACACTTTGCCAATTTCTACGCTACCCATGCGAGAAGCATGCATCAGAGGCGTCCAACCATATTTATTTCGCTCATCAACATCCGCGCCGCCTGCAAGTAATTGAGTTAAGGTTGCGGAATCCTTGTCGATGACGCTAGCTGAAAGTGGCGCATTGCCATCACAGGCGCTAAACAGTACGGTAAATAAAATGGGTAGAACTAAGTGGTTGATTTTCTTCATTGTCATTAAATTAAACTAAGTGGCATAGCGAGAATTGGCATCGACAAGCTTACGCGTTACCATGCTGCGCTAAAGTTGTTAATAGAGGTATTTATGGCTAATTTCACCTGCCCATCTTGTGACCACGAAAGCTTCAGTCTAAAAGACAAATATACAATGGGTTACTGGATGATACGTAAATGCAGTCATTGTCAAAGCATCGTTGCAGCCAACCCAATTATACTAGGTGTGCTAACTTTTGCTTACTTATGGAATGTGTTGATGTTTGGAGCACTGACGTTCTTTGATCGAGATCTGGACGTCAATTGGTGGGACAATATAGTCAATGGTGCCTGGCATTATATTCTTATCATGATCATTTTATGGGCTATTTTGGACTTTATAAACATTAAATACGTGCCGTTAATGATAGTAAGACATCATCAATAAGGGAAATTATGGCTCGTATTTTAGGCGTAGGAAACGCAACCTTAGACATCATCAACCACGTAGTTCGCTACCCAGCAGAAGATAGTGAGCAGCGAGCCGTATCTCAGACAATACGCCGTGGCGGCAATGTTGCGAACACATTGGTTGTCCTCAGCCAGCTAGGACACCAATGCGGCTGGGGTGGTGTGTTAACCGATGAACCTGAAACCAAACATATCTGTAGCGATTTTGACCAATTTCATGTTGATTATGAGCCAGCTCATATTGTTACCAGCGGTAAAGTACCGACATCTTATATTCTTAGCAATAAAAGCAACGGTTCACGAACCATCGTTCATATACGTGACCTACCGGAATACCCGGCAAGGGTATTTACCGAGCTTGATTTAGAGCAGTATCAGTGGATCCATTTTGAGTGCCGAGACGTCGCAGAATTAAAAGCCATGCTCGAATACCTGGAGGTTATGCATCCGCATATTCGTGTTTCAGTGGAGATAGAAAAACATCGAAGCGGCCTGGAACAAATCACTCATTTCCCAGGCCTGGTCATCTTCTCACGCGCCTTCGCTAACGAAAAAGGATTTAGAGAACCTACTGTTTTTCTGGATGCAATGAGAGAACAATTCGCAGCGAATCAAATGGTAGTTGCATGGGGAGAAAAAGGCGCCTACGCATTAGATGAAGATGGGGTCGAAATATATTCACCAGCACATCCGGTAAAAACAATGTGTGAAACACTAGGCGCAGGTGATACCTTTATCGCAGGCTTAATCGATGCGCTAATAGAAGAGCAACCTCTGGTATCGGCGATGTATCAAGCATGTGGGCTAGCCGCGTTAAAATGCGCGACTGCAGGCTTTGAATTAAACCTGGATCAACCCAACTTAAAAGTGGGCACATGATCGCCATTTATGACAAAAAGGGATTTGTACCATTAATTCAAGTAGAGGCAGAGAAACTGGTTGGTGCGGACCTAAGTAACAAAGAACTTAACGAGGCCAATTTAGTTGAGCATAATCTACAAGGCGTAAACTTCCAGAATACGTCACTTAAACAAGCAGATTTTCGCTTAGCCAATTTAGAAGACGTGGATTTTCGTGGCGCAGATTTAACCGGTGCCGACTTTAGTAATGCCAGTATGAAAGGCGTACTGTTAGAAGGCGCTACTGTCACCGCGGCAAAATTTTTTCATGTCGATTTAACAGAAATTGATTTGAGCAAAGTTAACCTGCAAGAAGCACAAGTATTAGCGTAGTCACATTTCAATCACTACCGTTACGTTAATAAAGATTACTTGCCTGCAAGAAAAACCTTCCGCCCACTCTACGCCCTGAATAAGATCCGCTTAGGATCTGATGAAGAAGTGCACCCAAAGGGCATTTCACCCTTGTATCTTAATTTTATATGTTTAGAGTGAATGTTGTTTGGCTATAAGTAT
>CAZTYM010000064.1:0-3683 GCA_964617475.1 uncultured Thiotrichales bacterium
CTCTCCTCTCAACACTCTCTTGCCTTAACATGATTTATTCCGGACAGCAGTGCGCATAGGCGGGAATCTATTTTCCGCATTTCTCTGGATTCCCTCGACTACGCGAGGACAACGCCCACTTATGTGGGAATGACATTGGTAGCCAAGATAGTACAAGGCGATATTCAATAATAAGTGGCTAATCTTACTGAATATCGCGCGTGATTTGGTAACTTTCTATAGAAAGCAATAAGTTAGAGTAGATTTGGGTTTTAGGTTCCGGGCAAGTTGGGTGTCTACGGTAAAACAAACCAAAATCTAGATATAATTAGCCGTCCCCCGAATAGGGTAATTATTTTCTGGATTTCTGATCCATTGTAGCCCTGACAAGAAAGTATCGATTTCCGGTCTAGCAAATGGGTTGTTAGAAATATCGACGACTTGAAGATTACCATCCTGGTTGATCACAAACATCCCCGGTTCCGCAAAATTATGGTCGGTTTCATTTTCTGATCTTGGCAGGGAAATATACAGCCCTAATTGCTGCATCTGCTTTTGACTCAGGCCGTAGTAAAGTGGGAATGACACTTCCAGCTTGCTTAAGTGTTCCTCAAGTTGCGCTTTGCTGTCACCGGATACGGCAATCATATCGACATGGATGTCTGCTAAACCCTGTTTAATGGTTTCGAGATTATTGAGATAACGTGTACATATTGGGCAGTGTTTACCGCGATACACGACTACTAATTGCCAGTCGCAGCCAGCAGCCGGCTGGCCTAGCGTAACAGTATCGCCGTCTAGTGTGCTTACCGTAATATTCGGAAAAGCATCGCCGGCTTGGAGCTTTGTCGAGGTCATTACATTCTCCGTTAAATGGTATTAAGTAGGATTATTGACATGAAGCAAGAATTTTGAGATTTCCTTCCAAATTCTGTTATACAACGGAAGAATTAGTCAATCTCGTCTAAATATGTTTTTGGTGGAGGTGTCCATCCCGTTTCAGAACTGTCATGACCATCAATTCGGCTACGTTTTAATTCATTAGCTAAATGTTTTTCGATTTCAGAAAACAAAGCGATGAAGTTCTTAGTGTAGCGATCATTGATATCACCTTTTAACCACTCGTTATAAACAGTATCCCGTGTTTGCTCATCCGTTTTTCTAAACACTGATTTCATTTGTTCAACTTTAAACGGGTGTAAATCTAATGCTTTTAAAGCTTCGCCGCCCAGTTCTAAAGCAGAGTAAAATGTTTCTGAGACAACAATATCTGCTCCTGCCTCAGTCAGTTTATAACCATGCGTTCTATCAAATGCGCGCGCCAGCACTTTAACATGCGAATGAAACTCCTTAACGTGGGTCACTATATCGAGTGCGCGGTTTTGATCGTCAATCGCAATGACTAATAGTTTTGCATCTTCAATACCCGCCGTATGCAATAAGTCAGGTCGGCTTGCATCGCCATACCAGCTTTTCATATTAAACCGGCGCACATTATCAATAATGCTGGCATCATGATCTAAAACAACGGTTGGGATATCATTCGCGACTAATAACCGGTTTACGATTTGGCCAAAACGACCGACACCCGCAATAATGACTTTACCACTATCGTTTATGTTATCGGCTTCGCGCTCTTCGTCTTGGTTTTGATAAAACTTAAGTACCACATGATCAAAGACAATAAACAACAGTGGCGTAAGAAACATGGTAATGGCAATAATCGGTGACAGAATGTCAGCAATATCTTGCGGTATCACATGGTTTTGTACAGAAAAGCTTAATAGTACAAAACCAAACTCACCAGCTTGCGCAAGGCTTAAAGCAAACAACCAGGCTTCTTGTCGGTGAATCTTAAATATCCTTGCTAGCAGCAGTAATACACCTGCTTTTAGTAACATAATAGCGAGCACCGCCGAGATGACGATGCCAACGTTAGCACTAACGATATCAAAACTGATTCCAGCACCAACGGTGATAAAAAATAAACCCAGCAAAATACCTTTAAAGGGTTCAATATTGGTTTCTAGTTCATGGCGAAATTCACTGTTGGCGAGCACCACACCAGCGAGAAAAGTGCCTAAGGCGGGGGACAAACCGACCAGGCTCATTAACGCTGCGATACCAATTACCAATAACAAAGCCGATGCGGTAAACATCTCGCGTAAGCCGGTATTGGCGATAAAGCGAAACAGTGGTCGGCTAAGGTAATGTCCACCAATAATTACAAAAGCAATTGAACCAAGAACCACTAAAGCATAGAGCCAGTCTGATAAACCTGAAACGATGTCGATGGTGTGATCATCATGTGCATCGGCGCTAACGCTTCCGACATCGAATAACTCCGGTATAGCGAGTAAGGGAATAAACGCCAGCATGGGAATAACGGCAATATCTTGGAACAGCAGAACAGAAAAAGCCGATCTACCGCCTTCCGTTTTTGCCAAGCCTTTTTCTTGAAACGTTTGCAGCACGATGGCCGTTGAAGAAAGTGATAACATCAAACCAATAGCAAGAGATATGCGCCAATCTAGTCCAAAGGCTAAACACACGGCCATAATCAATAAGCTGGAAAGCGTGACTTGTAAGCCGCCCAGCCCAATTAGTTTGTTGCGCATTTCCCATAACAAACGTGGTTCGAGTTCAAGCCCGACCAGGAACAACATCATGACTACGCCAAATTCAGCGAAATGTTGAATGGTCAGTGTTTCTGAGCCGACTAAACCCGTCAGCGGGCCAATCACCACGCCGGCAATGAGATAACCCAGTACCGAACCTAAACCTAAACGCTTGGCAATCGGTACGGCGATAACAGCGGCGACGAGGTAAATAAAGGCCTGTATAAAATAGACTGTCATTGTATGACCCCGTCAAGATCGATAGACAAATGTTCCAGGTCTTTGGCTTTGTCTATATCAAGGCGATCATCAACCAACGCCGCGAGGAGTTGCTGCCATTGCTGTAAATGCTGGTCTAGGCGATTTTCTTCTACTGCTGTTCTTGCACCAAAAATGACCAAGGGCGTAATAAAATGCATGCCGCAAAAGTTGGCGGTTTGCTCTAGCGGACGCAACAACTCACGAAGTCCAAAGTGATTAATGCCTTCTTCACAATAGGCAATTTCAGGACCGCCAGTACTGATCACGGGCAAGAAGAGTTTGTCTTTTAATGCATTACCATCATGGCCATAAGCAAAACCATATTGCAGCACTAGATCCATCCAGTCTTTCAAAATAGCGGGGGTAGAGTACCAATAGAGTGGAAACAGAAAGATAACCACATCATGTAGGAGTAATCTTTCCTGTTCAACTTTTACGTCGATATCGTGTTTAGGATATTCTAGGTATAAATCGACGCAAGTAACGCCCTCAGCATTTTTGGCGATGTCGAACATCGGCATATTCACTTCCGAGTATTCCTGCGCAGGGTGCGCAAACAACACAAGCACCTTATTCGACATTGATCACCCTTTAGGCTCTTAGCATATATCTTTCACCTTAATCTACCTTAATAGTTTTATCAATTTAAGACAAAAGGGTGATTTAAGCTATATTTCGCTTGGTGTTGCTAAACCAAGTTTTGTAGCCCGGATAGAGCGAAGTGCATCCGGGAGACTACTTAAGGTTTTTGTTCCTGGATTTCATTACATTACATCCAGGCTTGTATGTTAGGAGATGAGATGATTAGCTATCATCTTAGGTTGT
>CAZTYM010000065.1:0-3597 GCA_964617475.1 uncultured Thiotrichales bacterium
TCGTAGAGAGTTTTTCCTGCCATAAGACTAAATATCAACTATAATCAAGGGATTATAACGTGTTGACTCGAAATTAGATAATCCATGAGCGCAAAAATTATCGACGGCAAAAGCATCGCCGCCTCCATCCGTGCCCAAGTAAAATCTGCAGTCGATGCACGCATAGAACAAGGTCTGCGTGCTCCCGGCCTCGCCGTTGTCCTCATTGGTGAAAACCCGGCCTCACAGGTCTATGTTAAAAACAAGCGCAAAGCCTGCGACGAAGTCGGTTTTAGCTCAAGCTCCTATGATTTACCCGACAACACCTCGCAAGAAGAATTACTTAAGCTCATCGACACACTGAATGAAGACGAAAACATCGACGGCATCTTAGTTCAACTGCCCTTACCTGATCATATTCAAGAAGAAAAAATTATCGAGCGTATTAGACCCGATAAAGACGTCGATGGTTTTCACCCTTACAACGTCGGACGGCTCGCACAACGTATCCCGTTACTTCGCCCCTGCACACCCAAGGGCATTATGACCTTACTAGAAAGTACCGGCGAAGATCTTTATGGCAAACACGCCGTCATCGTCGGCGCCTCTAATATTGTTGGCCGCCCCATGACACTCGAATTATTGTTAGGTGGCGCCACCACCACAACCTGTCATCGTTTTACTACAGGCTTAGCCGGTCATGTTAATCAAGGTGATATTGTTGTCGCAGCCGTCGGAAAACCCGGCATTGTGCAAGGCGAATGGATAAAAGACGGCGCCATCGTCATCGACGTTGGCATTAACCGTGGTGCTGATGGCAAACTCACTGGCGATGTTGATTTTGATATCGCCTCACAAAAAGCCAGCTGGATCACACCCGTACCGGGTGGAGTCGGACCCATGACCGTTGCGACTTTGTTAGAAAATACTTTGTATGCAGCGGAGGAACTTCATTAGTTCTTAGTCAGTCCTACACCTCAGTCATTCCCACAACAGCGGCAATATAAAAATATTTCACTAGTCATTTCGCGAGCTCACATAACCTGCTCCCAATTAATAAGGTAGTACCGTGCTTAAGTTACTTAGAATACTCAGCGTCTTAGAGGGAATTTCTCTCCTAGCTATTTTGAGCGTCACGTTTGGATTCATCAGCCGAGATTATGTCTTCTCGATTGGGGTGACACATGGCGTGCTATTTATGTTCTATTGCTTTCTCGTGTTAGTCATCAGCAATGTCAAAAATTGGCCATCGACAGTCACACCAATTCTACTTTTTGCTTCGTTACTCCCCTTCGCGTTTATTGCCGTGGAGGTTTTCTTACGCAAAGAATTAACTAGCAACAAGTTATGTGAACAGCCATAAGCAACCGGATCGACACTATGATTTCCATTAGGCCTTCGTCATTCCCTTGGAGAAGGGCTTAGTCCTCGCGTAGTCGAGGGAATCGAGATTTTATAGGGGTCAGCACCTCGTTTTTCGCGCCGTGAGTAATTTACGACAGTAAATTACGAGGAAGTGCCCTTAGGGCAAAAACGGGTCTGCACCCCTTAAAATCGATTCAAATAATCTTTTTCGCCGCTTTCTGCGAAAGCTGATGCGACTTACTTTTTTCATAAAAAGTAAGCAAAAGTCTTGCTCCTAATCAGCTGACCTGCGGCTTCCCTCGTTCGCACTTAAAATACTGGCGTGACCGAAGGAAATCCTTTAGGGCTGCGGAACTCGCTCATTTCATTCACTCAAACAGTCCTCGCGCTATTCGTGTATTTCAAGTACTCACTCGGCAGCTGATAAAGTCGCGAAAAAAATCAAACCTTAAATCATTAAAATAATATCAATACGCTCAGAGCTTATACCTCTGATACATGCATTGACTCTTCAATTATTCTCTCAAGTAAAAAAGGCAACTCATCACTCAATATAAATGCTTCTTTTTTGTTTTCAAAAAGTTCTTCCATTAACGGCCCTCTTAACGCCATTTCCGCCGTAGCTCTCAAATCCTTGATTACATTTCTTGCTCCTTTCCAATCACCCGAATTTGCTCTTCTATATGCCTCTAACCCAAGTTCATAAAGCCAAGGCAATTGGTCACGATAGAAACTCAGCACTATTAGGATCGATATAGGCCCACTTGATCTTTTAGACACCATTCGTGTAAGTTCACGGAGAACAAAAGGATCTAAAGCCTTAGGTTTTCCTAATGAGCTAGACTTCCTTGCTAATTCTCTAGCAACTCGCTTAGGTAAATTATCAATAGTTTCTATTAACTCATTTATTACCCCAAGCTCAAAGTTTTTCGGTAAATTTTCATTGTACTTACCTAAGTCACTGCTTAGAGTATTGATAGCAGCCACAAGCTCAGCCAAAGACCTTTCTTCTGGATCCTCGCTCTGTCTTAGCACTTGCAAATCTAAAGAAAGTGAAATTGGTGTTTCGATATCAGAAGGAGCCACCTCAAGAGACCTTATTTGATCGATGATCGCCTTTTTTGCCTCATCAACACTATCTAAATCAGTGGGATCAAAATATATAGTCCTAGATCCTGCCACATCGAAAGGAATTCTTTCTCCTTTTTGAATTATTTGGACTAATGGCTTTCGAATAGCATGTCGAATAGCCAACTCATAAAAGACATTAGGATTCGTTTCCGTAAGATCCGCTATTACTAAAGAATCGCCAACTACTCGCTGTATTACTTGACTAGTAATAATTCCAGGTTTATCAATTTCGTCAGCCCGAATTGCGTTGTAACCGCATTCTTTGGCAGCAGGCCTAATGATATGCCGTAATACTTTATCCGACCTTTTTCTTGTTTCTGAATCTTCATCACCAATCGGCGCAATAACAAAACAGCTCTTAGCATCATCCATAAATTTAGTCCAAAACAGTATTTCAGAGGGCCATACACTTCACTCAATAGAAAAAATCTCTATCTTTAAATATATTTCTAGAAAACATCTCCATTGCAAAACCAATTACTCCCTGTTTAACGAGGGCAGCTTTTCGCTGCATGTGATTTGTTATAGACAGATAATACTATTTGCAATATAAATATGGCAAATGGCTACCCTGCTTTCCCGCGACTTTATCAGCAGCCGAGCGAGTGGTTGAAATATACGATAAGGCCGAGGACTGTATGAGTAAGCGCAGCGAGCGAGGGAAGCCGAAGGCCGGGTGATTAGGAGCTAGTTTTTTGCTTACTTTTTTTGAAAAAAGTAAGTCGCATCAGCTTGCATAGCAAGCGGCGAAAGGTTTTTATCTGAATGACCTGGATTCCGGCTCAATACTCCGTATTGCCCGGAATGACGGTCGGTTGATTTTAAGGGGTAACAGACCCGTTTTCATAAAACAGAAAACGAGGTACTGACCCCTGTAAAATCTGGATTCCCGTTTTTACCCCAAGCAACTGTGTTGATTGTCAAGTATTTACTCAGTACATTGCCAATGTGTTTGATGTTTTACCATAGCATTGAGGATGACGATCAGTTTTCTCATAGATGCCGTTAAAGGCACTTTCTTGGGTTTACCTGCTTGGCATAGTCGAGAGTAAAACTGTTTTAAAACAGGATTATGTCGCACCGCTACCAGAGTGGCCATATGCAGTACTGCCCTAACATCAC
>CAZTYM010000066.1:0-3523 GCA_964617475.1 uncultured Thiotrichales bacterium
ATCGAACTATGAGTTTATTTGTAATTAATTTTGCGAATCAATTTTGATAACTATTTATTGGGAGGAGATGATGTCTGCGTCTCGATTTTTGTTACCTATTTTGTTTTCATTTTTTCTTGTGGCTTGCGGTGGGGGTGGTTCTTCTTCGTCTAATAACGAATCTGCTACAGGTGATATCGATGATAATGCAGGAAATGGAGCTGGTGGATCAGGTGACCCTGGTAGTGGTAATACATTTGCTCTTAATGTAACACCAGAAGGTTTTCAATTTTCAATTCCAAATGTTTCCACTGCTAATTTCTATCGCTTATTTGAAGATCCTGACGGTCAGTCTGGCTTTGGACAGTTGGGCGAAGATATTCCTCAAGGAACAAGTTCTGTTACTTTTGGCGTGCCAATTCATTTGCGTGTCAATGCCGAGTATCTATTGCAAAACTGTATTGATAGTTCTACATGTAGTGATGCTGCCACTGTTAATGTAACGGGAAACCTAGCAGAAGGTATAACTTATATTAAAGCTCATAACCCAACGCCAGAGTTTTCTGGTGCTGCTAAGCAATTTGGATATTCAGTTAGTGTCAGTGGTGATGGCTCTACACTTGCGGTTGGTGCACCTTTTGAGTCTAGCGTTGATAGGGGCGTATTTGCAGGAACTCAAGGAGGTCTCTCGCATGGTAATTTACAATCTCAATTAAATTCCTCTGGTGCGGTTTATATTTTTACTCGATCCTCTGATGGTAGGTGGGGTCAACAGGCATATTTAAAAGCGCACAATGCCCATGTAGGCCAGTTTTTTGGTGGACGTGTAGCGCTCAATAACGGTGGTGATACGCTTTCAGTGTCAGCTTTCGGCGACAATAGTCCAGAAGTTGGTGTATTTGCTGGTTCGACAGGGGGCGCTGATTTACTCCCAGGGGAAACATTTGGGGCAGTATTTGTTTTTACCAGGAGTGGTGAAACATGGAATCAGCAAGCATATCTAAAACCTCACAATAACCTAAACGCAAGACCAGATTTTACCCAGCAAACTTTCATCCCAGCGGGTTTTGGTAGTGATATTGCTCTGAGTGCAGATGGAAACACTCTAGCAGTTGGTGCAGCAAGAGACGATGGTCATGCAAATGGTGTTTTTAACGGTGAATCTGCACCAGTGACTACCGTATCAGATGTGAACGCCCGGGGAAGAAACTTTTTTAATGGTGCCGTTTTTATTTTTTCACGGTCAGGAACAAATTGGATTCAGCAGTCTTATATTAAGCAACACAACAATAGTATTGATCAATCTCAAGTTCAAGGTAGTGTACAAGCTAATTTTGGCATATCACTAGATTTAAGTGATGATGGTAATTCGTTAATAGTTGGTGCACCTACTGAAAATAGTCTGGATGTGGGTATCTTCAATGGTGTAAGCGGAGGTACAACATTTGACTTTTCCACTAGAACCAATGGGAATTTTGGGGAACTAGCGTTTCAGGAATCGGGAGCGGCGTACCTGTTTGTGCGAAACGGTGAAGATTGGTCGCAACAAGCATTTATCAAGCCTGACTTGGTTGAGCCGCAAATGCGTAGTGGAGACTTTTTTGGGTATAGTGTAGCGATCAGTGGTGATGGAGGTACGGTTGCTATTAGTGCTCCACTTGAGGATGGGGGTTCGACAGGGATTGGTGGTGATCAGACAGAGAACCTTATAAATGCTTCAGGTGCTGTTTATGTGTTCGAAAGGTCTGGCCAAAGTTTGAGTCAGCAAGCCTATATTAAGCAAAGTAATACAGCTTCGATACCCAATGGTCGTGGTAATGTAGGAGACACTGTACTAGGCCAGCAGTTTGGAGCGTCATTAGACATAAACCAAAACGGCAGTCTGATTGCTGTAGGTGCGCCAAGAGAAGCTAGTGGTTCTGTAGGTATTAACGGTAGCCAATTAGATAATTCTTCAGAAGATGCAGGTGCGACTTATTTATTTGAGCGCGTAGATCTAACTTGGAGTCAGATATCTTACATCAAAACTAATGTAAACCGCTCACAATTCGGTCTTGGCGCATTTCTTGGAGGTTTTATGTTCAATAACATAGTCCTAAGTGAAGGTGTTCCTGCGAAAAGTGTTGCGTTAAATGATGATGGGGCTACTTTAGTTGTTAGTGCTATAGGGGAAAGTTCTTTGGTGACAGGGATTAACAATGATCCAAATGATGGTCAGGAACCATTTCAATTTGAAGGTGCTGTCTATGTCTATGGTGGGTCTGACTCTTTAAGTAGAACTAATGGAAGTGATGATGTAAACAACGGGTCTGATGATGGTAATACTGATGGTAGTGATGCTAACACTGATGGAGCAGATACATTGGAAATTACACTAACTTGGGTTACCGATGCGGATTTAGACCTTCGCGTAATTGAACCTGATGGCACAGAAATTTTCTTTAATAACTTAGTCAGTGGTAGCGGTGGTCAGTTACTGGCTGATGATATTGATGGTTTTGGACCAGAAACTATTGTTTATAACGAGCAACCACCTTCTGGCAATTATCGTGTAGAAGTTTCGCATAGTAGCGGAACTTTGCCGACCAATTATACTGTTTCAGTTACGCAGAACGGTTCAACCGCCAGTTTTTCCGGTACCTTAATAACTCCTGGCGAGCGTGAGGTTGTTACAACTGCTATCGTTGATAGTGCCGCTGGGAATGTTATGGATGGGAATACTAGTGATGGTGGCAATGGTTTTCCTGCCATCGGAAATGGAGATGGTGTGACTACAGGCGGTTTTGATCTTACGGACTATCTCTATAACGATGTTTTAGAAACAATAGGCAATTCAATATTTACGAGTTTTGAAACATTGACTATCGAGGGCAATGTATTTGGTAATTTCGAATTTAATGAAACAAGAGTGGATGAAAATACGATTGAAACTATAGGCGGAGGCGTCGATAGTACTACAGTCATTACTAATGATCAGATAAGCACAACTATTGATGGGTTTGCGGATCCTTTTTTTGATGTGGTTTTTAACGGATTAATTAATAATCCATCTAGTTTATCTATAATTGATTTTGACGCTAGACGTCCAGCTTTCCGTCTCAGTGGTTTAACTAACGCGTCATCCATTCAACAAGGCGAAGTTGGGTCTACTTTTACTAGTATACTCAATTGCGATCTAGCCGATCAGTTTGATACTTTTAACCTGGCAGATGTAGATGCGCCTATTAGCGTCGGAACCGATGTATTTAATGATGTTATTCTTATAACTTGTTTTGAACAAACAGATAGAAATGCCAACGATGGTTTAGTTCCTACAGTGATTAGTAGATTTATATCAAGTTATTATGCAAGAGGGATTGGTCTTGTGCTAAGTGAAGTAGAAATAAACCGTAGCCAACTGCCAAGTGCTAGCGAAAATACTAGGGTTTTTAATGTAAGAAGAAATTAAATTCACTAGCAAATCATAAAAGCTTATTAATCTATTCTTTAATGTGAAGAATTATTTAGGAGTTCTGGGTGGTGGAAAATTAGTAGCTGATAATTA
>CAZTYM010000067.1:0-2863 GCA_964617475.1 uncultured Thiotrichales bacterium
GCAACTACAATACCTTAGCAACAAAACAGACTATTTATTCCGGACAGCAGTGCGCGAAAGCGGGTATCCAGTTCTTTTCAATAGACTATTTCGCCGCTTCCTATGGAAGCTTGCGCGATCTACTTTTTTCATAAAAAGTAGGTCGCCAAAAAAGGCGAAAACAGAAACCAATGAATAATGAAGCTATATGAGACTGGCAATATCTAACTGATCTACAACCATCTCAGCATTAACCTTATCCATAAACTCCACAACTCCAATACATGGTGCGTCGATAAGTTGTTTTAAGCTTTCGACTATTTCATCTGCATTATTGGTATCTGGTTCGCAATGATTGGCGGTCCAACCAGCAAGGGGTAAGCCTGAATCCTGGATGGCTTTAGCGGTGAGTAAGGTATGATTGATACAACCGAGTTTTATGCCCACAACGAGAATAACTGGAAGCTTAAGAGCGATTGCTAAGTCTTCTAAAGTATGTGTGTCGTTGAGTGGCACTTCCCAGCCGCCGACGCCTTCGATGATGCAGTAGTCGCTTTGTGTTTTGTGTTCTTCCGCAAGCGCGCAGATGTTTTCGATGTTGATTGCCGTATTTGTTTGCTGTGCAGCAATATGCGGAGCGATAGGCGGTTCGAAGCAATAAGGGTTAACCTCGTCGTAATCGAGCTGGGTATTGCAGGCATTGATCAGTTTTAACGCGTCGTCGTTACGTAGCTGTCCATTTATTAGTTGACTACCACTTGCAACGGGCTTCATCGCAGAGACTTTATGACCTGCATTTTTTAAGGCTGTGATAATGCCGAGAGATATGGTGGTTTTGCCTATCTCGGTATCGGTGCCGGTAATAAAAAAACCTTTGCTCATAATGATATTAACGCCGGCCTAATTGTTTTAAAGAAATTTTCACTTCGATGTTGTCTTCTTCTTTTCTGGTTTTTTGTTCCGGCACCCAGGCGTGGCCATAGATAACTTCATAGCTTGCGGGTAGGCGACCATCATGACGAAACTGCTCATAGTTTTGAGTGATTTTTTCTAATCGTTTTCTACCGGTGAGTCCGCGTGCTCTACCAGCGGTAACATTATGTGCGCCGATGGCTTTAAGCTCGGTCATAAGATCTTTGAGTGTGTCATAGGTCAAAGTAAATTGTTCTACATCGAGTACCGGTGATTGAAAGCCTGAGCGTATTAATGCGTCACCGACATCATGCATATCCAAAAAGGCATTGACGTGATTATAGTTATCAACTTGCTGCCAAACGCTTCTTAATTCTTTCAGTGTGTCGGGACCAAAACTGGAAAATAGAATCAGGCTGCCAGGTGCCAATACGCGGTAACACTCTTGCAAAGCCTTATCGAGATTATTGCACCATTGAAAAGTCACATTGGAAAAAACAAAATCTAGACTATTATCAATGAGTGGTAGTGATTCTGCATCACCGCAGAGATGCTGGATACGTTTGCCGTCTTGATCAAAGAACTGTTTAAAGCCTTTGGCATAGAGTTGTTTTGATTTTTGTAACATGCCTTCGGCAAGATCAAAGGCTATGATATTGCTTTTGCTATAGCGTTGTATAAGTTGCTTGGTGAGTTTGCCGGTACCACAGCCAATATCGATTAAATGTTTAGGTTCGATATTGATATAATCCAATCGCGAAAGCATTCTCTGGCCGACTTCATCTTGTAATTTGGCGTAGGCATCATACGAATCTGCGGCGCGATCAAAGGCACGACGAATTTGTTGTTTATCGAGAAGAAAAGCTTCTTGGTTATCAGTGTTAGACATGAATACTGCGTCTAATATGTTGAGCGATGACTTTGCTATGACTTAAGGGCAAAGCATGTGAAGCATCATGAATAATCGAGGTGTCAATTTTGTTGGAATGACTTTTTATTTCTTGGCTGACTGCAACAGGGACTAATGCATCGTTTGCCGCAAATAACTGATGCGTTGGACAGCTTAGATTACCGAAAGCCGGTCTTAGGTCGGTATGTTCTAAAATTTCCAAGCCTTTCAGTAGCGTTTCTTTAGAAGCAGTGCATGTTAGCTCGCGTGTTTGTTTTACTGTGGCTTTGTCAGTGCCGACAGCGATGAGTTTTTGAAACTGTTTTAAGCATTCTTCTATGTTTTTTTGGCAAGATTGCTTAAACGTTTCAAACGTAGATTGATTCATTGCACAATCCCAGTCTGCACGTTGTGTGAAGCAAGGCGTGGTGGCGATGGCGAACAAGGCTTTAATGTGCTGCGGGTAGAGCAGTGCCGTTACAGCGGCGAGTAAACCACCTAAAGACCATCCTACCCAGATGGCATGAGAAGGTGAACGTTCGACGAGGTCTTCCGCCAAGCTATCAAGTTTCCATTCTGTGGAGTTGTCGTATTGATCGCCATAACCAGGTAGGCTAAGTGTGACGCTAGGTAATGGTTTAAGTTCGGTTTGCAGCGCTTGCCAAACATCACTATCAACGCCCCAGCCATGGACTAAAACAATAGTTGGCACGTTCATGATACTAGTACGTTCTCTAGAGAGTTAAGCAATTGTTCAATATCATCTTCCGTATGATTTGCACATAGTGTAATACGTAACCGCGCCATGCCTTTAGCTACCGTCGGTGGCCGGATCGCTGTGACGTAACAGCCTTGAGATTTTAGTTTTTCGCTTGCGGTGAGAGTGGTTTGATTATCACCGAGTATGACAGCTTGAATAGGCGTCTCAGATTCTGTCAGCTGTAAGCCAAGTTGTTTGGCGCCTTGGCGAAAGCGTTTAATTAGGTTGGCGATATGTTCGCGTCGCCAGGTTTCGTTTTCTATGATATCTAAGCTGGTTAATGTTGCATGCGCGATAGCCGGTGGTGCTGCGGTACTGTAGTG
>CAZTYM010000068.1:0-2558 GCA_964617475.1 uncultured Thiotrichales bacterium
GTATAACACCTCGCGGTTTAAGCCTCTTACATTTCATTTATCTGGGACAGCAGTGAGTCAGTCCCCTTTTTAATTGGGGTTTGTAAAATAAATGGCTTTTGCGGTGCTATGTATTTTTTATTGGTTTTAACATGCGAGGAGAAGACATGAAATGCCAAAGTTATAAGTCAAAGCTTTTAATTTTTGCTTTTCTAGCGCAAATGTTTGTATTGACTTCAGTCTTGGCTCAAGAGACAGATTGGCCTGCTGATGAAGATATTGCTTGGCCTAGCGATAAACAGCTGCCGATATGTATCGATGGTGAATTGGCCTATCATGATCACCCTACGCTCTGGGTCGTGCTTGAGCAAAGCGATGGTGGCCGACAAGTATTGACACCTATTAAGGACTTAGGAATAAAGCGCGGGCCTGAAGAAGAACGTTGTTTTCGCGAGATACACACCCACGATAATTCCGGTCGCTTACATGTTGAAAGTGTTGTTAACGAACGGCGTTACCAACTGCGTCATTTTCTTGCATTATGGGAAAGTGAGGAACCTGAGAAAGTTGAAATAATTCGCCAGCATGTAAAGCAAGTGGCGGTATTTGATGCTGATAATGTTGAAGGCCGCGTGGTTAGTGCTGAGGAGCTCGGCAATATTCGCTTGGTCGATGATCGTAAAATATTAATTATTGTCAGAACAAGTTAGGCTAGATATAACTATAACGACTGTAAGACACCTTTCCAAGCTGCTGATCTCTTAGAGTTTCTGTTTCTCCAAATGTCTTGTCTTAACATAAATTAACGTATCATCTTCCTTTATGTACCATGCATGTTTACTTAGGTGAGGGCTATGTAACTAAGTGCCTTTTGGGAAAGCATGATATTCATCGTAAAAGGTGTATTTCACCTCCAATATAGCAATCTGTATAGTGTTTTCACTTTTGAGCGAGGTTACAGATTTGGTTGCCGCGATACTTTTATGCGCTATCTTCTATGCTGTACTGGTTTGAATTCTAAAAAAATAGGTATATATTGGTTTTGAATTCTTAAAGTTAATAGTAATGACAGTTCAAAATACATCAGATCGAATACTCGACGTTACTCAAGAGCTTATCCAATCTCGCGGTTATAGTGCGATGAGCTTCAACGATATTGCTCAAGAAGTAGGCATTAAAAAGCCTAGCATCATGCATCACTTTCCAAGCAAGATCGCTTTGGCTGTAGCGGTGGTCGATCGCTATCGTAAAAATTTTGCTCATATGTACGATGAAATACTGTCAAAAAAAAATAGCAACCCATCGAAATTGATCGATATGTTTTTTTCTCCTTATCTAAATTTGGGTAAGAACGGCGAGAAAATCTGCTTATGTGGTGCTCTAGCTGGGGAGTATATGGCGCTACCTGAAGAAGTGAGAAAAGAAGTCACTTTATTTTTTGCCGAGAGCAAAAAATGCTTAGCTGCCATTTTAGCTATGGGTAAGGAGAACGGTGCTTTTGATTTTGATGGGGCGCCTGAAGTCGTTGCGGGCTTAATATTGGACACTCTGCAAGGGGCACTGATAGTTAGCCGCGCAACCGCAAATAAGAACAATGTTAGGAAAACTGTCGACGCATTGAGAGCAGAAATTCTTTCTTAGGGTCTCCCAATCACAAATAAATTTTCTCTAGATAACCTCCTTTTCCGTTGGTTTATCCTTTGTTATCAATAAGTTAGAAGCTTATTCGTCTGTCATTGAGCGTATTTAATATTAAGCTTGACATTATCTGCTAGAGCGCTTAGATTAAAACTACCGTACGTTAGGTAGTATTTAATCCAGGAGATAGTTAAAGATGAAACTTTACGAATTTGAACCTTTCCCAAATCCACGTCGTGTACGTATGTTCTTGGCTGAAAAGGGTGTGGATATCGAGCGCGAACAAATTAATGTGCCCGAAGGTGAGCATCGCACTGCAGCTTATAAAGCGAAAAACCCAGGTGCTACGGTTCCATGTTTAGAGTTGGATGATGGTAGCCATATCAGTGGTTGTGTTGCGATATCACGTTATTTTGAAGCTGCTAATCCATCACCTTCTCTAATGGGCAGTACCGCGGCTGAGCAAGCTAATATTTCTATGTGGCAACGTCGAGTAGAAGAAGGTTTGATGGATGCATCAACCACTTATTTTCATCATGCTACTCCAGGTCTAGGTGCGCTTGAGCTTTACCAAAATAAAGACTGGGGTGAGAAAAACCGAGAGCGTACCATTGCAACGATGAAAACACTTGACGACGAACTCGCATCTAAGAAATTCGTTGCAGGCGATAATTTTTCTATTGCTGATATCACTGCATTATGTGCCATTGATTTTGCTGTGTTTGCCGAAATTGCCAAACTTGAAGATTATCCAAATTTAAACCGTTGGCATGGTGAAGTCTCAGCACGTCAAAGTGCAAGCGCTTAATTAGTATTTTTTATAACAGGTTACGATATGAAAATTAACGACAATCTAGATGTTCGAGCTGTCGCAGACAGTGAGTCAATTGATTGGGTGTCATCGCCCCTGCCTGGCGTGGATCGTAAAATGTTAGAGCGCG
>CAZTYM010000069.1:0-2405 GCA_964617475.1 uncultured Thiotrichales bacterium
AACTTTTAATACGCAAGGCTTCTCTTATTAATTATCTGGGACAGCAGTGGGACTGACTCCTTTTATTACTTTTATTAACGGTTGAGCTAACAGGTGCGCGTGTTGCGCGCATCCTGGTTGAGTAATTTGTTAGGCGCTACCAGCAACGGACGACAAATATGTAATACCATTTTCTACTCTAGTCTTTATCGATAAAAGCTGACTTATGGAAAACTTGCCAGATGACCCATGAGTTCCATCATTAAATACTCGAAAGAGATTAAGAACATTATTTACGTCTTCATCAACAAAATCAGTCGCCGCTTCATTAATAATTCCTGCGCGTCTAAGCATGAATTTAATCTTCGCTCTACGCGTTGGTACACCTGCTTCTGTTCTAGCGCAGTTCGGCTCTTCTTTCTCTACTAGATTATCTGGAGCATTTATATCTAGGATTTGTATAAATACTTCGCGAGCACTTGTGCAGAAATGACGAGCAGCATCCGGATTGTTGGGATTTAGAGAAAACAATGCTCCTTTCCATCGATCACCGAGCTCTGGTGTTATTGACGCCAATATTTCATCAATATCACTTCTAAGTAATATCGATGGATCAACGTTGCTAGCTTCTCCCCCGGTATTAGATTCCAGCAAATTACTGACTTCTAGGCTATTGGCATTTTCTCTCTCTGATAGATCAAGAAAAGAGGCGCCATTGTTAACATTTTCAAATTCTCGTTCTCTTGCATCTAATTGTTCATAACGGTTATTTAATGCGATTGCAGACGTTCTAATCGTCTTATAACGAATAGCAGCAGTACTCGATTTGATTCTGCGTAGCTCTGACGCAATCTTTTGACGATTGGCTCTTACTCTCGCATTGTGTTTTCTAACCTCATTATTGTATTGATTTATGGCGCGGTTAACTTTTTGATTGTACTGTCTGACTTCGCGATTGTATTTGTCTATTGTCTGCTTCTGCTTATTCTGCAATTGCCTCATCTTGTTTCGAAACTGAGACATAGATATTTTCCTAGCCATTTTCCTTCCTAGCGCCTAACAGCCTATTCTGCGGAATCGGTAAACAACTTTTAGCGGGTGAACAATCTTCCATGTCTATAGAAGCAGCTTGTGCTGAATATGATTATTTTACTTACTTAAATAGTACTACCTATCTACTAATTATGGCAACTGGCTATTTCCCGCGACTTTATCAGTCGCCGAACGAGTGCTTAAAATACGCGATTAGGCCGAGGACTGTTTGAGCTTTACTTTAGTAAAGAGAGTTCCGCAGGCCCGTGTATTTCGAGTATGAGTGAGGGAATACGAAGTACGGCTGATCAGGAGCAAGTTTTTTGCTTACTTTTTATGAAAAAAGTAAGTCGCGTAAGCTTACGAAGTAAGCGGCGAAACATAGATTGCCGTTTTTACGGAGATGACTACGTGGTGAGGCCACCCTTCGACTGGCTCACCCTTCGACAGGCTCAGGGTGAACGGGTTTTAAGGGGTGCAGACCCTGGATTCCCTTCTCCAAGGGAATGACGGTAGTGTTATAGATAATTCAACACTTGCTCAAGTGAATCTAACTTCACTATTTCCAAACCACTTATTCCTTTCCTCGGCGCATTGGCTTTTGGAATCAGCGCTTTGGTAATACCATGTCGGGCAGCTTCTTTAAGCATTTCTTGACCATTAGAGATTGGCCTAATCTCACCACCCAAACCTAGCTCTCCGAAGATCACGGTTTTTTCCGGTAAAGGTTTATTTTTATAACTGGATAAAGCGGCCAGCACTACAGCTAAATCTGATGCGGTTTCGGTAATACGCATACCGCCCACCACATTTACGAAGACATCATCGCCATGCAAACTGGTGCCACCATGACGATAGAGCAAAGCGAGCAACATGGCTAAACGGTTACCGTCTACGCCTAAGGCAACGCGGCGAGGCTGTGAATGCGGGCTATCAGCAACCAGCGCTTGTACTTCGCACAATATAGGACGACTACCTTCACAAGTCACTGTGATAGCACTACCAGCTACGGGATTCTCATGCTGAGATAAGAATATGGCTGAAGGGTTGCTGACAGGCTTTAAACCTTGCTCTGTCATAGCGAACAAACCGACTTCATTCACGGGGCCGAAGCGATTTTTCACTGAACGTAATACACGATAACGACTGCTGGCATCGCCTTCGAAGTAAAGCACAGTATCAACCATATGTTCTAACACACGTGGGCCGGCAAGATTACCTTCTTTTGTAACATGACCTGCAATAAGCAAAATACAACCATTACGTTTAGCAAACTGCACTAGTTTGGTAGTACTTTCTCTCACTTGCGCCACCGAACCCGGCGCTGAACTTAATGACTCACTAAATATGGTTTGAATGGAATCCACTATCACCATACTGGGTTTTTCTTTATT
>CAZTYM010000070.1:0-2157 GCA_964617475.1 uncultured Thiotrichales bacterium
ATTGCCCGCAAACCACGCTGTGGCTCTTGCATTATTGAAGACCTGTGCGAATATAAGGAAAAAACCGAAGTCTAAGGATTATGTTTACCCAAGATCGCGACCAACTCAGACTGTTCTTCATCAACTCATGGAAGAAAAAGCAAAATAACGAACCCATGGAACAGCTCGAAGAAATCGTCGCTGATATCGTCGCCAAACATCCAGAATATCACCCCCTGCTAGAAAAAGAAGACGCCGCCATCGGCCGCGAATACCTCTCCGAATTTGGCGAAACCAACCCCTTTCTCCACATGGGCATGCACATCGCCATTTACGAACAACTCAGCACCAACCGCCCCGTCGGCATACGCGATGCCTACCAAAAAATCTGCAAAAAAGCCGGCGACGAACACGAAGGCGAACACCGCATCATGGATTGCCTCGGTGAAATCATGTGGCAAGCACAACGCAATCAAACCCAGCCAGATGAACAAGCGTATTTGAAGATGCTTAAAGAGCTTTAAATATGGAACTAATGCTATTATTTTCCTTTTATTTTGGATGCCAGCAATGGCAGTAATTATGGAAATTGAGAAATATAGAAAAATCAAACGTAGCCCGGATGAAACATCGTGAAATCCGGGAAGAAAAAACAATAGCCAATCTCCCGGATGCCACTTCGTTCTATCCGGGCTACGAAACTGCGCTGGTTGTTGAAGCGTTATAAGCAAAAAAAGCATGCTGACACCAAACCAAGAAAAATATGTTTTAAGGCATCTTTCCCTCATAGATATGGAAAGAGTGGAAAAATCCCTCAACATACTTGCTGAAACTGATAACGCCTATCTGAGAGAGGCTTTATTTAGGGATGCTGTTGTTTCTTATGTAAAACCATTCTCTGACAATAGAGGCGAAAATCAAAAAAAAGGATTACGCATAAATCAAAAAGGTATTCCCAAAGAATTAAAGCCTCTACATAAAAAGTTCGAGGACATCAGGAATAAGTTATTTGCGCATAATGACCTTGAATACCAATCAGCAGAATTTGGTCCAGGCTCATCATTTTCTGTACGTGGTTATGAAAGGTTCTACAGTGATGAACTTATTGAGCCGCTTAAAAAACTTGCGTCTATTGTGCACAGTCATTTAATTGATGAGATGCGTAAGCTCAAGAACAATGGCTTATAATAATCGGCTGCACAGTGCGCGTAGCCTGGATGCAATGTAATGAAACCCCGGAAGAAAAAACTTTAAGAAATCTCCCGGATGCCACTTCGCTCTATCCGGGCTACAAAACTTCTTTATCAAAAATTGTCACTCTCAGCGAATAGGAGCCTAATATCTGAGAGTTCGATTTTAAATAGCTTTAAACGTCAGCATGGTTTCTACGATGCAGTAAATTTAGCCTGAATTCAATGCAATGGCATCCAGGAATAATTATACTCTCCCCAGATTACGCTTTGCTTTGAATAACATAGGGCACTCTATTCCTTAGGTTTAGACTCCATGATATTACGTAAATTAGAAACCCAACGATTAATGCTTAGGCAATGGCAGGACCAAGATTACCCTATATTCGCTGAGCTAAATGCTGACCCCGAAGTAATGCATTATTTTCCAGCATGTTTAAGTCGCGAGGAAAGCGATGAAATTGCCAATACTTGCCGCAAATTCATTACCGAGCGCGGTTGGAGCTTTTGGGCAGTAGAACTAAAAGACATCAGAGAGTTTATTGGCTTTGTTGGCCTCCACAAACCTAAAGCTAACCTACCTTTTTCACCTTGTGTTGAGGTTGGTTGGCGCTTACATAAAAAATTCTGGAACCAGGGCTATGCAACTGAAGGCGCAAAAGCCTCGCTCCAATATGCATTTGAAACACTAAAACTGGATGAAGTCGTTTCATTCACTGCTATCGCAAACCAACGTTCTCGCGCTGTAATGGAACGACTAGGTATGGAAGACTCCAATCAAAACTTTATGCATCCGGATTTACCAGGAAACCACCCATTAGCAGAGCATATACTTTATAAAATATCAAAATCGAGATTCCGTCTGATGAAAAGATAAGAGGTGTAGAACTATTAATTCTTCTTGCCTTAAATTCATAAAACTATTCAGCAAACGTAGATACCGTCTTGAATATCTAGGGTATTTGTATAGACACTCATATTTTTTGTA
>CAZTYM010000071.1:0-1704 GCA_964617475.1 uncultured Thiotrichales bacterium
CACAGCGAATCGTCGACTTATTAAATTCTCGTGTTGGCCGATTTTTAGCTATTTTCTCTGCAGTTAATGTATTACTTGCTGCCCTACTTATCCTCATTAATTATCAATATAGTCCAAGCGATCCAGTTCAACAAGAACTGTTATCGGATACCTTATTAACCGTCTTTTTTATTTTAATGATCGTCTTCGGTGTCATCTCTTGGCTATTTTTGCTTGCACATGACAGTAGAGAAGTCGCGCAACAAGAATCCAATCGTCAAACAAAACGCCTCATAGAAGAGATTGAGGCGCATAAAATTACTGACCAATCTTTACAAGAAGCCAAAGAAGTGGCCGAAAATGCTAATAATGCGAAAAGCCGCTACTTGACGGGTATCAGCCATGAGTTGCGGACTCCGCTACAATCGATACTAGGCTATGCACAGCTTTTAGCCGACAAACCGGATACACCTGTAGATAACGCTAAAGGTTTGAATATTATTCGCCGCAATGGCGAACACCTTGCTGATCTAATCGAAGGCTTACTCGATATTTCAAAAATTGAAGCCGGTAGACTCGATATATATCGCAATACCATAAAGCTACCCGAGTTATTAGAACAACTTGTTGAAATGTTCTCATTACGTGCCCAAAGCAAAGGTATTGCGTTTAACTACCAATGCCTTACCGCCATACCTCGAACAGTGATTGGTGATGAAAAGCGCTTAAAGCAGATATTGATCAACCTCCTCTCGAACGCTATCAACTACACGGAAAAAGGCCATATCGACTTCGTCGTCAATTACCGTAATCAAGTCGCCGAGTTTTGTATTCGCGATACCGGCGTCGGTATTAGTGAAGAAAACCTATCTCGTGTCTTAGACCCATTTGAGCGCGTACGTGATAATAGTGTACCCAATATTTCCGGCACGGGACTTGGCTTAACGATTGTCAAATTACTCACTGAAATCATGGGTGGAGAACTAAAAATAAATAGCTCCCCTAAGAACGGTAGCGAATTCAAAGTAAGCCTGATGCTATCTCGTGTTGATACTGACCGCGATGTGATCCCTGAATCAAAACCAGTGCAGGGTTATTTAGGTGACGCAAAAACTATTCTCGTGGTAGATGATGAGCCCATCCATCGCGGCTTAATTTCTGATTTACTGGTACCGTTGGGTTTCAATACCATAGAGGCTAAAGATGCCGAAGATTGCACCCAGCTTATCGAGCAAAATACTCCAGACCTATTCATTCTAGATGTCACCATGCCAGGAAAGTCTGGCTATGAGTTAGCAGAAGAACTTCGCAGCAAACAAATTCGCTCACCCATCATCATGGTCTCAGCAGATGCAAATGAGAAGACTAAAACAGTCGCAGCCATTGACAATTATGACGACTATTTAGTTAAACCTATTAATACGCAGGCATTACTAGAAAAAATTAGTCAGCTTCTAAAAATCCAGTGGGTGTATCGATTTAATGAAACAGAAAAAACACCTAAAAATAACAATAGCCCAAGCGACATTAGCACTGAGGCGAGTGGCCATCTACGTGAAATAAAAACATATGCTGAACTAGGTTATTACAAGGGCATTAATGAATCATTGGCAAAGCTCGGCGACCATAGGCTTTTACCTAGAACACTCCTTGATGATATTCAAAAACGCGCAGATAAGTTTCAGTTTAATCAGATTATTGAAGAAATAGATAATTTGTTAGAAG